>NZ_CP128405.1:0-55000 GCF_030345315.1 Stenotrophomonas sp. 17(2023)
ATGGATGCCTGGTCCCGTTGTATCGAACGTCTGGAAGCGGAGTTCCCGCCCGAAGATGTCCACACCTGGTTGAAGCCGTTGCAGGCCGACCACCGCGCCGACAGCATGGTGCTGTACGCCCCGAACGCCTTCATCGTCGACCAGGTGCGCGAGCGCTACCTGGCGCGCATCCAGGAGTTGTTGCGCTATTTCGCCGACATCACCGACGTGCAGCTGGAAATCGGTTCGCGCCCGCGCGCGGTCGAACCGGTGGCCGCCCTGGCCCCGGCCGCCAGCATGGCGCCGGCCGCGCCGGTGGTGCCGTTCAACGGCAACCTCGACGCGCACTACACCTTCGCCAACTTCGTCGAGGGCCGCAGCAACCAGCTGGGCCTGGCCGCCGCTTTCCAGGCGGCGCAGAAGCCCGGCGACCGCGCGCACAACCCGCTGCTGCTGTACGGCGGCACCGGCCTGGGCAAGACCCACCTGATGCTGGCCGCCGGCAACGCGATGCGCCAGGCCAACCCGGCCGCGCGGGTGCTGTACCTGCGTTCGGAGCAGTTCTTCAGCGCCATGATCCGGGCGCTGCAGGAAAAGACCATGGACCAGTTCAAGCGCCAGTTCCAGCAGGTGGACGCGCTGCTGATCGACGACATCCAGTTCTTTGCCGGCAAGGACCGCACCCAGGAGGAGTTTTTCCACACCTTCAATGCGCTGTTCGACGGTAAGCAGCAGATCATCCTGACCTGCGACCGCTACCCGCGCGAAGTCGAGGGCCTGGAAGCGCGGCTGAAGTCGCGCCTGGCCTGGGGTCTGTCGGTGGCGATCGAACCGCCGGATTTCGAGACCCGCGCGGCCATCGTGCTGGCCAAGGCGCGCGAACGCGGCGCCGAGATTCCCGATGACGTGGCGTTCCTGATCGCCAAGAAGATGCGCTCCAACGTGCGCGACCTGGAAGGCGCGCTCAACACGCTGACCGCGCGCGCCAATTTCACCGGCCGCGCGATCACCACCGAGTTCGCCCAGGAAACCCTGCGCGACCTGCTGCGCGCCCAGCAGCAGGCGATCAGCATCCCCAACATCCAGAAGACCGTGGCCGACTACTACGGCCTGCAGATCAAGGACCTGCTGTCAAAGCGCCGGACCCGTTCGCTGGCGCGCCCGCGCCAGGTGGCGATGGCGCTGACCAAGGAGCTGACCGAGCACAGCCTGCCGGAAATCGGCGACGCCTTCGCCGGCCGCGACCACACCACGGTCCTGCACGCATGCCGCCAGATCCGCACGCTGATGGAGACGGACGGCAAGCTGCGCGAGGACTGGGACAAGCTCATCCGCAAGTTGAGTGAGTGAGTCATCGGGGCACCGGGAACGGCCAGGCAGCAGGGCCGGCAGATGATGCATCGGCGCCATGCAGGCGTCATCGCACAAAACGGTGCATCATTCGGGGGCAGACATTGGGGAAGCTGTGGATAAAAATGCGGTTCCGGATCGGCGCCAGGTTATCCACAACTTTCCCCACCCGTTCCGGGCCAGTAGTACAGAGGGTTTCAACGCAATGAAATCCTTTAAAAACAAATACTTGGGTGTGTTTTAAACCAAATCTGGCTCTACCAGCACCACCAAGCTTTTGATTTAACCCACATCTTTAAAAGCATAGGGGCACGAAACCACATGCGTTTCACACTGCAGCGCGAAGCCTTCCTCAAGCCGTTGGCGCAGGTCGTCAACGTGGTCGAACGCCGTCAGACCCTTCCGGTTCTGGCCAACTTCCTGGTCCAGGTGCAGGGCGGCCAGCTGTCATTGACCGGTACCGACCTGGAAGTGGAGATGGTTTCCCGCATCGCGGTCGAGGATGCGCAGGACGGCGAAACCACGATTCCGGCACGCAAGCTGTTCGAGATCGTCCGCGCCCTGCCCGACGGCAGCCGCGTGACCGTGTCGCAGACCGGCGAGAAGATCACAGTGCAGGCCGGGCGCAGCCGCTTCACGCTGGCCACGCTGCCGGCAAACGATTTCCCGTCGGTGGATGAAGTCGAGGCCACCGAGCGCGTGGCGGTGCCGGAGTCGGCACTGAAGGAACTGATCGAGCGCACCGCATTCGCGATGGCACAGCAGGACGTGCGTTATTACCTCAACGGCCTGCTGTTCGACCTGCGCGACCAGCTGCTGCGCTGCGTGGCTACCGACGGCCACCGCCTGGCCCTGTGCGAAACCGCGCTGGAGAACAGCACCGGTTCCAAGCGCCAGATCATCGTGCCGCGCAAGGGCGTGACCGAGCTGCAGCGCCTGCTCGAGGGGGGCGACCGCGAGGTGGAGCTGGAAGTCGGCCGCAGCCACGTCCGGGTGAAGCGCGACGATGTCACCTTCACCTCGAAGCTGATCGACGGCCGTTTCCCGGATTACGAAGCGGTTATTCCGATCGGCGCCGACCGCGAAGTGAAGGTGGACCGTGAAACCCTGCGTGCGTCGCTGCAGCGTGCAGCCATCCTGTCCAACGAGAAGTACCGCGGCGTCCGCGTCGAGGTCACCCCGGGCCAGCTGAAGATCAGTGCGCACAATCCCGAGCAGGAAGAAGCGCAGGAAGAGATTGAGGCGGAAACCCAGGTCAGCGACCTGGCTATCGGCTTCAACGTCAACTACCTGCTCGATGCGCTGTCGGCATTGCGCGACGAGCACATCGTCATCCTGCTGCGCGATTCCAACTCCTCGGCCCTGGTGCGTGAAGCCAGCAGCGAGAAATCGCGGCATGTGGTCATGCCGCTGCGTCTGTGACAGTTCTGGTTCCACGTGGAACATAAGCCCGGCAGTGCCGGGCTTTTTTTCGCCTGGCGATTGCCTGCCCCAAAGGGAGTTCCACGTGGAACTGAACTACACGGGCCCACCTTCGATCCTGGAAGGATCCTGGTCATGACCGCGCGGTTTCGCAGGTTGGCGCCGGCTTTCAATTCCCCATTGCGTCCCGAACTGGAAGACGGATTGCCGTTCCAACATTGTTCCTGCGAGCCCTTAGAGCTTTAAATCTAGGAATAAATCAGAAGCTTGGTGGTGATGGTAGGGCTGGATTTCATGTAAAACACAGCTATATTGTTGTTTTTAAATGGAATTAGTATGCTGAAACCCCTATGGAAAAGCCGGGGAAGAGCCTGTGGATAGCTGTGGGCAAGCGATTTCGGGGCAATACCCAGCAAATTTATCCACAGGATGCCAACGGGCACCCCACCCTCGACGCACAGGATCCGGAGACGGCGTGGTGTCTAGATCCGCGGTGCTGGCCCGGTGCCCGGTTCGACGGGTGGATGCTTTAAGCTGCCGATCCTGCCCCGGATGCAATGCCTGGGCGTTGCTTCTACTCCCGAGCATCAATGCACATCGTCCGTATCTCGCTGAACCGCGTCCGCCGGTTCGATTCCGTGGAACTGGCTCCCCGCCCGGGGATCAACCTGATCACGGGGGACAACGGGGCCGGCAAGACCAGCCTGCTCGAAGCCCTGCACCTGATGGCTTACGGCCGCAGCTTCCGGGGGCGGGTCCGCGATGGACTGGTGCAGAAGGGCGCCGAGGCCCTGGACGTCTTCGTCGAATGGCAGGAACGTGCCGGGGCTGCCGGTGGGGAACGGGTCCGGCGCGCCGGCCTGCGCCATGGCGGGCAGGCCTGGAAAGGCCGTCTTGATGGAGAGGATGTGGCGCAGCTGGGGTCGCTGTGCGCGGCGCTGGCGGTGGTGACCTTCGAGCCCGGCAGCCATGCACTGGTCAGCGGTGGCAGCGAACCGCGCCGGCGCTTCATCGATTGGGGATTGTTCCACGTGGAACCTGACTTTCTTCCCCTGTGGCGCCGTTACACGCGTGCGCTCAAGCAGCGCAACGCCCTGCTCAAGGCCGGGGCGGCGCCACGCCAGCTCGATGCTTGGGATCACGAGCTTGCTGAAGCCGGCGTTCCGTTGGCCTCGCGGCGGCAGCAGTACCTCGATCGCCTGCAGGAACGTGCGGTGGCCATCGCCGCGGATCTGGCGCCAGGGCTGCAGTTGCAGGGCCTGGAGCTGCAACCCGGTTGGCGCCGGCACGAGATGTCGCTGGCCGACGCGTTGTTGCTGTCCCGCGAGCGCGACCGCACCGTGGGTCATACCTCGGTGGGGCCACACCGGGCCGACTGGTCGGTTGGCTACGGGGAAATCCCCGGCCGGGATGCGTTGTCGCGCGGGCAGGCCAAGCTCACTGCCCTGGCCTGCCTGCTGGCCCAGGCGGACGATTACGCGGCCCAGCGGGGCGAATGGCCGGTGATCGCCCTGGACGACCTGGGGGCGGAACTGGACCGGCACCACCAGCAACGCGTACTGCAGCTGCTGGCCGCAACCCCCGCGCAGGTTTTCATTACCGCCACCGAGATCCCTGCGGTACTTGAAGAACGCCTGCACCCGGCTGCCGTGTTCCACGTGGAACACGGTGCCATCCAGGTCCGTCAATGACGGTTCCGGGTGGGTAATGGCCCGGCTGGTATACTTTCAACGATCCCCTCTTTACTCACGCCCCGACCTCCGGGCCGGCGCGTGACCTGTGGAGCCAACGGCAAGCGCGATGAGCGAAGAACAGAACACTCCGGCCAGCAACGGCAATTACGACGCCAACAGCATCACCGCCCTTGAAGGCCTGGAGGCTGTCCGCAAGCGTCCCGGCATGTACATCGGCGATGTCCACGATGGCACCGGCCTGCACCATATGGTGTTCGAAGTCGTCGACAACTCCATCGACGAAGCGCTGGCCGGCCATGCCGACAACGTGCTGGTGACGATCCATGCCGATGGCTCGGTATCGGTGTCGGACAACGGCCGCGGCATCCCGGTGGGCAAGCACGAGCAGATGAGCCAGAAGCTCGGCCGCGAGGTGTCCGCCGCCGAGGTGGTGATGACGGTCCTGCACGCCGGCGGCAAGTTCGACGACAACAGCTACAAGGTGTCCGGCGGCCTGCATGGCGTGGGCGTCAGCGTGGTCAACGCGCTGTCGGAGAAGCTGCTGCTGGATGTGTTCCAGGGCGGTTTCCACTACCAGCAGGAATTCAGCAACGGTGCCGCGGTCGGCCCGCTGAAGCAGCTGGGTACCACGAGCAAGCGCGGTACCACCGTGCGCTTCTGGCCCTCGACCGTGGCCTTCCACGGCAACGTCGAGTTCCATTACGAAATCCTGGCGCGGCGCCTGCGCGAACTCTCGTTCCTCAACTCGGGCGTCAAGGTCATCCTGGCCGACGAACGTGGCGAGGGCCGTCGCGACGATTTCCACTACGAAGGCGGCATCAAGAGCTTCGTCGAACATCTGGCGCAGCTGAAGACCCCGCTGCACCCGAACGTCATCGCGGTCAGCGGCGAGCACAACGGCATCACCGTGGAGGTGGCGCTGCAGTGGACCGATTCCTACCAGGAAACGATGTACTGCTTCACCAACAACATCCCGCAGAAGGACGGCGGCACCCACCTGGCCGGCTTCCGCGGCGCCCTGACCCGCGTGCTGAACAACTACATCGAGCAGAACGGCATCGCCAAGCAGGCCAAGATCAGTCTGACCGGCGACGACATGCGCGAAGGCATGATCGCGGTGCTGTCGGTGAAGGTGCCGGACCCGAGCTTCTCCAGTCAGACCAAGGAAAAGCTGGTCAGCTCCGACGTGCGCCCGGCCGTGGAAAATGCCTTCGGCGCGCGCCTTGAGGAATTCCTGCAGGAGAACCCGAACGAAGCCAAGGCCATCGCCGGCAAGATCGTCGACGCCGCCCGCGCCCGCGAGGCCGCGCGCAAGGCACGCGATCTGACCCGCCGCAAGGGTGCGCTGGATATCGCGGGCCTGCCCGGCAAGCTGGCCGACTGCCAGGAAAAGGATCCGGCGCTGTCGGAACTGTTCATCGTCGAGGGCGACTCGGCAGGCGGCTCGGCCAAGCAGGGCCGCAACCGCAAGAACCAGGCAGTGCTGCCGCTGCGCGGCAAGATCCTCAACGTGGAACGCGCACGCTTCGACCGCATGCTGTCCTCCGACCAGGTCGGTACGCTGATCACCGCGTTGGGTACCGGCATCGGCCGCGATGAGTACAACCCGGACAAGCTGCGCTACCACAAGATCATCATCATGACCGACGCCGACGTCGACGGCGCGCACATCCGCACGCTGCTGCTGACGTTCTTCTACCGGCAGATGCCGGAGCTGATCGAGCGCGGCTACGTCTACATCGGACTGCCGCCGCTGTACAAGATCAAGCAGGGCAAGACCGAGCTGTACCTGAAGGACGATCCGGCACTGGATGCCTACCTGGCCAACAACGCGGTCGAAAACGCTTCGCTGATCCCGGCCAGTGGCGAACCGCCGATCGAAGGGGTCGCGCTCGAGAAGCTGCTGATGACCTACGCCAGCGCCCAGGACGCGATCGACCGCAACGCCCATCGCTACGATCGCAGCCTGCTCGAAGCCCTGGTCGACTTCACCCCGATGGACCTTGAGCACCTGCGCAACGCCCCCGCCGGCGAAGGCCTGGACGCGCTGGCCAAGCGCCTGAACCAGGGCAGCCTGGGCACGCCGCGTTTCAGCCTGGTCCTGCAGGAGCCCACCGAACAGCGTCCAGCCGCGGTGCTGGTCACGCGTCGCCACATGGGCGAGGAACACATCCAGGTGCTGCCGCTGGCGGCATTCGAATCCGGCGACCTGCGTCCGCTGCACCAGGCGTCGCAGCTGCTGCACGGCCTGATCCGCGAAGGCGCGACCATCAACCGCGGCAACCGTTCGGCCGAGGTCACCGGCTTCGCCCAGGCGCAGGCCTGGCTGATGGAGGAAGCCAAGAAGGGCCGCCAGATCCAGCGCTTCAAGGGTCTGGGCGAAATGAACCCGGAGCAGCTGTGGGACACCACGGTCAACCCCGATACCCGCCGCCTGCTGCAGGTGCGGATCGAGGATGCCGTGGCCGCCGACCAGATCTTCAGCACCCTGATGGGCGACGTGGTCGAACCGCGCCGCGATTTCATCGAGGACAACGCGCTGAAGGTCACCAATCTGGATATCTGACACAATCCGGCAACACGGGCAGGGGCCGCAGCTGGCGCCTGCCCACGACTTCCGCTGCTGCCGCAGGATCACGATGTCCGCACCCCCACCGGTTCCGCTGTCCGTCCCGCCTGCCGCACCCCGCGCGTCCCGCCCGGGTTCGCCACTGCTGGGCTTCGGACTGGATATCCTGCTGGCAGCCTGCATCCTGCTGGGCCTGAGCCTGGCCTGCGGCCTGGCCTGGGGCCTGTGGCGCGGTTTCGAGGTCGGCATGGCGCTCGCACGCGAAGGCGGTGGAGCGCCGGATGCGGCGCAGCTGGGTTCGCAGCTGGGCCAGCCCGGTGCCTTGGCGCAGATGCTGATCGCACTGGTGTCCACAGGCCTTGCCGCGCTGGTGCTGTATTTCTGGCGCCGGCCCGCCTCGCAGGCCGAACGTGCCGCTTCCCACGCCGCTGTCCGCCGTGGTTCCACCTGGGGCTGGACCCTGCTGGTGGCCGCCGCGGTGTTCGCCGGCAGCAGCCTGATCAGCTGGATCGGCAAGCAGTTCGGCATCGAGCCGGTACCGACCAATCTGCCGCTGATGGAACAGGCATTGGCCCACTACCCCGTGTTCCTGGTGGTTTTCGCGGTGTTCCTGGCCCCGGCCTACGAGGAACTGCTGTTCCGGCGGGTGCTGTTCGGGCGTCTGTGGGCGGCGGGCCGGCCCTGGCTGGGGATGCTGCTCAGTGGCGCGGCCTTCGCGTTCATCCACGAGATTCCCGGGACCAGCGGCAACGGGCTGCCGGAAATCCTGCAGCTGTGGCTGGTCTATGGCGGCATGGGCGTGGCTTTCGCCTGGCTGTACCGCCGCACCGGGACCTTGTGGGCGGCGATCGGCGCGCATACGCTCAACAACGCGATCGCACTGACGGCACTGGTGTTTTTCGGGCTCCAGTAAGCGCGTCGCAGGTTGACGGAAATTTAAGCCGGGCACTCGCACACTGCCTGCATGAATGAGGGTAAGTACGCCATGAAACCGCTGCTGTTCGGCGCCGCCATCGCCCTGCTGCTCGGCGCCTGCGCGACCACCACTTCGCCCACCGGGCGCCGTCAGGTCGTGGGCGGGATTTCCCCACAGCAGCTGGACCAGCTCGGTGCGCAGGCCTTCGCCGAAACCAAGGCCAGGCAGACCCTGAGCAGGGACGCCCGCCAGAATGCGTATGTCCAATGCGTGGTCAACGCGCTGGTCGCCGAGCTGCCGCAACAATACCGGGACGTACGTTGGGAAACGGCATTGTTCGTCGAGAAGGAACCCAATGCCTTCGCCCTGCCCGGCGGCAAGGTCGGGCTCAACAGCGGCATCTTCACGGTGGCGAAGAACCAGGACCAGCTGGCCGCGGTGATCGGCCATGAGATCGGCCATGTGATCTCGCGGCACCACGAGGAGCGCCTCACCCGCCAGCAGGGCACGCAGCTGGGCCTGGGCATAATCGGCGCACTGGCCGGCGCCGCCTACGGCGATACCGCGGCCAGCGCGGTCAACCAGTTCGGTGGCATGGGCGCACAGGGACTGATCCTGTTGCCTGGCTCGCGCACCCAGGAAAGCGAGGCCGATGTGGTCGGCCAGCGGCTGATGGCCCAGGCCGGATTCGATCCCGCCCAGGCCGTGGACCTGTGGCAGAACATGATGGCGGCCGGCGGCGGGCGTCCCCCGCAGTGGCTGTCGACCCACCCGGACCCGACCAACCGGATCCGCGAACTGCAGCGCGACGTGGCCGTGCTGGAACCCGTCTACCGCCAGGCGCGGCAGTCCGGACGCACGCCACGCTGCGGTTGATCCGTGGACATGAGCGTCCGGGGCCCTGGACATTGGTGCAATACAGCATCGGAAGTGATTTCTCCGTCAAAATTTTTCTGTTACGTTTGGCGGCTCTGTCCCCACAGACAGCCCGTCTACAGCCCCGCCCCCGCGGTTCCATCGAGGTGACCCATGATCTCCCGCAGCCATAAGCAGGCCCTGCTTTCCGTCCTCATCGCGACCGTGCTTGGTGGTGTCGTGGTTGCCGATGCTGCCGCCCAGGCACGCTCGTCCGACCGCGGTGGCGAACGTCGCAGCCGCGGTGCGGCCAAGGCCGAGGTGCTGTATCCGGAGGCAACCCGCCAGGAACCCAACGGCAAGTCGTCCTCGAAGATGAACGGCAAGCTGCAGAAGCTGTTCGCCGCCTACAACAAGGAAGAGTACGAGGAGACCCGCAAGCTGGCCGATGAGATCATCGCCGCCGAGGGCGCCAACGAGTACGACAAGGCGGTCGCCAACCAGCTCGCCTCGCAGGCGGCCTACAACCTGGACGACAACGCCGCCGCCAAGCAGTACCTGCAGCAGGCCATCGCCCTGAACCAGCTGGACAACAACGGCCACCTCCAGGCGATGTTGATGCTGGCCCAGCTGCAGCTGCAGGACGAGCAGTACGCCGAAGGCCTGGCCAACCTGGACAAGTACTTCGCCGAGTCCAAGTCGCAGAAGCCCGAAGAACTGGTGATCAAGGGCCAGGCCCTGTACCAGACCGAAAAGTATGCCGAGGCCATTCCGGTGCTGAAGGCTGCCATCGCCGCCTCGCCCGAGCCGAAGGACAGCTGGAACCAGCTGCTGATGGCCTCCTACGCCGAGGCCGGCCAGACCGGCGAAGCGGTCAAGGCCGCCGAAGCGCTGGCCGCCAGGAACCCGGCCGACAAGAAGGCGCAACTGAACCTGGCCAGCATGTACATGCAGGCCGACCAGATGGACAAGGCCGCCGCGGTGATGGACAAGCTGCGTACGGCCGGACAGCTCACCGAAGAGCGCGAGTACAAGCAGCTGTACTCGATCTATGCCAACACCGAGAACAAGGAAAAGGACGTCATTGCGGTGATCAACGAGGGCATGTCCAAGGGCATCCTCAAGCCGGACTACCAGGCATACCTGGCGCTGGCGCAGTCGTACTACTACTCCGACCAGATCCCGCAGGCCATCGAGGCGTGGCAGAAGGCCGCCCCGCTTTCCAAGGATGGCGAGACCTACCTGAATCTGGCGCGTGTACTGCACTCTGAAGGGCGGATTCCCGAGGCCAAGCAGGCGGCCCGGGATGCAAAGGCTAAAGGTGTCAAGAACCCGGCCGATGCAGACAAGATCATCAACCTGAAGTAAGCAGGAATAACGCCTGAACAGCTGCATTTGTGATGCGCAGCCGGTCAGGATTGGTATAAGCTTGGAGGTTCCTGCGGTGTCATGCACCGCTGAATCAGGGGCGTCGGAACAGCGGCGTCCCGGCCCCACTAATGAGCTCTTGGCGCATGACGGAACAACTGGTTTTCCACCACAGGTATGACGGCGAGAAAGAGACGGGTCTGAGCTGGCCCCGCATCGCCGGTATCGCCTTTGTAATCGCACTCCATCTGGCAGCCCTGATGATGCTCCTGATCCCGGCCGTGGCCCCCAAGGCCGCCGCGGAAAAGGAACGCAACGTCATGGTGACGCTGGTCGACGCCCCGCCGCCGCCGCCGCCGCCGCCGCCGCCGCCGCCGCCGCAGGACACCCCGCCGCCGCCGGTCAAGAACCTGGCGCCGCCGAAGCCCTCGCCGCTGCCGCCGCCGCCGGAAGCTCCGGTGGTGGACGTGCCGGAACCGCGCCCGACCGACGTGGTGACGCCGCCGTCGCCGCCGTCGCCGCCGGCGCAGGTCACCGACATCCAGGCCAGCGTGGACATCTCGTCCAAGAACATGAACCCGCCGCGTTACCCGCCGGCCGCCTTCCGCGCCGGTATCCAGGGCGAGGTCATCCTCATCATTGATGTCGACGCCAGCGGCAACGTCACCAATGTGTCCGTCGAGAAGTCCAGCCGTAACCGTGATCTCGACCGCGCCGCCATGGATGCGGCACGCAAGTGGAAGTTCAATCCTTCCGTCATCAATGGACAAAAGGCGGCTGGTCGCGTCCGCGTCCCGGTCAACTTTGCGCTGAGCTGATCCCCCGGCGGCCCTCGGCCGCCAGCAGGGAACCGTTCGACTTTAGCTACACCCTTTAACACCACACACAACAAAGGTAAGCGTCATGCTGCAGGAAATCTTCATCGCCGCTGCTGCCGGGGGCAACGCAAACAACGCGCTCTCGCAGATGGGCTTCGAGCATCTGATTCACGAAATGACCTCCAAGCCGGGTGACTTCGCGGTTTCCTGGGTCGTGCTGCTGACCCTGGTCGCGATGTCGGCGATGTCGTGGTACTGGACCGTCATCAACATCTTCCGTTCGACCCGCCTGAAGTCGGCTTCCGACCGCGTGCCGGGCATGTTCTGGGACGCCGCCAATGCCCAGGACGCGATCCGCGCCATGGAAGAGCAGCCGGCTTCGGAGCCGTTCTCGAAGATCGCGCTGGACGCCGCCCAGGCCGCTGCGCACCACCAGCAGGCCGGTGCCGCCGAGACCCTGAGCCGTTCGGAGTTCGTCGACCGCGCCCTGCGCCAGGCCGTCACCCGCGAATCCAACAAGCTGCAGGGCGGCATGATCCTGCTGGCCACCGTCGGCGCGACCGCTCCGTTCGTGGGTCTGCTGGGTACCGTGTGGGGCATCTACGGCGCGCTGATCAAGATCGGTGCCACCGGTTCGGCCTCGATCGACGCCGTTGCCGGCCCGGTGGGTGAAGCGCTGATCATGACCGCCATCGGTCTGTTCGTCGCGATCCCGGCCGTGTTCGCCTTCAACTTCTTCAGCAAGATCAACAGCGCCACCGTCAGCAAGTTCGACACCTTCGCGCACGATCTGCACGACTTCTTCGCCACCGGCTCGCGCGTTCGCTGAGCCGGCAGCAGAGCAGTCCTCGCAACGATATAGACGGAGCCCGTTATGGCTTTCAGTAGTGGTAACAGCGGCGGCCCCATGGCCGACATCAACGTCACGCCCCTCGTGGACGTGATGCTGGTGCTGCTGATCATCTTCATCATCACGGCTCCCCTGATGTCCCACAAGGTCAAGGTCGAGCTGCCCGAGGCCAACCTGTACATCAATCCGGACGACGCTGAGAAGCGTTCGGGCCCGATCACGGTGGCAGTCAAGGAAGACGGTTCGCTCTACTGGAACGATGAGCCGGTGTCGAAGGAGACCCTGGAGTCGCGTTTCGCCACTGCTGCCCAGCAGACGCCGCAGCCCCCGCTCAACCTGCGTGGTGACAAGACCACCAAGATGAGCGTGATCAATGAAGTGACCAAGATCGCGCAGGGCCAGGGCATGCTGGACGTCGGTTTCGTTGCCACCAAAGAAAAGGGGCAATAAGCGATGGCTTTCAGTAGTGGTGGAAACAGGGGCCCCATGGCCGACATCAACGTCACGCCCCTCGTGGACGTGATGCTGGTGCTGCTGATCATCTTCATCGTGACCGCGCCGATCATGACGTACCCGATCGCCGTGGACCTGCCGCAGCGGGTCATCAACCCGCCGCCGCAGCTGCGCGAGCCGCCGCCGCCGATCGATCTGCGTGTGGATGCGAGCAATCAGGTTTACTGGAACAACAGCCCGGTGAACGTGAACGACCTGCAGCAGAAGATGGAAGAAGAAGTACAGAAGGATCCGACCAACCAGCCGGAACTTCGCATCGATGCCAATCCGGATTCCGAGTACGAGGTCATGGCCAAGATCCTGGCCCAGGCCAAGAACGCCCAGATGAAGAAGATCGGTTTCGTGCAGTAACGCAATACCCAAGTCATGACGCGACTGGAAAACGCCCCCGCAAGCCGGGGGCGTTTTTTTTTGCCCTGATGCAGCCGCTACGCCTTTGTCCCGGTTCCGCTACGCACCCGCTACCGGCCCCTGGGCCGACACGGAAGCATCGTGCTGCGGACGGGGGCGTGCATCGTTGCCGGATGAGCCCGCGTGCCCGGACAAGCGGCTCCGCGGCCCGGGCCTGGGGATATGGGCAGGCTCCAATGCACGCTGCGCCGTTCCCGGGATGCCGGTGCCGTGCTCCCGCTGGCTGCCTGGTCTTGTGGGATGGAGGGGCGTTGCGGCTGGATCAGCGCTGTTGGCCGATGATGCGCAGGTAGCTCCTGACCGTCGCATCCAGGCCTTCGTACAGCGCCTCGCCGATCAGCGCGTGGCCGATGGAAACTTCCAGCACCTGCGGTACGTGCGCGAGGAAGCGGCCCAGGTTGGCCTGCGACAGGTCGTGGCCGGCGTTGACCCCCAGGCCGGCGGCCTGGGCGCGGCGCGCGGCATCGGCGAACAGCGCCAGCGCGGCATCGGGGGCACCGTTGGCGAAGGCTTCGGCGTAGGGACCGGTATAGAGTTCCACGCGGTCGGCACCGATTGCCGCGGCCATCGCGATGTCGGGGTTGCCGGCGTCGACGAACAGGCTGACCCGGCAACCGCAGCCCTTCAAGGCAGTGATCAGCGGGCGCAGGCGTTCGCCGTCGCGGGCGAAATCGAAACCGTGGTCGGAGGTCAGCTGTCCATCGCCGTCCGGTACCAGGGTGGCCTGCGCCGGGCGCGTCTGCTCGCACAACGGCAGCAGCCCCGGATAGCCCGGGCGTGGTGGCGCGAATGGATTGCCTTCGATGTTGAATTCGACGCCGCGTGCGCGGGTAAGCGTCGAAAGCACATGCACGTCGTCGGCGCGGATATGCCGCTGGTCCGGGCGCGGATGCACGGTGATGCCGTGCGCACCGGCATCCAGGCACGCGGCCGCCGCGCGCAGCACGTCGGGGTCGTTGCCGCCGCGCGAATTGCGCAGCACGGCGATCTTGTTGACGTTGACGCTCAGGCAGGTCATGACGGCGGTTGTTCTTCAGGTGCAGGGGAGGACGGCGGAGCCGCCGGCGGTACCGGGGGACGCAACTGGTCGCGCAGGGCCTGCAGCTCGGCCGCGTGCAGCGGCCGAGGCGCCTGCCTGGTGGTGCTGCCGAAGCGTGCCGCGTACAACCCCTTCATCCACAGCAGCAACAGCAGCAGCGCGGCCAGCAACGACAGCAGCATCAGACCGCTGTGCGTGGTCGTGATGGAAACGGTGAAGGCGCCCAGCGCGAGCAGCAGCGACAGCCAGTACATGACGATCTCCCGGTGGAGGCGCCCAGTGTAGCGGCCCGCCCCGGGCCGGTTCCATGGTGCCGGGCGCTACAGCAGCGGCGAGGCGAGGCGGGCGAATGCCTCGGGCAGGCGCTGGCGCCACAGTGGGCGATGGCGGTCGGGCAACACCGGCGTGGCGCGCTCGAACTCCTGCGCAAGGATCGCATCCAGCTGCGCGGTCAGCCGGTGGTCGTGGTAGAGCATGGACAGTTCGAAGTTCAGGCGGAAGCTGCGGTGGTCGAAGTTGGCGCTGCCGACGATGCAGGTGTCGTCGTCGGCGATGAATGCCTTGGTATGCAGCATGCGCGGACCGTACTCGTAGATCTTGACCCCGGCCTGCAGCAGCTCGTCGTAGTACGAGCGGCCGGCCAGGGTGACGAACAGCGAATCGCTGCGCCGTGGGACCAGCAGGCGCGTGTCCAGCCCGCCGAGCGCGGCCGAGGTCAGCGCCATCCGCGCGGCCTCGCCGGGGACGAAGTACGGTGTCACCAGCCACACCCGGCGCGACGCCTCGTGGATTGCCGCCACGTGCATGCGATGGATCGCCTCCCACGACGAATCCGGACCGGACACAAGCACTTGTGCCTGCACCGTGCCGTCCTCGCGGACGGGACCGTCGGACGGGAACAGGTCCTCCCGGTCGAAGTTGTCCATGCCCTGCCCGCTTGCGTAGATCCAGTCCTCCAGGAACACCAGCTGCAGGCTGCGTACGACATGTCCGCTCAGGCGGGTATGCAGGTCGCGATAGGCGTTGGGGTCGCGGCTTTCGTCCTCCTCATCGGTGATGTTGATGCCGCCGGTGAAGGCGACCGCCCCGTCGATCACCACCAGCTTGCGGTGCGTGCGCAGGTTCAGCCAGGGCCGCTGGAACGGTTTGAGCAGCTGCCGCGGATGGAACCACACCACCTCGCCACCGGCATCGACCAGCGGTTGCAGGAAGCTGCGCCGGATCCGCGACGAACCGACCGCGTCGAGCAGCAGCCGTACCTTCACCCCTGCCCTTGCGCGTTCGGCCAGCGCGTCGCGCAGCGCGCTACCGGCGTGGTCGGGTTCGAAGATGTAGTACTCCAGGTTCACGTGGCGCCGCGCCGTGGCGACTGCCGCCAGGATCGCGGCGTAGGTCGCCGCGCCGTCGACCAGCCAGTCCACCGCGGTGGCGGTGCTGGGCGGCAGCCCGGTGGTGGCCTGGCCGATGCGCGCCAGCTCGGTGCAGTGCAGGTCGGCCGGGCAGACCACGTTGTAGGCCTCCATGCCCTCGCGCGAACGCCCGCGGCGCAGGCGCTGGCGCACGATCTTCTGCGGTCCGATCAGGTAGAACACGAACAACCCGATGTAGGGCAGCGCCGCCAGCGACAGGATCCAGCTCAGCGTCGCCACCGGCTCGCGCTTCTGCAGCACGATGTAGCCGGCCAGCAGCACCAGGTACACGACATAGGCCGCCGCCAGGATCTGGGCCGCGTGCGGAATGGAGGACACGCCGGTCCAGAGATGGTGCAGGGCTTCGCGCATGCCGCGATTCTAGCCATGGGCGGTGCATGGCGCGCGATGGCGAAGGCGCCCCGGCGGCCAGCATGAACGCCGCGTCGCTGCATCTGCGACGCCGCCGCGCTAGCGTAGGCCGATGCCGACCGTGATCAAGGGCCGCGGTGCCGCCAGCCACCTGCCCGGCCGTTTCGAAACCACCACCACCGATGCCGTCGACGATGGCTGGCAGGCCGACGACACCGAAGAGTTCGCCGCGCCGCGGCTGCGCACCGACGTGCGCGCGGAAACCGCACGCAGCATCATCAGTCGCAACAATTCCCCGGACGTGGGCTTCGAGCAGTCGGTGAACCCCTACCGCGGGTGCGAGCACGGCTGCTCGTACTGCTTCGCGCGGCCCACCCACGCTTACCTGAACCTGTCCCCGGGGCTGGATTTCGAGACCCGGATCTTCGCCAAGACCAATGCCGCCGAGCTGCTGCGCCGGGAGCTGGCCAGGCCCGGGTACGTGGTCAAGCCGATCGCGCTGGGCATCAACACCGATGCCTACCAGCCGATCGAACGCCGGCTGGGCATCACCCGGCAGCTGATCGAAGTAATGCTGGAGACCCGCCACCCGTTCTCGCTGATCACCAAGAACGCGCTGGTCGAGCGCGACATCGACCTGCTGGCGCCGCTGGCCGCGCAGCGCCTGGTCAGCGTGCATTTCTCGGTGACGTCGCTGGACCCGCACCTGTCGGCCAGGCTGGAGCCGCGTGCTTCCGCACCGCATGCGCGGCTGCGGGCGATGCGGCGGCTGCACGACGCGGGCATCCCGGTCGGGGTGATGGTCGCGCCGGTGATCCCGTGGATCAACGACGCCGAACTGGAAGCAGTGCTGGAAGCGGCGCGCGATGCGGGCGCGCGCAGCGCCGGCTATGTGCTGCTGCGCCTGCCGCATGAAGTGGCGCCGCTGTTCCGCGACTGGCTGCAGGCGCACCACCCGCAGCGTGCCGGGCACGTGATGAGCACCATCAACCAGCTGCGCGGCGGCAAGGATTACGACAGCCAGTTCGGCAGGCGCATGCGCGGCGAAGGCGTCTACGCGCAGCTGCTGTCGCGGCGCTTCGCGCTGGCCAGCAGGCGCCTGGGCTTCAACGCCTCGCGCGAGCAGTGGCCGTGGCTGGACTGCAGCCGTTTCGTGCCGCCGGTACCAGCGAAGAAGGCCTCGCCGCAGGGCGAGCTGTTCTGATCCGCCGCCGATGCGCTGCGCCCGGCCATGACCCGGCGGGGCGCGGCTGCCCCGCGCCCCCAGGTCGCAGGCGGCTCAGCCCTGCGCGTCGTGCTCGCGGTGGTAACGGGTAGCCTCGGCCACCTCGTTGCGCGAGCCCAGGAACACCGGCACGCGCTGGTGCAGCTGTTCGGGCTGGATGTCGAGGATGCGGCGGCGGCCGTCGGTGGCGGCACCGCCGGCCTGCTCGACCAGCATCGACATCGGGTTGGCCTCGTACATCAGCCGCAGCTTGCCCGGCTTGGACGGGTCCTTCCGGTCCCACGGATAGATGAAGATGCCGCCGCGGGTGAGGATGCGATGCACGTCGGCCACCATCGAGGCGATCCAGCGCATGTTGAAGTCC
Organism: Stenotrophomonas sp. 17(2023); assembly: GCF_030345315.1. Classification (NCBI taxonomy): domain Bacteria; kingdom Pseudomonadati; phylum Pseudomonadota; class Gammaproteobacteria; order Lysobacterales; family Lysobacteraceae; genus Stenotrophomonas; species Stenotrophomonas sp. 17(2023). The sequence continues at coordinate 17,155 of NZ_CP128405.1, forward strand.
TTGCCACGCACGCCCTCGCGGCCGGCCAGCAGGTCGGCCACGTAGCCCTGCATCGGCGCTTCCCAATGGCGCTGGTTGGACATGTTGATGGCGAACTCGCGGGTGTCGGCCGGCACCTGCATGCCGCGCTGGGTGAGCACGAACTCGCCGGTCTCGCGGTCCAGGGTGAAGGCATGGGTGCCATGGCCGACGGTGAGCACCAGCATCGTGCTCGGCCCGTAGATGCAGTAGCCGGCCGCGACCTGCTGCACGCCCGGCTGCAGGAAGTGGGTGTCGCCGGGCTGTTCCACGCCCGGCGGCGCGCGCAGCACCGAAAAGATGGTGCCCACCGATACGTTCACGTCGATGTTGGAGCTGCCGTCCAGCGGATCGAACAGCAGCAGGAAGTCGCCCTGCGGATACTCCGACGGCACCGGCTGGCTGTGGTCCATCTCCTCCGACGCGCAGGCGGCCAGGTGGCCACCCCAGGCGTTGGCCTCGAGCAGGATCTCGTTGGAGATCACGTCCAGTTTCTTCTGCGCCTCGCCCTGCACGTTGCCGGTACCGGCGTCGCCGAGCACGCCGCCCAGCGCGCCCTTGCTCACCGCGATCGAGATGCTGGTGCAGGCGCGGGCCACCACCGCCACCAGCTGGCGCAGGTCGGCGTTGATGCGCCGGGCATGCTGCTCTTCGATCAGGAAGCGGGTCAGCGACGTGCGGGACATGGTCAGGAGCTACCTTCAGACGAAAGGAGCGCTATTGTCGCGGGTTGTCCCTGCTTTTACGAGGTCATGGACAGGTCCTGTCCTGGCAGGGCATGGCGGCGGCCACGCGATGTCGTCCCTGGAGACCGGCGCGCGCCGTCGGGGCCTGCCGGTACTGGCTTAAAATGGGCATTCCGGAGGGAGGGGACATGGACTGGGAGCAGGCAACGCAGAGTCTGCCCGCGGCGCTCGGCATCGGCCTGCTGATCGGCGCCGTGCGCGAGCGCCAGCATGGCAATGCCACCACGCTGCAGGCAGGAGTGCGTACCCACGCCCTGCTGGCGTTGATGGGGACCGTGGGCATCGCCTTCGGACAGGCGGTATTCCTGGTCGTGCTGCTGGCGGCCGCCCTGCTGGCGTGGAGCAGTTACCGGATCACCGCGCGCGCCGACCCGGGCCTGACCGGCGAGATCGCGCTGCTGCTCACCGTACTGCTCGGCGGGCTCGCGTTCGACGCGCCGGAACTGGCGGCGGCGCTCGGGGTGGTGGTGGCCATCCTGCTGTGGGCCAAGGCGCCGCTGGCACGGCTGAGCCGCGATGTGATCAGCGACCAGGAGATGCGCGACGCGTTGCTGCTCGCCGCGAGTGCATTGGTGGTGCTGCCACTGCTGCCGGACGAGGCGATCGACCCCTGGGGCGTGCTGGTGCCGTCCAAGTTGTGGCAGATCGTGGTGCTGGTGATGGGGGTGGGCATGCTCGGCCACCTGGCGTTGCGGATGGTCGGCGCGCGCTGGGGGTTGCCGATGGCGGGCTTCTTCTCGGGCTTCGCCTCGTCGACCGCGGCGGTGGCCGGCTTCGGCCGCGGCAGCAGGGTGGCGGCCGTGCTGGTGGGTCCGTCGGCGTCGGCGGCGTTGTTGGCCAACCTGGCCTCGTTGATGCTGTTCGCGGCGGTGATCGGCACCACGTCGCCGGCGCTGCTGCGCGCCAGCGCCTGGCCGCTGCTGGCCGCCGCGCTGGCACTGCTGGCGTTCTCGCTGCTGGGCCTGCGCCACGTGAAGGAAGAGGCGGTGCCGCGTACCGCCACCGCCAAGGCACTGCGCCTCGGCCATGCGGTGATGATCGCGCTGGTGATCGCCGCCGTGCTGCTGGTGTCCGAATGGCTGCGCCAGGTATTCGGTCAGGCCGGGGCGCTGGTGGGCGCGACCATTGCCGCTCTCGGCGAACTGCACGCAGCCGCGGCCGGCATCGCCAGCCTGAACGCGTCCGGCGGCCTGCAGCTGGACGCGGCGCGCTGGGGCGTGGTGGCGCTGCTGGCTTCGGCCTCGCTGGCCAAGTCGGTGCTGGCGTTCGCCAGCGGCGGGCCGCGTTACGGCGTCGCCGTCGGCGCGGGGCTGGCGGCGATGGTGGCCGGCGCGGCGGCCACGACCTGGCTGGTACCTGCCTGAGCCGACGCAGCCGGGCATGAAAAAGCCCGGCCGTGGCCGGGCTTTTCCGGATCCTGGCGTCGGCCGCGGATCAACCGCGGCTGACGTCGTAGACCGCCTTGGCGACGTAGTCCAGGTTGTTCTGGCTGAGCGCGGCCACGCAGATGCGGCCGGTGCCGACGGCATAGATGCCGAACTCGTCGCGCAGCCGGTCCACCTGCGCCTTGCTCAGGCCCGAATAGGAGAACATGCCGGCCTGCTGCTGGATGAAGCCGAACTCCGGCGCGCCCAGGGCGGCCAGCTTCTGCACCATGCCGGCGCGCAGGGCGTGGATGCGCTCGCGCATCGCGGTCAGCTCGGCGCCCCACATGCCGCGCAGCTCGGCGCTGCCCAGCACGCCGGCCACCAGCGCGGCGCCGTGGGTGGACGGGCTGGAGTAGATGGTGCGGATGATGCGCTTGACCTGCGACTGCACGGCCCTGGTCGAGGCCGCATCCGGGCCGACCACCGACAGCGCGCCGACGCGCTCGCCGTACAGCGAGAACGACTTGGAGTACGAGTTGGCGACGATGAAGCTGTCGATCCCGGCCTCGGCGATGATGCGCACGGCCTGGCCGTCCTGCTCGATGCCCTTGTCGAAGCCCTGGTAGGCCATGTCGATGAAGGGGAACAGCTGGCGGTCCTTGAGCAGCGCGGCGACCTGCTGCCACTGCGCGGTGTCCAGGTCGGCGCCGGTCGGGTTGTGGCAGCAGGCATGCAGCAGCACCACGGTGCCGGGCTGCAGCTTCTGCAGGTCGGCGATCATGCCGGCGAAATCCAGGCCGTGGCTGGCGTTGTCGAAGTAGGTGTAATCGACCACCTCGAAGCCGGCGGCACCGAACACCGCGCGGTGGTTTTCCCAGCTCGGGTTGCTGATGGCCACGGTGGCGTGCGGCAGCAGCCTGTGCAGCAGGTCCGCGCCCACGCGCAGCGCGCCGCTGCCGCCGATGGTCTGCGCAGTGGCGACGCGGCCGCTGGCGATCAGTTCCGAACCCTCGCCGAACACCAGCTTCTGCGTGGCCTGGGTGTAGGCCGGCAGGCCGTCGATCGGCAGGTAGCCGCGCGGCTTGGCCTCGGCGGCGAGCTGCTGTTCGATCAGCTGCACGGCGCGCAGCAACGGGATGCGGCCGTCTTCGTCGTAATAGATGCCGACGCCAAGATTGACCTTGGTCGGGCGCGGATCGGCGTTGTAGGCCTCGGTCAGACCCAGGATCGGGTCGCCAGGAACCTGTTCCACGTTTGCAAAGAAGGACACGGCGGTACTCGTCACGGTGGCGGGAGGGGGAACTTCGGGACGACCGCGCAGCGCGGTCAAACCGCCCCATCCTAACAGGGCCGGGGGCGCTTGGCCGCAGGGGGTTTCAGGCGGAACCGTCGCGCACGGTCCACCGCTTGGCGGCGATCGGCGATGATGCCGGCATGAAGCGACGCAGGCGGTGGTTCCCGGTGATGGAAGTGGCAGCGGCGCTGCCGGTGGTGGCGCTGGCGGCGCCGGCCCCGGCGATCCTGGACGCGGTGCAGGTACAGGCGGCGCGGGTGCATGCGGTGGACGATTTCGACCTGCCCGCGTCGATCACCACCCAGGACGTGGACGCCCATGGCAATGGCCGCGGCATGCTGGTGTCCGAGGCCCTGGGCGGGGTGCCCGGCCTGCTGGCGCGCGAGCGGCAGAACCTGGCGCAGGACACCCAGCTGTCGATCCGCGGCTTCGGTGCGCGCTCCACCTTCGGCGTGCGCGGCGTGCGGCTGCTGGTGGACGGGGTGCCGGCGACCATGCCCGACGGCCAGGGCCAGCTGTCGCACTTCAACCTGCTTGGCGCCGAACGCATCGACGTGCTGCGCGGACCGTTCTCGGCGCTGTACGGCAACTCCTCCGGCGGCGTGGTGCAGCTGTGGAGCGCCGATGGCCAGGCGGGCGACCCCTGGCGGCTGCGTGCCAGTGCCGGCAGCGACAACAGCCGCAGCCTGGGCCTGCAGCTGCGGGGCCAGGCCGGTGCCATGCGCTACAACGTCGCCGCCAGCGACTACCGCACCGACGGCTGGCGCCGGCACAGTGCGGCGCGGCGGCAATCGCTCAACGCCCGGCTCGGGTTCGAGATGGCGCCGGGCCAGCGCCTGGACCTGCTGTTCAACGTGCTCGATGCGCCGCGCGCGCAGGACCCGCTGGGCCTGGACCGCACGCAGGTGCGCGAGGACCCGCGCCAGGCCACTGCCGTCGCCTCCCTGTACGACACCCGCAAGTCGGTGCGGCAGGCGCAGGCCGGCGCGGTGTACACGCTGCAGCGCAGCCGCCAGACCTGGCGGCTGATGGCCTATGCCGGGCAGCGCACCGTGGCGCAGTTCCTGGCCATCCCGCCCGCGGCGCAGGCCAATGCGCTGCATGCTGGCGGGGTGATCGACCTGGACGGTGGTTACGGCGGCGTGGATGCACGCTGGGCCTGGCACGGCACCCTGGCCGCGCGCCCGCTGGAACTGGTGATCGGCGCCAACGCCGACCGCCAGCGGCAGCACCGCAGCGGCCACGAGAACTTCGTCGGCGACGTGCTGGGCGTCCGCGGCCGGCTGCGTCGCGACCAGCGCGACCGGGTCGGCAACGTCGATTCGTTCGCGCAGGCCTGGTGGCAGTTCGCACCGCGCTGGTCGCTGCTGGCCGGGGCGCGCCACAGCCGGGTGGACTTCCGCTCCGACGACCGTTACATCGCAGCCGGCAACCCGGACGACAGCGGCCGCCGCCAGTACACCGCCACCACCCCGGTAGCGGGGCTGGTGTTCCGTGCAGGCCAGGACCTGCGCCTGTACGCATCGGCCGGGCGCGGTTTCGAAACGCCGACCTTCAACGAGCTGGGCTATCGCGCCGATGGCGGTGCCGGGCTGGCGCTGGACCTGTCGCCGGCCACCAGCCGCACCCTCGAACTCGGCGCCAAGTGGCGCACCCAGGCCGGCACCCGGCTGGACCTGTCGCTGTTCCACACCGATACCGACGACGAACTGGCGGTCGCCAGCAACAGCGGCGGCCGCAGCAGTTACCGCAACATCGGCGCCACCCGCCGCCGCGGCATGGAACTGGGCTGGCGGCAGCCGATCGGCGAGGCCCAGCACCTGCAGCTGGCATGGACGTGGCTGCAGGCCAGTGTGCGCGAGGGCTACCTGACCTGCTCGGGCCTGCCGGCGCCGTGCACCGCGCCGCGCAATCCAGTGGCACCCGGCACCGCGCTGCCGGGGGTGCCGCGCCAGCTGTTGCAGGCGCGCTGGGACTGGCGGCCGGATCGCTGGCAGCTGGCCGCCGAGACCGTGGCCGCGGGCGCGACCACAAGCACCGACCTGGGCGACGGACGCGCGCCGGGCTACGCACTCGTGAACCTGGAAGCGGCCCGCCAGTGGCATACCGCGAGCGGCCCGCTGCGCCTGTTCGCGCGCGTGGACAACGTACTGGACCGGCGCTACATCGGTTCGGTCATCGTCAACGACGGCAACCGCCGCTACTACGAACCCGGCCCGGACCGCAGCTGGACCCTCGGCCTGGAATGGCAGTGGTCACCGCACTGAGGCGGCGATGCACGGCCGCCGCGCCCACGGGAGGGGAAGCGGGCGACGGCGGCCATGCATGGACGGTCAGGCGCTCATGTCCAGGACCACGCGCCCTTCGATCTGGCCGGCGCGCATGCGCGCGAACACCGCGTTGATGTTGTCCAGCGTATCGGTGGAGACGGTCGCGGCGACCTTGCCGTCGGCCGCGAACTGCAGCGACTCCTGCAGGTCCAGGCGGGTGCCGACGATGGAGCCGCGCACGGTGATGCCGTTGAGCACCATGCCGAAGATGTCCAGCGGGAAGTCGCCGGGCGGCAGGCCGTTGAGCGACACCGTGCCGCCGCGCCGGACCATGCCCAGCGCCTGCGCGAACGCCTTGGGCGATACCGCGGTGACCAGCGCGCCATGGGCGCCGCCGATCTCCTTTTTCAGGAATGCCGCCGGGTCGGTGGCGCGGGCGTCGACGGTGACCGTCGCGCCGAGCCGGCGCGCCAGTGCCAGCTTGCCCTCGTCCACGTCCACCGCCGCCACGTTCAGGCCCATCGCCCGCGCGTACTGCACGGCCATGTGGCCGAGCCCGCCGATGCCCGAGATCACCACCCAGTCGCCGGGCTTGGTGTCGGTGACCTTCAGCCCCTTGTAGACGGTCACCCCGGCGCACAGCACCGGTGCGATCTCGACGAAGCCCACGCTGTCGGGCAGGTGGCCGACGTAATCGGCGTTGGCCAGCGCGTACTGGGCGAACCCGCCATTGACCGAGTAGCCGGTGTTGCGCTGGCTTTCGCACAGCGTTTCCCAGCCGCCGAGGCAGTGTTCGCAATGGCCGCAGGCCGAGTACAGCCAGGGAATGCCGACGCGGTCGCCCTCGCGGACATGGTGGACGCCCTCGCCCACTGCGACCACGTGGCCGACGCCTTCGTGGCCGGGAATGAACGGCGGCTCCGGCTTCACCGGCCAGTCGCCCTCGGCGGCGTGCAGGTCGGTGTGGCAGACGCCGCACGCTTCGATCTTCACCAGAATGTCACCGGCCGCCGGGCGCGGTACCGGTACTTCCTCGATGACCAGCGGCTGGCCGAATGCACGCACCACCGCGGCCTTCATTGTCCTGTCCATGCGCGATCTCCGTGGGGGAACGCGCCTACTCTCGCGCCGTCCGCGTGCCACCGCATTGATCGTGATCACGCCCTGGAAGCAACGGCGCGGTGGCCGACGGACGGTCGCCGGTTCAGCCGGCCAGCAGTGCCGCCTCGCGCGCCAGGCGTTCGATCCCGGCCCAGTCGCGCGCCGCCAGCAGATCGCGCGTGGTCAGCCACGAGCCACCGACGCACAGCACGTTGGGCAGGTGCAGGAACTGCGCGGCGGTCTGTACGCCGATGCCGCCGGTCGGGCAGAACCGCACGTCGCCGAACGGGCCGTTCCACGCCGCCAGCATCGCCGTGCCGCCGGCCTGTACCGCGGGGAAGAACTTGAACGTGTCCAGCCCCTGCTCCAGCCCGCGCATCAGGTCCGATGCGGTGGCCACGCCCGGCAGGAACGGCAGGTCGGTATCGCGCGCGGCGGCATACAGCCGGTCGGTGGCGCCCGGCGAGACCGCGAAGCGGCCACCGGCGGCCTTGACCTGCGCCATCTGCCGCGCGTCGAGCACGGTACCGGCACCGATCACCGCGTCGGGCACCGCTTCGGCCATCGCCCTGATCGCGTCCATGGCAGTGGCCGTGCGCAGGGTCACTTCGATCACCGGCAGGCCGCCGTGGAACAGTGCCTGCGCCACCTGCACGGCATCGTCGATGGACCCGGGGGTGAACACCGGGATCACCGGTGCCAGTTTCAGGACAGCGCGCACGCGCGGATCAGCGCCGGACATCGAATTTTCCTTCGCCCACCAGGGCCATCACGTCGGCGACGCCGACCGGGTTGAAATCGCCGGGAATGGAATGCTTCAGGCAGCCGGCGGCCAGGCCGAAGCGGATCGTGGCGTCGGCGTCGAAGCCCTCGATCAGGCCATGCAGCACGCCGGCGGCGAACGCGTCGCCGCCGCCGATGCGGTCGACGATGCCGGTCAGTTCCGCATCCGGCGCGACCGCGCGGGTGCCGTCGCGGCCGAGCAGCATCGCGCCGAGCGAGTGGTGGCCGGCGCTGTGCGCGGTGCGCTGGGTGCAGGCCATGTACTGCAGCCGCGGGAATGCGGCGAATGCCATCGCCGCGGCCGCGTCCACGCGCGCCCGTGCGTCGGCCTGCGCGAACTGCCCGCCCAGCACCACGCCGATGTCGCGGTAGTCGGCGAACACGATATGCGCGCAGTCGAACAGATCATGCAGGATCGCCCTGGCGTCACCGCCCCAGCGCTCCCACAGCTTCGGCCGGAAATTGCCGTCGAACGACACCTTGATGCCCGCCGCGCAGGCCGCGCGCGCGGCCGCCAGGGTGGCCTGCGCCGCCTCGGCGCCGAGCGCCGGGCTGACGCCGGACAGGTGCAGCCACTGTGCGCCGCGCAGCAGCGCCGGCCAGTCGTAGCTGTCGGCGCGCGCGCTGGCGAAGGCCGAATCGGCGCGGTCGTAGACCACCTCGCTGGGCCGGTGCCCGGCGCCGGTAGTCAGGAAATACAGGCCCATGCGGCCGTCGCCGCGCCGCACCCGCGTGGTATCCAGCCCGTGCCGGCGCAGCTCGCCGCCGACCGCCGCGCCCAGCGGGTTGTCGGCGACCACGCTGACCATCGCCACGTCATGGCCGAAGTGCGCCAGCGAGACGCCGACGTTGGCCTCGGCGCCACCGCAATGCACCTCCAGCGCCGGGGTCTGCAGCAGCAGCTGGTGGCCGGGGGCGCCGAGCCGCAGCAGCAGCTCGCCGAAACAGACAACACGGGGGGAACTCATCGGGACTCCTGTCGCGGTCTACACGGGCGGGAATGATGGCACGATAGTTTGACCATCGGTGTCATACACGCCGAAATGTCCCTTGTCCCTGTCGATATCGGCGCCGTAATGTCCCAAAGACAAGGGGTTGCGGGCATTTCCCCGCCTGTTGCAGTGCAAGATGCTCCCTCCCGGAGCTCCTGCTACTTTCGGTTTTGACTAGCGGTGTCATATGCCTTTGGCACTACAGGAATCGCCGCTTCGCATGTAAACCTTTGGAGAGGGGGAAACACATGTATCCACACAGCAAGCAGAAAAAGACACCGGTTACCTTGCTCGCATTGTCGATCGCGCTGGCGCTGCAGGCCGGCGCCGCCGCCGCCCAGGACGCAGGCGCCGCCGCCACCGAACTGGACACGGTGACCGTCACCGGCTACCGCGCCAGTGTCGAGAAGGCGCTGGACATCAAGCGCGGCGAAGCCGGCATGGTCGACGCCGTGGTCGCCGAGGACATCGGCAAGTTCCCCGACAGCAACCTGGCCGAATCGCTGCAGCGCATCCCCGGCGTGGTCATCACCCGCGATGGCGGCGAAGGCCGCCAGATCACCGTGCGCGGGCTGGGTCCGGATTTCACCCGCGTGCGCATCAACGGCATGGAAGCGCTGAGCACCGTCGGCAGCAGCGACGGCCAGGGCGGCACCAACCGCAGCCGCGGCTTCGATTTCAACGTATTCGCCTCGGACCTGTTCTCGCAGCTGATCGCGCGCAAGACCGCCTCGGCCGACGTCGAGGAAGGCTCGCTCGGCGCCACCGTGGACCTGCGCACCGCACGGCCGTTCGACTATGACGGCTTCACCCTCGTGACCAACGTGCAGACCGCCTACAACGACGCCTCGCAGGCGGCGATGCCGCGTTTCGCCGGCCTGATCGCCAACAGCTGGGCCGACGGCAAGATCGGCGCGCTGCTGTCGGTGGCGTACTCCGAGCGCGAGACCGTGGAGGAAGGCACCGGCACCGTGCGCTGGGCCGGCGGCACCACCAATGGCGGCTTCAATCCGAACTCCGCGTTCAAGGAGGCGTTGAAGTCCGACGTCTATGCGCCGCGGTTCCCCCGCTACACGCTGATGGAGCACGACCAGAAGCGCCTGGGCGTGACTGGCTCGCTGCAGTTCAAGCCCAGCGACCGCACCACCTTCAGCCTCGATGCGCTGTACTCGAAGATCGACGCCGAGCGCGACGAGAAGTACATCGAGGCCAATGGCCTGAGCAAGTCCGACGCACTGGGCAAGCGGGAAATCCTGGTCAATGCCGGCGAGGTGCGCAACGGCGCCCTGGTCTACGCGCAGATGGACAACGTCGATATCCGCGCCGAGAACCGCCACGACGAATGGAGCACGGATTTCTACCAGGTCAGCCTCGACGGCGAGCACAGGCTGACCGACAGCTTCACCCTCAGCGGCAGGGTCGGCACCTCGCGGTCCAAGCATGACAACCCGGTCCAGGCGACCATCATGATGGACAAGCTCAACGTCAAGGGCTACAGCTACGACTACCGTGGCAACGCCAACAAGCCGGTGTTCAACTACGGTGTCAGCCCGACCGATCCGAACGGCTGGACCCTGTCCACGATCCGCCTGCGCCAGAACTACGTGACCAACGAGTTCCACAACGGCGAGCTGGATTTCTCGTGGGTCATCGGCCCTTCGTTCACCCTGAGCGGCGGCGTGCAGGGCAAGAACTACAGCTTCGATTCGATGGAGCGCCGGCGTGTCGGCAACGAGACCGCGGTGCCGAACTTCAGCACCGGCAACAAGATCGTGCCTGCCGACATGACCGAGCTGGCCAGCCTCGGCGGCCTGGCCGGCTCGCCCGGCACGTGGGTGGTGCCCAACTTCGGCGCCATCGCCAGTATGTTCGGTGTCCTCAACGGCGAAGGGATCTACGCATTGGCCGACTACGCGGCCAGCATGCGTGGCGTCGAGGAACAGGACCGCAGCGGCTGGCTGATGGGCAAGTTCTCCACCGAGATCGGTTCGATCCCGGTGTACGGCAACGTCGGCGTGCGCCATGTCCGCACCAAGCAGACCTCCTCGGGCATCGCCACCGCCAGCGGCACCCCGCTGGCCACCACCGTGACCCGCGAGTACAACGACACCCTGCCCTCGCTGAACGTGGTGGCCGAACTCACCCCGGATTTCCTGCTGCGCTTCGCCGCGGCCAAGGTGATGTCGCGTCCCGGCCTGGGCAGCCTGACCCCGGGCGTGACCGTCAACGTCAGCGGCAGCGCCAAGACGGTCAGCGGCGGCAACCCGATGCTCGACCCGGTGCGCGCCAAGAGCTACGACCTGGGCCTGGAGTGGTACTTCGACGAAGGCGCCATGCTCGGTGCCACTTTGTTCTACAAGGACATCGGCAGCTACATCCAGAACACCCGCGAAACCCGCGTCTACGCCGACAGCGGTCTGCCGGCCAGCCTGCTGGACAACCTCAACGCCAGCCCCAGCGACGAGTTCACCTTCACCGTGCCGGTCAACACCCCGGGCGGCAAGCTGCAGGGCGTGGAGCTGAACTACGTGCAGCCGTTCACCTTCCTGCCGGGCAAGTGGTCCAACCTGGGCACGCAGCTGAACTACACCTACGTCGATTCGGACATCCAGTACCTGCTGTCCTCCGGTGCGACGGCACAGAAGGCGGCAATGACCGGCCAGTCCAAGAATTCGTGGAACGCGACGCTGTTCTACGAAGGCGAGCGTTTCTCCGGTCGTGTTTCGGCCACCAACCGCAACGACTACCTGATCCAGGTGCCGGGCACCGAGGCCGGCTTCAACAGCGACGCCAACGGCGTGCATGGCCAGAGCGGCACCACCATCGTAGATGCGTCGATCCACTACCGCATCAGCGACCAGCTGGAGCTGAGCCTGGAAGGCGCCAACCTGACCAACGAGGCACAGGAATCGTGGGTGGCCAACCCGTCGGTGTCGCTGCCGCTGGAGTACAGCCAGACCGGACGCACCTATACCCTGGGACTGCGTTACCGGTTCTGATCATGGCTGCGCTCCCGGCGTGTTGCCGGGAGCCAGCCGATGGTGCGACGCAGGATGTGATGACGCGTTGGCGTCGCTAACTTGGCCCACCGCGCGCGGCGCAGGCAACCGCCGCGCGCTTCCAAGAGACGCCCGATGTCACCACGTAACGCCTGCTCCCCGCTCCGCCTGCTGCTGCTGGCTTCGGCGCTGTCCGCCGCTCTCCCGGCGGCGGCGCTTTCTTCCCCGCCGAACCTGCTGTTCCGCGTATCGGCCGACCACGGCTTCGTCGCCGACCAGGCGCAGGGCGATGCCGTCCCCAACTTCCAGGACAGGGTGAGCCTGGTCGACGATGGCGCCCACGGCCGCGCGATCCGCTGGGAGGACGACGGCGTGCTGTCGTGGAACGCACCGGGCAACATCCGTGCCGAACGCGGCACCCTGTCCTTTTTCTGGCGCTCGCGCTACGCCGTGGGCGAGGCCCCGTTCGTGATCTTCCGCGTCGGCTACGCCGACCACAGCAGCTGGGACATGACCTGGCTGCGCATCGACTGGAACGGCCATGGCTTCGACGCCTTCGTCACCGACGCCAACCTCGCGCGGACCCGCGTGTCGTTCCGCCTGGACCGCAACCCGTCGCCCGAACAATGGCAGCACATCGCCTTCGCCTGGGACGAGGACGAGGGCGTGCGCCTGTTCCTCGACGGCCGCGAGGTGGCGCGCGTGGACACCACCGGCGACTACGACGCCGCGCTCGACCAGCTCGGCCTGGCCGGGCGGGTGATGGCGCCGTACCAGGTGCAGAGCCGCTACAACTTCCTGCGCGGCAGCGACTTCGACGAGATCCGCGTCTACGACCGCATGCTCGCCACCAGCGACGTGGCCGCGCTGGCGCGCAACGACGCGCCACGGGCGCAGGAGGGCACCGCGTCCTCCTCGCAACGGGCCTGGTGGCACCGCCATGGCTGGGACGGCGCGCCGCCGCCGGTACTGGAGGCGGCGGTGACCACGATCCGCAAGGTCGAGTTCGCCGATGTCCGCGACAAGAAACAGTGGATGTGGAAGGGCACCGACGGCATCGCCGAGACCACCTGGCCGGGCGTCTACAACCGCTCGCGCCTGCCCGGCCGCAACGACTACTTCCAGCTGCCGGACTGGAACACCTATGTCGAGGGCGGCCAGCACCTGGACCTGACCGTGCCCGATGGCGAAGCCATCAACCGCATCGAGATCCGGGGCGCGGCCCACGGCGAACTGCGCGGCAGCGCCGGCACCCTGTTCACCCGGCCCCGCGGCATGGTCCGCAGCGTGGACGGGTTCGCCACGCAGACCGGCGGCACGCTGCGCTTTTCCAACGTCGAACAGGAAACACCGATCCAGGAGATATGGGGTTACCACGTCAGCGCTGCCGCCGAGCCGCAGGGCACGGTCAAGCAGCGCTACCTGATCGACAGCCGGGTGCTGCCGGACTACACCAACATCGCCGCGCTGCGCGACTACATCGACGGCCGCTTCGCCCCCGACGAGCGCAGCGTGGTGATGGCCCTGCCCAAGGGCGCGGGGTCGCGCCGGCGCACGGCCGATTCGCTGCCGGCACGGCCGCAGCCGATCGTGCATGTACTGGTGCCATCCGGGGTCGGCGACGCGCCGGCGGCACAGCCGCTGATCCGCAGCTGGGCGCACAGCTGGGAGAACATGCACGATGGCCTGGACGGCATCGCCATCGACCTGCCGGCGCTGGACCTGGCGGCCACCCACGACGGCCCCGACGGCGCGGTGATCCCGCTGAACATCCGCATCAAGGACCCGATCTGGCCGGCCCGCGACATGATCGACGTGTCGGTCTCGGTACGGCCCGGGCAGCCGCGCACGCTATGGCTGGACCTGCGCGACCGGATCCTTACCGCCGACAGCCTGTGGATCTCCATCGCCTCGGCCGCGCCCGGCTTCAATGCCGCCGCGCTGGATGGCGCCGAACTGCGGCTGGTGTTCAAGGACCGCCGCCAGGCGCTTGCCGAACACCTGGCCGACCGCTTCAACCAGGTGCGCGACAACTGGGGCTTCCTGGTCGAGGAGCACACCACTTCCAAGCGCCAGCGCCTGTATGCGCGCGTGTACGCCGACCTCAGCGACCTGCTGCGGGTGGACCCCGACCACGCGCTGGGCCGGCTGTACTGGAACTACATCAGCTACAACAGCCAGGGCCGGCCACCGTTCCAGCAGCCGCAGCCGCCCGCGGGCGTGCCGCTGTGGGCGTTTCGCCAGGTGGAGGACCTCAGGCGCGTGCGCCGCTTCGTCGACTGGTGGATCGACAGCCGCCAGGTCGAGTACGGCGATTTCGGCGGCGGCATTTCCGACGATACCGACCTGACCCAGCAGTGGCCGGGGCTGGCGCTGATGGGCGTGGAGCCGGAGCGCCTCAATGCCTCGCTGACCGCGCTGTCCGACGCGGTGTACCGCAACGGCATGTTCGCCAACGGCCTGAGCACCATCGAGACCGACGAACTGCACGCCTACGAGGAAGGCATCAACGCCAACAGCGCCATGCTCTACCTCAACTGGGGCGACCCGCTGACCGTGGAGCGGCTGATGCACACGGTGCGCGCGTTCGACGAGCGCATCATCCTGCGCAACCCGCAGGGCCACCTGCTGTTCTCCAGCAACTGGTTCGGTGGCAACAAGGTCTACCGCGAGCCGAACTGGCAATGGCAGAAGCCCTATTCGTTCCCGGCGCTGCACCCGGCGTTCCTGATGGGCGAATACAACGCCGATCGCACCGGCCGCGCGCTGGTCACCGGCCTGGCCGACAGTTACCTCGCCCACGCCCATACCGACGACACCGGCCGCTGGACGCTGCCGAACGAGATCAACTGGGCCACCGGCAAGACCCGGGGTGGCGAACTGAACCAGGGTTCGGGCGCTGGCGACGTCATGCACACGTTCTGGGCGGCCTGGCGCTGGAGTGGCGATGACAAGTACCTGCAGGCGCTGGACTACCGCGTGCAGCGCGGCGGCCCCGGCGCGCTGGCCAACCTGGGCGAGAACTTCATCGACGTGCTGGGCCGCCAGCAGGACTGGGGCCGCCAGCTGGTCGCCGCCGCCGACAAGGGCGACACCGGCTTCGCCGCCGTCACGGCGTGGCAGCTGAGCGGCGACAAATCGTATCTGGAAGCCCTGCATGCCGAAGGCATCCAGGCCAAGGCCCAGCGCGAGTACATGAACACCGAGGGCCACTGGTGGAGCGACCGCGTCGAGGCGCCGAGCGAATTCCTGCAGCGCCTGCGCCTGGGCGGCATCGCACTCAAGCGCAACCAGAGCTTCCCCGGGCACACCGTGAGCTGGCGCTTCGCCCGGCCCGGGGCCGCCGAGCAGGTGGCGCTGCTGGTGCACGCGCCCTCGCGCGAACGCTTCAAGGTGATCGCCTGGAACATGGCAGACGTGCCGCTGGAAGCGACGATGACCGGTTGGAACATCGCCGCCGGCACCTGGCGCATCAGCAGTGGCATCGACCGCGACGGCGACGACCGGATCGACGGCAAGCCGCAGGTGCGCGAGGTGGAGCTGGAGCGCAGCGCATCCACCGCCCTGCGTTTCGCACCGAAGCAGGCGCACGTGTTCGAGTTCGAGCGGATCGCGGCGGGCACGCCGGTGGAAACCCGCGCCGACCTGGGCATCGGCCGTGGCGACCTGCAGGTCGAGGACGGGCGCGTGCGGCTGACCGTGCACAGCCTCGGCCATGTCGCCACCCGGCCCGGGTTTGCATGGGTGGAGGATGCACGCGGCCGCGAAGTGGCGCGCGTTGCGATCCCGGCGCTGGAAGCGCCATCGGACCTGCAGCCGCGCACGACCACGGTGGAACTGGCGTTGCCGCCGGGTTTCCAGCGCAGCGGCGCCAGTGTGCGGGTAATGCAGGAAGGCGGGATCGAGGAAGTGACGCGGCTCAACAACCGCCTGCCGCTGCGGTAGGCGTCGCGCACCGCCGGCAATGCCGGCCATCCCCCTCTCCCGGCGGGAGAAGGGGGACCGGCGTCACCGCGTATCGGTCTGCAGCACCCGGCGCTCGCGCCGGTACCCGTCGGTGATCCCGGGCTCGGGAACGAACACCGTGCAGTGCTCCATCGGCCCCTGGTAGACATGCACCGAGATCGCGATCTCATCGTCGCTGGCGTTGCACAGCACATGGAACTCATCCGGCGGGATCAGGTTGCCGGCACTGCCGCGCGCGCCGTCCACGGCGGCAAGGGGCTGCAGCCGGGCGATGTCGCCGTGGTCTTCGCACAACCGGTACGGGGTGATCAGCAGCGTGCCCTGCCACACGCCCTCCACGCACCACAGGCCGTCATGGTCGTGCAGCGGCGTGCCCTGGCCCGGCCCCCAGGTCATGGCGATGATGCTGTAGCCATGGCGCGCGCTGCGGTACAGCTCACGGCGCGCGTAGTGGTCGCTGATCGGCTCGTGCACGCAATCCGGCAGCACGATCGCCGGGTCGGCGATGGCCTGCCGCAGCACCTGTTCGACCCGCGCCACCGCGGTGGCGACATCAGCCGTGGCCAGCGCGGCGTCGATGGCCGCCACCAGCCGCTCGCGCCCGCTGAAGTCGAAGTAACCATTTGCATCTGAAATCATGCCGCCAGTCTAGGGCAAAACGGTGAACGAACCGTTCGCT
Organism: Stenotrophomonas sp. 17(2023); assembly: GCF_030345315.1. Taxonomy (NCBI): domain Bacteria; kingdom Pseudomonadati; phylum Pseudomonadota; class Gammaproteobacteria; order Lysobacterales; family Lysobacteraceae; genus Stenotrophomonas; species Stenotrophomonas sp. 17(2023). The sequence goes on from NZ_CP128405.1 coordinate 33,370, forward strand.
GCCGCTCATGGCGGGGTGGCATGTGTGGCTCATGAGGTGCCGCGCTGCACGAACGGCACCTGCGCGTACAGCCGGCGCTCGCCGCCGCGCGGATCATCCTGAAGGCGGCTGTCGTCGTCGAACACCAGGGTCTGCCGGCGTTGCAGCGAGTACGGCGCCCAGTGCGGCAGCCCGCCATGGTTGGGATCGCCATGGCGGGCGAACGCCAGCAGCGCATCGCTCATCGCATCGGCCATGCGCGTGGCCGATGCGGTGGCACCGGTGCGCGAACCGGGCTGGCGGGTGTTGTGGAATACCAGCGGGATGTCCAGGGTGTGGAAGGCACGCAGCCGGTCGGCGTCGCCGCCACGGTCGTACCAGTCCAGCTGGTAGGCCCAGGTCGGCGCACCCTGGCGCGCGCGCGCCTCCAGTTCCTCCACCGCACCGCGCCACGAGCGTCCGGCGGTGGTCGCGGCGAAGAACACCTCCGACGCCGTGTAGTGCGGGTACATCCGCCGGTAGGCGGCGATCACCTCCGACGCGGGAAGGTCCACGAACTGTTCGCGCTCCAGCTTCGCCGGCAGCGCTTCCCAGTCCAGTGCGAAATTGCGCGGGTCATGGCCGAGGAAGGCACGGGTCTCGTCGCGGGTATTGCCGATGACCATGGGAATGGCGGCCGACTGCAGCGGCGCCTGCGGCCAGAACGGGTGCGTGGGCAGATGGCGCGCGTCCAGCACCGGGCCGAAGTACAGGCCGGTGTCCTCGACCCACGACGGGTCGCGCAGTTTCACCGCTTCCAGCAACGCCTCCATGGGCAGCGTGCGCAGCGCCTGCGGGTCGCGCAGGCCGAAGTGCTCCAGCACCCGTCGCGCACGCTGCGTGGCCGCGCGCGGGCCGGCGGCGGTCACCTGCTGGCCGCTCATCGTCCAGGCGCGGTGGAACAGGCCCTGCGCCGCCGGCATCGCCATCAGCGTGGCGATCTTGGCGCCGCCGCCGGACTGGCCGAACACGGTGACGTTGCCGGGGTCGCCGCCGAACTCGACCGCGTGCTGGCGCACCCACTGCAGCGCCTGCACCAGGTCGAGCTGGCCGGCGTTGCCCGAATCGGCGAACGCCTCGCCGCCGAGCCCGCCCAGGTACAGGTAGCCGAACACGTTGAGCCGGTGGTTGACGGTGACCACCACCACGTCGCCGCGCCGGCACAGGGCACTGCCGTCGTACAGCGGGTCGCTGCCCGACCCGTTGTTGTAGGCGCCGCCGTGCAGGTACACCAGCACCGGGCGGCGGCCACCGTCGCGCAGGGCCGGAGTCCACACGTTGAGATACAGGCAGTCCTCGCTGCCCGGCCCTTCGCCGCTGGTCTGCGGCGCGGCCGGGCCCCAGGCCAGCGCGTCGCGTACGCCGCGCCAGGGGGCTTCCTGTACGGCCTGCTGGAAGCGCCGGGGGGCGGTGTCCGCGCCATACGGGATGCCGCGGAACACATGGATGCCGTGCTCCGTCTGCCCGGCGATACGGCCCCCGCGCACGCGGGCGAGCGGGCTCGGGGGCATGCGCGCGGCCGCGGCCGGCAGCGCGGCCGCCAGCCCGGCGCCGAGCGAGCACAGCGTGCCGGCGCGCAGGAAATGCCGCCGTCGCGGATCGCCGGGCAGGGCGGTCATGGCGCGCGCTCCGGCGCCTGTGCGGCGATCCAGTCGCGCGCCAGCCGCGGCCATGCGGCGGCGCCCAGCCCGGCGATGCCCCGGGTACCGAAGCCATGGCCGCCGTACGGGAACACATGCAGTTCCGCGGGCACGCCGGCCCGGTGCAATGCGGCGTAGAAGCCGAGGCTGTTGCCGACCGGCACCGCGGCGTCGTCGCCGGCGTGCACCAGGAAGGTCGGCGGGGTGTCGGCATGCACCTGGTGCTGCATCGAGTAGCGCCGCCGCAGCGCTGCATCCGCATCGGGACCGAGCAGGCGGTGTTGCGAGCCGGGGTGCGTGTCGGCGCCGTCCATGTCGATCACCGGGTACACCAGCAGCTGGAAATCCGGGCGTGCGCTGGTGCGGTCGATGGCGTCCGTGGCCGGATATGCCGGTTGTCCGAAGCCGTTGCCCAGCCGTGCGGCCAGGTGCCCGCCGGCGGAGAAGCCGATCACGCCGATGCGCCGTGGATCCAGTTGCCATTCGCTGGCGCGGGCACGGATCAGGCGCAGCGCGCGCTGCGCATCGGCCAGCGCCGCATCGCGGTCGTCACGGCCCTCGCCCGGCAAGCGGTAGCGCAGCACGAACAGGGTGATGCCGCCCTCCTCGACGAAGGCCGGCACCAGCGCCGAGCCCTCCTTGTCCAGCACCACGCGCTGGTAGCCGCCGCCGGGGGTCACCAGCAGCGCGGTGCCGTTGGGGCGGGCCGGCCGGTACATGACCAGGTAGGGCGCGCTGACGTGGGTGATGTAGCGGTCCGGCAGCGCCGGATCGGCGCTGCGCTCGACGATGCGGGCGGCCTCCGGCAGCGCTTTGTCTCCCGGTGCCAATCCAGCCGGCCACAGCGCGATCCGCTGTGCCGATCCCGCTGCCGGTTCGCCGTCCGGGGCGGTGCCCGCGACAGCGGCGGAAACCCCGTAGGCCAGGATAAAAGCCATGAATAACAATGATCTGCCGATTCTGAGCAGGGACATGGGTACTCTCGCGATGCGGAACGGGGACGGCCGTGATGCGTTGCGTATTGCCATATGACACCGGTTTACCATATACAGCACCCACAGCACTGTCGATGGGCGGTGCAGCAACGCCACCAGGAGAGCCACTTGAGCAACGATCAAGGCCGACAGGATCCGTCCGCCGCGCTGGACGACATCGCCCGCCAGTTCGTGGACGCGCGCCGCGCCGGGCGTTCGCTCGCCGCGTTCCCCGGCGGGATCCCGGCCGACCTGGTGACCGCTTATCGCGTGCAGGACCTGGCCATCGGCCGCTGGGACGATGCGGTGGTCGGCTGGAAGGTCGGCTATATCGCCCCCGAGCGCCGCGATGCGTCCGGCGACGAGCGCCTGCTCGGCCCGGTGTTCGCACGTCAGCTCTGGAATGCTACCGGTAGCATCGTGGATATCCCGGTGTTTTCCGGGGCCGGCGGGTTTGCCGCGGTCGAGGCCGAGTACGTGCTGCAGCTCGACGCCGATGCGCCTGCCGACAAGCTGGAATGGACCGCGGAGGAAGCCGCCGCCCTGCCCGCGCGCCTGTTCACCGGGGTCGAAGTGGCCAGCAGCCCGCTGGCGACGATCAACGTGCTGGGGCCGCGGGTGGTGGTGTCCGATTTCGGCAACAACAACGGCCTGGTGCTGGGCAACGCGATCGCCGACTGGACGCGGCTGGATGAAGCACGCCTGCTGGCGCGCACCGAGATCGACGGCGTGGTGGTCGGCATCGGCGGTGCCTGCAACCTGCCCGGCGGCCTGCGTGCGGCGTATGCGTTCGCGCTGGCACGTTCGGCGCGCCGCGGCCGGCCGCTGCGCCGTGGCGACCTGATCGCCACCGGCAACGCCACCGGCATCCACGACATTGCGGTCGGCCAGCAGGCCGTGATCCGCTTCGAGGGCCACGGCGAGATTGCCTGCAGGGCGGTGGCCGCCGGCTGACCGGCGCATACGGTGGACATGGGTGGAGGGGGTACGATGATCGATCGCAGGACATTTCTTGCCACCGGCCTGGGCGCGCTTGCCGCGCCGGCGCTGGTGGCCTGTTCGGGCGGGGCGCGCCAGGCGGTGGGCGACGGGCGCGTGCTCACCGCCACCGATGTCCACGTGGCCGACTACCCCACCGTCACCGCGGTCAGGTGGATCGGGCAGCAGCTCGAGCGCGAGACCGGTGGCCGGCTGCGGCTGGCGCAGTACCACTCCGGCCAGCTTGGCCGCGAGTCGGAAGCGATCGACATGGCGCGTTTCGGCGCCATCGACATCACCCGCGTCTACTCGGGGGCGTTGAACAATGCCTTCCCGCTGACCCGCGCGCTGTGCCTGCCGTACGTATTCGATTCGGTCGCGCACATGCGCCGCGCGCTGGACGGCGGCATCGCCGACGCGGTGCTGGCCGGCTTCGAGCAGCGCGGCCTGGTCGGCCTGGCGATCTATGACTCGGGCGCGCGCTGCTTCTACAACACCAAGCACCCGATCGTGGCGCCGCGCGACCTGCACGGCCTGAAGCTGCGCGTGGCCAGCTCGGACATCTTCCTGCAGCTGATGCGCCTGTTCGGCGCCAACCCGACGCCGATGTCGCTGGGCGACACGTTCTCCGGCATGGAGACGCACATGATCGACGGCGCCGAGAACAACATGCGCAGCTTCCACTCCAGCCGCCATTTCGAGGCCGCGCACTACTGGTCGGAAAGCCAGCATTCGTACGCGCCGGACGTGCTGCTGATGTCGCGGCGCAGCTTCGACGCGCTGGCCCCCGGCGACCGCCGGCTGCTGCTGGACCTGGCGCGGCAGTCGGTGCAGGTGATGCGCACCGAATGGGATGCGTCCGAGGACAAGGCGCGGCAGGCGGTGCTGGCCCACGGCGTGAAGGCCAACGCGGTGGACATCGGCGCGTTCCGCGAGGCTGCCGCCCCGCTGCTGCGCGATTACCTGCAGCAGCCGGAGATCGCCGCCCTGCACCGTCGCATCCGCGATTTCGCCTGAGGATCCGCAGCGATGACCGAAGCCACTTCCCGCAGTACCCAGGCCGGCCCGCAGCGCGCGCTGGAAACCCTGGCCACCGTCGTCATCCACGTTGCCGTCGTCGCCCTGCTCGGGCTGGTGGTGGTACAGGGCTGGCAGGTGTTCGCCCGCTACGTGATCAATGATTCGCCCAGCTGGACCGAGCCGGTCACCCTGCTGCTGCTGAGCACGGCGATGAGCATGGGCGCGGCCGCCGGCGTGCATACCCACCGCCACTTCGGCTTCTTCCTGCTGGCCGACCACCTCAACCCGCTGGTGCGGCGCGTGGTCGATGCGCTGGTGCCACTGGTAGTGGCCGCCATCGGCGCGGTGATCGCCTGGTGGGGCTGGGTGCTGTGGATCGACGGCCTGCACATCAAGACCGCCGGCGCCAACCTGCCGCAGAGCGTGAACTACCTGCCGCTGAGCCTGGGCGGCGCGCTGATGGTGGTGTTCGCGTTGAACCGGCTGTGGCTGGCGCTGCAGCCGGCCGCCATCGAAGGAGACCGCTGAACCATGGGCATCGCAATCCTGTTCGCCGTGTTCGCCGCGCTGCTGCTGATCGGCGTGCCGGTCGCCTATGCGCTGGCCGCCGCCGCGCTGGCCACCCTGCTCTACCTGGACCTGCCCAGCGTGGTGCTGGTGCAGCAGATCTCGGCCGGCACCGGTTCGGCCTCGCTGATCGCCATTCCGCTGTTCATCTTCGCCGGCGAGATCATGATGCGCGGCGGCATCTCCGAGCGCCTGATCGCGCTGGCCGCGTCGCTGGTCGGGCGCCTGCGCGGCGGCCTGGGCCAGGTCTCGATCCTGTCCTCGCTGTTCTTCGGCGGCGTCTCCGGTTCGGCCATCGCCGATGTGTCGGCGGTGGGCGGCACGATGATCCCGCAGATGGTCCAGCGCGGTTACGACCGCGATTTCGCGGTCAACGTCAGCATCACCGCGGCCCTGGTGGCATTGCTGGTGCCGCCTTCGCACAACCTGATCCTGTTCTCGGCGGCGGCCGGCGGCGGCCTGTCCATCGCCGACCTGTTCGCCGCCGGCGTGGTGCCGGCACTGCTGATGACGGTGGTGCTGATGGTCACCGGCTACGCGGTGGCGCGGCGCCGCGGCTACGGCGTGGAAGCCTTCCCGGGCCTGCGCGCGGTGCTGCTGCGGCTGGTCGCCGCGCTGCCCGGCCTGGGGCTGGTGGCGCTGATCTTCGTCGGCATCCGCGCCGGCATCTTCACCGCGGTCGAGTCGGCGGCCATCGCCGTGGTCTACGCGCTGCTGGTCACCACCGTGCTGTACCGGCAGCTGCGCTGGCGCGCGTTCCTGGACACGGTGATCCATGCCGCGCGCAGTACCGGCGTGATCCTGTTCGTGATCGCCACCGCGGCGGTGTTCGGCTGGCTGCTGGCCTACCTGCAGGTACCGGCGGCGGCGGTGGCGTTCCTGCAGTCGTTCGCGCACAGCAAATTCATGGTGCTGCTGATGATCGTGGTGATGCTGCTGCTGCTGGGCACTTTCATGGACCTGGCGCCGATGATCCTGATCTGCACCCCGATCTTCCTGCCGGTGGCCAAAGCCTACGGTATCGACCCGATCCACTTCGGCCTGGTGCTGGTGCTGACCGGCGGCCTGGGCCTGGTGACGCCGCCGGTGGGCTCGGTGCTGTTCATCGGCACGGCCATCGGCAAGATCACCGTGGGCCAGAGCATGAAGACGATCTGGCCGTTCTGGCTGGCCGGGCTGGGGGTACTGCTGGTGGTGACGTTCTTCCCGCAGTTGTCGCTGTGGCTGCCGGCACTGCTGCGCGGCTGAGCCGGGCCGGCCGCGACAGCCAGGCGCCGTTTCCGGCCCACGGCGCCGTCTCGGGCTAACATCACCGCCTGGCGCGGGTTCCCTGCCCTGCCGCCGGCGGATACCGCCGGCAGCGACGGGAGGCCGCCGCGCCGCTCCCATCGCCGTGCCCCCCGGGCGCGGCGCCGCCAGAACCCGTTCCGCTGGATGGTTTGCAAGGACATGTCATTGCGCAAGAAGGCCGATTCCAACGCCACGACCCGGCCGCTGGGCAGGGCCGCGACCATCAACGACATCGCGCGCCTGTCCGGCGTGTCCAAAAAGACGGTGTCGCGGATCATCAACAACTCGCCGCTGGTGCGCAAAGACACCCGCGAGAAGGTCGAGGCGCTGATGCGCGAGGTTGGCTACGCGCCCGATCCGCTGGCCCGCGGGCTGGCGTTCCGGCGTTCGTTCCTGATCGGCATGGTCTACGACAACCCCACCGCGCAGTACGTGGTGGACATGCAGTACGGCGCGCTCGACGCGCTGCGCGGCTCCAGCTTCGAGCTGGTGGTGCATCCCTGCGACACCCGCAGCCCCGGCTACATCGAGGGCGTGAAGCGCTTCGTGCAGCAGCAGAAGCTGCACGGCGTGATCCTGGTGCCGCGCGCATCCGAGGACCAGGCGCTGGCCGACATGCTGGAGGAGATCGGCTGCCGCTACACCCGCATCGCCTCGCTGCCGCTGGACGACACCTCGCAGATGGTCATCACCCATGACCGCGACGGCGCCGCCGAGGCCGCCGACTACCTGCTTTCGCTCGGCCACCGCGACATCGCCCTGATCACCGGCCCCTCGGCCTACCGCTCGGCGCACGAGCGCACCGCCGGCTTCATCGACGCGCTGCAGCGGCGTGGCATCGAACTGCCGCCGGCGCGCATCATCGAGGCCGGCTACACCTTCGAATCGGGCGTGGCCGCGGCCGAGAAGCTGCTGCTCGGCAAGCAGCGCCCGACCGCGATCTTCACCGGCAACGACGAGATGGCCGCCGGCGTCTACAAGGTCGCCATGCGCGCCGGCATCAACGTCCCGCGCGAACTGTCGGTGGTCGGCTACGACGACAGCCCACTGGCCTCGCGGCTGTGGCCGTCGCTGACCTCGGTGCGGCGCAATACCCGCGATACCGGCCGCACCGCCGCGGCGATGCTGATCCAGCCCGAGGGCCAGGCCGCGCTGCAGATCGCCAGCGTGCGTCCGCACCTGATCGTGCGCGATTCCTGCCAACCGCCCCTGGATTGATCCCAAACCATTGTTCCGGAAAGGAAAGCCAGTATTCCGCGGCGCGGAATGACACCGGTTACCCAATTGGCTATGATGGCCCCGAATCGCATCCGGCAGGTCCGTCCAGGACCCGCCAGGCGCCAGCGCCGCGCGGCATCGCCCACCGGGCAAGGCGCGGCACCGCAACCCACCCCCGTACCACCGCTCAGGGAGAGGAACACCATGACGAATCCATTCAGCCTCGAAGGCAAGATCGCGCTGGTAACCGGTGCCAATACCGGTCTGGGCCAGGGCATCGCGCTGGCCCTGGCCGCCGCCGGGGCCGACATCGCCGGCGCCGGCATCGTTCCGGCCGAGGAGACCGCGGCCAAGGTGCGCGCGCTGGGCCGCCGCTTCGTCAACATCGAGGCCAACCTGGGCAGCATCGAGCCGGTCGAGCGGGTGGTGCGCGAGGCCGTCGAGGGCCTGGGCGGGCTGGACATCCTGGTCAACAACGCCGGCCTGATCCGCCGCGCAGACGCGGTGGAGTTCAGCGAAAAGGACTGGGACGACGTGATGAACGTCAACATCAAGTCGGCGTTCTTCATGTGCCAGGCCGCCGGCAGGCATTTCATCGCCCAGGGCCGCGGCAAGATCATCAACATCGCCTCGATGCTGTCCTTCCAGGGCGGCATCCGGGTGCCGTCCTACACCGCGTCCAAGAGCGGCATCGCCGGCATCACCCGGCTGCTGGCCAACGAATGGGCGCAGCAGGGGCTGAACATCAACGCCATCGCCCCGGGCTACATGGCCACCGACAACACCGCGCAGCTGCGCGCCGACGAGGACCGCAGCAAGGCGATCCTGGACCGCATCCCGGCCGGCCGCTGGGGCAGGCCGGAAGACCTCGGCGGCACGGCCGTGTTCCTGGCCTCCAGCGCTTCGGACTACGTCAATGGCGCGGTCATCCCGGTCGACGGCGGCTGGCTGGCGCGCTGATCCGGCATCCCCCGGCGCGCGGCTACGGTCGGGCGCCATGCATTTCCCCCTTCGAACAGAGAGTGACGCAATGAAGATCGCCTTGATGCAGGAGTTCAGCCAGGCCGCCAAGAACCCGGTGGTGCTGGAACAGCTCCAGACCGTGGCCGCCGCGCAGGGCCACCAGGTGTTCAACGTCGGCATGGATGGCGACAACGACCACCGCCTGACCTATATCCACCTGGGCATCTGCGCCGCGCTGCTGCTCAACGCCAGGGCCGTGGACTTCGTGGTTGCCGGCTGCGGTACCGGGCAGGGCGCGCTGATGTCGCTCAACGCCTGGCCGGGCGTGTACTGCGGCTACTGCATCGAGCCGACCGATGCGTTCCTGTTCGCCCAGGTCAACAACGGCAACGCGCTGTCGCTGCCGTTCGCCAAGGGCTATGGCTGGGGCGCGGAGATCAACATCCGCTACATCTTCGAGAAGGCCTTCGCCGGCGAGCGCGGCCAGGGCTACCCGGCCGAGCGCAGGGAGTCGCAGATGACCAACGCCGGCATCCTGGCGCAGGTGAAGCAGGGCGCCTCGAAGGACTTCATCGCCGGCCTGAAGTCGATCGACCCGGCGCTGGTGAAGCAGGCCGTGGGCGGCGCGCGCTTCCAGCAGGCGTTCTTCGACAATGCGCAGGACGCGGAGATCGTGGCTTACGTGAAGGACGTGCTCAGCCAGTAAGGGCAGCGCATCCAAGCCGTGGACGAGGGCGCCTGCGGGCGCCTTCGTCGTTTCCGGCCGCTGCCGGCGATGCCCCGGCGACACCCGGCTGGTAGCATGTCCACCCCCGCAATCCAGGCGCCGTCACCCATGGCCGACTCCAACAACCCGTCCGTCACCCAGGCCCAGGCCGAGGAGGCCGTGCGCACCCTGCTGCGCTGGGCCGGCGAAGACCCCGCCCGCGAGGGCCTGCTGGACACCCCGCGGCGGGTGGCCGAGGCCTATGGCGACTGGTTCAAGGGCTACCAGGACGACCCGCGCGAGTACCTGGCGCGTACCTTCGAGGAAGTGGCCGGCTACGACGAGATGATCGTGCTGCGCGACATCGAGTACGAAAGCCACTGCGAGCACCACATGGCGCCGATCATCGGCCGCGTGCACGTGGGCTACGTGCCCAACGGCCGCGTGGTCGGCATCTCCAAGCTGGCGCGCGTGGTCGAGGCCTATGCGCGCCGCTTCCAGGTGCAGGAGAAGATGACCGCGCAGATCGCCGACGTCATCCAGGACGTGCTGCAGCCGCTGGGCGTGGGCGTGGTGGTGGAGGGCTCGCACGAGTGCATGACCACCCGCGGCATCCACAAGCGCGGCGTCAGCATGGTCACCTCGCGCATGCGCGGCAGCTTCCACGACGACGCCCGCACCCGCGCCGAGTTCCTGCGCTTCATCGAAGTGGGCCACGCGCGCCGCTGAGCCGCGCGCCAGGCGACCGGCAGGCGCGGAGCCGGCGCCCCGCATTCCCGCGCGAGCATCCCGGAGTAACCATGCATTACGTTGAGTTGGTGGCGTTGCTGGCAGTGGTCCAGTACCTGTTCTTCGGCGTGATGGTCGGGCGTGCGCGCGGCCGCTACGGCGTGAAGGCGCCGGCGGTTAGCGGCCACGAGGGCTTCGAGCGCGCCTACCGGGTGCAGATGAACACCCTGGAGCTGATGGTCGCGCTGCTGCCGGCGCTGTTCGTCGCCGCGCGCTTCTGGCCGGCCGCCTGGGCCGCCGGCATCGGCGCGGTGTACCTGGTCGGCCGCTTCATCTACTGGCGCGCCTACGTGAGCGCACCGTCCAGCCGCGCGCTGGGCTTCGCATTGTCGATGCTGCCGGTGATGGTGCTGGTGCTGATGGGGCTGGCCGGCGCGCTGCTGCGCTAGGGCAGGGCAGCCTGCCGGCGGGCCGAAGTGGTACGGCATTGCCCGCCATCCCGGATGGACGCATCGATGGGCGGAGCGGTGCGATGAAGCAATCAGGGTCGCTGCGCCGGCACTGGCCGTGCTGGCCGGTCTCCGGGAAATCCGCGCCGGCCTGCCGGACATCCATGACGCCACCGCGCGTCGCCTGGCTCAACTGGACGCAGCGCATCAGCATGGCCGGTAAGCGGCGGCCGTTGCGGAGCGGGGCAGCAAAAGACAAAGGGAGCCTGGTGGCTCCCCTTGTCGTCTTGTCGTCGTTGCCGGGGTGGCGGCTCAGAAGTCCAGGCTGAGCCGGGCGTAGCTGTAGCGGCCGGGCAGGTCGTACGTACCCGGGTCGTAGCCGTTGAGCGTGCAGCTCAGGCAGATCGGCGGGTTCTTGTCGAACACGTTGTTGACGCCGACGGTGATCTTCAGCCCTTTCATCCACGCGTCGGTGCGCCAGCTCACCTGCGCGTCGTGCAGGGTGGTGGCGCCCAGCCAGTGCAGGTCGGCCGCGCTGTCGGTGCAGATCGGGAAGCCGTTGGCGCCGGCGCAGCTTTCGCGCAGGCGGTCGACGTAGCGCAGCGACCAGCTCGCGTTCCAGTTGCGGTAGTCCCAGTTGGCGGTCAGGTTCGAGGTCCATTCGGGAATCGAGCTGTCGTTGACCTCCACGCCGGGGCGTTTGGGCTCGGCCTGGCCGGATTCGTTGACCAGCTCGTAGCGGGTGACCCAGGTCGCCTTCCAGTCCAGTCCCAGCTGGCCCCAGCCGGTTTCCGGCAGCAGCCAGTGCGCGCTGAAGTCCCAGCCGCTGGTGTTGATCGTGCCCAGGTTGGCGAGGATGTCCTCGAAGCGGACGATCTGCCCGCGTTCGTTGCGGGTGTAGCTGGCGCAGGCCACCGCGTCGCGGCTGTCGATGCAGCGGTTGAGGATCGCCTGCGCATCCGGCGCCTGGATCGCGCCGTCGATGGTGTGGCGGTAGAAGGTCACGCCCAGGTCCAGCTTGCTGGCCCAGCTGCTGCCCTCGGCCCAGCCCGGGCTCCACACCGCGCCGGCCATGAACGAACGGCTCTTCTCCGGCTGCAGGTCGCGGTTGCCGGAGGTGACTACCGAGATCTGCGGATTGACCTGCTCATAACCCGGCGGCACGCCATCGGCCACGCACTTGGGGGTGGTGGAGGCGGCGTTGTTGCACGGGTCCACCAGGGTGGCGTCGAAGCGGCTCAGCGTGCCGTACAGCTCGCCGATGGATGGTGCGCGGAAGCCCTGCGCGAAGGACATGCGCAGCAACAGTTCGTCGGCCGGCTGCCAGCGCAGCCCGATCTTGCCGGTGCCGGTGCCGCCGAAGGTGGAATAGTCCGAATACCGGCCGGCCACGCTCAGATCCACGCTCTTGCCCCAGAAGCCGCCGCGTGCCAGCGGCACGTCGAACTCGGCATAGGCTTCCTTCACCGAATAGCTGCCGATGGTGATGCCCGACGGCACGCCGTTGTACTCGCCGGCCACGGTGATCGGGTCGGGGTAGTACTCGCCCTTGTAGCGGCGCCACTCGGCGCCGGCGGCGAAGGACAGCGGCCCGGCCCACAGGTCGGCCAGTTCGCCGGTGATGTTGGCCGAGGCTAGGCTCAGCGTGTTCTTGCTGCGGTCGCGCACCACCGGCGAGATCCACGCCAGCATGTCCGCGGTGATGGTTCCGGGGCCGCCGAAGATGTTCAGCGGCACGCAGCCGGCAATGGCCGCGCACGCCGCCGGGTCGCCCAGCGCCTGGTTGATGTGCTTGACGTTGTAGCTGCCGGTGTTGGTCTGGGTGGCCTTGCTCTGGCTGGACATGGCGTTGATGTCCCAGCTCCACGGCCGGCTGTTGACCTCGAAGCTGCCTTCCAGCCCACCGGCGGCGTACCAGGTCTTCACGTCCTGCTCGTAGCGGCGCGGCCCGCCTTCGACCGGGCGGCGCCCGATCAGGAACAGGTTGGCGTCCGGGCCGATGGTGGTCAGGTCGAAGCCGAACGGGTTGTAGCGCTGGTTGGCGGGGATCACCAGCCGGGTTTCGGCCCACGCGTTGTACACGCCGGCATCGGTGCCCAGGAAGATCGGCTCCGGTGCCGCCTGGTTGGCCGACGTGCGCTCGCTGTACAGGCCGCGGAACCAGCCGCTGACCGCAGGGGTGAAGTCCAGGCGCACCTGGCCGAACACCGATTTGCGCTCGCTCGGCGTCAGCAGCAGGTTGTACGGCGCGAAGTTGAAGCGGTCCGGCGTCGCGAAGCAGTGGTAGTCGTCGGTGCGCACGCACCCGGTCTGGGTGGGATCGAAGCGCGGGCTGGTGACGCCCGTGTTGGAGGTGATGCTGTAGGTATTGCCGCCCGGGTCGGCGAACACCAGCCGGCCCTGCGGCGTGGCCGAGCTGCCGTTGGCCAGCCCGGTGCCCGGTACCGGCTCGCGTGCCCACTGGTACTCGGCCGAGGAGATTTCCTTCTGTTTGAAGTACGAGGCGCCGACCACCCACTGCGCGCGGTCGCCGCTGCGGCCGAAGCTGAAGTCCACGCCGGTGGTGCCGCCGCCCTTGAGGTTGTAGTCGCCGTACTGGACCTCGACGCGGCCACCTTCCACGTTCTTCCGGGTGATGATGTTGACCACGCCGGCAATGGCATCGGAGCCGTAGATCGACGAGGCGCCGTCCTCCAGCACCTCGATGCGCTCGACCAGCGCCAGCGGGATGGTGTTCAGGTCCACCGACGCGCCTACGCCCGAGCCGGAGGATTCATTGACCCAGCGGATGCCGTCCACCAGCACCAGCACGCGCTTGGGCCCCAGGTGGCGCAGGTCCACCGTCGCCGCACCGGCACCGACGCCGCCGCCGTCGGGCGGGAAGCCGAAGTTGCCGCTGGAGTTGAGCTTGGTGCTCAGCGAGGCGCCGCTGGCGGTGAGGTGCTGCACCACGTCCGCCACCGAGGTGTAGCCGGTGCGGTCGATGGTCTCGCGGGTGAGCACCTGCACCGGTACCTGGGTTTCCAGTTCGGCCTTCTTGATGCGGGTGCCGGTGACCTGGACCGTGTCCAGGGTGCGGGCGGTGGTGGATTCCTGTGCGGTGGCGACGGCAGGCAACAGGCACAGCAGGGAAAGCTGTATGGCTCTGGTCAGGCGGTGCGGATGCAACGATAACGACGTCATCGGGAAGCTCCTTGGATTGCCGGACTACCTCGCCCGCCACCATGACGGGCGTGGGCGACATGTAAGCAATTCGTTAGGAGCGAACAGGTGAAGACGCGGGCGGACCCGACGGACGGCAGCCGCCGGGCCCGCGCCGCCACCGCCGGCCGCGGTGGTTCAGCGGGCCGAGAAGCCGCCGTCGACCAGGTGGTAGCTGCCGGTGATGAAGGACGCCTGCCCGGAAAGCAGGAAGCAGGTCAGCGCCGCCACTTCGGCGGCCTTGCCCAGGCGCCCGGCCGGATGCAGCGCGACCAGGCCGTCGTAGGCCGCGCGGTCCATGCCGGCGAGCAGCGGCGTGTCGATGAATCCGGGGCCTACCGCGTTGATGCGCAGCCCCCGCGCCGAGTACTCCAGCGCCGCGGTCTTGGTCATGCCGACCAGCGCATGCTTGGCCGCGACGTACGCGGTGGACCCGGCCCAGCCGTTGCTGCCGAGGATCGAGGCCATGTTGACGATGGCACCGCCGCCGCCGGCCAGCATCGCGGCGATCTCGTACTTCATCGAATAGAACACCCCGTGCAGGTTCACCCCGAGCACGCGGTGCCATTCCTCCAGCGGGTAGTCGGCGGTGTCCTGGCTGGCGCCGCCGATGCCGGCATTGTTGACCGCCAGGTGCAGCCCGCCGTACTCGGCCACCGTGGCGTCCACCAGTTGCCGTACCGCGTCGGCGTCGCTGACGTCGAGCTGGCGTGCGCGGGCCTGGGCGCCGATGCTCGAGGCCACCTGCTCGGCGGCGTCGCGGTGGAGGTCGGCGACGACGACCTGCGCGCCGCCGGCGGCCAGTTGCCGGGCGACGGCCTCGCCGATGCCCGAGGCGGCGCCGGTGACCAGCGCGACCTTGCCTGAAAAATCCAGTTGCATGGTGGGTCTCCAGGGCGGCCGGGGAGAGCCGCCATCGCCCCATCATCCACATCCGCGCGTGGTAGCGGCGTTGTCCTCGATCAATCCGTCCTGCTGCGTTCAGCCAGCGAACGTGTCCCACGCCATGCGCGCGATCAGCACCACCACCAGCAGCAGGAACAGTTTGCGGATCAGCGGCGTGCCGCCGCGCAGGGCCAGCCGGGTGCCGGTCACCGACCCGGCGACGTTGGCCGCCGCCATCGGCACCGCGAAGGCCAGCAGCACGTTGCCGCTGGGCACGAAAAACGACAGTGCGGCCACGTTGGTGGCCAGGTTGACCACCTTGGAGGCGGCCGAAGCGCGCAGGAAATCCAGGCCGAAGAAACGGATGAACAGGAAGATCAGGAAGCTGCCGGTGCCGGGGCCGAAGAAGCCGTCGTAGAAGCCGATCACCGCGCCCATCGCCAGCGCGATGCCCAGTTCGCGGCGGCCGACTTCGCGCGGCCGGTGCAGGGCGCCGAAGTCCTTCTTCGCCAGCGTGTAGCCGAGCATCACGATCAACAGGGCCAGCACCAGCGGACGCACCGCGTCCTTGGCCAGCAGGCTGACCGCGGTGGCGCCGAGGAAGGCGAACACGAACGCGGTCGCCGCGGCCAGCAGCACCGGCCGCCACGGGAACCGCACCGAGCGCGCGTAGCGCCAAGTCGCCGCACCGGTGCCGAACACCGAGCTGAACTTGTTGGTGCCCAGCAGTGCGGCCGGCGTGTGCTGCGGCAGCACCGTGAACAGGCCCGGCAGCTGGATCAGCCCGCCGCCGCCGACCGCGGCGTCCACCAGCCCGGCGATGAAGGCGATGGCCAGCAGCCAGGGCAACTCGGTGGGCAGGAGTTCCAGCATGGTCGGACCTGAACGGGGGGCGCGACAGCATACGCCGGTGCCGGCTGGCCGCGGCGGTGGCGGGGAGGGAAAATACGCGCATGCCGATCACCCCGACCTCTCCTTGTCCCTGCGGCTCCGGCCACCCCCACGGCCGCTGCTGCGCGCGCTGGCATGCCGGCGAGGCCGCCCCCGATGCCGAGGCGCTGATGCGTTCGCGCTACAGCGCCTACGTCACCGGAAACAGCGGCTACCTGCTTGCCACCTGGCATCCCGATACACGGCCGCAGGCGCTGTCGCTGGACGATGCGCCGGGCCAGCGCACGCAATGGCTCGGCCTGGACGTGAAGCGCCACCGGGTCACCGGCGCCGATACCGCCGAGGTGGAGTTCGTCGCCCGCTACCGCATCGGCGGCGGCAGTGCCGTGCGCATGCAGGAACACAGCCGCTTCGTGCGCCAGGACGGGCGCTGGTACTACCTGGACGCGCTTGCCTGAACACTGCCCGGCGTCGATGACGCCGCGCTAACCGGGCATGACTAAGCTCGGGGACATGCAGATTTCCAGTGCCGCATTGCT
Organism: Stenotrophomonas sp. 17(2023); assembly: GCF_030345315.1. Taxonomy (NCBI): domain Bacteria; kingdom Pseudomonadati; phylum Pseudomonadota; class Gammaproteobacteria; order Lysobacterales; family Lysobacteraceae; genus Stenotrophomonas; species Stenotrophomonas sp. 17(2023). The sequence continues at coordinate 49,438 of NZ_CP128405.1, forward strand.
GAAGGCCTCCAGCGCTGCGACAACGCCGCCCACGCTGGCCGAGCGTTACCGCGCCGTGCGCCAGGCCAGCCTGGCGCTGGCGGCGTCGCTGTCGGCCGAGGACGCCATGGTGCAGAGCATGGCCGACGCCAGCCCGGCCAAGTGGCACCTGGCCCACACCACCTGGTTCTTCGAGCAGTTCGTGCTTGGCCGGCTACCCGGCTACCGGCCGCTGCAGCCGCATTGGCAGGTGCTGTTCAACAGCTACTACCAGAGTGTTGGCCCGGCGCATGCGCGCGCGCAACGCGGGCTGCTGTCGCGACCGGCACTGGCCCAGGTGCTGGCGTACCGCGCCCAGGTCGACGAGCGCATCGGCCAGTGCCTGCGCGCCGGCAGCCTGGACGAGGAGGGCCAACGCCTGCTGCTGCTGGGCCTGCAGCACGAGCAGCAGCACCAGGAACTGCTGCTGACCGACATCAAGCACGCGCTGTGGAGCAACCCGCTGCAGCCGGCCTACCGCGACGACCTGCCCGCACCGCCCGCGCTGCCTGCCCGTGCCGACGCGGTGTGGATCGAAAGCGCCGAACGCATCGTCGAGATCGGCGCGCCGGCCTGGCCCGCGCATGCGCGCTTTGCCTACGACAACGAGTCGCCCCGGCACCGCGTGCTGGTCCCGGCGCACGCGCTGGCCGACCGCCCCGTGAGCAACGCCGAGTACCGCGCCTTCATCGAGGATGGCGGGTATCGCGATCCCCTGCTGTGGATGAGCGACGGCTGGGCGCAGCTGCAGGCAGGGCAATGGTGCCGTCCGCTGTACTGGGACCCGGCGCTGGAACGCGAATACACCCTGGGCGGCTGGCGCGCGCTGGATCCGGATGCGCCGGTGTGCCACCTGAGCTGGTTCGAGGCCGACGCCTGCGCGCGCTGGGCCGGTGCGCGCCTGCCCAGCGAGTTCGAGTGGGAAGCGGCGGCCGCGGCAAGGCCGGTGGCCGGCAACTTCGCCGACGCCGGCCTGCTGCACCCGGCCGCCGTCGCGGCCACGGCGCCGGGCGTGCCACGGCAGCTGTTCGGCGATGTCTGGGAATGGACCGGCAGCGCGTACACCGGCTATCTCGGCTTCCGCCCGCTGCCCGGCAGTGCCGGTGAATACAACGGCAAGTTCATGTGTGGCCAGTTCGTACTGCGCGGCGGCAGTTGCGCCACGCCGGCCGGGCACGTGCGCCCCAGTTACCGCAATTTCTTTCCACCCTCGGCGCGCTGGCAGTTCGCCGGCCTGCGCCTGGCCAGGGATCTTTGATGGGCAGCGCCGATCCGTTGCTGGAGGGGTTGGTCGACCACCGTCCCGACCGTGCCACCATCATCGCCGACGTGCTCGCCGGGCTGTCGGCGCGGCCGCGTGCGTTGCCCTCCAAGTACTTCTACGACGCGCGCGGCTCGGCGCTGTTCGAGTGCATCACCCGGCAACCGGAGTACTACCTCACCCGCGCCGAGCTCGAGCTGCTGTCCCGGGTGCTGCCGGAGATCGCCGCGCATGCCGGGCCGAGGGTGCGGGTGGTGGAATACGGCAGCGGCAGTGGCCGCAAGACCCGGCTGCTGCTGCAGGGCCTGGACGACGTGGTGGCCTATACCCCGGTGGAGATATCGCGCACCGCGCTGCTGGACAGCATCCGCGCGCTGGCGGTGGATTTCCCCGCGGTCGAGATGCTCCCGGTCTGCGCCGACTTCACCGCGCTGCCGGCGCTGCCGCCGCCACGGCGCGCGGCGCGGCGCACGCTGCTGTTCTTCCCGGGTTCGACCCTGGGCAACTTCACCGAGGCCGCGGCGGTGGCGATCCTGCGCGGCATGCGCCAGGCGATGGGCGAGGAGGGGCTGGCGCTGATCGGCATCGACCTGGACAAGGATCCGGCGCTGATCGAGGCCGCCTACAACGATGCGGCCGGGGTCACTGCCGACTTCACCCTCAACCTGCTGGCACGGCTTAACCGCGAGATCGGCAGCGACTTCGATCTTTCCTGCTTCGCTCATCGTGCCCGCTACGTGGTGCCCTGGCGGCGCATCGAGACCTCGCTGGTGAGTCGCCGCGCGCAGGTGGTGCACGTGGCCGGGCATGCATTCGCCTTCGAACACGGCGAGGCCATGCACGTGGAATACAGCCACAAGTACGACGATGCGCAGTTCGCCGCGATGGCGGCCGCCGTCGGCCTGCGGGTGGCGGCCGCCTGGGATGCGCCCGCGCGCATGTTCGGCCTGCGCCTGCTGCGGCCGGCTTGAGTTCGCACGGCGGGCGCCGCGCCTCTTATCATCGGGCTGCGTTCCAGGATGGCGCGAAGCAGGGAGCCGTTGCATGAAGTCGTTGCGGAGATTGCCGGCGCTGGCCCTGGCCGGCGCGCTCGCCACCGCGCCCCAGGCGCATGCCGCCCTTGCCGATTTCGGTCGTTGCGGTGCCGGCGTGCGCGATGCGGCCCTGGCCCAGGGCATGCCCGCCGAACGCTTCGACGCGCTGTTCGCCGAGGTCACCCCGGACCTGGGCGTGTTGCCCCTGCTCGATGCCCAGCCCGAATTCACCACGCCGATCTGGGACTACCTCGCCGCGCTGGTGGATGCGCAGCGCGTGGCCGACGGCCGCGCCATGCTCGACACCCATCGCGCACTGCTGGAGCGGATCGCCAGCGGGTACGGGGTCGATCCGGCCACCGTGGTCGCGGTATGGGGCGTGGAAAGCGACTACGGCCGCATCGCCGGCCGGCGCCCGCTGCTGCAGTCACTGGCGACCCTGTCCTGCAACGGGCGCCGCCAGGCCTTCTTCCGCAGCGAATTGCTGGCGCTGCTGCGGCTGATCGATCGCGGCGACCTGGTCGCCGATGGCCTCACCGGCTCCTGGGCCGGGGCCTTCGGCCAGACCCAGTTCATGCCGTCCACCTACGCGCGCATCGCGGTCGACGGCGATGGCGATGGCCGCCGCGACCTGGTCGGCAGCATTCCCGATGCGCTGGCCTCCACCGCCAACTACCTCAAGCAGTCGGGGTGGCGCAGCGGCCAGCCGTGGGGCGTGGAAGTACGCATTCCCGCCGGGTTCGACGCCAGCGTGGCCGGGCGCGGAAAGCGCAGGCCGCTGGCGGCGTGGCGCGCGCTGGGCATCACCGGGGTCGATGGTGGTGCGGTGCAGGCCGAGGCGATGGCCGACGACAGCCCCGCCGCGCTGCTGCTGCCGGCGGGCAACACGGGGCCGGCGTTGCTGGTGTTCCGCAACTACGACGCGATCTATTCCTACAACGCGGCCGAGAGCTACGCGCTGGCCATCGCCACCCTGGCCGACCGCCTGCGCGGCGGCAATGGACTGGTCGCGGCATGGCCCACCGACGATCCCGGCCTGGGCCGCAGCGAGCGCCGCGAACTGCAGTCCCTGCTGCTCGCGCGCGGCCACGACATCGGTAGCGCCGATGGCATGGTCGGCGACGCCACCCGCCGCGCGATCCGCATCGAACAGCAGCGGTTGGGCTGGCAGAATGCCGACGGCCGCGCCGGCAGCCGCATCCTGCAGGCGTTGCGCGATGCCCGGCCGGCGCCGCCCACCGTGTTCCGGCTGCCCGCCGACCATTCGCGGTTCGTCCACTCAGCGATCGTACGGAGCGAGGTTCCGATGAAGGATGTGCAGGGCCTGGACACAGGCGATTTCAACGGCTTCACCGCCTGGAAGGTGGAGACGCCGTTCTCCACCGCGGCGATCAGCGTGTTTGGCGGCCAGTTGCTGTCGTTCGTGCCCAACGGCGGCCGCGAGGTGATGTGGCTCTCGCCCGCGGCGAAGCCACCGCCGACGCCGATCCGTGGCGGCAGCCCGGTGTGCTGGCCGTATTTCGCCAGGCAGGGCCAGGGCAGCGACGTCCCCTCGCACGGCTTCGTGCGCACCGTGCCCTGGGAACTGCGCGACGCCCGCCGCGAGGCCGATGGCAGCATGCTCCTGACCCTGGTGCCGCCCGTGCTGGAGGGCCTGTCGCTGCGCCTGACCATGAAGCTGCGCATCGGCCGCACGCTGGAGCAGGAGCTCATCACCGAGAACACCGGCAGCCAGCCGGCGGTCTTCACCCAGGCGCTGCACAACTACTTCAACGTCAGCGATGCGCTCAAGGTCGACGTCGCCGGCCTGGATGGCCTGACCTACCTGGACAAGCTCGACGCTGGCAACGCCCACGTCCAGCAGGGCGACTGGAACCTGCGCGACCCGCGCGATCCCGGCCGCAGCGACCGCATCTACACGCAGGCGCGCGGCCACTACGTGCTGCGCGACCCGGGCTTCGGCCGCAGCATCGACATCACCACCCGGGGCAGCCGTTCCGCCGTCGTCTGGAATGCCGGCGAAGCGGCCGCCGCGAAGATGGACGACATCGGCGCCGGCTGGCGCAACTACGTGTGCGTCGAAGCCGGCAATGTCGGCCCGGACCTGATCGAACTGGCGCCGGGCGGCAGCCACGTCCTCAAGCAGGTATTCGAGGTCCGGCCGTTGTAATGCCGGCATGCGCCGGCACTGGCGGCGGCCAGCGCGCAACCGCTATCGCCGGCGCAGCGCCAGCAACGTCACCGCGCCCGCCACCAGCCCCCAGAACGCCGACCCGATCCCGGCCATCGACAGCCCCGAGGCGGTGACCAGGAAAGTCACCAGCGCCGGTTCGCGCTCGCCCTCGTCCTTCAGCGCCACCGCCAGGCTGTTGCCGATGGTGCCCAGCAGCGCAATGCCGGCCAGGGTGGCGATCAGCTCCCTGGGGAAGGCGGCGAACACCGCCGCCACCGTCGCCCCGAACAGCCCGATCACGATATAGAACACGCCCGCGCTCACCGCCGCCGGATAACGCCGCGCCCGGTCCTCGTGCACGTCGCGGCCCATGCAGATCGCCGCGGTGATCGCCGCCAGGTTCAGCGCATACCCGCCGAATGGCGCCAGCAGCGTATTGGCCACGCCGATCCAGCCCACCACCGGCGAGATCGGCGCGTCGTAGCCGGAGGCCTTCAATACCGCCACGCCGGGGACGTTCTGCGAGGCCATGGTGACGATGAACAGCGGCAACGCGATGCCGAACACCGCCGCCCACGACAGCGTCGGCAGGGTGAACAGTGGTCGTGCCAGCTGCAGCTGCACCTGGTCCATGTGCATCAGCCCCTGGCTGCCGGCGATGGCCACGCCCACCAGCAAGGTGGCGATCACCGCGTAGCGCGGCGCCAGCCGGCGTCCGCCCAGGTAGGTGGCGAACATCGCCAGGACCAGCAACGGCTGCGTGCCGACCGAGACGAACACGTCCAGCCCGAAGCGCAGCAGTACGCCGGCCAGCATGCCGGAGGCCAGCGACACCGGGATGCGCCGCATCGCCTTCTCGAACACGCCGGAGAAGCCGGCCAGCGTGCCCATCAACGCGGCCAGCACGAACGCGCCGATCGCATCGGACAGCGGCAGCGCCGCGGAGCCGACCACCAGCATCGCCGCACCGGGCGTGGACCAGGCCGTCACCACCGGCATGCGGTAGCGCAGCGACAGGCCGATGCAGGTCACGCCCATGCCGATGCCCAGCGCCCACATCCACGAGGCGATCTCAGC
>NZ_CP128405.1:57500-237500 GCF_030345315.1 Stenotrophomonas sp. 17(2023)
TGCAAGCAGGGGGTCGTCGGTTCGATCCCGACAGGCTCCACCACTAAGCTTCGACAGAACTTGGGTCTGTAGCTCAGGTGGTTAGAGCGCACCCCTGATAAGGGTGAGGTCGGTGGTTCGAGTCCTCCCAGACCCACCACTCTGAATGATTGGCGCATACGAAAGAATTGATGGGTACGGCATTGTGGCCGTTTCCTGTTCTTTTAAAACTTGTGACGTAGCGAGCGTTTGAGATGTCTATCTTGACGTGTCGTGAGGCTAAGGCGAGAGACGCAAGTCTCTTTATTAATTGAGTCGTTATATTCGTGCGTGGGCTTTGTACCCCCATGCGCATGTAACCCAAGGCAACTTGCGGTTATATGGTCAAGCGAATAAGCGCACACGGTGGATGCCTTGGCGGTCAGAGGCGATGAAGGACGTGGCAGCCTGCGAAAAGTATCGGGGAGCTGGCAACAAGCTTTGATCCGGTAATGTCCGAATGGGGAAACCCACCGCTCCGGCGGTATCCTGCAGTGAATACATAGCTGCTGGAAGCGAACCTGGTGAACTGAAATATCTAAGTAACCAGAGGAAAAGAAATCAACCGAGATTCCCTGAGTAGCGACGAGCGAACGGGGAACAGCCCTTAAGCTGGTATGGTTCTAGAAAAACGGTCTGGAAAGGCCGGCCATAGAAGGTGATAGCCCTGTATTTGAAAGGGCCATTCCAGTGAAGACGAGTAGGGCGGGGCACGTGAAACCCTGTCTGAACATGGGGGGACCATCCTCCAAGGCTAAATACTACTGACCGACCGATAGTGAACCAGTACCGTGAGGGAAAGGCGAAAAGAACCCCGGAGAGGGGAGTGAAATAGAACCTGAAACCGTGTGCGTACAAGCAGTAGGAGCTCGAAAGAGTGACTGCGTACCTTTTGTATAATGGGTCAGCGACTTACTGTTCGTGGCAAGCTTAACCGTATAGGGGAGGCGAAGGGAAACCGAGTCTGATAAGGGCGCATAGTCGCGGGCAGTAGACCCGAAACCGGGTGATCTAGTCATGCCCAGGGTGAAGGTGCGGTAACACGCACTGGAGGCCCGAACCCACTCCCGTTGCAAAGGTAGGGGATGAGGTGTGATTAGGAGTGAAAAGCTAATCGAACCCGGAGATAGCTGGTTCTCCTCGAAAGCTATTTAGGTAGCGCCTCATATGTATCCTCTCGGGGGTAGAGCACTGTTATGGCTAGGGGGTCATCGCGACTTACCAAACCATTGCAAACTCCGAATACCGAGACGGACTGTATGGGAGACACACGGCGGGTGCTAACGTCCGTCGTGAAAAGGGAAACAACCCAGACCCACAGCTAAGGTCCCAAATTTTGTGCTAAGTGGAAAACCATGTGGAAAGGCACAGACAGCCAGGAGGTTGGCTTAGAAGCAGCCACCCTTTAAAGAAAGCGTAATAGCTCACTGGTCGAGTCGGTCTGCGGGGAAGATTTAACGGGGCTAAGCACAGAACCGAAGCTTGGGGTGCATAACTTTGTTATGCGCGGTAGAGGAGCGTTCCGTAAGCCTGCGAAGGTGGATTGAGAAGTCTGCTGGAGGTATCGGAAGTGCGAATGCTGACATGAGTAACGATAATGCGGGTGAAAAACCCGCACGCCGAAAGCCCAAGGTTTCCTTGCGCAACGTTAATCGGCGCAGGGTGAGTCGGCCCCTAAGGCGAGGCAGAAATGCGTAGTCGATGGGAAGCAGGTTAATATTCCTGCACCTCGCGTAAGTGCGATGGAGGGACGGAGAAGGTTAGGTGTACCAGGCGTTGGTTGTCCTGGGGAAAGGCGGTAGGTTTGGATCTTTGGCAAATCCGGGATCCTTTAAGACCGAGCACCGAGACGAGTCTTTAAGACGAAGTCACTGATACCACGCTTCCAGGAAAAGCTCCTAAGCTTCAGCTTACGCAGACCGTACCGTAAACCGACACAGGTGGGTAGGATGAGAATTCTCAGGCGCTTGAGAGAACTCGGGTGAAGGAACTAGGCAACATGGCACCGTAACTTCGGGAGAAGGTGCACCATTGCCGGTGGCCCATGCGGGCTATAGCTGGTGATGGTCGAAGTGACCAGGCCGCTGCGACTGTTTATCAAAAACACAGCACTCTGCAAACACGAAAGTGGACGTATAGGGTGTGACGCCTGCCCGGTGCTGGAAGGTTAATTGATGGGGTCAGCCGCAAGGCGAAGCTCTTGATCGAAGCCCCAGTAAACGGCGGCCGTAACTATAACGGTCCTAAGGTAGCGAAATTCCTTGTCGGGTAAGTTCCGACCTGCACGAATGGCGTAACGACAGCGGCGCTGTCTCCACCCGAGACTCAGTGAAATTGAAATCGCTGTGAAGATGCAGCGTTCCCGTGGCAAGACGGAAAGACCCCGTGAACCTTTACTATAGCTTTACACTGAACGTTGAGTTCGTCTGTGTAGGATAGGTGGGAGGCTATGAAACTGTGGCGCCAGCTGCAGTGGAGCCATCCTTGAAATACCACCCTGTCGTGCTTGACGTTCTAACCTAGGCCCGTTATCCGGGTCGGGGACCGTGTATGGTGGGTAGTTTGACTGGGGCGGTCTCCTCCTAAAGAGTAACGGAGGAGCTCGAAGGTACGCTCAGCGCGGTCGGACATCGCGCACTGTGTGCAAAGGCATAAGCGTGCTTGACTGCAAGATCGACGGATCAAGCAGGTACGAAAGTAGGACTTAGTGATCCGGTGGTTCTGTATGGAAGGGCCATCGCTCAACGGATAAAAGGTACTCCGGGGATAACAGGCTGATACCGCCCAAGAGTTCATATCGACGGCGGTGTTTGGCACCTCGATGTCGGCTCATCACATCCTGGGGCTGTAGTCGGTCCCAAGGGTATGGCTGTTCGCCATTTAAAGTGGTACGCGAGCTGGGTTCAGAACGTCGTGAGACAGTTCGGTCCCTATCTGCCATGGGCGTTGGAAGTTTGAGAGGGGCTGCTCCTAGTACGAGAGGACCGGAGTGGACGAACCTCTGGTGTTCCGGTTGTCACGCCAGTGGCATTGCCGGGTAGCTATGTTCGGAAGCGATAACCGCTGAAAGCATCTAAGCGGGAAGCGCGCCTCAAGATGAGACTTCCCGGGGCACAAGCCCCCTGAAGGAACCATGTAGACTACGTGGTTGATAGGTCAGGTGTGTAAGCGCGGCAACGCGTTGAGCTAACTGATACTAATGATCCGTGTGGCTTGACCATATAACCTCAAGTTGCCTTGGCCGACATGACATGTCGATAGACCCAAGTGCACGCTACGTCACAAGACCTACGAGAGGCTGGCGCTTTATCCTGCTCCAATGGATAGCGACCCTCCAACCCTCTCCCTGGTGAAATTAGCGCTGTGGAACCACCCGATCCCATCCCGAACTCGGAAGTGAAACGCAGCTGCGCCGATGGTAGTGTGGCTCAAGCCATGCGAGAGTAGGTCATCGCCAGGGGCTTTATCCCCAAACCCCCGCTGCTAACGCAGCGGGGGTTTGCTTTTTTGCCGCATCCAAAACCCGGATGTCGCATAAACCAGAACGGCGCCTGTTGGGGGCGTTGCACGGCGGTAGCCGTCGTCACCACGCGCTCCAGCAGCTGCATGGCCGCCTCGTGCTGGCGCGCTACGTGCGGGGCCTCGAACTGCAGCCGAGCACGGCGATGGCTGCCCGCGCGCGACAGGGAGAAAGGCCACGGGCCTGGCGGGCCTGGCGGCTGCGCCCGAACGGAGCCTCGCAAGCGAACGCGTGCAGCACGTAGAGCCTCACGTAGATCCGCGACCACCGCGCATACGACAACGGCGCCCCCAGGCGCCGTTGCTTGAACCCCTTGATGCCCCGGCCTTACACCCGGCCGAACACCAGCGTCGCGTTCGTACCACCAAAACCAAAGCTGTTGGACATCACCGTCTCAAGACGTGCTTCCTGCGTCTGGCGGAGTATCGGGAAGCCATCGGCGCGTGGATCCAGCGTCTCGATGTTCGCTGAGCCGGCCATGAAACCGTCTCGCATCATCAGAAGGCAGAAGATCGCCTCGTGCACGCTGCTTGTACCCGGCCGCGGGTATCCGGTTCAGGCCCCCTGCAATTACGTGCCGGTCGCTGGGCGATGACCGTGCGTCCGCAGGGGGCGTGCGGCATTACGCTGTCGGGCGGCCAGGGCCCAGCGGGCGGCGATGTTGGGGGCGGTGATGCAGACCGCGGTATCGGTCACGGTGGTTACCGCACGCTCCAACAGCTGGATGTCCGCTTCGTGCTGGCGCGCCACGTGCGGGTCCTCGAAAAATATCGCCCGCTGGCAGTGGCCTTCCAGCACCCGGTCGGCGATCTGCGCGTCGCCTCCCAGCGGCCCGCTCTGGAAACGCTCGACCCACGCCTGGTCACGCGGCCAGCCGCGGCTCCAGGCCAATGCGTTCAGCTGTTGCCCCGTGGTGCCGGTGCCGATCCGCTCGCGGAACTGCGACAGCACGTCGAAATGCTCGGCGACGAACGCCAGCATCTGCGGCTTGCGTGCGTCGTGGGCGATCAGCGCCAGGGTCTGGCGGCCGAAGTCGTGCAGATCGTCGGCGCCGGGGTCGGCGGGAAGGCCCGCGTGGATGCGTTCCATCTCGACCCAGTCGCGGGCACTGGCGACGGTGGAGATGAACGGCTTGCCGTGGATCACGCACTGGCGCTTGAGGGCGATGGCCTCGGGGAACACCGAGGACGGGTCCACCGGGTCGATCAGGTAGATCGCCCCATCCAGGGTGCGTTCGGGCGTACCCATGCCGACGACTTCGGCGACCAGTTTCATCAATCCGCCTTCGCGGCCATTCGGGTAGCGGGTCAGCCCGGGCAGGCTGCCAGCCGGCAGGGCGGCGACGATCGCGTCGTGGGTACGGCCGACGGCATGCAGCTCGACGCCAAGCTCGCGCAGGCCGGTGGCGCTTGCGCGCAACCAGCGGAACAGCGCGGCGTCGGCGCGCTCGTGATGCAGGCGGTTGGCAGCCAGGCCGATGCGCATGGGGATCTCGCTGGGGGGGGGAACGACGAGTTTAAGCGCTGGCCGTGTACGCGATTCCACCGGTACCGCGAACGGCCAGGCGGGCGGATGGACACGCCATCCTGCCCGCGGCCGATGCTCCCGGTTGCTGGCCGTGCTGGCCGTGCGCGCCGGCGGGAGGCATGGCTCAGTGCAGCAGCAGGGTGATGATGCTGGCCGCGGCGTCGCGGCCTTCGGCAACCGCCGTCACCACCAGGTCGGCACCGCGTACGGCGTCGCCGCCGGCGAACAAGCGCGGGTTGTGGGTCTGGTAGGGCAGTCGGCCGGCGCCGCCGGTGACGATGCGTCCCGTGCCGGTCGCTTCCACGCCCTGCGCCGCGAGCCAATCGGGCAGGGTGGCCGAAAAGCCGAACGCGATGATCACCACGTCGGCTTCCAGCAGCGACTCGCTGCCCTCGACCGGCTCCGCGTTGCGGCGGCCGTTGGCATCCGGTTCGCCCAGGCGGGTCTCCACCACGGTCACGCCGATCACCTCGTCGTCGGCGCCGGCTTCGATGGCCAGCGGCTGGCGGTTGAACAGGAAGCGCACGCCCTCTTCGCGGGCGTTGGCCACCTCGCGCGCGGAGCCGGGCATGCTGGCCTCGTCGCGGCGATAGGCGCACGTCACCCGCGCCGCGCCCAGGCGGATCGCGCTGCGCACGCAGTCCATGCCGGTGTCACCACCGCCGAGCACCACCACCCGCTTGCCGTTGAGGTCCGGCAGCGCGACCTGGTCTTCCCAGCCGGCGATCGGCCGGCCCTGCGGATCGCCGCCCCCGACGATGCGCCCGTTCTGTACCAGGAACGGCAGCGCCGGCAGCACGTTCTTCAGGTCCTGGCCGACCAGCCCGCCATCGGTGTAGCGGTAGGCGCCGGTGCCGAGGAACACGGCGTCGTAGTCGGCCTGCAACTGCTCGATGGTGGTGTCGCGGCCGATCTCCACCCCCAGCCGGAACTGCACGCCCATGCCTTCGAGGACTTCGCGACGGCGCCCGATCACGCTCTTCTCCAGCTTGAAGCTGGGAATGCCGAACTGCAGCAGGCCGCCGATCTGTTCGTAGCGGTCGAACACCACCGCCTGGATGCCGGCGCGCGCCAGCCGATCGGCGCAGGCCAGCCCGGCCGGGCCGGCACCGACGATGGCCACGCGCCTGCCGGTGGGCTGCACCGCCTGCAGGTCCGGCTTCCAGCCGCTGGCCAGCGCGGTGTCGACGATGTACTTCTCGACCGCGCCGATGGTCACCGCGCCGAACTCCTCCAGCGTGCAGCTGCCCTCGCACAAGCGGTCCTGCGGACACACGCGGCCGCAGACTTCCGGCAGCGGGTTGGTCGAATGGCACAGCGTCGCGGCCTCGTGGATGCGGTCTTCCTGCACCAGCTGCAGCCACTGCGGGATGGCGTTGTGCACCGGGCACTTCCAGCTGCAGTACGGGTTGCCGCAGTCCAGGCAACGGCCGGCCTGGTACTGCGCATCGGCCTTGTCGAACCTGCCGTAGAGCTCGCCCCAGTCGCCGGACGTGCGCAGTTCCACCGGAATGCGCCGCGGCATGGTGCGGGGAATGTCGAGGAACTGGAAGGCTTGCTTGCGGCTCATGGGCGACTCGTGGAGAGGGGGAGGGGGCGGAGCGGGAACGCGGCCAGGGCCTTCCCGCCTCCATCCCCTTCCGCGTGCGGGAAGGGGACTCCTGGCGTCATGCGGCGTTGCGTAGCGCGGCCGCCAGCGATTCGATGCTCGCGGCCTTGGGTTTGACCAGCCAGAACTTGCCGACGTAGTCGCGGAACTCGTCCAGGATCTGCTGCGCCCAGATGCTGCCGGTCAGCTCGCGGTGGCGGCCGATCAGGGCGTGCAGGTGCTGGCGGTAGTTCTCGAAGCCCTCGGCGGAGATGCGGTGGATGTCGATCAGCTCGTGGTTGTAGCGGTCCACGAAATCGCGGTCCACGTCGAGCACGTAGGCCAGTCCGCCGGTGAACCCGGCACCGAAGTTGAGGCCGACCTTGCCGAGCACGACGACGATGCCGTCGGTCATGTATTCGCAGCAGTGGTCGCCGGCACCCTCGATCACCGCCAGCGCGCCGGAATTGCGCACGCCGAAGCGTTCGCCGGCCCGCCCTGCGGCGAACAGCTCGCCACCGGTGGCGCCGTACAGGCAGGTGTTGCCGACGATGGCGGTGTTGCGCGCCTCGAAGCGCGCACCACGCGGCGGACGCACCACCAGCCGGCCGCCGGCCATGCCCTTGCCGACGTAGTCGTTGGCCTCGCCCTCCACCTCCAGGTTCAGGCCGCCGACGTTGAACGCGCCGAAGCTCTGCCCGGCGGTGCCGCGGAAACGCAGGTTCAGCGGCGCATCGTCCATGCCATGGTTGCCGTGCGCGCGGGCGATGGCGCCGGCCAGGCGGGTGCCCACCGAACGGTCGGTGTTGTGGATCAGGAAGCGGTGTTCGCCGCCGCGCTTGTGCGCGATGGCCCCGGCCAGCAGTCCGTCCAGCTGGGTGGCCAGGCTGTCCGGCGACTGGTACAGGCGCTGCGCCGCGCAGTGCGAGCCTTCGTAACGGGCCGGCGCCAGCAGCCGCGACAGGTCGACCTTGACCCCTTCGCGTGGCGCCACGTCCAGCTGCTCGAGCAGATCGGTGCGGCCGACGATCTCGTCCAGCGAGCGCGCGCCCAGGTACGACAGCCACTGCCGCACTTCCTCGGCCAGCAGCCGGAAGAAGTTCTCCACCCGTTCCGGCATGCCGGTGAAATGGCCTTCGCGCAGGCGCTCGTCCTGGGTGGCCACGCCGGTGGCGCAGTTGTTGAGGTGGCAGATGCGCAGGTACTTGCAGCCCAGCACGATCATCGGGCCGGTGCCGAAGCCGAAGCTGTCCGCGCCCAGCAGCGCGGCCTTGACCACGTCCAGCCCGGTCTTCAGGCCACCGTCGGTCTGCAGCAGGGTACGACCGCGCAGGTCGTTGCCGACCAGCGCCTGGTGCGATTCGGCAACGCCCAGCTCCCACGGCACGCCGGCGTAGCGGATCGAGCTGATCGGCGAGGCGCCGGTGCCGCCGTCATGGCCGGATACGGTGATCAGGTCGGCGCCGGCCTTGACCACGCCGGCGGCGATGGTGCCGACCCCGGCATGCGATACCAGCTTCACCGATACCAGCGCTTCGGGGTTGACCTGCTTGAGGTCGTAGATGAGCTGCGCCAGGTCCTCGATCGAATAGATGTCGTGGTGCGGCGGCGGCGAGATCAGGCCGATGCCCGGTTTGGCGTAGCGCAGCCGCGCGATCAGCTCGTTGACCTTGTGGCCGGGCAGCTGGCCGCCCTCGCCGGGCTTGGCGCCCTGCGCGACCTTGATCTGCAGCACCTCGGCATTGACCAGGTACTCGGCGGTGACGCCGAAGCGGCCGGATGCGACCTGCTTGATCTTGGAGCGCTTCTCGGTGCCGTAACGCACCGGGTCTTCGCCGCCTTCGCCGGAGTTGGAGCGCCCGCCGAGGCGGTTCATGGCGATGGCCAGTGCTTCATGCGCTTCCGGCGACAGCGCGCCGAGCGAGATGGCGGCGGTGTCGAAGCGCCTGAACAGCGCCTCTGCCGGCTCCACTTCGGCCAGCGGCACCGGCGTGGCCGCCGGCTTGAGCCGCAGCAGGTCGCGCAGCGCCGACGGCGGCCGCGCATGCACCGCATCGGTGTACCGGCGCCAGTCCTCGGCCTTGCCGGTGCGCGCGGCGCGCTGCAGGGTCAGAACCACGTCCGGGTTGTACATGTGGTACTCGCCGTCGTGCACGTACTTGAGCAGGCCACCGATTTCGGTGGGCGCCAGCGGGTTCCATGCGCGGGCGGCGAGCTCGCGGGCCTCGGCATCCAGGCGCGCCAGGCCGACGCCGCCGATGCGCGCGGTGGCATCGGGGAAGCACAGCCGCACCACGTCCGGGTCCAGGCCGACGATCTCGAACAACTGCGCGCCGCGGTAACTGGCCACGGTGCAGATGCCCATCTTGGAAATGATCTTGCTCAGGCCCTTGTAGATGCCCTTGCGGTAACTGCGGCCGATCTGCGAGACCTCGCCGCCCTTCTTCAGCAGCAGGATGCCGCGCCGGCCCATGTCGAACAGCGTCTGGTACGCCAGGTACGGGTACACCGCGGTGGCGCCGAAGCCGAGCAGGCAGGCCATGTGGTGCGCGTCGCGCGCGGTGCCGGTCTCGATGATCAGGTTGACGTCGCAGCGCAGGCCGCGCTTCGACAGGTGGTGGTGCACCGCGCTGGTGGCCAGCAGCGCATGCACCATCGGGCGCTCGGGAACCGGGTAGCGGTCGGACAGCAGCAGCATCACCGCGCCCTCGCGCGCGGCCTGCTCGCATTGCGCGCAGATGCGCTCGATGCCGGCGGCCAGCCCTTCCTCTATGTCGTAGGACAGGTCGATGAGGCGGTTGCGCTCGACGTACTGCTCCATCTTCAGCAGCTGGCGCAGCTTGCGCTGGCTGAGCACCGGCGAATTGAGGATGACGTGATTCACCGTCTCCGGGCCGGCGTGGAAGATGTTGGTCTCCCTGCCGAGCTGGGTGGTCAGGGACATCGCGCAGTCTTCGCGCAATGGATCGATCGGCGGGTTGGTGACCTGCGCGAACGCCTGCCGGAAATAGTCGTACAGCGGCCGGGTGTGGCGGCTGAGCACGGCGATGGGGGTGTCGTCGCCCATCGAGCCGGTGGCTTCCTGGCCGGTCTCGGCCAGCGGCCGCAGTACCTGCTCGACCTCCTCGGAGGTGAGCTGGAACAGCTTGTGGTAGCTGAGCAGCGTGGCCTCGTCGAAAGGTTCCTCGGCCAGCGAGGGGTCGATCAGCTCGGTCTGCAGGTAGGTCACGCCCTGGTGCAGCCATTGCTTGTACGGCGCGCGCGCGCGGTTGATGCGGTCGATGGCGTCGGAGTCGAGCAGGTCGCCGCGCTTGAGGTCGATGGCCATCATCTGCCCCGGCCCGAGCTTGCCCTTCTGCACCACGCGTTCGGTCGGCACTTCCCAGACGCCGGCCTCGGAGGCGACCAGGAAATGGCGGTCCGAGGTCAGCATCCAGCGCGCCGGGCGCAGGCCGTTGCGGTCCAGCGTGCAGGCAGCATAGCGGCCGTCGCAGGCGACGATGCCGGCCGGGCCGTCCCACGGCTCGCTGTTGAGGCCGTAGAACTCGTAGAACGCGGCCAGGTCGGCATCCTTGAATTCCAGCGACTGCGTCGCCGGCGGTACCAGGATGCGCAGCGCCTGGATCAGCTCCATGCCGCCGGCCACCATCAGCTCGAGCATGTTGTCCATGCTCTGCGAATCCGAGCCGTGCATCGAGATCACCGGGTCGAACTCGGCGATGTCGAACTTCGGCGTCTTCCATACCCTGCTGCGCGCCTGCGCCCAGTGGCGGTTGCCTTCGATGGTGTTGATCTCGCCGTTGTGGGCGAGCATCCGGAACGGGTGCGCCAGCGGCCAGCGCGGCAGGGTGTTGGTGGAAAAGCGCTGGTGGAACACCACCACGCTGGAAGCCAGCTCGTGGCGCTGCAGGTCCGGGTAGAACGTGCTCAGCTTGTCCGGCAGCACCATGCCCTTGTAGCTGATGGCCTCGGCGCTGAGCGTGGTGACGTAGTAGTCGGCCACATCGCGCAGCGCCTGCTCGCTGCGGCGGCGCGCCAGGAACAGCGCCAGCGCGAACTGTTCGGCGCTCTGCGCGGGACCGGCGTCGACGAACACCTGCTCGATGCGCGGCAGCGTGGCGCGTGCCAGCTCGCCGCAGACGCCCCCGTCAGTGGGCACCACGCGCCAGCCGCGCGGCGCGCAGCCGGCTTCGCGCAGGCGTGCGTCGAGTTCGTCGCGGCAACGCTGCGCGGCCTGCGCGTCATGGGGCAGGAACACCACGCCGGCGGCGAAGTTGGGCCCGGGCGCGATGCCCGCTTCCTCCGCCAGCCGCCGCAGGAACGCGGTGGGCTTGCGCAGCAGCAGGCCGCAGCCGTCGCCGGTGAGGCCGTCGGCGGCGACGCCGCCGCGGTGGGTCATGCGCGAGAGCGCGGCGATCGCGGTGTCCACCAGCAGCCGGGAGGGCTGGTCGTCCAGTTGCGCGACCATGCCGAAACCGCAGGCGTCGCGTTCGTCCTGCGGGTCGTAGAGCCCCTGGCGGTTGCGGAGGGTCATCTGTGCCTCGTGGCGATGTCGGGTGAGCGGCGACACCTCTCCCTTCTCCACCGCGGCAGGCCATGCATGGCCGTGGTTCCGGCCCGTGCACGGCATGCCTGTCACTGGAGTGCAGCGTCGAGGCCACCGGATGTGCTCGACTAGATCACAGATGTTGCGGTGCCGCAACGCATGGTTGCGGCAGCAACCAAAGCCTTGCGCGGCAAGGCTTCTGGCGGATTTGGATCAGCCGCAGCGCACGCCGCTGACGAGGTTCTTGTCGTCCACTTCGATGTTCAGGCGCTCGCCCAGGAACTCCATGGTGACGGGTTGGTTGGGCTTGAGCATGCGCACCTTGGCCGCGCCGGCGTCCTGCCGTGCCTGTTCGGCCAATGCCTCGGTGTACACCTGGCCGACCAGGCCTTCGACCTGGCTGGCGTCGCAGGTGCCCACCGGCGGCGGGGTGGTGGCGACGCCCGGATCCGGCGTGGCGGCGGCATCGGCGGCCTGCTTGGCCTGGTCCAGCGCCTGCTCCTGTTCTTCCGGGGCCGGGCCCGTGCAGGCACCCAGTGCGAGCACGAGCGAAAGGGCAGCGATCAGGGCGGTGGGGCGGCGTACGGCGCGCGGCATCGTCGGGATTCGCATCGGAACTCCAGTGCTGGTGAAAGACACCAAAGCATATCGCCTGGGTCCGGGCGTGTACCGTCGCAGCGCGTCATCCCCGGTGCATTCGCCGGCATCGCTTTCAGCCGCAGCGCAGCGCGGTGATCGCGTTGTTGCGGCCGACGTGGATGGTGAGGCGGTCGCCGCCGGACGTGGCGCTGGCCGGCGTGGCCGGTTGTCGCGTGCCGTCGCGGACTGTCTGCACGTGCAGGCTGTCGCTGTCCACGCGCGCGCGTTCCACCGTGGCCGGCGAGGCGGCCAGCCCGGCCGCGCCGAGCACCATGTCGGTGTGGCATTGGCCGGAGACGACCCCGTCGATGGGCTGGATGCCGGCGACCGGCGCGCTGCTGCAGGCGGTGGTGGCCAGCACGACGGCGCCGGCGAGGATCAGGCTGCGGTACATGGCGGACTCCACGTCGAGGCGATGGGACGAGCCTGCCGCCACCGCCGTGTGCAGGCGATGAAAGCCGGCCGCGACGGCCGCACCGGCGCCCGCCGATAATGCGTGCATCACCGTGCGCGGAGTGGATCGATGTCGCAACAGGAAGGCTGCCGGGTCGTGGTGCTGGGCGGGTACGGGCATTTCGGCGCACGCATCGTGCGTGCGCTGGCGGCGACCCCGGGCATCAGCGTCATCGCCGCCGGGCGCCACCCGCAGCGCGCGGCGGCGAACCTGCCCGGCGTGGAAATGGCGCCGGTGCAATGCCGGCGGCTGGATACGGCCGCCGCGACATTCGCCGCCGACCTGCGCGCCACCGGTGCCGATCTGGTCATCCATACCGCCGGCCCGTTCCAGGGGCAGGACTACGGCGTCGCGCGTGCGTGCCTGGAGGCGGGCATGCATTACATCGACCTGGCCGACGGCCGCGATTTCGTGCGTGATTTCCCCGCGCAGCTCGATGCCATGGCGCGCCGGCACGGACGCAGCGCGATCAGTGGCGCCAGCACCCTGCCGGCCTTGTCCGGCGCGGTGGTCGATGCGCTGCGCGACCGCTTCGACGTACTGCAGTCCATCGACATCGTGATCGCGCCGGCGCAGGCCACGCCACTGGGCATGGCCACGGTGCGCGCGGTGCTGTCGTACTGCGGGCAGCCGTTCCGCTGCTGGATCGACGGGCGCTGGCAGGCCGTCGTCGGCTGGGCCGACCCGCAGCCGGTCACGTTCGCGCGCATCGCGCCGCGGCTGGCCTCGCCCTGCGACGTGCCCGACCACGACCTGCTGGTGCAGCGCCACCCGGGCGTGTCCACGGTGCGTTTCCGTGCCGCGCTGGAACTGCCGCTGCTGTCGCGCTGCCTGGCCGCCCTGGCCTGGCTGCGCCGCCGCGGCCTGCCACTGCCGATGGCGGTGCTGGCGGGTGTGTTCGCCCGCGCCGGGCGTTGCTTCGATCGTTTCGGCACCGACCTGGGCGGCATGCGCGTGACCCTGCGTGGCCAGCGCGAAGGGGTCGCCCACCGGGTGCACTGGGACCTGACCGCGCCGATGCTGCACGGGCCGGAGATCCCTACTTTCGCCGCGGTGCTGCTGGCGCGGCGCCTGGCGCGTGGCGAACCGCTGCCGGTCGGCGCGCATGCGTGCCTGGGCCTGTTGGACCTGCCGGAATTCGAGGCCGAATTCGCGCGCTGGCAGATCGACAGCCAAGTGTCCTGAGCCGGCACCGCAACCTGAAGCATTCAGCCCGACAAAGGGCGGTATGCCCATCGGGCTATTGACTACATTTGTAGTCATGGCTACCGTGGCGACAAATGTAGTCACGGAGTCGACCATGCGCCGCAAGACCATCGGGGACCAGGAGCTGGCCCTGCTGCAGTACATCGGGGAGAACGAGCCGGCCAGTGTCGGCGAAGTGGCCGCCGGCTTCGGCGAGGCGCGCGGCCTGGCCCGCTCCACCGTGCTGACCATGATGGAGCGCCTGCGCAGCAAGGGCTACCTGCAGCGCGCCCAGCACCAGGGCGTATACCGCTACCAGTCCACCGCGCAGCAGCAGGAGGTGGTGAGCAGCGCGGTCGGCAGCTTTGTCGAAAAGACCCTGCAGGGGTCGATCTCGCCGTTCGTGGCGTGGATGTCGGAAAAGGCCGAGGTCAGCGACAACGAACTGGCCGAACTCGAAGCGCTGGTCAGCAGGCTGCAATCGCAGCGCCGGGAGGATTGATCATGGACAGCCTGTTCGAACTGCTGGGCAACCGCCTGCTCGCCACCAGCGTGCAGACCGTCGTGCTCACCGCGCTGGTCTGGGCGTTGTGCCGCTTCGTGCGGCGACTGCCGGCGGCCACCCAGTGCGGGCTGTGGTGGCTGGTGGCGCTGCAGGCGGTGGTCGGCCTGGTCTGGAGCGCGCCACTGCGGCTGCCGGTACTGCCGGCGATGGACACCACCGTCGACGTGGTGCAACAGGCCGCTGCCGCGCAGCCGCAGGCCACCGTCGCACCGTTGATCGTGATGCAGCCACTGCCGCTGGAAAGCGGCTGGTCGTGGCTGCACGTGGTGATGGCGCTGTGGCTGGCCGGGGTACTGGTGATGGCGCTGCGCACCGCGTCGGCCTGGCGCAGCAGCCGCGCGCTGCTGCGCACGGCACGGCCCTGCGACGACCGGCGCCTGGATGCAGCGCTGCAGCTGGCCGCCGAAGCGCATGGCCTGCGCCGCGCGCCGCGGCTGATGCTCAGCGCGGCCATCGACTCGCCGCAGCTGGTCGGCCCCTGGCGGCCGGTACTGCTGCTGCCGGCGCGTGGCCTGCCGCGCATGGGCGACGATGACCTGGACATGGCGCTGACCCACGAACTGGTGCACCTGCAGCGTCACGACCTGTGGCTGGGCCTGGTGCCGGCCCTGGCCCAGCACCTGTTCTTCTTCCACCCGCTGGTGCACCTGGCGGCCCGCGAGTACGCCATTGCCCGCGAAGCCGCGGTCGATGCCGCGGTGGTCGCCGGCAACCGCCATTGCCGCCAGCACTACGGACGCCTGCTGCTGCATCTGGGCGTCAGCCCCCGGCCCGGCGCCGGCCTCGCCAGCGCCTCGCCCACCTACCTGAGCCTCAAGCGGAGACTGCTCATGCTGCAGAACACCTCTTCCTTCCCGCGCCTGGGTGCGGGCCTGATCGTCGCCGCGGTGGCCCTGGTCGGCGTGCTGCCGATGCGCCTGGTGGCCATGCCGGGCCCGCCGGCGCCGCCCGCGCCACCGCCGGTGCCCGCGGTCCCCGCGGTACCCGCCGTGCCGGCGCCGCCCGCCGTGCCGAAGGCTGACCACTCGGTGGTGCACACCGTGATCAGGGCCAAGGGCACCGCGCCGGTGCTGCCCGCTCCGCCCGCCCCGCCGCCGCCGGCCGCACCCAAGGCCCCGCCGGCACCTCCGGCGCCGCCAGTTTCGACCCATGGCGTGATCCACCTTTCGCAGAGCCCGAGCAGCAACGGCTACGTGCTGTTGAAAGACGACCACAACGTGATGAATGGCTCGGTCGCCGATCTGGAGCAGGCGCGCCGGCTGGACGACGGCAAGGGCGTGCTGCTGCTGCGTCGCGACGGCCGCGCCTATGTGGTGCGCGATGCCGGCGTGCTGTCGCGGTTCGAGCAGGCGTTCGCCGAGACCACGCGGCTGGGCGAACAGCAGGGCCGCCTCGGTGAGCGGCAGGGCAAGCTGGGCGAACGCCAGGGCGAGATCGGCGAGCGCATGGGTGAAATCGGTACCCGTATCGGCGAACTGGCCGCCCGCCAGGCCGAACTGGCACTGGCCGCGCACGCCAAGGGGGGCGCGCTGACCCGCGAGCAGGCCGAATCCGCACGTCGCGAGGCGGAAAAGCTGCGCGCGCAGATGGACACGCCGGCGATGCGCGAGGAAATGCGGGAGCTGGCACGCCGGCAGGCGGAACTGGGCAGGCAGCAGGCCGAGCTGGGCCGCCAGCAGGCCGACGCCAGCGTCCGTGCCCAGCGCGAGGCCGAACGCCTGATCCAGCAGGCCATCCGCGAGGGCCTGGCGCAGCCGGTCCGCGGTTGAGCGGCCTTCGCCAGCCGCAGGCCGGCCTCGCGGGCGTGGCGTTGCCGAGACGCCCGCGGACCGGGGCCCGCGCTTACGGCGCCGGTGGCGCCAGCCGCTCGTCGGCCTCGGCCTGCACCAGGCGCAGGAACAACTGCGCCAGGGTCACCACGTCCTGGTGGTTGTGCTCGCCGACGCGGCGCAGGTTGCGCGCGCTGCCGCCGCGCAGGTAGTCCAGCCAGGCGCCCGGTGCTTCGGAGCCGGGCAGGTCGTCCTCGCGCTGGATGCGCAGCAACTGGCGTTCGATGGTGGCCAGCCGGCAGTTCTCCCAGGTGCCGCGGTAACGGCGCCGGGTCGGGAACAGCAGGTCGACGTGATCCAGCGCGGAAAGCGGGTCGCCGCGCCGCGCCAGCCGGTAGCGCGTCTTCAGCAGCGGCGCGTCGTAGCAGCGGCCGTTGTAGCTGGACAGCACCGTGGTCGGCGCCAGCCATGCGGAGAACGCGTCCAGCATCGCGCTTTCGGCGCCCATCGTGGACATCAGCAGCTGGCGCACGCGCAGCCCTTCGCCGCGCGCCGCATCGCGATGCCAGTCGGCGGCGCCGATCATGAAGGCGCGGGTGCCGGTGCCGCCGGCCAGGCCGGTGGTCTCGGTGTCGAAGAACAGCAGGTCCTGCGGCCGCACGCTGTCGTGCGGGCGTCTGCTGAAAGCCAGCGACAGTGGCTGCGCGGGAATCGGCTGCGGCAGGAAGGCCTCGATCAGATGCAGGCCGGGCGCGATCTCGGTGCCCGGAAGCCCGCGATCGACCGGGCCGTTGCGCGGCAGGCGCGGCGCCGCGGCCACCGCGCGCCCGCGCGTGGCCAGCAGGCGACGCAGGCCATCGCTGTCCGGCGTGCGCGGTGGCACGGCCGCGGGCTTGTGCCGGATCTGCTCGACCCAGCCGAACACCGAGTCTCCGAGTGGCAACGATGCCGGCTTCCGCGCATCGTCGTGACTGGGTGACTGCGGCACCCGCGGCGACGCCGATGGCGCTTCCGGCGCTGGTGAAGCACCCGCTGCAGCCGCAGGCGCGGGCATTGCCGGGGCCGCTGGCCGGGCCGGCTCGGCGGCCGGGGGCGCGGCGCCACCGGGCGTCGTCGCAGCCGTCGGACCGGCAACGGCGCCATCGGCATGCCCGGCCTGCCTGCGCAGCGCCTTCAGCTTGTCCAGGCTGATGCTCATGGCAGCAGGTCGAGCGCCTCGTCCACCGCATCGGCCGTGACCGCCGGCACCTGTTCGCAGCGTTCGGCCGACAGCAGCGACAGCACCTTCAGCGCCAGCGAGCGCGGCGTCTCGCCCCGGGCTTCCTCCTGTGCGGCCAGCACCGGGCCGACGCACGCCGGGCAGCCGGCGCTGCAGTCGCAGCGTTCCACCAGTTCGAGCGCGCGCTGCACCAGTTCGCCCTGGCGCTGCCACAGCGGCTCGCTCAGGCCCACGCCACCGGGGAAGTTGTCGTACAGGTACACGGTCGGCACGAAGCTCTGCATCAGTTCCACCGCGCCTTCGCCGCCCTCGTTGCCGCGCAGCTGGCCGCGGCCGCTCTGGTCGGCCACCGCGAACCACGCGCCATCGCCGTTGCCCACCGCCTTCTGCAGGTCGCGCGCGTCGGCCATCACCGCCACGGTGGCGACGATGTGCAGCGCGTACGCCGCGCCGAGGAAGCCGTCGAGCGCATCCTGCTTCTGCGCGAAGCTGCGCAACAGCGTGGCCTGCGGCAGCTGCCACCACACCGCGGTGGTGTGCAGCTCCTCGTCGGGCAGGTTGACCGGGCCGTAACCGATGTTCTCGTGCGTGTAGTAGCGGATCTTCTTGTAGCCGGCCACGCGCCGCACCACGTGCACCTCGCCGTGGTGCGAATCGCCGCGTCCGGCGGCATTGCCGTCGAAGCGGTCCAGCACCTTGAGCTTGGTGAAGTCGATGCTGTCGGTGTAGTAGTCCACGTGGGTGCGGGTGACGTAGGCCTTGCGCCCGTCCCAGTCCAGCCGCTCGACCTGGTAGGGCGTGCTCTGCACCATGTGGATGGCGCCTTCGTACAGGGTGAGCGCGGCGGCTGAATAGTCCACCTCGGCGATGATCTGCTGCTTGCCGTCGCTGCGGTCCACCACCACGAAGTTGCCATCGGCCACCGCGCGCAGGCTCACCGCGTTGGCCGGGTAGCTGTCGGCGATCCATTCCCAGCGGTCGCCTTCCTGGTGCACCACCCCGGTCTCGGCCAGCGCCTGCAGGAACACCAGCGGGTCGATCGGCCCGAACGGCTCCCCGCTCAGGAACGGCAACTCGAACGCCGCGCAACGGATGTGGTCGAACAGGATCAGCGGCTGGTCCGGGGCGATGCGCGCGTGCTCGGGGGTGGCGTTGGCGAAGAAATCCGGGTGCCGCACCACGTACTGGTCCAGCGGCTGGCTGCTGGCCACCATCACCCCGAGCGCGGCCTGCTGGCGGCGGCCGGCGCGGCCGAAGCGCTGCCACGTCGCCGCCACGCTGCCGGGGTAGCCGTTGAGCACCACCACGTCGAGCGCGCCGATGTCCACGCCCAGCTCCAGCGCCGAGGTGCTGACGATGCCGTCGATGTCGCCGGCGCGCATGGCGCGCTCCACCTCGCGGCGTTCGGTGGGCAGGTAGCCGCCGCGGTAGGCGCGGATCCGGGCCGGCTTGCGCGGGTCGTTGTCGAAGATGTCCTTCAGGTACTTGGTCAGCACCTCCACCATCAGCCGGGTCTGCGCGAACACCAGCGTCTTCAGCCCGCTCTTGATGGCGATGCGGGCGATGCGGTTGGCCTGCGAGCGCGCCGACGCGCGCAGGCCCAGGTCCGGGTTGATCACCGGCGGGTTCCACAGCAGCACGTGCTTGGGGCCGCTGGGTGCGCCGCTCTCGGTGATCGCATGCACCTGTTCTTCCACCAGCGCTTCGGCATGCGCATGCGGGTTGCCGATGGTGGCCGAGCACAGGATGAACTGCGGGCGCACGCCGTAGAACGCGCAGATGCGCTTGAGCCGGCGGATCACGTTGGTGACGTGGCTGCCGAACACGCCGCGGTAGGTATGGATCTCGTCGATCACCACGTAGCGCAGGTTCTCGAAGAACTGCGCCCACTTGGTGTGGTGCGGCAGGATCGCCTGGTGCAGCATGTCCGGGTTGCTGACCACGATGTCGCCGTGCAGGCGGATCGCCTGGCGCGCGTCGCCGGGCGTATCGCCGTCGAAGGTGAAGGCCTTCACGCCCAGGTCGCCGGCGCGGTTGAGTTCCAGCAGTTCGGCCACCTGGTCCTGCGCCAGCGCCTTGGTCGGGAACAGGTACAGCGCCTTGGCGTTGCCCTGCATGGCCGCGCTCACCACCGGCAGCGTGTAGCACAGCGACTTGCCCGAAGCGGTGGGCGTGACGACGGCCACGTGCTCGCCGCGCTGGGTGGCGGCCCAGGCCTGGGCCTGGTGCGAGTACAGCTGCTCGATGCCGCGCGCCTCGAGCGCGGCCTTCAGCGCCGCGGGCACGTCGTCGGGGATAGGCGCATGGCTGCCCTCGCGGCCGGGGATGGTGAAGCTGCCGGTGACCCGGTCGCCATAGCGCCGTGCCAGCCGCTGGCCGAGCAGCGCACCGTCGCGCGAGGGCAGGCCGTCGGTGGTCGCCAGCGCCCGTTCGCTGGCTTCGGTGCGGGGAGCGAGGGAGAACGCCATGCCGGTAGTGCCGATCGAAAGACCGGCATGGAAGCACAGCGCCGTCTCAGCCTGTGAGACCCATGCAAGCTGAACGCCGCCCGCGCCCGCGAACGCAATCTGAAGGTGGCAACCGTATGCTGCGCCCTTCGGCAACCGGCAGGGACAGGAACGGTGGCAAGGCCTCGATGGTATGCAATGGTGTTGGCGGGGATGATGCTGGTGGGCGCGGCGCAGGCGCAGCAGGCGTCGCCACCGGCCGTGGATCCGGTACCTGCGGCCAACCCCGCGGCCGACTCCGCGGCGGAGTCCACGGACGCGGTGAGGACGCTGGAGGAAGTGCGCGCGCTCAAGCCCGAGGACGACACGCCGCTGGACCTGTACGGCTTCCGCAACCCGGTGAAGGTCGAGCCCAACCGCTTCAGCCGTTCATGGAGCGAGCCGCCTACGCCCGAGCAGGTCAGCCGCAGCGGCGGCTACGTGCTGATGGGCATCAGCTACGGCCTGATGGCCGCCGCCAAGGGCCTGCACAAGCTGACCGGCGGCCGCGACCAGATCCAGTCGGCCATCGCCCGCCCACCGCCGGAGCTGAGCGAGGACCAGCGCCGCCGCGCGTTGCGCTTCTGCGCGCAGCAGGAAGGCTGCCAGGTCCCGCCCGGCGACTGACCGTGGCTGCCGCGCCCGCCTGATCGCCTACCATGGCGCTTCCCCGCCGGGCCTGCCGCAGTGAACGAACCCCTCCTCCCGAAATCCGCGCCGCCGCCGGCGCGCATCGCCGCCTGGGTATTGATGCTGCTGGGCATGTGGGCGGCGCTGGAGCTGGGCCTGGTGGTGACCCTGCTGTCCGGCCTGCTGGTGTTCCACCTCAGCCACGTGCTGGCGTCGACCGTCGAAGGCCGGCTGCCGCCGGGCCGGGCGCGGGCGATCGCGGTAGGGGTGCTTTCGGTGGCGGTGGTCGGCCTGCTGAGCCTGGCGATCATCGCGGTGGCGTCCTTCTTCCGCAACGAGACCGGCGGCCCGGACGCGCTGCTGGCGCAGCTGATGGAGATCCTCAACACCTCGCGGCACCAGGTGCCGGCGCTGCTGCAGCCGTATATCCCCGAGGACATGCAGGCGCTGCGCACCGGGGTGAACGAATGGGTCGCCGAGCACCGCCGCCAGCTGGGTGTCGCCGGCACCTCGGCGGTGCAGATCGGCGTACGGATGCTGATCGGCATGGTGCTCGGCGCGATGATCGCGCTGTACGACGAACTGCCGCTGCCACGCATGGGACCGCTGGCGCGGGAACTGGTCGGCCGTACCAGCCACCTGGCCACCGCGTTCCGCCAGGTGGTGTTCGCCCAGGTCAAGATCTCGCTGCTCAACACCCTGTTTACGGCGATCTTCCTGCTGGGCGTGCTGCCGCTGCTGGACGTGCACCTGCCGCTGGCCAAGACCCTGGTGCTGATCACCTTTCTCGCCGGGTTGCTGCCGGTGGTGGGCAACGTGATCTCCAACACCGTGATCACCATCGTCGCGCTGTCGGTCTCGTTTTACGTCGCCGTGGCCGCGCTGCTGTTCCTGGTGGTGATCCACAAGCTGGAGTACTTCCTCAACGCCCGCATCGTCGGCGGCGAGATCCGCGCCCATGCCTGGGAACTGCTGCTGGCGATGCTGGTGATGGAGGCGGCGTTCGGCCTGTCCGGCCTGGTCGCGGCGCCGGTGTTCTACGCCTACGTCAAGCGCGAGCTGGTGGACCAGGGCTGGGTGTGAGGCCGCGCCCGGCCGCTCAGGACGACACCCCGGCCAGCGCCGCGTACATCACCCCCACGAGCACCAGCCAGAAGTAGATGCCACCGATGAACACGTAGCGCGCCAGCGTCGCCCACCCGCGGCCGCCGTATACGCGCTGCTGCATCCACAGCAGGTAGACGGGGACCGCCAGCCACAGCGCCACGAGGATGCAGTCGCCGATGGCGTTCACGACGGTGTTGCCGATGGCACCGGTGACGCCGAGCGTCAGGAACGTCGCCAGCAGCACCAGCATCAGCCACGCATGGCTGTACAGCGCCACCACCAGGTGCTCCAGGTAGCCGATGCGGCGGCCCGCATAGGCTACGCGCAGCACCAGCGCGAACACCGGCATCAGGAAGAACAGCGCGCCGGGCAGCGCGGTGAGGAACGCCTGCACGTACAGGTCGGTCTTGCCGCCCATGCGCTCCACGTTGGCCTGGCCGTTGGCCAGGCGCCGGTTGAGCCACTGGTTGGCGAACGCCGGCATGCCCGGCACCACCACCGGATTGGCCTGCGCATCCCACGGCTTGCCGTTGATGTCGGAGTCGAAGAAGGTGCCGTGCTGGCGCCCCGCGGCCTGGCCCGCCGCCTGCGCGGCACGTGTCATCGCCGAGGCGGTGGTGCCCTGCGCCTGCCCTTCCAGTTCGGCGGTCCGCTGCGCGGCGGCAGTGTTCAGCGCGGCCATGGCCATCGTGAATGCCGGCGTGGCCGCGGGTGACGCCGCCAACTGGCGCTCGATCGCGGCCTGCTGCGCCGCGCGTATCGCTTCCACTTCCTGCGCGGTCTGCGCGGTGGCGAACAGTGCGTTGTCGCCGCCGTTCAGGGTCATGTCGTCGACATGCAGGGTCAGCTTGCCGACGAAGAAGGTGAACAGGGTGAGGATCACGAACAGCCGCAGTGGCTGCACGTAGCCCACGCGCTGGCCCTTGAGGTAATTGAGCGCGACCCGGCCCGGCACCAGCAGGTCGCGCAGGGTGCGGAAGATGCGCCCGTCCAAGTGCCAGAACGACTCGAACACTTCCTCGATCGCATGGCCCACGTGCTTGAGCGGGTTGTGCGCCGACTGCCCGCAGTGGTGGCAGTAATGGCCCTGCAGCGCCGCCTGGCAGTTGTCGCAGGCACCATGCCCGTGCGCCGCCTCGACGACGGCGGGAACCTCGGCAACGGCGGTGTTGTCTGGGGTCGGGTTCATCGGGAGCGCGGGCGATAGGCGGGACGCGACACGATAGCGGGCATTGCCGGCGCGGTCAGCTGCGCGGACGCGGCTTGCGGTGCCAGAGCGCGTTGACGATGACCCAGCGGCCGTCGAAGCGGCCCATCTGCAGGTGGTCGATGAACCACGGGCTCTCCAGCCGCACCGTGGCGATGTCCTGGTCCACCTGCAGCACGGTCACCGTGCGCTGCCACTGTTCACGCGGGGTCTTCAACGCGCCTTCGCGGGTAAGGCGGACCAGTTCGTCCGCGCTCATCCGGCCCAGCCCGAAGGTCTCGTCGGGCCTGGCCACGACGTTGCGCTTGGCCAGGTCCGGGTGCAGCGCACGCGCCACCCGCGCCGGGTCGCCCTCCAGCTGTCCGTCCATGTAGTCGTAGGCGGTAGCCTCGATGGCCTGCAGGGTGGCCGCGTCCGGTGGCGTCGCGCCGGCGCTGCCGGCGACCCACAGCATTCCCAGTAGCAAAAAGCGCATCGCGGCTGACGGCATGGCCGGCTCCTTCCAGGGTAGCGGCAGTGTGCCGGCCGCCACCGTGCGCGCCATGGGCCGATGGTCACTGGCCCGCGGCCGGGTGGCCGGCCGCGGCGGCACCCGAAGGGTGGGTCCGCCGGACCGCTTGGGCTACAGTAGCGCGATGACGAAAGAGCACATTCCCGGCGGCCTGTTGATCGCCATCGAGGGCATCGACGGTGCCGGCAAGTCCACGCTGGCGCGGGGGCTGGCCGATGCGCTGGAGCAGGCCGGCGCCGAGGTGGTGCTGAGCAAGGAGCCGACCAACGGGCCGTGGGGCACGCAGCTGCGGGCCTCGGCGGCGACCGGCCGGCTGAGTCCGCAGGAAGAGGTGGAGCTGCTGCTGCGCGACCGCCGCCAGCACGTCGAGGAACTGGTGGTGCCGGCGCTGGCGCGCGGTGCGGTGGTCATCCTCGACCGCTATTTCCCGTCGATGGTGGCCTACCAGGGCGCCGCCGGGCTGCCGGTGGACGAACTGCTGCAGCTCAACGCCTTCGCGCCGCGGCCGCACCTGCTGCTGTTGCTGGACCTGCCGCCGGCCACCGGGCTGGCGCGCATCCGCGCCCGCGGCGACGTGCCCAACCATTTCGAGACGGCGCAGAACCTGGAGCGCTGCCGGGCGATCTTCCAGCAGCTGGACCTCCCCGGGAAGCAGGTGATCGACGCCAGCCGCAGCGAGGCCGAGGTGATGGGCGACGCGCGTGCGGCCATCGCCACCGCGCTGGCCCGGCGCGCGGATGGGCAGGGCGGACCGCTGCGACGCTTCCACGGGCAGGACGCCGCGCCGGCCGCCGGCCGCTGACCGCCCGCGACCGCCATGCCGACGCCCCCGCACCCGGCAACGCGGCGCCCCGCGCCGGTGGCCGCGCGCCTGCATCCGCGCAACCGCCACCAGGGCCGCTATGACATGGCCCGGCTGGTGGCGGCCAACCCGGCGCTGCGCACGCACCTGCGGCGCGCCCCGGATGGCGGGCAGAGCATCGATTTCAGCGATCCGCTGGCGGTGCGCGAACTCAACCGCGCGCTGCTGGCCAGCGATTACGGCATCGCCCGCTGGGACATCCCCGCCGGCTACCTGTGCCCGCCGGTGCCGGGCCGGGTGGATTACCTGCACGGCCTGGCCGACCTGCTTGCCGCCGATGCCGGTGGCGCGATCCCGCGCGGCCCCGGGGTGCGCGTGCTCGATATCGGCGTGGGCGCCAACTGCATCTACCCGCTGCTCGGGCAGGCCGAGTACGGCTGGTCGTTTGTCGCCAGCGACATCGACGGCGCCGCCCTGCGGTCGGCCGCCGCCAATGTGCGCGGCAACGGCCTCGAGGGGCTGATCGAACTGCGCCTGCAGCACGCACGCGGCAGCCTGTTCGCCGGCGTGGTGCAGGCACAGGACCGCTTCCACCTGACCCTGTGCAACCCGCCGTTCCACGCCTCGGCCAGGGAGGCCGCGCAGGGCAGCCAGCGCAAGCTGCGCAATCTTGGCGGCGACAAGAGCACGCCGCGCGGCAAGCCGCCGCTGTTGAACTTCGGCGGCCAGGCCAACGAACTGTGGTGTACCGGTGGCGAGGCCTCGTTCCTGCGGCGGATGATCCGCGAAAGCGTGGACGTGCAGGCGCAGGTGCTGTGGTTCAGCGCGCTGGTCGCCAAGCGCGAGCACCTGGCCGACATCCATCGGCAGCTGGCCCGCTCCGGCGCGCTCGACGTGCGTGAAGTGGCGATGGCGCAGGGCAGCAAGCATAGCCGTTTCGTCGCCTGGACCTTCCACCCTGCCGCGCACAGGACACGGTGGCTGGCGGGGTATGAGCGGGCACCGTTGGAACATCGGCCGCTGCCGGGCCATGATGCCCCCGGGGAACAGGGAGCGTGAAGCACATGCTGGCAGGGGCAGTCGCGTTGGCACCAATCCAGAGTGGCCGCATCAATTACGTGTTGATCGACCACGAGAACGTGCAGCCTACCGATCTGGGGCTTCTGCATCGGGCGGATATCCGCTTGTGGGTGTTCGTGGGCGCGGGCCAGGCCAAGTTGTCGTCCGAGCTGGCGATCCAGATGCAGGCCATGCGCGAGCGCGCGGACTATGTGCGCATCTGCGGTAATGGACCCAACGCGCTGGACTTCCATATCGCGTTCTATATCGGCCAGTTGTCCGGCAACGACCCGGATGGGTTCTTCCACATCATTTCCAGGGACACCGGCTTCGACCCGTTGGTGGAACACCTGAAGGCAAGGAAGATACGTGCCTGCCGTTCGGCTTCGATCGCCGGGATGCCGCTGTTCAGACAGACGGTGGCGACGGACGCGGTCGCCGTGCCCGCGACGAAGCCGAAACCGAAACCGAAGGCGAAGGCGGTGACGGTGGTGGTGGAGAAGGCCCCTGCGCCACCACCGCAGGGCGAATCGGCAGCGTCGGTGACGGCGACGCAACGGCTGACGCGGATGAAGACCCTGCTGTCGAAGACGAAGACCGGACGCCCCGGAACGCTCGCCGCATTGAAGAAACATGTCGCCGCGCACTTCCAGAACCAGATCGGGGCCGAGGACGTGGGGGCGATCATCGCCGGACTGGAACAGGCCGGCGTGGTGAAGCTGGAAGGCTTGAAGGTGCGTTACGGCTGAGCCGGCACCGGCCGTGACCTCCACGGCACGGGGCCAGCGGTGCGTGCCACGCTGTTGCTGGAGCGACCGGGGCACCGCCGTGCGCGCGCTGTCCGGCCCGCTGCGTTTCGCGCCCGCGGCCGATCCCGTGGGGAATGCCTGGTGACGCCAAACGAAGCCCGCGGTGGTCCGGTCACGATGCCTGAACGCGGCTTCGTCGAAAGTACGGCTCCCCCTCCCAGGAGCTGCTGCATGCGCATCGTCCCCCTGTCGCTGGCCTGCCTGAGCGTGCTGCTGTCGGCATGCAGCCCGCCATCACCGCCGCCCGCCGCGCAAGCGGAGGCGGGCGCCGCGGCCACGGAGGAGCAGGATGCGGCGTCGGCCGATGCCGGTTTCGAGTTCCCGGCGATCCCACAGATCATGGTGCCCAGCATCGTCGGCAGCGGCCCGGCGCAGCGGCAGCTGGAATCGTCGATGCAGGCCCTGATCGACCCGCTGGCCGGGATCAGCGTGCGCCCGGCGAACTGCTCCACCGACGGTGCCCTGGTCAACGAGAGCGGCTTCACCAACGTCGACGCCGCCGGCAACCTGCAGCGCGTCGCCAGTGAGGGCGTGTTCGACGTGGCCGCCGACGGCAGCGGCCTGGCGGTGACCGGCGAGGACGTGGTGCGGGTCAATCCGGACGGCAGCGGCAGCATCGTCAACAGCGCCGGTACCTTCGAGGTGAAGGCCGATGGCTCCGGTACCTATGTCGGCGAGTTCGGCCATATCGCGCTGGACGGCAAGGGCGGCGGCACCTGGGTGGGCGACTTCGGCAACATCGAGAACCACGGTGATGGCTCGGGGCTCTGGGTGGGTGAGGAAGGCAGCATCGAGGTGCGCGCCGATGGCTCCGGGCGCTGGATCGGCGGGCCCGAAGGCATCGCCGAGAACCGCGGCGACGGCACCGGCACCGTGGGTGCCGTCGCGCGCGAGGTGCGCATGGCGCCGTTGCCGCCGCTGCCGCCGGCCGGGCGCTTCCCGCTGCTGGACAGATTCCGGCCCTCGGGCGCGCCATGCGGCTTCGTGGTGACCCTCAGCGACAAGGTGCTGTTCGACTTCGACAAGGCGCAGGTGCGTGCCGATGCGGGCGAGGTGCTGGACGGGCTGTCCGGCGCGCTGGCCAAGGTTCCCGCCCGCGCCATCGAGGTCCGCGGGCATACCGACGCCAAGGGCAGCGACGCCTACAACCAGGATCTGTCCGAACGCCGCGCGCAGGCGGTGGTGGCGGCGCTCCGCCAGCGTGGCGTGGCGCAGGATGCCAGCGCGCGCGGCTACGGCGAGACGCAGCCGGTGGCGCCCAACGAGGTCGATGGCAGGGACAACCCCGGCGGCCGCCAGCTCAACCGCAGGGTCGAGATCTTCGTGCGCACCTGACGAACCCGGGCCGGGGCATGGCTAACGGCCCGTGTGGCGGAGCGCATGCCCGGGCGATCATCCGTCGACCCGAACCGACGAGAGACCCGCCGATGCACCCGATCCGCCCCGCCCTGCTGGGACTGGCACTGTTGGCCGCCATGGGCCTGGCGCATGCCGCCCCCGACGTGCCCACCACCGACGCCCGCGGCGTCGCCATCAGCGAGGCGGCCTATCCGGGCACGATCCTGCTGGACGTGGATGCCACCGACCTCGGCCAGCGGGTGTTCAAGGTGCGCCAGACCGTGCCGGTGCGGCCCGGGCTGCAGCGTTTCCACTATCCGGCCTGGCTGCCGGGCAACCATGCCGCCAGTGGCGCGATCGAGAAGCTGGCCGGGCTGGTCGTCACCGGCAACGGCCAGCGCCTGGAATGGACCCGCGACCCGCTCGACGTCTTCACCTTCAACGTGCAGGTGCCCGAAGGCGTGGCCGAGCTGCGCATGGACTACCAGTTCCTCAGCCCCACCGATGCCTCGCAGGGGCGCACGGTGATGACCCCGAACATGCTCAACCTGCAGTGGATCGCGATGGTGCTGTACCCGGCCGGCCACGCCGCGCACGCCATCAGCTACCGCGCCAGCGCCCGCTACCCGCAGGGCTGGGAAGCGGCCAGCGCGCTGGAGGTCGAGCGCCGCGACGGCGACACCGTGCATTACGCGCCGACCAACCTGGAAATCCTGGTCGATTCGCCGGTGTTCGCCGGCCGTTACCACCGCCGCATCGACCTGGCCCCGGCCGGCACCCGCCCGGTGCGCCTGAACGTGTTCGCCGACCGCGCCAAGGACCTGGAGGCCAGGCCCGAGCACATCGAGCAGCACCGCGCGCTGGTGACCCAGGCGCGCCGGCTGTTCGGCGCCGAGCACTACAACCACTACGATTTCCTGTTCGCGGTGACCAGCCAGCTCGGCGGCATCGGCCTGGAGCACCAGCGTTCCAGCGAGAACAGCGAGGACCGCGACTATTTCAGCGGCTGGAACGCCAAGGTCGGCAGCAGCGACCTGCTCGGCCACGAGTACACGCATTCGTGGGACGGCAAGTACCGGCGCCCGGCCGACCTGGCCACGCTGAACTACAACGTGCCGATGCAGGGCAGCCTGCTGTGGGTCTACGAGGGCCAGACCCAGTACTGGGGCAACGTGCTGACCGCGCGCTCCGGGATCCGCCCGCTGGATGCCTCGCGCGATGCGCTGGCGCTGGTCGCGGCCACCTATGCCGACAACCGCCCCGGGCTGGAGTGGCGCTCGCTGGGCGACACCACCAACGACCCGGTGATCGCGCGACGCAAACCCAAGCCCTACCGCGGCTACCAGATGAGCGAGGACTACTACCAGGGCGGGCAGATGCTGTGGCTGGAAGCGGACGTGCGCATCCGCCGGCTGAGCAGCGGCAAGCGCAGCCTGGACGATTTCGCCCGCGCGTTCTTCGGAAAGAACGACGGCCAGTGGGAACGGCCCGACACGTACACCTTCGAGGACGTCACCGCGACCCTGGAACAGGTGCAGCCCACCGGCGACTGGGCGCAATTCCTGCGCGACCGCCTCGAGCGCCGGGTGGGCCTGACCGGCGGCATCGAGGCGGCCGGCTGGAAGCTGGTCTATGGCGACACGCCCAGCGCCTACTACAAGGCGATGATGAAGGGCCGCGGCGCCAGCTTCATCTACTCGCTGGGCCTGTCCCTGGATGGCAATGGCCGCATCGGTGAGGTGCGCTGGGACAGCCCGGCCTTCAACGCCGGCCTCGGCAGCGGCATGCAGGTGCTGGCGGTCAACGACCTGCAGTACAGCGCCGACGAGCTGGAAGAGGCGGTGTGTGCCGCGAAGGACGGCAAGCAGCCGATCCGCCTGCTGGTCAAGGACATGGACGTGTACCGCACCCTTGCCATCGACTACCGCGGCGGCCTGCGTTACCCGTCGCTGCAGCGCATCGAAGGCACCCCCGACTACCTGACGCCGATCTTCAGCGCCAGGAAGTGACCGCCGCCGCCGGCGGTCGCTCGCCTGCATCGGCAACGGGCGATCGCCGGTAGCGCCGGCCGTCGCGGGCGCGCAATGCGCCTGCTGGCTGCTCCGTCGCGCATGCGCATGCGCGTGCCGCTACGTGGCGGGGCGGGTGCGGCGTTCCAGCCACCACAACAGGCCGGCCACCCCGATGAAGCCCAGCAGCCAGGGCCAGCGCGGGCCGGGTACCGGCAGCGCGCGGGTACCGGCAGGGGCGCTGCCGCCGCGCAGGGCCGCGGTGGCCTCGCGCGTGGCCTGGGCATGCAGGGCGCGTGCGGCGGCCGGGTCGATGACCCGCACCCCGGCGCTGGCGTCGCCGACGACGACCCGGTGCCAACCGGCCTGCCGCGGCCACCAGCCGCTGCAGTTGCCGGCGCGTGGATCGGCCAGCAGCGCGGTGGTGCCGCCATCGGGCGCCTGCACCCGTGCGCCGTCCGGCAGCCCGCACAGCGCGACGCGTTCGCCGGCCCAGGCCCAGGCGGGCAGCCGTGCCAGCGGCGATGCCGGCAGCGGCCGCGCCAGCACCGCCAGCACCTGGTTCCACAGTTCGGCATGGATGTCGGCATGACCGGCGAGTACCAGGGTGTAGCTGTCGGCGATCGGCAGCAGGCCGATGCGTCCCCGCCCGAAGGCGCGCCAGCCGCCGATCGCGCTGTCGTCGGCGGCGCGCAGCAGCGGCACCACGCCGGGATCGGCGAACGCCAGGTCGAAGCGCTCGATGGCCGGCGCCGCGGGCGCGCGCTCACCGCCAGTACCTGCATCCGCACCCGTACCCGCGCCCATGTCGGCACCGGCGTCGCGCAGCTTCACCGTTGCGGTCCGTCCGCCGCCACGCAGGTCCAGCCCCCAGTCGCGCAGGGTGCGGCGGGCATTGCCGTCCAGCGCGCCGCCCATGCGCACCAGCACGCCGAGGCCGTCGCGCATCGCCGCGGTGATGGCCGCGCGCTGCGCCACCGACAAGGCGGCCAGGCGGCGCTCGTCGAGCAGCAGCAGGTCGAGCCGGGCGAGGCCGGCCGGGTCGATCGCCGGCGGTGCATCGCCCAGCTGCACGCCGCCCCCGACATCGATGCCGGTCTGTACGCGCGCGCCTGCATCGGTGGCCCAGCGCTGCAGGTACTTCAGTTCCGGCCCGGGTGCGCCGGCAAGCAGGCGCAGCGCGGGCGCCGGCAGCGGGCGCACGCGCACCGGCACCGGCAACTGGTCGAGCACCTTGCCGTCGCGGTCGAGCGCGCGCAGGGTGAACTCGACGTCGCCGGCTTCGCGCGCGCTGGCCGCCAGGCGGACGCGGCCGTCGCCACCGGGCACGCCGATGGCGACACGATGCCCGGCCGGGTCGAGCAGCTCCACCCGCGCCCGTGCCAGGCCCTGTACGCGCGTGCCGACCTCGAAGCGTGCGCCGGCGGCGAGCGGCGCCGGCGCCTGCAGCTCCACCAGTCCCCGCGGCGCGGCGGCGGGCAGGAAGCGCAGCGGCGGCAGTGCGGCATCGCGGTCGCGCGCCGGCAGGCCCTGGCCGACGACGACCAGTTCGCGGGTACCCGGATGCCGGCGCAGCGCGGTGGCCAGATCCGGTATCCGGTCCACGTCCGCCAGTGCCGGCGCTTCGGGCAGGCGCAACCGCATGCCGGCAGGGGTGGCGGCCAGCGCCGCCGCGGTGGTGCCGGCGCTGGCGATCAGCAGCGTATCGGCGGGCACCGGCTGCCGTGGCGGGAACAGGGTCAGCCCGAGCAGCAACGCCGCGGCCAGCTGCAGCGCCAGCAACAGCGACAGGCGCGCGAGCGGCGGGCGCGGCGGCAGGCACAGGCGCAGGCTGGCGAGCAGCACGGCCAGGGCGATGAGGACGAGCGGCAGCCACGCGGTCATCGAGCGGTTTCCTGTGGTGCGGCCAGCGCATCCAGATAACGCCGGCCCATGGCGTCGGCGGCCTCGCGCCGTGCCGGCGGGCCCGGTGCGCGCGGCAGCGCCGGCCACAGCTGGTCGCGCAGGCGTTGCCGGCAGGCGTCGCAATCGGGTTGCTGGCGCAGTGCGTCGATGGCGGCGGCGATGTCGAGCGGGTCGGGCACGGCCTGCGGATGCGCCTCCAGCCAGCGCGACACCGCGTCCAGGTCGACCGCGGCCCCGGCCGTCGCCAGTGCCCGCCAGGCCTCGACCGGGGTGGTGTCGCCCGCTGCCCGCCGCGGCAGCCGCAGGTCGCGGTTGCCCAGGCCGTCGCGCTTGCCGCCCATGCGCCGCGCCATGTCGATCGGCGGCAGCTCGGGACCGACCCGCGCCAGGTAGACGCGCTCGGCCTGCTGCGCCTGCTTGATGAAGCCCAGCGCCTTGTAGGCGTAGGGCAATGCCTTGTCGGGATGGCCCCGGCGCAGCGCGCCCTCGGACTGCCACATCTGGTCGAGCGCCGCCTTGAGGATGGCCCGGGTCTGCGGATCGAGCAGGGTCGCGGCCTCGGCGTGGTCGTGGGTGTGGCCGTATTCGGCGAGCACGTCGGTGGCGCTGCCGAAGGCCGCGGCATCGCCTTCGTTGCCGGCGGCACCATGGTCGTGATCGTGGCCATCGTCGTCGGCGTGCGCGCCGGCCGGGGCGTCGGCGGTGGGCGGCGGCTTGGCACCGCCCTCGGCCTCCTCGCCGAGGAACTGGCCATAGCGCAGGCGCAGGATGCGCTGGTCCACGCCGATGGCATCCGCCCGCCGGGTGAACGTGTCGGCGTCGAGCGCGCCGCGCTGCTTCAGCAATGCCTCGGCGTCGATGATGATCTGGCGCTGGCTGCGGAAGTAGGCCGGCATCACCTTCTTGATCGCGCCTTCCAGGTCGCTGGTCTGCACTTCCTGCGCGCTGGGCAGGCGCAGGATCAGGCTGGGGCTGCGTGCTTCCTGCGGCTGCGGCGCACGGTTGTCGCGCACGCCCAGGCGCGCGACCACTTCATCGCCGGCGCCGACGCCCAGCGCGTCCAGGTCGACGTCGTAGGCAAAGCGGCGGGCGTTGGCGGGACCGCTGCCGGCCAGCGTGATGCGGCGCTGCTGGAAGTCGATGTTCTCGCCGCTGCCCTTGGCGCTGGTGAGTTCCAGCACCGCGTCGGCGGCGACGCCGAAGTCGTCGCTGGCCTCGAACCGCAGCGCCCAGCGGCGCTGCCGTGGCGCGGCCCGGGTCAGCGTCTGCGCCGGCTCGATCACCTTCACCTGTGGCGGCCGGTCGGGCACCACCTGCAGCCGCCAGGCGCGTCCGGCACCGGCCAGCGCGGGTTCGGCGACGATCCGGTACAGGCCGGAACGCTGCAGCGTCTGGCTCGCCTGCCAGTAGTCGCCCTCGCGCTGCAGCGGCAGCCGGCGGCCGTCGTGGAACTGCAGCCACACCTGCTGCGGTTGCGGCGACAGGCGCAGCTGCCAGCGCAGGTGGCTGCCCTGCAGGGCGCGCGCGTCGAGGATCTCGCCGGCGAGGGCGGGCTGGCCGGTATAGGCCGGCGGGGTCACTTCCAGCCGGGTACCGCGCAGCGCGGGCGGCCTGGCCGCCGTGGCCGCTGCCGGGCGCTCGTCGTTGCGGCCGGGCGGTGCGACCCCGGTGGCGCGCGGCCACAGTACCGCGCCGCCGGCGACCAGCAGCGCCGTGCCGATGCAGGCGAGTAGGCGCGGCCACGGCCAGCGTGGGCGCAGGTCGGGTGGCGCCGTGCGCAGGCGTTGTTCGATGCGCGCGCGCTGGCGCTGCTGCAGCGGGTTCAGTGCCTGCGGCGCGGCGAACAGCAGGTCGGCGCTGTCCTCCAGGCGCGGTTGCTGGTCCAGGCGCGCGACCAGCCAGCGTGCATCCAGCCGGC
Source organism: Stenotrophomonas sp. 17(2023) (assembly GCF_030345315.1). Taxonomy (NCBI): domain Bacteria; kingdom Pseudomonadati; phylum Pseudomonadota; class Gammaproteobacteria; order Lysobacterales; family Lysobacteraceae; genus Stenotrophomonas; species Stenotrophomonas sp. 17(2023). The sequence continues at coordinate 90,312 of NZ_CP128405.1, forward strand.
GTGCGCGCCAGGTGGCGAAGGCGGCAACTGCGAGCAGGGCGAGGGTGAGCACCACGCTGCCGGCGTCGAACCCGGCCACGCGCAGCGCCAGCACGCCCAGCGCCAGTGCCAGCGGCACGCCACCGGCCAGCGTGATAAGCAGCAGCCGGCGCCGCGCGCCGCGCAGCAGTGCCAGCGGGTTCATGCCTGCCCCCGGCGCCGGCGCGCGCTGGCCAGCCAGCGTTCCAGCAGGAACAGCAGGGCGATGGCGGCGACCAGCCAGGGCACGGGTTCATAGGCCGGCTGCGGCCACGCGGCGGCCCCCGTGTCCGGCCGCATTGCCGCGGCCCATGCCCGGGTCGGTGCGGGCGGCGCCTGCAGCAGCCCGCGCAGGTGCTGCGGAAAGCCGGCATCGAGCAGCGCCGGCATTGCCGCGGGCTGCAGGGGGGCGGCCCAGCGCAGCCATTGCCCGGCGTCGCCAGTGACCTGCTCGATCACCGCCGCGCCGCCATCGTCGCGCCACAGCGGCAGGTGCTGCGTGGCAGCCGGCAACGGCGTGCGCGCGTCGACCAGCAGCCGACCGCCAGCGCCGGCCCATGCCTGCACTGCAGCCGGAACCGGCCTGGCCGACAGCCACACGCGGATGCCATCGGCGTCGGCGAACGGTTGCTCGTCGCCGGCGATGTCGAGTGGCGTGGCGGCGTTCCATGCCTGGGCAACGGCACGCAGCCATGGCAGCGCGGCGGCACCGGCCTGGTCATGGCGGATGTGCAGGCGCGGTGGCGCCTGTTCGCCGCGCTCGGCAGCCGCCGGCGCGGCTTCGATCACCTGCCAGCGCACGCTGCGCGACAACCGTGGCTGTTGCCCATCCAGTCCGTCCAGCACCGGCGGCACCACCACCGTGAGCGGAACGGTGGGTGGTAGCGTCGCATCGAGTTCGCGCAGCAGGCTGGCCAGCGGCTGCGGCGATGCCGGCACCGCCGGCGCATCCAGCGCGGGAAAGCCCGGTGCCAGCCACAGCCATTGCGCCTGCTCGCCGGGAACGGCACGGCGTGCGCTGGCGATGTCCACGCCGGGTGCCACGGCGACGCGCGGCGCGACATCCTCCACGCCGTGCAGCGCCGGCCGTGCCAGCAGCAGTGCCAGCAGCGCCAGCAGCAGCAGCCGTACCAGCAGCAGCGGCCAGTCGTCGAAGCGGATGCGCCGGCGTGGGCGCGGCCGGGCCACCAGCCAGCGCAGCGCGGCGAAGTCGAGCAGCCGCTGCTCGTCGCGCCGCGCCAGGTGGATCAGCAACGGCAGCAACAGGCTCGCCAGTGCCGCCAGCCCCGCCGGGAACAGCCATGCCAGGCTCATCCGCGGTGACCCCCACGGCGACCGGCCAGCCGCTGCAGCGGCGCATCGATGGCCTCGTCGAGGAAGCCGGTGTCATGGCGGATGCCGGCGGCCTGCAGCCGTGCGTCGAGCGTGCGCCGCGCCTCGGCGAAGCGGGCCAGGTAGCCGGCGCGTACCGCGGCGCCGTCGCCGAGCAGCTCGTCGCCGGTTTCCGGGTCGCGGAACCGGTGGCCGTCGCGGAACGGGAAGTCGCGCTCCTCGGCGGTCAACAGCTGCAGGTGCACGACGTCGCGGCCAGCCCTGGCCAGGCGTTCGGCCAGGGAGATGGCGTCGTCGTCGAAGCCGTCGCCGATCATCACCACCAGGTCGTTGCCGGCGATGCGCTCCCACACCGGCGCCAGCCGTTCGCGCGGCGGCCACCGGCCGTGCGCACGCAGCGCATGCAACTGCAGGTGCAGGCGGTCGCGCTGGCGCAGGCCATGCCCGGCCGACAGCAGCCGCACGCCGTCGCCGCCGATCGCGATCAGGCCGAAGCCGTCGCCCTGCTGCAGCGCCAGCTCGGCCACGCATGCGGCCAGCGCACAGGCGCCGTGCAGGCGGGTCCAGCCGCTGCGCGCCCGGTCGGCCTGCGCCATCGAGGCGGTGGTGTCGAGCAGCAGCCACACCGTGAGCGGACTTTCGCGCTCGGATTCGCGCACGAAAAAGCGGTCCGAGCGCGCGTAGAGCTTCCAGTCGATCTGCCGCGGTTCGTCGCCGGGCTCGTAGGCGCGGTACTGCGCGAACTCCAGCCCGGCGCCACGGCTGCGGCTGGCGTGCATGCCGATGCCGCGGCGGCCGCTGGCCCGTTGCGGCAACAGCCGCAGGCCGCGCAGGCGGCTGCGCACGTCGGCGGGAATCAGCGGGGGCGGGGCGGCGGCCAAGGCGAACGCGGGGCTGGCTCAGGCCGGGTACGGCACCGCGCGCAGCAGCGCGGCGACCACGTCGTCGGCGCTCTTCTGCTCGGCCTCGGCGGCGAAGGACAGCAGCAGGCGGTGGCGCATCACCGGTGCGGCCAGCGCCTGCACGTCCTCGCGGGTGGCGGCGAAGCGGCCGTGCAGCAGCGCACGCGCCTTGGACGCCAGCACCAGCGATTGCCCGGCGCGCGGGCCGGCGCCCCACTTGATCCAGTTGTCCACCTCGGCCGGCGCGCCATCGCCCGGCCGGCTGGCGCGCACCAGCCGGGTGATCCAGGTCAGCAGGTCGGCGCCGACGTGGACGTCGCGCACCGCCGCCTGCAGCGCCTGCACCGCATCGGCATCCATCACCTTGGGCACCGTGCCGCCGCCGCGGCCGGTGGTCTGCGCGAGGATGTCGCGCTCCTCGGCCTCGCTGGGGTAGTCCACGCGCACGTGCAGCAGGAAACGGTCCAGCTGCGCCTCCGGCAACGGGTAGGTGCCGGCCTGCTCGATCGGGTTCTGCGTGGCCAGCACGAAGAACGGCGCGGGCAATGCGTAGGTGGTGCCGGCATAGCTGACGGTGTGCTCCTGCATCGCCTCCAGCAGCGCGGCCTGGGTCTTGGGCGGGGTACGGTTGAGCTCGTCGGCCAGCAGCAGGTTGGTGAACACCGGCCCGCGCTGGAAGCGGAACACGCGCTTGGCGGTACCGTGGTCTTCCTCCAGCAGCTCGGTGCCGAGGATGTCGCTGGGCATCAGGTCGGGGGTGAACTGCACGCGCCGGAACTGCAGTTCCAGGGCCTGGCCGAGCGACCGCACCAGCAGCGTCTTGCCCAGTCCGGGCGCACCTTCGAGCAGGCAGTGGCCGCCGGCAAGCAGGCCGATCAGCAGTTGTTCGACGACTTCCTGCTGGCCGACCACGGCCTGCGCCAGCGCGGCGCGCAGGTCGCCCAGGCGGGGCAGCAGGGAATCCAGATCGGGGGCGGGGGTGTTCATGCGGTCACCAGTGGAGTCAATGCGTCAGTGCGTACATCACGATGTTCACGCCGAACTTCGTGTTGTCCTCGGCCAGGAAGCGCTTGTTGCGCCAGTCGTAGTCCCATTCGCAGCCGTAGTCCTTGTTGCTGTAGAGCACGCCCAGGCGGCCGTCGATCTCGATGCCCTTCAGGTAGTCGTGCACCAGGTCGTCGCCCCAGCCGTTGAGCTCGAACGTGGTCGCCGGCGGGCCTTCGGGAAACCTGAAGAAGCTGCTGTAGAGCGGATGCGTGTTGGGCAGCTTGTTCAGCGCGCCGGCGCCGAAGATTGCACGCATCTGCGCCTCGAACGAAGTGGCGAACAGGCCGTCGATGTCGTGGTTGCAGTCGTCCACCAGCACGAAACCGCCATTGCGCACGTAGCGCTCGAAATTGCGGCGCTCGTCGGGGTTGAACTCCACCAGCTTGTGCCCGGCCAGGTAGCAGAACGGCGCGCGCAGCATTTTCGGGTCGGACAGGGCGACGACGTGCTCGTTCGGGTCCACGCGCAGCGTGGTGTAGTCGATCAGCGACGTGATCAGGTTGGACGGCATGCGCGCATCCACGTCCCAGTCGCCGGAGTCGTAGCGCAGGCGGGTGAACCAGAAGTCGTAGCGGCTGGCCTGCGCGCGCGCCTGCCGGGGAAACGCGGCCGCCGCCGCGCCGCCGAGCAGCAGCTGGAGGAATTGCGCACGCGTTAGCCGGGACGGTGACAAAGGCGGGAACATCTCGGGAACGGAGCCCCCCTTTGGCGAAGGGGGGCGCGGCGACGGCCGCGGGGAATCGGCAGGGCCGGAACACGGGACCCCTGGTTTCGCGTCGGCGCAACCAGGGGCGGGCTTGCCTAGACCGCGTCGGACAGCGAGGTGAAGGTGAAGTCGCGCAGCCGCATCGGCGGGATCATCATCACGAAGCTGGATTCGTCGCCGGCCACGCGCACCGGCTTGCCCAGTTCGTCGATGTTGTTGAGCATGATCACCGGCGATTCGTTGAAGCGGAAATTCTTCACCGGGTGCTTGATCTGGCCGTTCTCGATGTAGAAGGTACCGTCGCGGGTCAGGCCGGTCAGCAGCACGGTCTGCGGGTCGACCAGGCGGATGTACCAGGTGCGGGTGAGCAGGATGCCCTTCTGCGTGCCCTTGACCAGGTCGGCGATGGACTTGCTGCCGCCGCTCATCAGCAGGTTGCCCGGTCGCGCGCTGGCGGTCTTGCCCTGCTTCTGCGCCCAGTAGCGCGAGTAGTTCAGGTTCATCACCTTGCCGTTCTCGATGATGGCCATGCGCTCGCGCGGCATGCCTTCGCCGTCCCACGGCAGCACCGGCGCGTCCGGATGCCACGGGTCGGCGAACATGTTCACCTGCGGGTCGTAGACCTGCTCGCCGAGCTTGTTGCCGCCGCCCTTCCTGGACAGGAAGCTGCGGCCCTCGTCGGCCGAGCGCGCGTCGAAGAAATTCATCATGAAGCTGATCAGGCCGGCGGCGGCGGCCGGCTCCAGGATCACCGTGTACTTGCCCGGCTCCAGCGCCTTGGCCTCGGCCGACTCGATCGCCTTGCGCTTGGCGATCTCGATCTCCTGCTCGGCGCGGAAATCGGCCGCGTCCTTCAGGTTGCGCCCGACCCAGCCCGAGCCGCGGCCGTCCTCGGTACGCACCGTGCAGGTGTAGTCGAACGAGGTGGTGCGCTGGTAGCCGAAGTTGCCCTTGCTGTTGGCGATGGCGATGAAGCCGCGGCTGTCCTCGAGGAAGCCCGCGGCGACCAGGCCGCGGCCGCGGCACGGTGCGATGGAGTCGGCGGCGACCCTGGCGCGGAACTCCGGGTCGATGGCGGCGGTGGATTCGCTGAAGGTCGGGCTCGGCTTGTAGTCCTGCTTGCCGATGATGGGCATGAACTCCGGGTTCTCCGGCGCCAGTCGCGCCAGGTCCTCGGCGCGGCGCACCACGCGCTCCAGCGAGGCGTCGTCGAATTCATTGATCGAGGCGGTGCCCACGCGCTTGCCGAAGGCCACCTGCACGGCCAGTTCGGCGTTGGTGACCATGCCGCTGGTGGAGACGTTGTTCAGCGCGAAGCGGATGTTGCCGTCGATGGAGCCGGCCAGGGTCGCGGTGCATTCGTCGGCCTTGGACAGCGCGATGACCTTGTCCAGGATGGCCTTGGCCTGCTGTTCGGTGAAGATGCTCATTGCTCAGGAACTCCTTGGACGGTCAGCCGAGGCTGCGCGCGGTATTGATGACGTTGATGCCGTCGAAACGGGCGGTGGACGAGCCGTGCGACACCGCCGAGACCTGGCCGGGCTGGCCCTTGCCATCGAAGAACGAGCCGCCCAGGCGGTAGTCGCGCTCGTCGGCCACCGCGCTGCAGGCGTTCCAGAACTCCGGCGTGCGGATCTGGTAGGCCACGTCCTCCAGCATGCGGGTGATCTGGCCGTTCTTGATCTCGTAGAACAGCTGCCCGCCGAACTGCGCGTTGTAGCGCTGCTGGTCGATCGAGAACGAGCCGTCGCCGATGATGTAGATGCCGTTTTCCACGTCCTTGATCAGGTCGGCCACGCTCAGCGGGGTCTTGCCCGGTGCCAGCGACACGTTGGCCATGCGCTGGAACTGCACGCTCGACCACGAATCGGCATAGCAGCAGCCGTCGGACTCGGTCTTGCCGAGGATGTGCGCCTGGTCGCGGATGGTCTGGTAGTCGACCAGCTTGCCCTCGCGGATCAGGTCCCACTTCTTGCACTTCACTCCTTCGTCGTCGTAGCCCACCGCGCCGAGGCTGCCGGGCTGGGTCTTGTCGGCGAAGATGTCGACCTTGTCGCTGCCGTACTGGAAATGCTGCTCGCGCTTGTCCAGGGTGGCGAAGCTGGTGCCGGCGTAGTTGGCCTCGTAGCCGAGCACGCGGTCCAGTTCCAGCGGATGGCCGACCGACTCGTGGATGGTCAGCCAGGTGTGCGACGGGTCCAGCACCAGGTCGTACTTGCCCGGCTTGACCGACGGCGCCTTGAGCTTCTCCTGCGCCTGCCGGGCCGCGGCGATGGCGTCCTCGCGCATGTCGTAGGAGCGGCCGTAGTTGACCACGCCGTTGGGCGAGACGAACTTCTGCCCGGCGTCGCCGTCCAGGTACTCGAAGCCCATGCCCATCGGCGAGGACAGGCCGTCGCGGGTGCGGAACTTGCCGGTGGATTTGTCGATGGCGGTCACCGACATCGGCGCCCAGATGCGGTGCACGTCCTGGTCGATGTAGGAGCCGTCGGTGGAGGCGAAGTACTTCTGTTCGTTGACCAGGAACAGCATCGAGTTGACGAAGCTGGCGCCGGCGGCAAGCGCGGCGGCGTTGACCCCCAGCAGCAGGTCGGCCTTGTCCTTGATCGGCACTTCCATCGCGTTCTTGCGGATCGGCGTGCGCCAGCTCACTTCGCCGAAGCCCGGCGCCTTGGCGAACTGCACCGGCGCGGTCTGCACCCGGGCGTTGGCCTTGGCGATGGCGGCGGCCTGCTGCGCGGCCTTGACCACGCCGGCCGGGCTCAGGTCGTTGGTCGCGGCGAAGCCCCAGGCGCCGTTGGCGATCACGCGGATGCCGGCACCGGTGGATTCGGTGTTGACCACGTTCTGCACCTTGTCCTCGCGGGTGATCACGAACTGGCGCAGGTAGCGGCCGATGCGCACGTCGCAGTAGCTGGCGCCGGCGGCGCGCGCGGCGTTCATCGCATCGTCGGCCAGCCGCTTCTTCAATGCCGGGTCCATCGCGGTGAGCAGTTGTTCGGCGGCGATCGCCTTGCCGAAGAACGACGGCACCATCAGGCCGCCGGCGGTGAGCCCGGTCAGGGCGAGGAAGTCACGTCTTTGCAAGGCAGTTCTCCGGTTGCGGTACGGCAACGAACGACGGTGGCTCCGCGGCGCTCCGCGAACCGTTCGATTCTTGCGGGACGCGGTTGGCCGCGGTAGTGACTTTAGACATAGGAACCGGTACCGCTTTCACCGGTGCGACGGCCGGGCACCCATGCGACCGGCCGATGGCAACCCGCCGGCATGCCGCGCGCGGCTCAGCCCAGGCTGCGCGCGGTGTTGATGATGTTGACGCCGTCGAAGCGGGTCGTCGCCGCGCCGTGCGACACCGCCGAGACCTGGCCCGGCTGGCCCTTGCCGTCGAAGAACGAGCCGCCCAGGCGGAAATCGCGTGCGTCGCAGATCGCCGAGCAGGCATTCCAGAACTCCGGCGTGCGGATCTGGTAGGCGGCGTCCTCGACCATGCCGGTGATCTCGCCGTTCCTGATCTGGTAGCAGAGCTGGCCGCCGAACTGCGCGTTGTAGCGCTGCTGGTCGATGGAGTAGGAGCCGCGGCCGTGGATGTAGATGCCGTTCTCCACGTCCTTGACCATCTGCGCCGGGGTCAGCGGCGTCTTGCCGGGTGCCAGCGACACGTTGGCCATGCGCTGGAACTGCACGCTCTTCCACGAGTCGGCATAGCTGCAGCCGTGCGAGGCGTTCTCGCCGAGGATGTGCACCTCGTCGCGGGTGGCCTGGTAGTTGACCAGGATGCCGTCCTTGACCAGGTCCCAGCGCCGGCATTTCACGCCCTCGTCGTCGTAGCCCACCGCGCCCAGGCTGTAGGGCTCGGTCTTGTCGGCGGTGAAGTTGACGATGTCGCTGCCCCAGCGGAAGCCGGCCTCGCGCTTGTCCAGGGTGGCGAAGCTGGTGCCGGCGTAGTTGGCCTCGTAGCCGAGCACGCGGTCCAGCTCCAGCGGGTGGCCGACGTTCTCGTGGATGGTCAGGAACAGGTTGGACGGGTCCAGCACCAGGTCGTACTTGCCCGGCTTCACCGACGGCGCGGTGAGCTTCTGCCGCGCCTGCTTCGCCGCGGCGATGGCATCCTCCACCGGGTCATAGGAGTGGCCGTAACCGATCACGCCGCCGGGCAGCGGGTACTTGCCCACGGCGTCGCCGTCGAGGAATTCCCAGCCCATGCCGGCCGGCGCCGACAGCCCGTTGCGGGTGCGGAACCTGCCGCTGGCCTTGTCGATGGCGGTAGCGGTAAACGGCAGCCAGATGCGGTGCACGTCCTGGTCGATCCACGAGCCGTCGCTGGAGGCGAAGTACTTCTGCTCGTTGACCAGGAACAGCTGTGAATTGATGAAGCTGGCACCGGCGTCGAGCGCGGCGGCGTTCACCGCCAGCAGCAGTTCCACCTTGTCCTTGACGGGAACCGCCATGGCGTTGCGGCGGATCGGCGTCTGCCAGCGCACCTCGCCCACCCCGGGGGTGGGCGCCAGCTGCACCGGCCGGGTCTGGATCTTCGCGTTGGCGCGGGCGATGGCCAACGCCTGCGTCACCGCCGCGGCCACGCCCTGTTCGCTGGACTGGTTGCTGGCGGCGAAGCCCCAGGCGCCGTCGACGATCACGCGGATGCCCACCCCCGCCGATTCGCTGTTGGTGACGTTCTGGACCTTGTCCTCGCGGGTGATGATGGCCTGGTTGAGGTAACGGCCGATGCGCACGTCGCAGTAGCTGGCACCGCCCCTGCGCGCCAGTGCCAGCACGGTGTCGGCCAGTGCCTTCTTGCGCGCCACGTCGGCCGGGGCAAGCAGTTCCTCGGCGGCGATCAGGCGCGCGTTGGGCAGCATCATGCCGGCGAGGCCGAGGCCGGAAAGCGCGAGGAACTGGCGGCGTTGCATGCGGGACTCCCTGGGTGATGCGATGCGGTCGCACCGCGCATAACAGCCGAATCTCGGCTGCCATGCGGTGCGCGCACAAGTGACCATGGTCATGCGCGGCGTGGGCCGGCACTCCGGCACAATCGCCCGGATCACCCATTACGCCCGCCGCGATGACCGCCAAGCCCCACGCCGCGTCCTGCGACCGCAACCGCGAGCCGATCCTCGCGGTGCTGCTGCGCCACCTGGGCGATGCCCGCAGCGTGCTTGAGATCGGCAGCGGCACCGGCCAGCACGCGGTGTACTTCGCCGCGGCGATGCCGTGGCTGCGCTGGCAGGCCAGCGATCACCGCGACCACCTGCCCGGCATCGGCCAATGGCTGGAGGCGGCCGCGCTGGCCAATACCCCGGCCGCGCTGGAACTGCAGGCGGTGGCCGGCGCCGGGCTGCAGCCGGCGCCGCCGCTGCCGGTGGCCGATGGCGTGGCCGGTTTCGATGCCGTGTTCACCGCCAATACGCTGCACATCATGGGCTGGGACCAAGTACAGGCGCTGTTCGCCGGGCTGCCGGCGCTGCTGGCGCCGGGGGCGCGGTTCATCGCCTACGGACCGTTCAACTACGGTGGCGACTTCAGCAGCGACAGCAACCGCGTATTCGATGGCTGGCTGAAGGCACGCGACCCGCGTTCGGGCATCCGCGATTTCGAGGCGATCGACGCGCTTGCGCGCGCGCAGGGGCTGGAGCTGCGCGAGGACGCGGCGATGCCGGCCAACAACCGCACCCTTGTGTGGCAGCGGACACCGCTGCCGAACGGCTAGGATGCGGAAACTTCAACACGGGGCAGGGGGACGGATGTACGCGCACAAGTGGTGGTTGGCGATGGTGCTGGGGCTGGCGCCGCTGGCGTGCGCGCACGCGCACGGCGGCGATGCACGGCAGGCGGCGATGCAGGTGCAGGCAAGCTACCCGGGCGTGATCGAACTGGAGGTGGATGCCAGCGACCTGCAACGGCGCATCCAGCGCGTGCGCCAGCGCATCCCGGTGTCGCCCGGCCCGCTGACCCTGTGGTACCCGCAGTGGATACCCGGCAACCATGCACCGACCGGGCCGATCAACCAGATGGCCGGGCTGGTGATCCGCGGCAACGGCCAGCCGCTGCCGTGGCGCCGCGACCCCGGCGACATGTACGCCTTCCGGCTGCAGGTGCCCGCCGGCGTGGACGCGCTCGATGTCGAGTTCCAGTACCTGTCGCCCACCGCCGCCGACCAGGGCCGGGTGGCGATGACGCCCAACCTGCTCGACCTGCAGTGGCACCGCGTGGTGCTGTACCCGGCCGGGTACGATGCGCGCGGCATCCAGGTCAAGCCGACCCTGCGCCTGCCCGAGGGCTGGCGCAGCGGCACCGCGCTGGACGTGGTCCGGCGCGACGGCACGGCCGAGCACTATGCGCCGGTGTCGCTGATGACGCTGATCGACTCGCCGGTATTCGCCGGGCGCTGGTTCCGGCGCTTCGCGCTGGACGACAAGTCCGCCCAGCCGGTGTGGCTGGACGTGGTCGCCGAGAACCCGCAGGGACTGCAGGCCGAGCCGAAGGTGCTCGATGCGCACCGTGCACTGGTGCATGAAGCCGACAAGGTGTTCGGCGCGCGCCCGTACACGCGCTACGACTTCCTGCTGGCGGTGTCGGACGTGTTCAGCGGCATCGGCCTGGAGCATGCGCAGTCCAGCGAGAACGGCATGCACGACGGTTACCTGCGCGGCGAGCGTCCCTACACCGACAACGACCTGCTGCCGCACGAATACGCCCATGCCTGGATCGGTAAGGCGTGGCGGCCGCGCCCGACCTGGGTGCCGCACTACAACGCGCCGATGCACAACGACGAGTTGTGGATGTACGAAGGCCAGACCCAGTACTGGGCGGTGGTGCTGGCCGCGCGTTCGGGCCTGTGGGCGCCGGACTACGCCTTGGCCATGCTGGCGCAGCTGCAGGCCAACTATGCGACCCAGCCGGGGCGGCAGTGGCGCGACCTGCACGACACCGTCCACCAGGGCATCCTCGATTTCAATTCCAAGCCGCAGGCCTGGGCCGACTGGCAGCGCGCCTTCGAGTTCTACAACGAGAGCACGCTGCTGTGGCTGGGCGTGGATGCGCGGCTGCGCACGCTGTCCAGGGGCAAGGTGGCGCTGGACGACTTCGCCCGGCGCTTCCACCAGGGCGGTGCGCAGGGCGAGATCCGCCTGTACGACCGCAGCGACGTGATGCAGGCGCTGGAAGCGGTGCAGCCCGGCGCCTGGGACGCCTTCATCGGCCAGCGCCTGGAGGCGCGCGACGGCAGCGTGCCGGATGGCCTGGAAGCCGCGGGCTGGGAGCTTTACTACAGCCAGACGCCGAACCCGGTGATCGCCGACGGCGAGGCCGGCGGCCTGGTCGACCTGCAGTATTCGCTGGGCCTGAAGGCCGGCAGCGATGGCGTGCTGCAATGGGTGGGCTGGGACAGCCCGGCGTTCAAGGCCGGGCTGGCGAAGGACGTCACCGTGCTGGCGGTCAACGGCCTGGCCTACACCGGCGGGCGCCTGAAGCAGGCCGTGGCCGATGCCAGCGACGGCACCCCGATCGAGCTGATCGTGCGCCAGGCCGACAGCTTCCGCAGCGTGCGCATCGACTACCGCGACGGCCTGCGCTACCCGCACCTGCGCCGCATCCCCGGCCGCGCCGACCTGCTGGGCAGGATCCTCGCGCCGCGGCGTTGAGCCGGTCGCGGCCACACGCCGGCCGATGCAATCAACCGGACGCACCGCGCTGCGGGGCGTCCGGGCCGAGCGGCCGCCGCAGTGCTCAGGCCGCCTGCACGATATGCAGCGCCTTGGGGTTGCGCCACGTGGCCAGCAGCGCCGCCTCGCGCGCCCTGGCGTCGTGCAGGTGTGCTTCCTTGACGTGGCCGTAGCCGCGGATGTGCTCGGGAATGCTGGCGATCTCCACCGCCAGCGCCAGCCGGCCGGCGTCGAGCGAGCCCAGCAGTTCCTGCAGGGTGCGCTCGTAATCGGCGATCAGCTGGCGTTCGCCGCGGCGCTCGGCGGTATGCCCGAAGATGTCGAAGCGGCTGCCGCGCAGGCCCTTGAGCCGCGCCAACAGGCCGAAGGCCTTGAACATCCACGGCCCGTATTCCTTCTTCTGCAGGCGGCCCTGCTCGTCGCGCTTGGCGAACAGCGGCGGCGCCAGGTGGAAACGCACCTGGTAGTCGCCCTCGAGCTGCTGGGCCACGCGCTTGAGGAAATCGCCGCTGGTGTACAGGCGGGCGACCTCGTATTCGTCCTTGTAGGCCATCAGCTTGAAGAAGTAGCGCGCCACCGCTTCGGTCAGCGCGGTGCTGCCCGGCGCCACGCGCTGCTCGGCCTTGCGCACCGCGTCCACCAGCTGGCGGTAGCGGGTGGCGTAGGCGGCATCCTGGTAATCGACGAGGAAGCCGCTGCGGCGTGCGATCAGTTCGTCCAGCGAGCGCGACAGGCGGGTGTCGTCCAGGGTCGCGAACGGTGTGTCGCCCGGGTGCGGGTCGCTGGCGGGCAGGCCGCGTACTTCCGGCTCGTTGCCCGGGTTGCGCGGCGCCGACGGTGCGCCGGCTTCGCTGCCTTCCCACTCGCCCGGCGGCAGCTCGCGCAGCGTGCCCGGGGTGCGCTCGGCTTCGGTCGGTGCGTTGCGCACCAGCCCGGCGGCCTGCTGCACCGCCTGCGGGTCGATCGCGGCCAGGCGGCCCCAGGCGAAGGCGCGCTGGTTCATTTCGATGGCGGCGCCGTTGAGTTCGATGGCGCGCATCAGCGCTTCCAGCGACAGCGGCACCAGCCCCTGCTGCCAGGCGAAGCCGAGGATGAACAGGTTCGAGGCGATGGCATCGCCCAGCAGTGCGGTGGCCAGCTGGGTGGCATCGAGCAGGATCGGGTCGCGCCCGCCCAGGGCCACCTTCACCCCGGCGATGATGTCGGCGGCCGGGAACTGCATGTCCGGGTGCGTGGTGAAGGTGCCGGGCATCGCCTCATAGGTGTTGAGCACCACCTGCGAACGTTCGCCGCGCACCTTGGACAGCGCCCAGTAGTCGTTGACCACAACCATGTCGCAGCCCAGCACCAGGTCGGCCTCGCCGGCGGCGATGCGCACGGCATGGATGTCCGAAGGCGCGCGCGCGATGCGGATGTGGGTGGTCACCGCGCCGCCCTTCTGCGCCAGCCCGGTCTGGTCGAGCACGGTCGCGCCCTTGCCCTCCAGGTGCCCGGCCATGCCCAGCAGCGCGCCGATGGTGACCACGCCGGTACCACCGACGCCGGTGATCAGGATGTTCCAGGGCTGGGACAGGTCGCTGCGGAACGCCGGGCTTGGCAGGTTGTCGAGCAGGCTGGCGGCATCGCTCCTGCGGCCCTTGCGCAGCTGGCCGCCGTGCACGGTGACGAAGCTCGGGCAGAAGCCGGTGGTGCAGGAGAAGTCCTTGTTGCAGTTGGACTGGTCGATGTCGCGCTTGCGGCCGAACTCGGTCTCCTTCGGCAGCACCGACACGCAGAAGCTCTTCTGCCCGCAGTCGCCGCAGCCTTCGCAGACCAGCGAGTTGATCATCGTGCGCTTGGGCGGATCGACCAGCTTGCCGCGCTTGCGGCGGCGGCGTCTCTCGGTGGCGCAGGTCTGTTCGTAGATCAGGATGCTGGTGCCCTTCACCGTGCGCAGGTGCTTCTGCACCGCGTCCAGCTCGGCGCGGTCGTGGAACTCCACGTCGGCCGGGAACTCGTGGCGGCGCAGCTTCCACTTGGCGATGTCGTCGGACAGCAGCACGATGGTGTGCACGCCTTCGGCGCGCATCTGCTGGGCGATCTGCGGCACGGTGAGCGTGCCGTCCACCGGCTGTCCGCCGGTCATCGCCACCGCGTCGTTGTAGAGGATCTTGTAGGTGATGTTGACGCCGGCGGCGATCGCCTGGCGGATCGCCAGCGAGCCGCTGTGGAAATAGGTGCCGTCGCCGAGGTTCTGGAACACGTGCGCGGTGTCGGTGAACGCCGCCTGCCCGGCCCAGGTGACGCCTTCGCCGCCCATGTGGGTGAAGGTGTCGGTGTCGCGGTCCATCCACGTCACCATGTAGTGGCAGCCGATGCCGGCCATCGCCCGCGACCCTTCCGGCACGTTGGTGGAGGTGTTGTGCGGGCAGCCCGAGCAGTAGTGCGGCACGCGCGGGAACTGCGCGCGCGGCAGCGCCATCTCCGCTTCCTTCTCGTCCATCCAGCGCAGGCGCTGTTCGATGGATTCGGTGTTGAAGAAACGCTGGATGCGGCGGCCGATGACCCCGGCGATGGTGGCCGGGGTGAGTTCGCCGGTGGACGGCAGGATCCACTCGCCCTGCTCGTCGTACTTGCCGACGATGGACGGGCGCGCGCCCCAGCCGGCCGGCCAGTTGTAGAAGTACTCCTTCATCTGCCGCTCGATGAAGGCCTTCTTTTCCTCCACCACGACGATGTCTTCCAGGCCGCGCGCGAACGCGCCGATGCCCTGCGGCTCCAGCGGCCAGGTCATGCCGACCTTGTAGACGCGGATGCCGATCTCGGCGCAGGCGCGCTCGTCCAGGCCCAGGTATTCCAGCGCCTGCAGCACGTCCAGGTAGCTCTTGCCGGTGGTGACGATGCCCAGCCGCGCGCGCGGCGAATCCATCACCACCCTGTCGATGCCGTTGGCGCGTGCAAACGCCTGCGCGGCCTTCACCGCGTAGCGGTGCAGGCGCATCTCCTGCTCCAGCGGCGGATCCGGCCAGCGGATGTTGAGCCCGGCCGCCGGCATCTCGAAATCCTCCGGCAGGATGATCCGGCGGGCGAACGGGTTGACGTCCACCGAGGCCGAGGATTCGACCGTCTCGGCGATGGTCTTGAAGCCGATCCAGCGCCCGGTGTAGCGGCTCATCGCCCAGCCGACCAGGCCCAGGTCGAGGATGTCCTGCACGCCGGCCGGGTTGAGCACCGGCATCATCGCGCTGACGAATTCGTCCTCGCTGCCGTGCGGCAGGGTCGAGCTGCGGCAGGCATGGTCGTCGGCGGCCAGGGCCAGCACGCCGCCGTGCCGGGACGTGCCGGCGGCGTTGGCGTGCTTGAACACGTCGCCGCACCGGTCCACGCCCGGGCCCTTGCCGTACCACATGCCGAACACGCCATCGACGTTGGCGCCGGGGAACAGGTTTGCCTGCTGGGTACCCCAGACCATGGTGGCGCCCAGATCCTCGTTGAGCCCGGGCACGAACTTCACCTTGGCCGCCTCCAGGTGCCGGCGGGCGCGCCACAGCTCCAGGTCGAAGCCGCCCAGCGGCGAGCCACGGTAGCCGCTGACGAAGCCGCCGGTGTTCAGCCCGGCCGCGGTGTCGCGCTGCTGCTGCATCAACGGCAGCCGCACCAGCGCCTGCACGCCGCTCAGGTAGATGCGCCCGTCGGTGCGGGTGTACTTGTGCTCGAGCGTGTAATCGCGGTCGCGCACGCCGATCAGCGGCGTGTTGGCGGAGGCGGGGGAGGTGAGTTCGGCGGTACTGGTCATGGCTGGCCCATTGCAGGAACGGCTGGCGTCGGCTGCCGCGCCAGGGCGGCGCGCACGCGGCCGGCGATTGTACCAGCGCGGGTTTTGCCACCCTGCCGGGGGCCCTGCGCCGACCCCTGGAGGCGCTCCCAGGGCCGGCCAGGTCCGGGAGCCGGGGTCGCGGAGCGGCCGCCGAGCGGTTAGGATCGGACCTTGCTGGAACATGAATGATGGGGATTGCAACATGCAGGTGATAAGGGGCGTGGCCGGTGGCCTGATGCTGCTGGCCGGCCTGTTCTGTTCGACGGCGTGGGCACAAGGGATGCCGAAGATCGCCGAGTTCTATTTCGATGACGATGTCGCGGCCAGGCCGGTGCACGCGCTGCCGCCGGATCAGCCGGAGCTGGTCGAGCAGTTGATGAAACTGCGCGAGCGCGGCCGCAAGGGCGTGGAAGCCACGATCCAGCTGGCCGGCGTCGCCTATGCCGAGAACCGGGTGGAAATCGGCGAGAAGCTCTACCAGGAGGCATTGGCCGCCGTTTCGGAGAGTTCGTCGCAGGCCCGCGGCATCCGCTGGAACCAGGGCTGGAGCCTGTACCGCCACGGTGATGCCGAGGCGGCGCTGCAGCAATGGAGCGCCGCCGCGCAGGCCACCCGCGGCAACGTCGCATGGGTGCCGCCAACGCTGGCGCTGGCGCTGTGGACGCTGGGCCGCCGCGATGAAGCCGTGCAGTGGTACGCGGCGGCGGTGCGGACCGAGCCGCAGCTCTGGAACGACCCGGCGCGCTTCGCCCAGTTGCTGCCGGCATGGACGGACGAGGAGCGCGCGCGCCTGGCCGAAGTGCAGCGGGCCTGGGCTGCCAATCCGCCGGCCTGGCCCTGAGCCACGCCGGCAGGGTGCGGGGAGCGGCGGGATACCCGCACGGCCCGCATCCGCACGAGCAATCGGGCGTCCCCGCCCTCGCGGGACTCGGGCATCGGGATCGGTACAACGGGTGCTGGATCGACCAGGGAGCGGGGCGATGAGATACCGGATGGCGATGTTTTTCCTGCCGGTCCTGCTGGCAGCCTGCACGGTGGGCATCCGGCCGGAATTCACCCAATCGTTCGTGGACGCCAACCGTGGATTGGACGACGACGCATGGTCGGCGGCGTATTCGCCGCAGATGGGGCTGTTGGCGGTCGGTCGTGACTCGGGCCGGCTGGAGCTCTGGGATGCGCGCAGGAAGGATGTGCGCATCGCGCTGCAGGCCCATGAACTGCGTACCCAGGACATCACCTTCGGTCCTGCCGACGGGATCGTGATCAGCCGCTCCAGCTTCGGCAACGTCGAGGTCGGCGACATCGTCCAGTACGAGAACGGGCCAAAGGTCTGGGACGCCCGTAGTGGCGAATTGCTGCATGCCTTCCGCGAGGAGCACTGGAAGCCGGGCGCGGCTTCGGCCACGCCACTGCGCGGCCTGTACCTGCTGGCCAGCTACGACGAACTGCACATCTATGACCATGCCAGCCGCGCGCTGGTCGGCGCGCCGTTGCGGGTGCCGGGGGATGGCGGCGTGACCTGCCTGGACTGGGACGAGGCCTCGGGCCTGATCGCCGCCGGCACCGACAAGGGCGTGGTGCTGCTCCTGCGCCTGCAGCGCGACGCGGCCATCCCGCGGCTGGAGGTCGTGGACCGTCATGCCGCCCATGCGCCGGGGCCGCGCAACGACATGCTGGCGGTGATGTTGCTCGACAAGGGCACCCGGCTGGTGACGGTACAGCGCTCACCCGTGCGGGCGCAGGCGCTGCACGACGATGTGCCGCCCCTGTACCAGGGCCTGCAGCACGAGACCGTGCGCTGGAACCTGGCCGGCTGGCAGCGCGAACATGTCTATTCCAGTTCGCTTGTGGGCCTGCACCAGGCCGGCTTCACCCGCGGCGAGGATTGGCTGGTACTGGCCGGTGTGGCGGGTGGCAGCGCCCGTATCGAGGGCAAGATCGAGCTGCTCGATCTGCGCGGTGGCGTGGCCTGGCTCTACCAGGCCAACACCACCCATGCCACTGCCGTACTGCTGCCGCCGGCGCGCGAGGGGTTGGTGCTGCGGCATGGCCGTGCCACGCGCGTGAGGTATCTGGACCAGGCCGGGTCGGTGCCCTGGTCGCCGCCGCGCTGAGCGCGGCCCGGCTCACCCGGCCGGTACCGTGCGCCCGCGTGCCCAGTCGCGCAGCGCCTGCACCTGCTCGGCCATCAGCACCGACAGCGGCCGCGTGCTGCGGATCTCGGCCATCAGCAGGTCGGTGTCCAGCGGCCTGCGCTCGGCATACGCGGCGTACAGGCCGGCGACCACCGCCTGTTCGATCTCGGCGCCGGAAAAGCCATCGGCAGCGGCGGCCAGGGCGGGCAGGGCGAAGCCCTCGGCGTCCAGTCCACGTTTGTCCAGGTGCAGGCGCAGCAGCTCCACGCGGGTGTCGGGCGTGGGCAGGTCGACGAAGAAGATCTCGTCGAAGCGGCCCTTGCGCAGCAGTTCGGCCGGCAGCTCGTGCACCTGGTTGGCGGTGGCGACGATGAACACCGGCGCCTTGCGCTCGGCCATCCAGGTCAGCAGGTAGCCCAGCACCCGGCGCGAGACGCCGCCGTCCTCGCCGCTGCTGGCCAGGCCCTTCTCGACCTCGTCGATCCACAGCACGCACGGCGCCAGCTGTTCGGCCGAGGCCAGCGCGTCGCGCAGGTTCTTCTCGGTTTCGCCGTGGTACTTGTTGTACAGCGTGGCGAAGTCCAGGCGCAGCAGCGGCACGCCGAAGCCCGCCGCGGTGGCCTTGGCCAGCATCGACTTGCCGCAGCCCTGCACGCCGAGCAGCAGCATGCCGCGCGGCGGATCCAGCCCGGGCGGCGCATCGCCGGCGACGAACACCGCCCTGCGCTGTTCGATCCAGCGCTTGAGCCGCGTGGCACCGGCCACCTCGCCGAAGCGCGCGCTGTCGTATTCGTAGTGCAGGTGGCCGCTGCGGTTGAGCAGTTCGAACTTCAGCCTGGCCAGTTGCGGCAGGTCGTCGGCACGCAGCGCGCCGTCGGCGTAGATCAGCTGGCGGGCGATGCGGCGCGCGTCGGGCAGGCTCAGGCCCTGCAGGTTGCGCAGGATCTGCCGCACCGCGTCCTGGTCCACCTCCACGCGGCGGCCGCCGTTGTCGCCGGCGTAGGCGGCCGCTTCCTCGCGCAGCATCTTCAGCAGCGCGTTGGCGTCGGGCAGGCGCGGATTGAAGCGGGTGGCCAGCGCCTCCAGTTCGGCCGGCAGCTCGACCTTGGTGCCGACCAGCACCAGCACGTGCGGCTGGCTGTGCCGGCGCTGCACGATGTCGCGCAGAAGGCGCTGGTGGCTGGCGTAGCCCAGGTAGGGGTGGAAATCGAGCAGCAGGTAAATGCCCCGCTGCTCGGCCTCCTGGATCATCCGCAGCGCCGAGCTGGCGTCGGGCGGCCCGACGGCGTCGTCTTCGCGGTCCATGTCGATGCGGCGCAGGCCCTCGGTGATCGACCAGCGGTACAACGCCCGCCACACGTGCATCAGCGCCTGCCGGAACAGGTCCACCACGCGGGCCTCGTCCGCGGTTTCAATGACGATCAGCGGGGTATTGGCGCGGATCAGCGCGGTCAGGTCCTGCAGTTCGCTCATGGTGGCTCCGGTGTGGGTCGCCACGATAGCAAAGCATCCCGTCCCGGCAGGGGTGTCCTCACGCGCCGACTACCGCGGCCGTCGCGCGCCGGTGTACGCTGCGGGCAGTCCCGCGCAAAACGAGGCGTGCATGAAGACGATCCTGGTGGCCGGTTCCAAGGGCGGTGTGGGCAAGAGCACCATCGCCACGCACCTGGCCGCGCATGCGGCGCTGCAGGGCAGGGCGACGGTGATCGCCGATGCCGACCCGCAGGGGTCGAGCACGCGCTGGGCGGAGCGCCGCGCCGGCCTGGACAGTGCCGTGCTGCCGGTGGATGTCCACCGCAGGAAGTCCTGGGAGAAGCACATCCCCGATGGCGCCGAGGAGGTGATCATCGATGCCCCGGCAGGTGCGCTTGCGGACGATCTCGAGCATTTCCTGGACGTGGCCGATGCGGTGGTGGTGCCGGTGTTGCCGTCGGCGCTGGACATCGAGGCCATCGTCGGTTTCCTGAACAGTCTGGCCAGGGTCAAGCGCGTGCACTCGCGCGCGCTGCCGGTGGGCCTGGTGCTCAACCGCACCAAGCCGTGGACGCAGACCTCGCAGCAGGCGCGGCAGATGCTGGCGCAATGGCCCTACGAGGTGGTCGCGCAGCTGCGCGACAGCCAGAGTTACGTGGTCATGGTCGGCCTGGGCCGCAGCCTGTTCGACTACCACTCCGCCCAGGTCCGCGAACACCAGCAGGACTGGGAGCCGCTTCTGAAATGGTTGAACAAGGTCTGACCCGGAGCTAATGAATCCTCATGCGTGAACTGATCCTGCTGCGACATGCCCATGCCGAGCCGGCCGACAATGGCCTGGCCGATATCGATCGCCCGCTTTCCCCGCATGGCCTGGCCGAAGCCGAGGCGGCCGGTCGCTGGCTGCTGGAGCAGCGGCTGGTGCCGGACCGGGTGCTGTGCTCGCCGGCGCGGCGCGCCCGAGAGACGCTGGAGGCGGTGCTGTCGCTGACCGGCTACGTCGAGCAGCGCCTGGAGGAGCGGATCTACGACGCCACCCCCGGCACCTTGGCCGCGCTGGTGGACGAGCACCGCGAGGTCGAGCGCCTGCTGCTGGTCGGCCACAACCCGGGCATGGAGCGGCTGGTGGCGCTGATGCACAGCGGCCAGTCCGGCGACTACCGCGGCATGCCCACCGCCTCGGTCGCGGTGCTGTCGCTGCCGATGGCCGCGGCCATCGAACCGGGCATCGCCCGCCTGGCTGCCTTCTGGTGGCCGTGAGCCGATGATCCCGTTGCGTCGACGGTGCCGGCACGCCACGCCCGCCAGGGCGGGACGCATGCCCGGTGGCATGAGCCGCAAGCCGGCCGGGCGCGCGTGCGTGGCCGCGCGCCGTCCCGGGGCCGTGGACAGGGACTGAACGCATGCGGTGGGTGCGTTGCGGACTGCTGCTGAGCTGGCTGGCGGCGACGGGCACGGCGGTCGCGGCGCCGCAGCCGCTGCAGTTCGATACCACCCATTCGCGCTTCGGTTTCGAGATCCGTACCCGCTTCGGGCAGCGGATCGAGGGCCAGTTCCCGCGCTTCGACGGCTGGATCACGGTGCTGCCCGACGGCCGCCACCAGGTGCGCCTGCGCATGTTCACCCAGTATGTCGAGATTCCCGGCAAGCCGCGCTACACCGGCTGGATGCGTGGCGAGGATTTCTTCGACGCGCAGCGCCACCCGCTGGTCGAATTCGAGTCCGATCCCTACGACCCGGACATCGTCGAGCGCGGTGGCAGCGTGGAGGGGCGGTTGACCATCCGCGGCATCAGCCGGCGCGAGGTGCTGCACCTGGAACAGCCTGAATGCGCCAGGCCGGGCTATGATTGCGACCTGGTAAGCCGGGGTACCGTCCAGCGCGGTCGTTACGGCATGGACAGCTGGCAGTTCGCCCTGGGTGACCGTGTGACCTTCATATTGCGTACGCGCCTGTTGGGCGCCTCCCAGCCGTGAACCTGCTGCTGCGCCTGCTGCTGCTCGGCATGGCCCTGCTGGCCGGCGGCTGCGCGTCGCTGTCCGCGCAGCAGCGCGACCGCGCGCAGGGCATTGCCGTATCTGCGCGCCCGACCGCCCTGGACTGCGACCGTCCCGACCGCTGCGCACTGCGGTCGCCGCTGCGCGCGCTTGGCGCCCAGGCCATCGCCGACTCCGCCGCCGCCGGCGCGCCGCGGCACTACGCCACGATCCTGGACGAGGGCGAACTGTCGCTGGTGGCGCGGCTGAACCTGATCCACAGCGCCAGCCGCAGCATCGACCTGCAGACCTATATCTTCGATACCGACGACAGCGCCCGCATGATCATCGATGCGCTGCTGGACGCCGCCCGCCGCGGGGTCAGGGTGCGGGTGCTGATCGACCAGCTCTCGGCGATCTCCGACGTGCAGATGCTCGCCGCGCTGTCCGGCGCGCACGCCAACTTCGAGCTGCGCATCTACAACCCCGCGTTCGGCAAGGCCAAGCTCAATTACTTCGACTACGCCGGCAGCGTGCTGTGCTGCTTCCGCCGCTTCAACCAGCGCATGCACAACAAGTTGCTGGTGGTCGACGGGGTGGTCGGGGTGGTGGGTGGCCGCAACTACCAGGACGACTATTACGACTGGGACCGCGAGTACAACTTCCGCGACCGCGACGTGGTGGTGGCCGGGCCCGAGGCGCGCGAGATGGCCGCCAACTTCCAGGCGTTCTGGGACGCGCCCCGCAGCGTGCCGGCCGAGCGCCTCAACGATGTCGGCCGCACCCTGCTGCGGAACGGCGTGCCGGCAATGCCCGCGGCGCATTTCCGGCGCCCGGAGCGGGTGGCACGCGCAGCGGCCGAGGCCGCTGACCCGGCGTTCGTCACCGAGGCGTTCGTCGACACCACGCTGCCGGTGCGCTCGGTGGCCTATGTCGCCGACCTGCCGCGCAAGCACCGCGGCGACCCGCTGCCCAACGCCACCGAACCGCGGCTGGACACGCTGATCGCGGGCGCGCAGTCCGAAGTGCTGCTGCAGACCCCGTACCTGGTCCTGTCCGAGCCGGCGCAGCAACTGTTCAAGGACCTGCGCGCGCGCCCGCAACCGCCGCGCGTGGTGGTGTCCACCAACAGCCTGGCGGCGACCGACAACCCGATCGTCTATGCGATGGCCTACAAGTACAAGCGCCGCAACCTGCGCGTGCTGGGCTTCGACATCTACGAGTACAAGCCATTCCCGCTGGATGCGCCGGTGGCCCCGGACAACCTGTTGTCCGCGGCGCTGGACGACACGCAGGTACCGCCACCGCCGCACCGCCTGATCGGGGCA
This sequence comes from Stenotrophomonas sp. 17(2023), assembly GCF_030345315.1. Taxonomy (NCBI): domain Bacteria; kingdom Pseudomonadati; phylum Pseudomonadota; class Gammaproteobacteria; order Lysobacterales; family Lysobacteraceae; genus Stenotrophomonas; species Stenotrophomonas sp. 17(2023). The sequence goes on from NZ_CP128405.1 coordinate 112,686, forward strand.
AGCGCGGCCGGCAGCAACGTGCGCGGCAGCGGCTCCGGGCGGCGCGCCGGTGCCGACGGCAGCGAGGTCGAGCGCGAAGTGCTGCGCACCGAGACCCGGCCCTCGTTCCTCGGCAGCAAGGCGGCCAACCGCCCGCTGCCGGTCACCCGCCGCGGCGCGCGCATGGGCCTGCATGCCAAGTCGCTGGTGGTGGACCGCCGCATCGGCGTGGTCGGCACCCACAACTTCGATCCGCGCAGCGAGAACTACAACACCGAGGGCGCGGTGATCATCGACGACCCGGTATTCGCCGAGCAGCTGGCGCAGAGCATCCTGCGCGACATTTCGCCGGACAACGCCTGGGCAGTGGCGCCGCGCGAGAAGGCGCCGGTGCTGTCGGGCCTGAACTACAGCCTGGGCAAGGCCTCCGAGGCGCTGCCTATCCTCGATGTCTGGCCGTGGCGCTATGCCACCAACTACGCGTTCCAGCCTGGACCGGAATGCCCGCTGCCGCTGTCGCGGCACGACCCGGATTTCCGCCGCTGCTACGCGCCGGTGGGCGACTTTCCCGAGGTCGACGTCGGCCCGAAATGGCTGCTGGTGCGCATGCTGACCGCGTTCGGCGCCGGGCTGGTGCCGATCCTGTAGCGCGCACACGGTGCGTGGACGCGGCTTCGGTTGCAATGGGCGTCCCCCTGCCTGCACCGAGGACGACCATGCACCGCGCCTTCAAGGTCGGCGACCACGTGCGCTGGAATTCCGAAGCCGGCCACGTCACCGGCCATGTCATCCGAGTGCATATCCGCGACACGCCGTACAAGGGCCACGTGCGCCGTTGCAGCGAAGACGACCCGCAGTACGCGATCCGCAGTGACCACAGCGACCACATCGCCATGCACCGCGGCGCGGCACTGGAGAAGATCGGCTGACATGAGTGGCGCCGTCACCGTCTGGACCATCGGCCACTCCACCCGCAGCCAGGACGACTTCCTCGCGCTGCTGGCCGGCTACGGCATCCAGGCCGTGGCCGATGTGCGTCGTTTCCCGGGTTCGCGGCGCCATCCGTGGTTCGCCGGCCAGACCCTGGCGCAGACCCTGCCGGCGGCGGGCGTGGAGTACCTGTGGCTGCCGCAGCTGGGCGGGCGTCGCCGCGTGCAACCCGGCTCACCCAACGGTGGCTGGCGCAATGCCGCCTTCCAGGGCTACGCCGATCACCTGGACAGCGCCGAGTTCGCCAATGGGCTGGCGCGGTTGCTGGAACTGGCCGTGCGCCGCCGCACCGCGCTGATGTGCGCCGAAGCGCTGTGGTGGCGCTGCCACCGCCGGCTGATCGCCGACCAGCTCAGCGTGCACGGCATCGGGGTACGACACATCCTCGATGCCGGCCACGCACCGGCACACGTGCTCACCGCCACTGCGCGCGTGGTCGATGGCCGGCTGCGCTATCCGCCGGCGCAGGACGATCTGTTCGCCTGACTCGGGGCGGCGCGCGGCGCCGTAAAATGGCATGCATCCCACACCGGTCATCGCCATGGCTTTCCGCGCCCCCGTTTCGCTGGATGAACTCAACCGCCTCAGTCGCGGCACCCTGATCGAGCACCTCGGCATCGTCTTCACCGGCGCCGGCGAGGACTGGCTGCAGGCGACCATGCCGGTGGACGAGCGCACCCGCCAGCCCTACGGGCTGCTCCACGGCGGTGCCTCGGTGGTGCTGGCCGAGACCCTGGGCAGCAGCGCCGGCAACCTGTGCGTGGATACCGCCAGCCAGGTCTGCGTGGGGCTGGAGATCAACGCCAACCACCTGCGCGCGGCCCGCACCGGCGTGGTCACCGGCACCGCGCGCGCGCTGCACGTCGGGCGCACCACCCAGGTCTGGGAAATCCGCATCGAGAACGAGGCCGGCAAGCCGGTGTGCATCTCGCGCCTGACCCTGGCGGTGGTGCCGGCCTGACGCGCCCCCGGGCGCGATGCCGCCGGCCTACGCGTGCGCGAACGCGGTGTCCGCCAGGCGTTCGTGGATCCACGTTTCCAGTTCGTGCGCGGGCAGTGCCGGGGTGAAGTGGTAGCCCTGGGCGATGCCGTAGCCCTGCTCGCCGAGCATGCGCAGCTGTTCGACGCTTTCCACGCCCTCGGCGACCACCGTCAGCCGCAGGCTCTGGCCGATGTGGGCGATGGCGCGGGTCAGCGCGCTGGCCACCTCGTCGTTCTCGATGCCGCGCACGAAGCTGCGGTCCAGCTTGAGTTCGCTGATCGGCAGCAGGCGCAGGTAGCTCAGGCTGGAATAGCCGGTGCCGAAGTCGTCCATCGACAGGCGCACGCCCAGCGCGTGCACCGCATGCAGCGTGCGCAGGGTGCTGGGGTCGGTGTCCAGCAGCACGTCCTCGGTGATCTCCACCTTCAGGTCGTCCGGCGCCAGCGCTTCGTGCCGCAGCACCTGCTCGATGCGCAGCGGCAGTTCCAGGTCGTGGAAGTCGGTCGGCGACAGGTTCACCGCCACCGAAGGCACCTGCAGCCCGGCACGCCGCCACCGTGCCAGCTGCGCGCAGGCCTCCTCCAGCACCCAGTGGCCGATATCGCCGATCAGCCCGCATTCCTCGGCCAGCGGGATGAACTGCATCGGCGGCACGTCGCCCAGCCGCGGGTGCCGCCAGCGCGCCAGCGCCTCCACCCCGCGCAGGCGGCCGTCGCCGATGCCGACCTGCGGCTGGTAGTGCAGGTGCAGCTGGCGCTGTTCGACCGCCTCGCGCAGCGCGGTTTCCAGCGCCAGCCGCTCCTGCGCGTTGTGGTCCATCTCGCGCGAATAGAACCGGGCGCCGTTGCGGCCGCTGTTCTTGGCCTGGTACATGGCTACGTCGGCGTGGTGCAGCAGGGTCTCGGTGTCGTGGCCGTCGTGCGGGAACATGCTGATGCCGACGCTGGCCGACGGCCGGATCTGCACGTCGTCCAGCTGCAGCGGCAACGACAGCCGGCGCAGGATGCGCTCGGCGCGTTCGCCGGCGGATTGCGCGTCGCAGGGGTTGAGCACCATCACGAACTCGTCGCCGGACAGGCGGCCGACGATGTCCGCCGGCCCGGCCTCTTCCTGCAGGCGGTGCGAGACCGCGCGCAGCAGCTGGTCGCCCCCGGGGTGGCCGAACGAGTCGTTGATCTGCTTGAACCTGTCCAGGTCGATGAACAGCACCGCCAGCGCCTGTTCGGAGGCGGCGGCCGCGGCGATCGCCTGGTCGGCCTGGGCATGCAGCAGGTTGCGGTTGGGCAGGCCGGTGAGGTCGTCGTAGAAGGCCAGCCGGCGGATGCGGTTGCGGGCCTCCTCGCGCTCCAGCGCCAGCGCGCACAGGTGCACGATGACGTCCACCAGGCGGCGGTGGAAGGCATCGGGATCGTGCGGGCGGCGGTAGTAGAAGGCGAACGTGCCCAGCACGCGGCCGTCGCTGGCCTTGATCGGCGTGGACCAGCACGCCGCCAGGCCGTGGGCCAGCGCCATGTGGCTGATGCCCTGCCAGTTCGGGTCCAGCGTGATGTCGCGCGCCACCACCGTCTGCCCGGTATGCGCGGCGGTACCGCAGCTGCCCACGCCGGGCCCGATCGGGATGCCGTCCACCTGTCGCGTGTAGGCCTCCGGCAGGCTGGGCGCGGCCAGCGTGCGCAGCCGCCCATCCTCGACCCGCAGCACCGAGCACAGCACCTGCGGCGCGATCTGCTCGACGTCGCGGCACATCATCTGCATCACCTCGCTGGTGGGAACCTCGCGCACCAGCGCATCCAGCATCCGGTGCTGCAGTACCTCGTGGACCTTGGTGTGGGTGATGTCCATCAGCACGATGACCAGGTTGGCCAGCGCGCCGTAGTCGTCGAAGATCGGGTTGATGCTGATCGCGCACCACAGCGGGTGGCCGTCGCGGCAGGCCACGCGCTCGTCGCAGCACACCGGCTCGCCGGCCAGCAGGCGTGCGGCCTGGGCCAGCGTCGTGCGGCGCCGGGCGCGGTCGGGCACCAGCAGCGCGGCGACGTGGCGGCGCAGGACCTGGCTGGCATCGAAGCCGAACAGGCGGCAGAAGCCCTTGTTCAGATGCACCACGCGGCCGCGCGCGTCGGTGATCAGCACCGCGCTCTGGGTCTCGTCGAAGCCGAGCGACAGCAGCCGCTCGCGCTCCTGGCGCTGGCGCCGGGTGGTCACGTCGCGGATGAAGGCCATGTGCAGCTGGCCGTCCACGGCCGGGGTCCGCGCCAGCGACACGCTGATCCAGCGGGTCTGCCCGTCCTTGCGCACCATCTGCACGTCGCGCGGCTGGCTGGCCAGTTCGCGCACGCGGTTGGCCGACCCCGGATGCAGGTCGCTGTCGTAGCGTTCGCGCATGACCTCCGGGGCCAGGAAGCCCAGGTTGCGCCCCGCCACCTCGTCGCGTGACCAGCCGGACAGGGCTTCCATGGCCTTGTTGAAGTACACGATGCGGTTCTGGCCATCGAACACGATCACGCCGCTGTCGACCTGCTCCAGCGCCGCCGACAACAGCGGCAGCATGTCCCCGGCCAGCGACCGCGATAACCGCTCCATGTCCACGCTCCCCTGTAGGCGTGAGCGGATTTATACCGCTTTGCCCGCGGCTCGGGGTGAGGAGCCCGGCAGGCCCCCTGCCATGTGCTGGCGGAAGCCGGACCGCATCCGGTATCTTGCGCGGATGACTTCCCCCCGTCCCGCCCGCCAGGGCAGCGTGGCGCGTGCGTTCCGCTATCTGTACCGCGTGCCGCTGCTGCTGGTCCACGTCGTGGTTTTCCTGCCGCTGATCCTGCTGCTGATGGCGCCGCCGTTCGGCCGCCTCGGTGCAGCCAGCGATCCGCTCGAACACAAGGTGGTGCGCTGGTGGTCCGGCGGCCTGATGTGGATCTTCGGCTTCCGCCTGCAGCGCACCGGCCAGCCGTTGCCGGGTGCGGTGCTGTTTGTCGCCAACCATGTCGGCTGGGTCGACATCAGCATGATCCACAGCCAGAAGATGGTCGGCTTCGTGGCCAAGCGCGAGATCGCCGGCTGGCCGCTGGTGGGCTGGCTCGCCACCCGTGGCCACACCATCTACCACCAGCGCGGCAACACCGAGTCGCTGGGCGGGGTGATGGAGGAGATGGCCAAGCGCCTGCGCGAGGGCCGGCCGGTCGCGGTGTTCCCGGAAGGCCGCACCCGCGGCGGCCACGAGGTCGGCCCCTTCCATGCGCGGATCTTCCAGGCGGCGGTGGAAACCGGCGTGCCGGTGCAGCCGGTGGCATTGCGCTACGGGGTGCGCGGCGACGCCCAGACCCGGGTCGCATTCGCGCCGGGCGAGAGTTTCTTCGGCAACTTCCTGCGCCTGCTGGGCGAACCGGCGCGGCGTGCCGAAGTGCACTTCCTGGAACCGATCGCCAGTCACGACCTTGAAGGGCGCCGGCGCATCGCCGAGACCTCGCGCGCGCGCATCATCGCCGCGATGGAAGGCCCGTAACGGCGTGTTTGCGTGGCGCGCGCCCCGCAGCTGTGGCCAGCCGTGAGCGCCTGCCGGCCCACGGCGGCGGTTCACGCCCTCTCCCGCCGGGGGAGAGCAGCATGAGCACCATGTTGAGCGTCGCCCATTACCAGCCGCCGCCGTGGCTGCGCAACCCGCACCTGCAGTCGATGCTGGCGTCCAGCGGCGTGCGCCTGCGCCGTGGCCAGCAGCTGTTGGCGTCCAGCGGCGCGGTCACCGGCGAACTCATCCTCGACGGTGGCGACGGCGTGCGCCTGCAGGCCTGGCACAGCCGCCTGCCGGGCAATGCACCGGTTGGCCTGGCGCTGCTGCTGCACGGCTGGGAGGGCAGCGCCGAGTCCAGCTACATGCGCATGACCGCCGCGCGCATGCTCGAGCAGGGCTTCGACGTGGTGCGGCTGAACTTCCGCGACCACGGCAACACCCATCACCTCAATCCGGGGATCTTCCATTCCTGCCGCATCGGCGAGGTGGTGCATGCGGCCGGCGACCTGGCCAGCCGCTTCCCGGGGCTGCCGCTGGTCGCTGCGGGGTATTCGCTGGGTGGCAACTTCGTGCTGCGCCTGGCCCTGCACGCGCCGGCCGCCGGCGTACCGCTGCGCCACGTGGCCTCGGTGTGCCCGGTGCTGGACCCGGCGCAGACGATGGACAGCATCGAGCGCGGCCCGGCGATGTACGACTGGTACTTCCGCCGCAAGTGGACCGGCTCGCTGCGCCGCAAGCGCGAACTGTTCCCGGAGCTGGCCGACTGCGACGATGCGGTGTTGAGGCTGGGGATCCGCGCACTGACCGGCTGGCTGGTCGAACGGCATACCGCCTTCGCCACGCTGCAGGACTACTTCGACGGCTACTCCATCGCCGGCCAGCGCCTGTCCGCGCTGCAAGTGCCGGCCGACATCCTGATGGCACGCGACGATCCGGTGATCCCGTTCACCTCCTTCCGCCACTGGCGCCTGCCGGTGCACGCGCGGCTGGAGATCGCGCGCTGGGGCGGCCACTGCGGCTTCATCGAGAACCTGCGCGGTGACGGCTTCTCCGAGCGCTGGGTGGCGCAACGGCTGGCGGCCGCGGTGGGCGCGAGGCAGGCCCCGGGCGATGCCGTGCCCGCGCTCGGCTCCTGACGCTGCGGACGGCGGACCGGGCGCGGGTGCCGGGCAGAGCCCGGCTACAATGGCGTTTTGCGCCTACGCCGGACTGCCATGCAAGACACGATCATCAACGCCCTGCGCCGCAACGCCACCGACGAAGCCGTGGCCGCGGCCCGGCAATGGGTTGGCGCCGAACCGCAGCAACCGCAGGCCCACCGCTGGCTGGCGCTGGCCCTGCAGCAACAGGGTGATGCCGCCGCCGCCCTGGCCAGCCTGGAACAGGCCCTGGCGCTGGCGCCGGACGACGCCGACCTGCACCTGCAGCATGCCGGCCTGCTGCTGGCCCAGCGCCGCATCGAGGCTGCCGGGCAGGCACTGGAGCGCACCACCGCGCTCAATCCCAACGAATTCTCCGCCTACCTGATGCAGGCGCACCTGGCGTTGGCCCGCGAGGACATCGACGAGGCCGAGCGCCTCGGCCGCATGGCCGCGCGGGTGGAGCCTGACAGCCCGGAGCTGGGCGCCATCGAAGGCATGGTCGCGCTGCGCCGCGGCGACGCGGACCGCGCGCTGGCGGTGTTGTCGGCCGCCAGCCAGCGCCTGCCCGATGACCCGCGGGTGCTCTACGCGCTGGGCTTCGCCTATCTGGCCAAGGACCTGCTGGCCTTCGCCGAGCAGGCGTTCCGGCGCGTGCTCGAACTGAGCCCGTCCAACCACGCCCTGCGCGGCCTGCTGGTGCAGCTGGCGCTGCGCCAGGGCCATGCCGACCGCGCCGCCGAAGTGATGCGGCAGGTGCTGGCCACCCCGCAAGGCGACAGCCCGGGCATGCGCCGCCTGGCCGGCGAGCTGGAACTGGCCTCCGGCCAGCCATTGCAGGCGCTGGAGTACCTGCACCCGCTGCTGGCGGAGCTGCCCGGCGACCGCGCCACGCTGCAGATGCTGCTGGTGGCCTGGCAGCGGCTGGGCCGCGAGGACGAGGCGCGCACCGACCTGGACGCGGCGTTGGCCCTGCACCCGCAGCTGCACGACCTGTGGCTGGCACGGCTGGCGGTGGCGCCGGTCGGCAGCCCGGAAGCGGTGGAGGTGGTCGAACGCTGGCTGGCGGCGATGCCCGGGCATCTGTCGGCGCTGGAGGCGCGCATGCGCCTGCACGACATGAACGAGGAAGCCGATGCCGCCGAAGCGGTGGCGCGGCGCATCGTCGCGCTGGAACCGGGCCGCGTCAGCGGCGAGCAGCGCATTGTCGAGGCGCTGCTCGCGCGTGAGCCGGCGGCGGCCATCGCCCACGTGCAGGCCCTGATCGACAGCGCCCCGGAAGCGGCGCATCCGGAACTGCGGGTCTGGCTGGGTGCGGTCCAGGATCGTGCCAACGAGCCGGCCGCGGCGCTGGCCACCTGGTTGCGCCTGCACGACGAACTCGCGCCCTCGCGCCTGCCGCTGCCGCCGCAGGCCAAGGCCCCGGCCCAATGGCCGGCGCTCGGCGAGGTTGCCCAGGACAACCCGCTGCGACCGCTGTTCGTCTGGGGCGCGCCGGGTTCGGGCGTGGAGCGCGTGGTGACGGTGATGGCCGCGGGCAGCCAGGTGCTGCGCAGCGACCGCTTCGGCCCGAACCCGCCGGACGATGCCTTCCAGAACTTCCATACCCTGCAGCATCTGGCCGACGACACCCTGAGCCCGGCGCAGTTCGTGCAGCAGTGGCGCGATGCCCTGCCCGGACGCGGCATCGCCGACGGCAACGTGATCGACTGGCTGCTGTGGTGGGACAACGCCCTGCTGTGGGCGCTGCGCCCGCAGCTGCCGGAGGGCCGCCTGGTGGTTGCCGTGCGCGACCCGCGCGACATGCTGGTCGAATGGCTGGCACTGGGTGCGCCGGCGCCGCTGGCGCTGACCTCGGCCGACGAGGCCGCGCGCTGGCTGGCGCGTGCGCTGGAACAGGTGGCCGACCTGCACGAGCAGGATCTGTATACCCACCTGATCCTGCGCGTCGACGACGCGGTCAACGACCCGGCGGCGATGGGCGAGCTGCTGGAGCAGGCCTTCGGCCTGCGCTTCCCGCCGGTGCGCAGCCTCGGCCCGGCCACCATCGAGGCCGGCCACTGGCGCCGGTACGCGCAGGTGCTGGCGGCCGAGTTCGCGCACCTGGCCCCGGTCGCCGCGCGCCTGGGTTATCCGCAGGCCTGAGCACGCGATCCACCCGTAGTGGCAGGCGCCGGCCCGGGTCGGCGCCTCACCTGAGGAGAAGGCAATGAAACTGAGCAGCCAGAGTTTCGACAATGGCCGGCCGATCCCGGCCGGATTCGCCGCCGGTGACGCCGATGGCTTCGCCGGCAACCGCAATCCGCAGCTGGCGTGGAGCGAGGTGCCGGAAGGCACGCGCTCGTTCGCGCTGGTATGCGTGGACCCGGATGCCCCGACCGTGCCGGAACTGGTCGGCCGCGACGACGTGAGCATCCCGCTGGCGCAGCCGCGCGGTGACTTCATCCACTGGGTGATGGTGGACATTCCCGCGTCGCTGCGCGAGATCGCCGCCGGCAGCTGCAGCGAGGGCTTCACCGCGCGCGGCAAGCAGCTGCCGCCGGGCCCGGCCGGTGCCCGCCAGGGCGTGAACGACTACACCGCCTGGTTCGCCGGCAACCCGGACATGGCCGGGGTCTATCGCGGCTACGACGGCCCGTACCCGCCGTTCAACGACGCGCGCGTGCACCGTTACTTCTTCCGCCTGTTCGCGCTGGACGTGGAACGGCTGCCGGTGGAAGGCGACTTCAGCGCCGCCGACGCGTACCGCGCCATGCACGGCCATGTGCTGGCCGAAGCGGCGCTGCACGGCACCTACACGCTCAACCCGGCGCTGGCGTGACCCCGCAGGATGAAAAAAGAAGGGCGCCGCGCGGCGCCCTTCGTCGTTTCCGGGATGCGGCGAAGCCCGGTTACTTCTTCGCCGTTTCCGAGCTGACCACCATGTCCAGCACGTACGCCTGCGAAGACGCGTCGGCCGGCGGGTTCTTCACCGCATAGCGCTTGACCCGCAGCACGTTGCGCACGCCGTCCTGGTGGCTGTAACCCTCGATGCCGTCGTAGAAGTTGGCGAACTCGCCGCGCTTGCCCTGCTCCAGGCCCTTGTCGTCGTACTGCACCTCGCGCACCTGCAGGCACTGCTTGTCGGGGATCAGCGGGTGCGGGCACGGCCTGGTCTGCGCATCCACCTCGAGGAACACGGTCTCGCCGGGGCCGCCGTAGCGGGTCTCGGCGGTGGGTTCGCCGCGGAAGCGCAGCACATCGCCGGCGGCATTGCCCAGGACGAGCGTGGACGCGTCGAGCTGGCTGACCTTCAGCGTGCCTTCCAGGCGCTGGCCCACGGCCTGGTCCAGTGCCATCAGCGCCGGGTCGGCGCAGGCCATCATCGTCGATGCCATGCGCGAGACACTGAGCTGGTCACCGGCCAGGGTATAGCCACCGCCCATGCGGTTGCAGGTGTTGTCCACCGCCAGGCGGCCATCGGCAAAGTCCAGGGTGACCGGCTTGTCGGCGCGCGCGAACAATGCATCGATGCGCTTGCCGGCGCTGTCGGTGGCGGTGTCGAGCACCCAGTGGTTGGCGCCAAGCTGCGCGCCGTCGACCGGTGCGGCGGCGGCCGGCGCGGTGCTGGCCGGCGGTGTTGCATCGGCCGGGGCCGGGGCGGGGGTGTTGTTGCAGGCCGTCATCAGGGCGACGGGCAGGGCCAGCAGCAGGATGCGCTTCATGGGGTACTCCTTGGCAAGCGGGTGGAAAGGGCGGATGGAAACAGGCGCATGCAGCGGCATGCTGCCATCGTGCCAGCGATGCAAACGCATGGCGCCGGCCGCCGGGGTTGCCGGCGGCTTTCCGCATTCAGTGTCCAGCAGGCAGGAACAGCAGCAGTGCGGCGCCCAGGGCCATCCTGTATACAGCGAAGCCCGTGAAGCGATGGTGCTTGATGTAGCCCAGCAGCCACTTCACCACCACGAAGCCGGTCACCACGGCGGCGGCGAAGGCGATGCCGACGTCGCTCCATGCCTCGTGCGCGAGCTGGCCATGGCGGGCCAGCTCGAAAAATGCGTAGCCGCTGGCGGCGAACATGGTCGGGATGCCGACCAGGAACACGAATTCGGCGGCGGACGAGCGCCGGCTCAGGCCCAGCAGCATGGCCAGGAAGATCGCCGCGGCCGACCGCGAGGTACCGGGGAACACGCCGGCCACCACCTGCGCCAGGCCCACGCCGACGGCGACTTTCCAGGTGACGGTGTCGCGGTCGGGCAGGCGTGCGGCGAAGCGTTCGGCCAGCAGCATCCACACGCCGCCGAAGACCAGCGCCCAGGCTATCGGGGTGACGGTTTCCGGCAGCTGCCAGCCGGCCATGCGTACCGGCAGGCCGACCGCCGCGGTCACCAGGAACGCGGTGGCCAGCTTGAGCACGTAATCGCGGTTGCCCGGTTCGTGCAGGCCGGTGGCCAGCGACCACAGCCGCTGCCGGAACACCAGGGCGACGGAGAGGATGGCGCCGGCCTGGATGACGATGTTGAAGAAGTCCGAGCGGTGGCCCAGCCAGCGTTCGGCGATCAGCAGGTGGCCGGTGCTGGAAACGGGGAGGAATTCGGTGAGGCCTTCGAGGATGCCAAGCAGCAAAGCGGAAATCGGGTCGGACATGAGCATGGACGGGCGAATGACCGGCAAAGCATAGAGCATCGCCACGCATGCACTTGCATGGTGCGTGACTGGGGTTCATGCACCTGATTGGTGCATCACGGCCGGGTACAGGCCGGTGCAGCGCTTTGAAAACAATGGGTTGCCTGCCTCCGGAAGTTGGCACGCGAGTTGCTGTAGACAGCGCACGCCACTTCCACCGAGGTTTTGCCCGATGTCCCTGGAAAATATCGAGAAGCTCATCAAGGACAACCAGATCGAGTTCGTCGATCTGCGTTTCGTCGACATGCGCGGCATCGAGCAGCACGTGACCTTCCCGGTCTCGATCATCGAACCGTCGCTGTTCGAGGAAGGCAAGATGTTCGATGGCAGCTCGATCGCCGGCTGGAAGGGCATCGCCGAATCGGACATGGTGCTGATGCCGGACCCGGCCAGCGCCTACATCGACCCGTTCTACGCCGACCCGACCCTGGTGCTGACCTGCGACGTGCTCGACCCGGCCACCATGCAGGGTTATGGCCGTTGCCCGCGCGGCATCGCCAAGCGCGCCGAGGCCTACCTGAAGTCCTCGGGCATCGCCGACCTGGCGTTCTTCGGCCCGGAACCGGAATTCTTCATCTTCGACTCGGTCCAGTTCGCCAACGACATGGGCCACACCTTCTTCAAGATCAACTCCGAGGAAGGCGCCTGGAACACCGGCAAGCACTATGACGGCGCCAACAGCGGCTACCGTCCCACCGTGAAGGGCGGCTACTTCCCGGTGCCGCCGACCGATTCGCTGCACGACATCCGCGCCGAGATGTGCAAGGTGCTGACCCAGGTCGGCATCGAAGTCGAGGTGCACCACCACGAGGTGGCCAACGCCGGCCAGTGCGAGATCGGCGCCAAGTTCAACACGCTGGTGACCAAGGCCGACGAACTGCAGCGCATGAAGCACGTCATCAAGAACGTGGCGCACCGCAACGGCAAGACCGTGACCTTCATGCCCAAGCCGCTGGTCGGCGACAACGGCAGCGGCATGCACGTGCACCAGTCGCTGGCGAAGGAGGGCAAGAACCTGTTCTCCGGCGACGGTTACGGCGGCCTGTCGCAGATGGCGCTGTGGTACATCGGCGGCATCTTCAAGCACGCCCGCGCGATCAATGCCTTCAGCAACTCCGGCACCAACAGCTACAAGCGCCTGGTGCCCGGTTTCGAAGCACCCGTGATGCTGGCCTACTCGGCGCGCAACCGCTCGGCGTCGTGCCGCATCCCGTGGGTGTCCAACCCGAAGGCGCGGCGCATCGAGATGCGCTTCCCCGACCCGATCCAGTCCGGCTACCTGACCTTCACCGCGCTGATGATGGCCGGCCTGGACGGCATCCGTAACCAGATCGACCCGGGCGCGCCGAGCGACAAGGACCTGTACGACCTGCCGCCGGAGGAAGAGAAGCTGATCCCGCAGGTCTGCTCCTCGCTGGACCAGGCGCTGGAAGCGCTGGACAAGGACCGCGAGTTCCTCAAGGCCGGCGGCGTGATGAGCGACGACTTCATCGATGCCTACATCGCGCTGAAGATGAAGGAAGTGACCGCGTTCCGCGCGGCCACCCACCCGCTGGAGTACCAGCTGTACTACGCCAGCTGATGCCGGGCGGCCGCCTGCGCGCGGCCGCCGCACCCTCTTGCCGCCGGCAACGGCGGCGATGGCAAAGTCCCTCCCTCCCGCTTTCGCCATCGCCGCCCCCGGCGGCAAACCCGGCACCACCCAGGCAGTGGCAAGAGAACCCGGAAACGCGCCGTGCGGGCCAGGCCTTCCTCCCCCGCGTCACCGGCCCGCGGCGCATCCGGCGCACCGCCAGCGGCCGTTCCACGGCCGCTGGATGACACGATGCCGGCCCTCCGCGGCCGGTCTCCTCCACATCGGGACCCGCGCATGAAACTGATCTCCGCCATCATCCGCCCGTTCAAGCTCGACGAGGTCCGCGAGGCCCTGGGCGCGGCCGGCGTGTCCGGCATCACCGTTACCGAGGTCAAGGGCTTCGGCCGCCAGAAGGGCCACACCGAGCTGTATCGCGGCGCCGAGTACGTGGTCGACTTCCTCCCCAAGATCCGCATCGAAACCGCCGTCACCGACGACAACGTCGAGGCGGTGATCGAAACCCTGCAGGCGGCGGCCGGCACCGGCAAGATCGGCGACGGCAAGATCTTCGTCACCCCGCTCGAGCAGGTGGTGCGCATCCGCACCGGCGAAACAGGCGCCGACGCGCTCTAGAAGACCCGCTGACGCCCGCAGCCGTGGCGGCCAGCCGCCGGCACGGGACAGGGCGCCGGCCGCTTCCCCCACAACCGGAGTCGACAATGCGAATGGAAATTCTCGCCGGGCCGCGCGCCCGGTTCGGTGGCCCGTGCCTGTCATCCACCCTTGCCGGGCTGGCGCTGGCGCTGCTTCCCCTGGCCGCATCGGCGCAGGACGCGGCGCCGGCGTTCGACCGCGGCGACGTGGCCTGGATGCTCACCTCCACACTGCTGGTGCTGATGATGGTGGTGCCGGGGCTGGCGTTGTTCTACGGCGGGCTGGTGCGCGCCAAGAACGTACTGTCGGTGCTCAGCCAGGTGCTGGTGGTGTTCTCGCTGGTGCTGCTGTTGTGGGTGGGCTACGGCTACAGCGTGGTGTTCAGCGAGGGCAACGCGCTGTTCGGCTCGTTCACCCGCTTCGCCTTCCTGCAGGGCTTCACCCCGGCCTCGGTGGGCAACACGCCCGTCGCCGGCCTGCCGGACTACCTGTTCGTGGCGTTCCAGTCCACCTTCGCCGGCATCACCACCGCGCTGATCGTCGGCGCCTTCGCCGAGCGCATCCGCTTCCGCGCGGTGCTGCTGTTCTCGGCGCTGTGGTTCACCCTGGGCTACCTGCCCATGGCGCACAGCGTCTGGGGAGGCGGCTGGCTCGGGGCGATGGGGGCCATCGATTTCGCCGGCGGCACCGTGGTGCACATCAATGCCGGCGTCGCCGGACTGGTGGCGGCCTGGTTCGTCGGCAAGCGCCTGGGCTACGGCCACGTGGCGTTGAAGCCGCACAACCTGCCGCTGACCTGGCTCGGCGCGATGCTGCTGTGGGTGGGCTGGTTCGGCTTCAATGCCGGTTCGGCGGCGGCCGCCGACAGCGTGGCGTCGCTGGCGTTCATCAACACCCTGCTGGCCACGGCGGCCGCGGTACTGGGCTGGACATTGGTGGAGGCGGTGACCAAGGGCCACCCCTCGGCACTGGGCGCGGCGTCGGGCGCGGTCGCCGGCCTGGTCGGCGTGACCCCGGCCTGCGGCACGGTGGGGCCGCTGGGCGCCATCGTGATCGGCCTGGTCACCGGCATGCTCTGCGTGTGGGGCGTGACCGGCCTGAAGCGCCTGCTGCGGGCGGACGACACCGCCGACGTATTCGGCGTGCATGGCGTCGGCGGCATCGTCGGCGCCCTGCTGACCGGCGTGTTCAGCGCGCAGTCGCTGGGCGGAACCAAGGTGGACCTGGATATCGCCCACCAGCTGTGGGTGCAGGCGGTCAGCGTCGGCTTCACCGTACTGTGGAGCGCGGCGGTCACCGCGCTGGTCCTGCTGGTGGTGCGCGCGCTGGTCGGGCTGCGCGTGAGCGAGGAAGCCGAACGTACCGGCCTGGACATCAGTACCCATGGCGAATCGGCCTACGAGGCCTGAGCGCGACGGGCCGGGCGGGCGCTGCCCGCCGGCCCCGCCGGGGGCGGCACAGCCGGCGGCTTTGCACTACATTGGTGCAATGCACGACACCGTCCCCCCGCCCACCGCCGAGCTGATGGCCACGCCGCTGGTATGGGCCGCGGCGGACGGCCGCATCGCCGGCGCCAACCCGGCGTTCTGCCGCTGGCTGGGGGTGAGCGTGCGGCGCCTGCTGGCGCAGCCGCTGGCGTCGCTTGAGAGCCAGGGCGACGACCTCGCCGAGCGCCTGGCGCAGGGCTGGGACGGCGCCGACGCCGTGCGCCTGCCGCGGCTGGCGCTGGCCCTGCCCGGTGATCGCGCCCGGTTCGCCGAGGGCTGGCTGACCGCGCTGGATGCCGGCGGCTGGCTGCTGGAGGCGCACCCGGTGGACGAGTTCGCCGCGCCCGATCCGGCGCAGGTGCTGCCCGGCGCCTTCAGCGCGGCGCTCAAGGGCCTGGCCCATGAACTGCGCAATCCGCTGGCCGGGCTGAAGGGCGCGGCGCAGCTGCTGGCGCGCCGCGCGGGCAACCGCGATGCGGCAGAGGGCGAGCTGATCGAGCTGATCGGTGCCGAGATCGAACGCCTCAACACCCTGCTCGAGCAGCTGCTGTCGCCGGCGCCGCAGCGGCCGCACGCGCCGCTCAACATCCATGCCGCGCTCGAACGGGTGCTGCGCCTGGCCGAGAACGAGGCCGGCTGGACCCTGCAGCTGCAGCGCGATTACGACCCCAGCATCCCCGAGTTCGCCGGCGACGCCGACCGCCTGACCCAGGCCCTGCTCAACCTGGTGCGCAATGCGATCCAGGCCGGCGCCACGCGCATCGTGCTGCGCACCCGGGTCGAACATGGCGTGCGCACCTCCGAGCACGCCTCGCCACTGGCGCTGCGCCTGGAAGTGGCAGACGACGGGCGTGGCGTGCCCGAGGACCTGGCCGAACACCTGTTCCTGCCGCTGGTCAGCGGCCGCGCCGAAGGCACCGGGCTCGGCCTGGCGTTGGCCCAGCAGGTGGCGCGCGAGCACCGCGGCACCCTGAGCTTCCGTTCGCGCCCCGGGCATACCGTGTTCACCCTGTTGCTGCCGTTGCCGGTGGCCGGCGAGGAAAAGGAGGCCACCGATGCCTGACGTGTCCCCCCCGGCGGCGACGATCTGGGTGGTCGACGACGACCGCGCGGTGCGCTTCGTCCTGACCACCGCGCTGCGCGACGCCGGCTATGCGGTGGAGGGTTTCGACAGCGCCGCGGCGGCGCTCGCCGCATTGGCGCGGCAACCGGTGCCCGACCTGCTGTTCACCGACGTGCGCATGCCCGGCGACGACGGGCTGGTGCTGCTGGAAAAGCTCAAGGCCGCGCATCCGCAGCTGCCGGTGATCGTGATGTCGGCCTACACCGACGTGGCCAGCACCGCCGGTGCGTTCCGCGGCGGCGCGCACGAGTTCCTGTCCAAGCCGTTCGACCTGGACGACGCGGTGGAACTGGCGCGCCGCGCGCTGCCCGAGCCCGAGCCGCGCGCGGCGGTGGCTGCGGCACCCGCGCCGGGCGACGAGGCGCCGCAGCTGATCGGCGACACCGCGGCCATGCGCGCGCTGTTCCGCGCCATCGGGCGGCTGGCGCAGGCGCCGCTGTCGGTGCTGATCAACGGCGAGACCGGCACCGGCAAGGAACTGGTGGCCAACGCGCTGCACCGCGAATCGCCGCGCGCGCGCGGCCCGTTCGTCGCGCTCAACACCGCCGCCATTCCCGCCGAACTGCTGGAGAGCGAACTGTTCGGCCACGAGGCCGGCGCCTTCACCGGCGCGGCCAGGCGCCACATCGGCCGCTTCGAGCAGGCCCATGGCGGCACCCTGTTCCTGGACGAGATCGGCGACATGCCGCTGCCGCTGCAGACGCGGCTGCTGCGGGTGCTGGCCGAAGGCGAGTTCTTCCGCGTCGGCGGGCGCGAATTGATCCATGTCGACGTGCGCGTGGTCGCCGCCACCCACCAGGACCTGGAGGCGCTGGTCGAGCAGGGCCGTTTCCGCGCCGACCTGCTGCACCGGCTGGACATGGTGCGGCTGTGGCTGCCGCCGCTGCGCGAACGCCTGGACGACGTGGCCACCCTGGCCGCCACGTTCCTGGGCAACGCCGCGCGCCGGCTCGACATGCCACCCAAGCGCCTGTCCGGCGCCGCCATCCAGGCACTGCGCCAGCACGACTGGCCCGGCAACGTGCGCGAGCTGGAAAACGTGTGCTGGCGGCTGGCCGCGCTGGCGGTGGCCGACACCATTTCCGCCGCCGACGTGCAGGCGGCGCTGGCCCGGGGCGGCCGCACCCGTACGGGCGCGACTGCGCCGGCGCAGTGGGACCAGGCCCTGGCGCAGTGGGCGCGGCAACGCCTGGCCGAAGGTGCCAGCGGCCTGCACGCCGAGGTGCGCGAGCGCATGGACGCGGTGCTGCTGGAGGCCGCGCTGGCGGCCACCGACGGCCATCGCGGCGATGCCGCGGCGCGGCTGGGGGTGGGCCGCAACACGGTGACGCGCAAGCTGGGACCGGGGCGCAAGCGCTGAGCGATGGGGGCATGGCGCCTGCCGGAACGGGGCGGATCGGGCCGCTGCCGGCCGTGTATGATCGGCCCCCCATGGAGATGCGGGCGCCACTTGCGGACACGGCCATCCAGGCGCAGCGCCTGGCCGCGCCGCCGTCGGTGATATCGCCGCCTGCGCGGCTCCCCCGCCATCGTCGACGCCCGCACCCATGTTGAACGCCGATGCCTGGCAACGCCTGAGCGAACTGTTCCATCGCGCCACCCAGCTGCCCGAGAGCGAACGGATCGGCTTCATCCATTCGCAGACCGGGGATGATCCGGAGCTGCAGCGCGAACTGCTGGCGCTGCTTGCCGCCGACACCGACCCCACCCGTCTGCATGGCCCGCTGCGCGAGGCGGTCAAGGTCGCGGCCCAGGCCAGCGAGGCGGAGGTGATGCCGGGAACCCGGTTCGGGCCGTGGGCGGTGGAGCGGATGATCGGTTCCGGCGGCATGGGACGGGTCTACCTGGCACGGCGCGCCGATGGCGCCTATGAGCGCCAGGTCGCGCTCAAGCTGGTGCGCGCCACCGCGCTGGACCAGCGCCGCCATCCGCACTTCGAGTACGAGTGCCGCCTGCTGGCGCAGATGCAGCACCCGGCCATCGCCCAGATCCACGACGCCGGCATCGATGACGACGGCCGCGCATGGCTGGTGATGGAGTACATCCACGGGCAGCCGATCTCCGCCTGGTGCGACCAGAACCTGCTGGGCCTGCGCCAGCGCGTCGAGCTGCTGGTCAAGGCCGGCGAAGGCGTGCAGCACGCGCACCAGAAGGGCGTCATCCATCGCGACCTGAAGCCCGGCAACATCCTGGTCGCCGCGGTCGACGGCCAGCCCCTGCCCAAGATCATCGACTTCGGCATCGCCATGGATGCGGCCGCCGCCGAGCAGGCCCCCGGCGGCGGTACCCCCGGCTACATGAGCCCGGAGCAGGCCCGCCCGGGCAACGAGACCGACGCCCGCAGCGACGTGTATTCGCTGGGCGCGCTGCTGTACGAACTGGCCTGCGGCGCGGCACCGGACGATCCCGTGGTCCCGCCTTCGCGGCATCTGCAGGCGCAGCCGCTGCCGCGGCAACGGGAACTGGCCGCGCTGCGCGGCAGCACGCCGGCCCGGCTGCGGCGCGCCCTGCGCGATGGCATCGACGCGATCGCGCTCAAGGCGCTGCAGCCCGAACGCGCCGCGCGCTACGCCTCGGTGTCGTCGCTGCTGGACGACCTGCGGCGCTGGCTCGCGCATTACCCGCCGCACGCGGCGGGCCAGGTGGGTTGGCTGGGCGTACGCACCTTCGTGCGCCGCAACCGGCTGGCGGTGGCGGCCGCATCGGCGGTGGTCGTGGCGCTGGTCGCGGGCCTGGCCGCCACCACCTGGTCGTTGCGCGAGGCACGCCAGGAAGCGGCGCGGGCCAGGGTGACGTCCGAGTTCCTGGCCTCGGTGCTGGACAGCGTCGATCCGGCGGTGTCGCAGGACCTGGACAAGACCCTGATGCTGCGCGTGCTCGACGACGCCTCGCAGCGGGCGGCGCGGGAGCTGGCGGCCTATCCGGACATCCGTGCCGACGTGGAACTGATCGTCGCGGTCAACCAGGCCAACCTGGAAGAGTACGACCGGGCCATCGCCCACCTGCAGTCGATCCGGGCGCTGGCCGCGGCGCACCCGGACAGGCTGGAATTCCAGGGCCTGCGCGCGATGCAGGTGCTCGGCCATGCCTACCTGTCGTCGGACCAGCTCAAGCTGGCCGACGCGACGTTCGCCGAGGGCATCGTCCGCGCGCAGCGCGCCGGCGCCGCGCACCGATGGATGGCCCTGGACATGCAGTCGCGCCGCGCCTGGGTGCTGTTCGTGCAGGGCCGGGTGGATGAGGCGATGCGGCTCGCGCGCGAAGCGTTCGACGGACTCTCCCGGCAGCTCCCGGCCGATGACCAGGCACGCCTTGACGCCGCCAAGCGCTATGCTGAAATCCTGGCCACCAGCGGCGATCAGGCCCGCGCGATGGAACTGCTGGCCGAGGTGATCCGGCACCAGACCGTCCTGCATGGCCGCGAGCACCCCCTGACCCTGTCGGCACGCCGCGACCTGGCGGTCGCGCGCCTGCAGAAGCGCGATTTTGCCGGCGCCGAGCCGGAACTGCGGCAACTGGCCGCCACCTACGCACGCCTGTACGGTGCCGACAACGGCCTTGCCGTGAACACCCTGGGCATGCTCGGCAGCGCATTGCGCGAGCAGGGCAAGGTGAAGGAGGCCGGCCCTTACTATCGGGCGACGATGGAGTGGAATGCCACCCGTTACGGCGCCGATTCCTTTTCCGCGGTGATCACCCGCCACAACCATGCCAACTGGCTGCTGGCCGATGGCCAGGCCCTTGCATCGGAACAGGAACAGCGTGCGCTCCTGGAGATCGCCGACCGTACCCTGGGGCGCGACCACCACGTCACCGCCGAGATCCTGCGCGGGCTGGCCGAGGCGGTGCTGGCGCAGGGACGGGCAGATGAAGCCCTCCGCCACGCCAACGAATCGCTGCGGGTCATGCGCCAGGTCTACGGCGACCAGAACCAGGCGGTGCTGCGCGACGTGCGCGACACCCTGGCCAAGGTGGAGGCCGCCGCGCAGGCGAAAACCGGGGCGCGCTGAACACGGCTGCGCACCGGCGCTCGACCCGGGCGGAGGGAACGGGCATCGTTGCAGCGGTCCACCACCGCGGCCCTGCCGGCACCCGATCCTGCGCCTGCGCAGCGGCGCCGCACCGGCCGCACACTGCAAGGAGTGACACATGCGCCTTTCCCTCCCGCTGGCGGTCCTCGCCACCACCACCCTGCTGGCCGCCTGCGGCACGCGCCCACCGGCGCGGCCGGAAGCGCCGCCGGCGCCACCGGCGATGGGCACCGCACAGATGGCCGAAGCGAACCTGGCACCGGCATCGGCCAGTCTGGTCAGCGGCCGCGTCGCGCTGGTGCCTGAAGCCGGCGGCGTGCACATCACCGGGGTGATCGGCGGCCTGCCGCGCGGCCGCCAGGTCGCGTTCCACGTGCACGAGAAGGGCGACTGCAGCGCGGTCGATGCCAGCAGCGCCGGTGGTCATTTCAATCCTGCGGCCCAGCCGCACGGCCGCGCCGGCGGTGGCGCGCACCATGCCGGCGACATGGACAACCTGCAGGCCAACGCCGAAGGCGTCGTACACGTGGACGTACGCCTGCGGGGCGTTACCCTTGGCGGCGGCGCGGCCAACGACATCGCCGGCCGCGCCCTGGTGGTCCATGCCGACGCCGACGACTACCACAGCCAGCCGGCGGGCAACGCCGGTGCCCGGGTCGCCTGCGGCGTGATCCGCGTCACCCGCTGAATGCGGTGGTCCGGCCGATCCAGTTCAACGAAGGGAGTACGACGATGCGTTTGATCCACACCAGCCTGTTCCTCGCCAGCGCCCTGGTGCTGAGCGCCTGCAAGCAGGACGCCGAACCGGCCGCCACGCCGGCCGGTACCGCGCCCGAGACTGCGGCCGGCACCCCGGCTCCAGCCGCCGACCCGGCCACGCCGCCGGCGATGGAGGCCGCCGTGGCCACCGCCGAACTGCAGCCGACCAAGGACAGCACCGTCAAGGGCAGCATCCGCTTCACCCTGGTTGACGGCAGGCTGCATGCCAGCGGCGACATCAGCGGGCTCAAGCCGGGCAGCGAGCACGGTTTCCACATCCACGAGAAGGGCGACTGCAGCGCGCCGGACGGCAGCAGCGCCGGTGGCCACTTCAACCCGGGCAACGCCGAGCACGGCAGCATCGACGCGGCCGCGCACCATGGCGGCGACATGCCCAACATCGTCGCCGACGCGCAGGGCAATGCCCGCGTGGACGGCCCGGTGTCGAGCAACGTCAACGCCGGCAAGGGCGATGGCTTCGACATCATCGGCCGCGGCCTGATCGTCCATGCCGACCCGGACGATTACCACAGCCAGCCCACCGGCAACGCCGGCGCGCGCCTGGCCTGCGCGGTGATCGCCAAGGCCGAGTAACGCCATCGGCGGCATGAACGCAGAACGCCGGCATCAGCCGGCGTTCTGCATTGCACACCGGTGGTTGCCGGTGATCAGTGCGCCATCACCTCGCGCGCGTCCTGGCCGGCCTCCACGTGCACGTACAGCACGTCCAGCCCATGCGCCTCGAGTACCGCGGCCATCTGCCGCTGGCGCATCAGGTACTGCTCATACACGCGCTGCAGGCGGTCGCAGTCGTTGCGGTCGTGGGCGTAGTGCGCGCACCACCCGGCCGGGTCGAACAGGGCCATGCGCACTTCGCTGCCCGTATAGCGCAGCAGCGGCTCGGGTGCCGCGTCCAGCCACTGCTCGCGCTGCGGCGAGAACATCGCCGTCTCCAGCAGCGGCCACAACCCGGCCAGGCCCTGGTTGTCGTACTGCATGGCCATCATCGCGGCCAGGTCGTTGACGGTGAAATAGCGCGCGTGCTCGACCTGCGCACCAAAGGCGTCCTGCGCCAGCAGGGCGGTATCGGCCTGGGCCATGCCGTTGGCCAGCAGCACGTCTTCCAGTGCATCGCGGGTCTCGGCCAGCAGCGTGGCGTCGCTGCCGGTCAGCACGAACGGCAGCACCCGCAGGCCGCCACCGGTCAGTGCCGGGTCGGCCTGCAGCGGCAGCGGCACGTCGCCCGCCGCATCGGCGCCGAAGGCGAGCAGGCGCGGGCCCTGGTTGCGCCCGGGGGCGCGCATCTGCAGTTCTTCCAGGCGGCGGTGCACCGGCCAGCCGGGGCGCAGCACCTCGGCCGGATCGAAATGCGCCGCGACCAGCACCAGGTCCAGCCCGCTGGCCTGCGGTACCAGCTTCTGCAGGTCGCGGCCGACCAGTGCGGCCAGTTCGCCGGCCTGGCTGGAGGGCAGCGCGGCGAGCCGCGGCTGCTGGCCGCCGGCCAGTTCCAGCGCCATCACGCCCAGTGCGTTCATGTCGGGGTTGGGATTGCTCATGGTTCGCGGTTGGCCCGTCACAGGCTCGAAGCTACACTCAATGTCCATTATGCCTGCTGCCGCAGGCAGGTCCGCGTCGCCTTCCCCCATCAGCCCAGGTAACCGCATGTCCAGCGCCCGTCCCGTCGCCATCCTCGGTGGTGTCCGCATTCCGTTCTGCCGCCAGAACACCGCCTACGCGGACGTCGGCAATCTGGGCATGTCGGTGCGCACCCTCGGCGCGCTGGTCGAGCGCTTCGGCCTGCACGGCCAGCAGCTGGGCGAAGTGGCGATGGGCGCGGTGATCAAGCATCCCAGCGACTGGAACCTCGGCCGCGAGGCCGCGCTGTCCTCCGGGCTGTCGCCGCTGACCCCGGGCATCACCCTGCAGCGCGCCTGCGGTACCTCGCTGGACAGCATCATCACCGTGGCCAACAAGATCGCCCTGGGCCAGATCGACTCGGGCATCGGCGGCGGTTCGGACACCACCTCCGACGTGCCGATCGTCTACGGCAAGAAGCTGCGCGGCCGCCTGCTGGCCGCCAACCGCGCCAGGACCACCGGCGACAAGGTCAAGGCGCTGCTGTCCGGGTTCCGCCTGTCCGAGCTCAAGCCCGAGTTCCCCGGCGTTGCCGAGCCGCGCACCGGCAAGAGCATGGGCGACCACTGCGAGGACATGGCCAAGGAGTGGAACATCTCGCGCGATTCGCAGGACGAGTGGGCGGTGGCTTCGCACCGCAAGCTCGCCGCCGCCTACGAGCGCGGCTTCTTCAGCGACCTGATCGCTCCGTTCCGTGGGGTCGAGCGCGACAACATCCTGCGCCCGGACACCTCGCTGGAGAAACTGGCCACGCTGAAGCCGGCGTTCGACAAGACTTCCGGCCGCGGCACCCTGACCGCGGCCAACTCCACGCCGCTGACCGACGGCGCCGCCGCGGTGCTGCTGGCCAGCGAGGAATGGGCGCGCGCCCACGGCCATGAACCGCTGGCGTACCTGCGCGACGCGCAGGTGGCGGCGGTGGATTTCGTGCATGGCGAGGGCCTGCTGATGGCGCCGACCATCGCCGTGCCGGAGATGCTCCGCCGCAACGGCCTGACCCTGCAGGACTTCGACATCTACGAAATCCACGAGGCTTTCGCCGCGCAGGTGCTGTGCACGCTGCGTGCGTGGGAGAGCGAGGACTACTGCCGCAACCGCCTGGGCCTGGACGCGCCGCTGGGCCGCATCGACCCGGAGAAGATCAATCCGCTGGGCTCGTCGCTGGCCACCGGCCACCCGTTCGCCGCCACCGGCGCGCGCATCGTCGCCACCGTGTCCAAGGAGCTGGCCGAACGCGGCGGCGGCCGCGCGCTGGTGTCGATCTGCACCGCCGGCGGCATGGGCGTGGTGGCGATCATCGAGCGCTGATTTCCCCGGCGAACGTCCACATGGGCGTGGCCCCGGGCACCTGGCCGCACTGGAACCACCGCGCTGCGCCGACGGCCCATCCGGTGTGCTGGCGCCGCGTGCCAGGGTCGTGGCCTGTACCGATCCGTTCCATGCCCGCCATCTCGACGGGCGGGTGGCGCTGCGCCACGACTGCGAGGCGATCCGTGGGCAGGTATCGGCGGCGGCCTCGAACTGATCAATCCCCACGTGCAGCTGCTGGGCTCGTCGCTGGCCACCGGCCACCCGTTCGCCGCCACCGGCGCGCGCATCGTCGCCACCGTGTCCAAGGAGCTGGCCGAACGCGGCGGCGGCCGCGCGCTGGTGTCGATCTGCACCGCCGGCGGCATGGGCGTGGTGGCGATCATCGAGCGCTGATCCGCCGCCGGCGCTCCACGGCGACGCGGCCGAAGCGCTGCTCGCCCGGGAAGCCCCCGTGCCGCGCTGGCGACCGCTCCGGTTTCCGCGCGCTGCGTGCCGCGGCCATGGCCTGTACCAATCCGTTCCACGCCGGCCGCCACGGCCGGCCGATGGCGTTGTCGTCGCCCGGGTGCGCGGGGAGCCAGGCAACTCCCGGGCAGCGGGGCGCCGCCATTCCAGCGCGTGACCGGAACTGGTGGCCAGGCGCGCCTCGCCGGGGACGCACCGGCGTGTCCGGCCGCGCCGCCGCGCGCCGCTGATCCGCGCCCACTGCCCCCTGCCGGGTTCCCTGACCGACTGCTATCGTCGGCGCTTCGGCGGAGACCAGGGACGGGACATGAAGCGCATCACGATGGGGCTGGGCGTGCTGTTGGCGACGCTGGCGGCGCCAGCCGCGGCGATGACGTTCATGACGGTTGAGTATGTCTGCCCGATTGGTGGCGAGCGCTTCAGCGCCAGCACCATGGGCTCGGGCACGGCGTTCGGCCATTTCCTGGACGGGCGCGCGCATGGCGCCATCCAGTCGCCGTGGCCGCTGGTGGAGTGCCCGGGCAACGGCTTCCTGCTGTTCCGCGAGGCCTTCGACAAGACCGAGCTTGAGGCGCTGGGTGCCTACGTGCAGAGCGATGACTACCAACGCCTGCGCGGCATGGAAACCAGTTACTGGCGGCTGGCGCAGCTGCTGCGGGTGATCGGTGCGCCGGCCGCCGAGCAGGCCGGTGCGCTGCAGCGGGCGAGCTGGCAGGCCTCACCGGCGCAGTACCCGCGCTACGTGGCCGCCACGTCGGCCGCGTTCGCCCGGCAATGCCCCGATGGCCAGGCCGCGCGCGATGGCCAGTGGCTGTACTGCCAGATGCTGCTTGGCGAATGGGAGCGGCGGCTGTCGCGGTTCGAACCGGCGCGGGCGCGCTTCAACGCGCTGCTGCCGCAGGTGGCGGCCCTGGTGACCGGGCCGGATCGCGAGCGGGTGGCCAGGCAGTACGCCGCCGAGATCGCCCAGCAGCTGCAGCTTATCGACGCGGGCGACAGCCGGTCGACGATGGCGGTGGATGCCAATGCGCCGGCGGCTGCCGCGGCCGGCCCGGCTCCCGGTTCCGCGGCCGACGCGGCCTCGGCGGCCGATGCTTCCGCATCGCCGGTGGAAATGGTGGCCGGAACCACTGCGGATGCGGCGTCAATGGCCGCCGACGCGGCCGCCGACGCGGCCCGCGAGGCCAACGCCGATGCGTTGGCCGGCGAAGGGGATCGCTGAGCGTTCGGACAGGGCGTGCCTGCGCCCTGGTCAATCATGGGGTGAAGGGAGATGCCTGGGATGAACACGTTCAATCCGTACGCGGCACCGCAAAGCGCGGTGCTGCCGCCAGCGCTGGAGGGCAGCGGCGGCACGGAAAACTGCTGGCGTGACGGATCCGACCTGCTGGCGCGGCCGCAGGCCGACCTGCCACGCTACTGCGTCAAGTGCGGCGAACCGGCAGTGGACTACCGCAAGCGCAGCTTCTACTGGCATTCGCCCTGGCTGTACCTGCTGATCCTGCTGCAGATGATCATCTACCTGGTCGTCGCGTTGATCGTGCGCAGGCAGGGCCAGCACCAGGTCGGGCTGTGTGCCGCACACCAGGGCCAGCGCCGCCGTTTCATCCTGATGGCCTGGCTGTCGCCGCTGCCGTTGATGGGCGGCTTCATGCTGGAGACCGGCACCACGATGCTGCTGGGCAGCCTGGCGTTCTTGGTGATGCTGTTCTGGGGCCTGATCGGGATGCGCATCCTCAAACCGCGGCGGATCACCCGGGAGCTGGCGGTCTATGGCGGTGTCTCGCCACGGCTGTTGGAACGGCTGCCGCGCTACCCGTACCGGCGCGACTGAACGTGCCCGTCGCGGCCGCTCAGGGCGTGTCCGCCGCCGGCGAGTGGTCGAGCAGGAACTGGCTGATCTCCCGCCGCAGCGGCAGGTCGTCGGTGGTGCGGGCGAAGGCGTCGGCCTGGAGCGCGTAGTCGCGGGCGGCGTCGAGTTCGTCCAGGTTGGAATGGCGTTCGGCCAGCGCCAGGCAGATCGAGGCGGCGTAGCCGGCGGCCCCGGCGGCGGTGGCCAGCGGCAGGGCGCGCAGGTACAGGGCGATGGCCAGGCGGTCATCGCCGGTGAAATCGGCCAGGGTTTCCCACAGGAACGGATGGTCGCGGCCGGCGGCGGCCAGCGATTCGCAGTAGCGGCGCAGTTCGTCGTAGCCGGCCTCGGCGGCGTCGGCCGCGCCGGACTGGCCGGCGTCGATGATGCGGTCGGTCAGTTCCACGACGCGGGCGTGGATATCGGCAGGTATGTTCATCGGAACGCGTGGGCAGGAACGGGCGGCGGATTCTACGGGCTCAGTCCGGCAGGCGCGGGAAGCCGTGCGCGTCGCGTTCCTCGGCCACCGCCTGGTCCTGGATCTGCTGGCGCAGGTCGCGCCGCTGCAGCGGTTGCGCCGCGCGGCCGTGGCGGTGGTGCAGCGCATTGAGCAGGCACTGCCGCGCCAGCACGTCATCGCCCGCGGCGGCGAACCCTTCACCCAGTTCTTCCCAGGCTTCGGCGCCGGCGCCCTGGGCGATGGCGCGGTGCAGGAACTCCTCGGCCTGGGTCCATTGCCCCTGGCCCCGCGCCAGCCGTCCCAGGGTCAGCAGCAGTGCCGGGCTCGATGCATGCGACTGCAGCCAGCGCTGCGCACTGGCGCGGCGCGAGTCGAGCTTGTCCACCGGCAGCTCGCCGTAGAGCAGGATCAGGCCGTCGTCCCAGTGGTTGTCCAGGGCCTGCTCGATGCTGTGCAGGGCGGTGTCGTTCCAGTTCAGCGCCACTGCGCGGCGGGCGTAGCGCGCCACCGCCACGGGGGTCGCACGCAGCGCCTTGGGCAGCACTTCCCAGCGTGCGGCCAGGGTGTTGACGTTGTCGGCTTCGTCGAGCATCTGCAGGGCCAGGCGGGTTTCCAGCGCGGCCAGGGTGTCGGCGGGCAGCGCCTGCTGCTGGCGCAGCGCGCCGAGCTGGCCATAGGCCTCCTCGGCGCGGCCGGCGCGGGCCAGCGCATCGGTGCGCAGCCACAGCCCGCGCGGCGGCAGCGGCTGGATGGTCGCCAGGTCCAGGGCATCGATGGCCTGCTGCGGGTTGTCGCGCTGCAGCCAGCGTTCGGCGCTGTGCAGTGCGTGCAGGGTCGCATCCTGCGCGGCCAGTTGCTGCAGGTACTGGCCGGCACTGGCGCTGTCGTCCCGCGCTTCGGCCGCGCGCATCGCCGCCACCAGTGCCACCGCGCGTACTTCCTTCTCGCCTGCGGCGCTGGTCAGCAGCTTCTCGGCACGCTGCCATTGGCCCCCGTCCAGCGCCTGCAGGCCGTCGATCAGCCGGGCCCGGCCCTGCCGGCGGCGGTAGCGCGCCCAGCTGCGGAACGGTGCGCTGAGCAGCGTCCACAGCAGCCACAGCAGCAGGCCGGCGATCAGCAGCGCCAGCAATGCCTGCGGCAGGGTGGCGATGTAGTCGTTGCCGCCGGCGCGCACGATCACTTCGCCGATGCCGCGTACCGATTCCTGTCCCAGCCATTGCGCGCCGAGGATGCCGATGGCGGCCACCAGCAGCAGGACCAACAGCGAACGGAATGCATTCATGGCGCCACCTTCCCGTCGCGCATGGCGCGCAGTTGTTGCAGGGTGCTGCCCAGTTCGGGCAGCGCGATGCGCAGGTCGACGCCGCGCAGTTCCGCCAGCTTATGGCGCTGGCTGCGCCGTTGCGGTGAATCCGGCCACAGCCGCAGCAGCCAGCCGTCCACGCGCTGCAGCGCCTGCCGCCAGCCCTCGCTGTCGCCACGTTCCAGCGCGGCGCGCGCCAGGGTCAGTTCGACCTGCAGCGCGTCGCCTGCGGCGACACGTTCGGAGCCGGCCACCAGCACCTGCGGGTCGGCCGGGCGGATCTGCACCAGCGGCGAGAGCATCTGCTGCCACCACGCCGGCTGCGCGTCGACCACTTCCGTGCCCTGCGCCGGCAGCGAATCCAGCGCCGCGGCCCACTGCGCGAGCTGTCCGGCGGTGCGTACCCGCACGCCGGGGCCGAGCGCATCGATCGCGCTGCGTTCCTGCAGCAGCGCCTGCCGCAGGTTCAGGTAGCCCGGGCTGTCCATGCTCTCCAGTACGCCGGCGGCCAACCCATACAGGTGGCGGGCGCCGTCCAGGTCGCCGGCATACACCAGGCGCTGCTGGGCCTGGCTGAGCAGCAGTTCGGCTTCCTCGCGGCGCACCGCCTGCGCCCCCTGCTGCGAATGGTCGGCCAGGCGTGCCACGTTCTCCTCCAGCAGCGCGTTGCGCTGGCCCAGGCCGAGCACCTCGTCGCGCAGGATGCGGTGGGTGGCGGCGACATCCTGCAGGCCGCGGGCGTTGGCGCGCTGGTCGCGGCGCAGCGCCTCCACGGTCTGTTGCAGCGCGGTCAGTTGCTGGCCGGCAGTGGCGCGGGCGTACTCGGCCGTGCGCTGCGCCGCCTGCCAGCTGCGCCAGCCGAACCAGGCGGCCGCGGCCAGCGTGACCAGCAGCAGGATGGCGATGATCCAGCGCGCCATGGGGCGCCGCGAAGAAGGTGAGGAATCGTCGTTCATGGGGGTACGGCATCCTTGGCAGGCCGCCCAGCGGGCGGCGGCGGTGCGCTTCAAGCATCACCCGCGATGCAGCGCGGCTGCAAGCCGCGCGGACGGTTCAGGGCGCGTCGGGCGGGAACAGGGCGTTGCGGGCGGCGCTGGCGAGTTGGCCCGGCAGCGGGCCTGCGGCCACCTGCACCCGGGTGAATCCGAGCGCCGTCGCCTGTTCCGCCAGCCGCGCGCTGGCGGCGACCAGCGGCTGCTGCTGCCAGCGGCGGCGCAATGCCGGCGGTACCTGCGGCAGCACGCGCTCAAGCGCCTCACCGCTGCTGACCGCCAGTACGCTGGGGGCATCGAGCGCCTGCAGCCGCGACCACAGCGAGGCCGGCACCTGCAGCGGCACGCGTTCGTACACGTCCACGCGCAGCAGCTGCGCGCCGCGCGCCTGCACCTGGGCGGCGATCATGCCGCGGCCGCCGGGTGCGGTGACCAGCGCCACCCGTTTGCCATGCAGGTCGGCCATGGCCGGCAGCGCCAGCAGCCCTTCGCTGTCCATGCGCGCGGGCGCCGCCACGACGCCTGCGCCCCGGCGGCGCAGCGCGCGGGCGGTGCCCTGGCCGACCGCGACCAGGCTGCCGGCCTTCAATTGCCCAAGCGGCATCAACCGCGCCGCGGCCGCGGCCGCCGCCGGACTGGTGAACACCAGCCGGTCGCAGGCCTGCGCCAGCCGCAGCTGGTCGCGGGTCGCGGCATCGTCGCGGGCGCGCAGCCGCCACGGCGAAACCGCCACCGTGCGCGCGCCGCAGCGGGCCGCGGCGCGGCGCAGTCCGTCGTGCTGGCCGGAAGGACGCAGGGAGATCAGGTACCAGGCCGTGTCGGCCGGCACATAGGCGCGGCTGTTCATTCCATGCATTATGCGGGCGCTTTCCGTTTCCTGTTCCCGCACGCCCCATGTCCGATACCCCCGACCGCGACGCCCTGCTGCAGCGCCTGCAGGCCACCCTCGATGCAATGCCGCCGGTCGCGGCCATGGGCATCCGCATTGCCGGCTACGCCGACGGCACGCTGCGCCTGCGCGCGCCGCTGGCGGCCAACGTCAACGACAAGGGCAACGCCTTCGGCGGTAGCCTGGCCTCGGTGATGACCCTGGCCGGCTGGGCGCTGGTGAGCCTGCGCCTGGCGCTGGCCGGGCACGACGCGGAGGTCTACGTCGCCGACAGCAGCATCCGCTACCGGTCGCCGGTCTATGCCGACCTCGACGCCAGCGCATGCGCGGCCCCGGCGCAGGACTGGGACGGCTTCCTGGCCCTGTTCGACAAGCGTGGCCGGGCGCGCATCAGCGTCTGCGCGCAGATCGATGGCGGCGCGGCCGAGCTGGAAGGGCGCTTCGTGGCCCTGGCCAAAGGGTAGGATGGTCCGGTTCCGGGGAGATGCCATGCAACGACGACTGATCCTGTCCGCCATCGCCGCGCTGCTGGGCGTGGCCCTGACCGCCCAGGCCGCCGGCCCCAGCCGCGGCCAGCGCAACAAGCTCACCCAGACCCAGGAAGCCTACGTCGCGGCGGTGCGCTGGAGCGACTTCGAGGCCGCCGAGCGGTTCATCGACCCGGCCTACTGGCAGGCGCATCCGCTGACCGACCTGCAGCGCGAGCGCTACCGCCAGGTACAGGTCTCCAACTACCGCGAACGCTCCACCGGCGTGGCCGCGGACGGTGCCATCGAGCGCCGGGTGGAGATGGGCGTGATCAACCGCAACACCCTGGCCGAACGCACGGTGATGGTGACCGAGCGCTGGCGCTGGGACCCGGAAGCCAAGCGCTGGTGGCAGGCCCAGGGGCTGCCGGACCTGTGGCAGGGCCAATAGGGGCTGGCCGTCCCGCGGCCGGCTTGTGCGACAATCGCCGCCCGCTTGTCTACCCGTGACCCGAGTGAATTACGAAGAGCTGCTGGCCTTCGCTGGCCGAAACCCGATGTTGTCGCTGGCCTTCGCCGGCCTGACCATCGCCATCATCGTCACCGAGATCGCACGGCTGTTCCGCGGCTTCAAATCGATCAAGCCGGCCGAGCTGACCCACCTGATCAACGGCGGCAACACGGTGGTGATCGACCTGTCGGCGGGCAGCGACTTCGAGAAGGGCCACATCACCGGCAGCCGCAACGTGCAGCCGGCCCAGCTGACCCCGTCGCACAAGCTGCTGGCCCAGGCCCGGCAGTCCCCGGTGGTGCTGGTGTGCCGCACCGGCAACGCCTCGTCCAATGCCGCCAAGGTGCTGAAGAAGGCCGGTTTCGAGCAGGTGTTCGTGCTCGACGGCGGCCTGCCGGCCTGGCAGGCCGCGGACCTGCCCCTGGTGAAGGGCCGCGGCTGAGCCTTCATTTGAGGTTAAGCCCTTGTGTGGGGGCTGCAGCGCCCCCATCGCAGGTCTGGTAACAATCCCATTCAACGAACGAACCGTTCTGGAGTCCTAGAGAAATGTCCGAAGAGCACAACAACGCCGTCGCGGCCGAAGCCAACAACGGCCCGGCGTTCACCGTCGAGAAGATCTACGTCAAGGACGTTTCCTTCGAATCCCCGAACTCGCCGACCATCTTCAACGAGAACGTGCAGCCGGACCTGCAGCTGAACCTGAACCAGAAGGTGCAGCGCCTGTCCGAGAACGCCTTCGAGGTGGTGCTGGGCGTGACCCTGACCTGCAAGGCCGGCGACAAGACCGCCTACGTGGCCGAAGTGGAGCAGGCCGGCGTGTTCGGCCTGATCGGCCTGGAGCCGCAGGCGATCGACGTGCTGCTCGGCACCCAGTGCCCGAACATCCTGTTCCCGTACGTGCGCTCGATGGTGTCGGACCTGATCCAGGCCGGTGGCTTCCCGCCGTTCTACCTGCAGCCGATCAACTTCGAAGGCCTGTACGCCGAAACCCTGCGCCAGCGCCAGCAGCAGGCCGACGGCGCGTCGCTGGCCGACTCCGAGCCGGCCGGCAACGCCTGACCCGGGTCCATCCCTGCGGATGAGTACCAACGACGCGGAAAAGATCGCCGTCCTCGGCGCGGGCTCCTGGGGCACCGCGCTGGCCAGCCTGCTGGCACGGCATGGTCACCCGACCGTGCTGTGGGGGCGCGACGCGAACGTGGTCGAGGCGATCGACCGTCGTCACGAGAATCCCCGGTACCTGCCGGGGATTCCGCTGCCCGATTCCCTGCGCGCCAGCACCGACCTGGCCGGCACCGTCGCCGGTGCCCGCTGGATCCTGGTGGTGGTGCCGTCGCATGCCTTCGGCGAGACCGTGCGTGCGCTGGCGCCGCTGCTGCCGGCCGGTGCCGGCGTGGCCTGGGCGACCAAGGGCTTCGAGCCCGGCTCCGGCCGCTTCCTGCATGAGGTCGCGCGCGAGGTGCTGGGCCCGGACGTGCCGCTGGCGGTGGTCACCGGCCCGTCCTTCGCCAAGGAGGTCACCCTGGGCCTGCCCACGGCGATCACCGTGCACGGCGACGATGCCGACTTCACCCAGCAGGTGGCCGATGCGATGCATGGCCCGGCGTTCCGCGCCTATACCGGCGAGGACATGGTCGGTGCCGAGCTGGGCGGGGCCATGAAGAACGTGCTGGCGGTGGCCACCGGTGTGGCCGACGGCATGCAGCTGGGCCTGAACGCCCGCGCCGGCCTGATCACCCGTGGCCTGAACGAAATGCTGCGGCTGGCCGCGGCCATCGGCGGCAAGCCCGAGACCCTGATGGGCCTGGCCGGGCTGGGCGACCTGGTGCTGACCAGTACCGGCGACCTGTCGCGCAACCGGCGGCTGGGGCTGGCGCTGGGACGCGGCCAGAGCCTGGCCGAGGCGGTGAAGGAGATCGGCCAGGTGGTCGAGTCGGTGCAGACCGCCGACGAGGTCATGCGCCAGGCCGGCCGCCACGGCATCGACCTGCCGATTTCCAAGGCGGTGCAGTCGGTTCTGCACGGCGAGCTGAGCCCTTCCGAGGGCCTGAAGCAGTTGCTGGCACGCGAGCAGAAGCCGGAGTACCCGGAAACGCTGTTCAAGTAGAAATCGGCGAAGATGAAGAAAAAAGCCCGGCGATGCCGGGCTTTTTGTTGCCATCTTGCGGGCGCCCGCAGGCCCGGACGCAAGTGCGCATTCCGCCCCGCTTCGCCGGACCTGTCCTGCCGTCAGCGGCGCTGGCGCAAAAGAAAGAGCCCGGTCGGGGAGGACCGGGCTCCGGGGGCGCGGGGGAGAGAGAGCACGCGCCCTTGAAACGATGTCGCGATGGCTTACCAGGTGAAGCGCGGGCCGACGAACCACTCCTTGTCGCCGCCCTTGCCCAGCTTCACTTCGCCGCTCACGCCCCAGTTGGCGTTGAACTTGGCGGCGGCGCCGACGCGGCCGTAGAACTCGCCGTCCGGGTTGTAGCCGGCCTTCTTGCTGTAATCCTCGTAACCGGCCAGCGCATAGCCTTCGATCATCGGGGTGAAGGCGGTACGCACGCCGACTTCGGCGCTGTAGCCGTTGAGGGTCGGGGCGTTCTGCAGGTCGAAGCGCTGGTAGGCCACGCGGGCCAGCAGGTCGGTGTTCGGGGCCACGCCGTAGTTGTAGCCCACGCCCACGCGCCACTGGTCGACGTCATTCTTGAACTTATCGGTCTCCTGGGCGCTGTAGTCGCCGAAGACATGGAAGTTCGGGTGCACCGCCACCGAACCCTTCACCTTCCAGCCATCGGCGTCGCCGCCCTTGGCATCGGTGTTCACGTAACCACCTTCCACGTAGTTGTAGGACAGGCCATCGGTCGCCGACGCAGCGAACGGCAGGGCGGCCAGCAGGCCCAGAGCGATCAGGGAAGTCTTCATTACGGATTACCTTTTTTATTTTGGTTTGATCGATCCGGCGGATGCGGCTTGCCGGTCGACAGGTGTGAATTATCCGTTAGCCAACGGAATCGCCCCTGAATATCAAACTGACCAGTACATAAATTAGATGGCGCCGCCGGGAACTTCCCGGCGGTTCCCCCAATTGGGCTGCCGGACAGCGTCACCGGCACTGCCGGGCCCCTGCGCGGCGTGCGCGGCAACGGGCCCGCTGGCGCTTGCCGGTGGCGCTTTCACCCCGGATTTCCTCCCGCTCCGGCCCGGCAACCGGACCGGGCCGGGCCGGGCACCGCTTCGGCCTGAGCGGGGCGTGCCCGGCCTGACCGGGCGCGCGCCCTCACCCGCAAGGAGACGCCCATGAACCCGAACCCGTTGTTCGATCTCACTGGAAAAACCGCCATCGTCACCGGCGGTGGCAACGGCATCGGCCGCGCCAGTGCGTTGATGCTGGCCGCCCATGGTGCGGCGGTGGCGATCGCCGACCTGAAGCTGGCCGATGCCCAGAGCGTGGCCGCCGAGATCACCGCCAACGGTGGCCGGGCGCTGGCGCTGGAATGCAACGTACTCAAGGACGAGGACCTGGTGCGCACCGTGGAGCGCACCGCCGCCGAGCTGGGCGGCATCCACATCCTGGTCAACAACGCCGGCGGCGGTGGCGCCGGGCGCGAGAACCCGTTCGAGATCACCGTGCAGCAGTTCGAGCGGCCGTTCGAGATCAACGTGTTCAGCGCGTGGCGGCTGGCCCAGCTGTGCGCCCCGCACATGAAGAAGGGCGGCTACGGCTCGATCATCAACATGTCCTCGATGAGCTCGATCAACAAGAGCCCGGCCATCAGCGCCTATGCCGCCTCCAAGGCCGCGATCAACCACATGACCGCCAACCTGGCCCATGACTACGGCCCGGACAACATCCGCATCAACGCGGTGGGCCCCGGCGCGGTGCGCACCGCGGCGCTGGCGACGGTGCTGACTCCGGAGATCGAGCAGCGGATGCTGTCGCACACGCCGATCAGGCGCCTGGGCGAGCCGGACGACATCGCCGGGGCGGTGCTGTATTTCGCCGCGCCGATTTCCAGCTGGGTCAGCGGGCAGATCCTGTTCGTCAACGGCGGTGGCGTGCAGACCCTGGATTGAAGCCGCACGCGGCTGCCACCGCGGATTACCCCGGCAGCGATGACCGGTAGTCGAGCACCGCCCTGCGGTACCGTGGGGCGGACGTCGTGTTGGGCATGAGTGGGGCCGGTACCCGCCTGTGGGGCTTCCAGGAAGGCATCCGCGGGACCGCGCGTCCCACGCGATGCCGCTGCCGCGCGGCGCCGTGGAGCAGGCGTCGCCCGCCGCGGTGCCGGCCCGGCGACCGATCCTGCCTGGCGGGAGCCAAAGCGGGCCCTGCGTGCAGGTGCAATCATTCCTTGACACCCGTGCGGCCCGAACTGAGGCTAGCCCCATGCCTATCGACCTGACCCCACTGAGCGTCCGCGAACTGGACGCGCTGATCCGTGACGCCCGCGCGCGGCACACGACCCTCACCGAGCGCCCGCCCGCGGCCCAGGTCAGGCGCCTGCTGGCGGCCCAGGCACGCGCTGCCGGGTACGCGATCGAGGAGATCTTCGGGGCCGACGCCGCCACGGCGCCCCCGGAACCCAAGGCCCGCGCCCGGCGCAAGCGCGGCAAGGTCGAGCCGAAGTACCGCGACCCCGACAATCGCCGCAACACCTGGACCGGCCGCGGCCGGATGCCACGCTGGCTTGCGGCGAAGACGAAGCACGGCCGCAGCGTGGCCGACTTCCTGATCCCGGGCGTGGCCAGGCTCACCCCGAAGGCGCAGGCGGCCACCGGCCGGCGCCGGCTGGTCAAGCACAGCTGAGTCCCACGGCGCGGCGCGCGGTGGCGCCGCGGCCGGCATCCGTTGCCCACGCAACAGGCGCCACGGGCGGTGGTGGTCGGAGTGGCTGGCTTCACGCCCGCACCTACGCCGGTTCACCGGCGCATGACAAACGCGATGGGACGGTAGCCGCTCCGCATCAGGAGCGCCCATGTCACCACGCATTCCTCTCCGTCTGATGCTGTTACCCCCTCGCAGGCGCCTGGCGTCAGCGTACGGATCCGCTGCCCGGACGTGCGCTGGGCGCCATGCCTGAAGGGCCGTCGATCGTGCTGCTGCGTGAGGCGGCCGGGCGGTTCACCGGCTGCACCGTGCGCGAGGTCGGCGGCAACTCCCGCCAGCCGCTGGCGCGCATGCACGGCTGCCGGGTGCGGGCCGTGCGCAGCTGGGGCAAGCACTTCCTGCTGGAATTCGACGACTTCAGCCTGCGCATCCACCTGATGATGTTCGGCAGCTGGCTGGTCGACCAGCGCAAGCCGGCAGCCCCCCGGGTGGCGCTGCGCTTCGACAACGGCGAGCTCAACGTCTATGCGTGCTCGGTGATGTTCATCGAGCAGCCGCTGGACCAGGTGTACGACTGGCGCGCGGACGTGATGAGCGATTGCTGGGACCCGGCCCTGGCCCGCCGCAAGCTCGAGGCCTCGCCCGCCACACTGGTCTGCGATGCGTTGCTGGACCAGCAGATATTCTCCGGCGTGGGCAACATCATCAAGAACGAGGTGCTGTTCCGCATCCGCGTGCATCCGGCTACCCGCGTCGGCGACCTGCCGCCTCGCAGGCTGGGCCAGCTGATCGCGCAGGCACGCCGGTACAGTTTCGAGTTCCTCGCCTGGAAGCGCGCGTTCGTGCTGAAGAAGCACTGGCAGGTACATACCCGCCGGACCTGCCCGGCCTGTGGTGGGCCGATCAGCAAGCTCTACATGGGCAGGACACGGCGCCGCACATTCTTCTGTGGCCGTTGCCAGGCACTCGGTGGCGCCGGCGATGCGCCACCGTCCTGAGCCCCTCCGCGCCCTTCCCGGGAACCGGTCTTTGGCCTACGCTGCGCCCACTACGTGGCTTCTGGAGTGTTGTCATGGGAAGGGGATGGTGCGGGCTCGTGTTGCTGTTGGCAGGGACGTTGGCGGGCATGGCGGGGGTGCCGTCGGCACAGGCCCAGGCATTGCCGGTGGAGGCATTCGCCAAGGCCAGCCCGTTCTCGATGCCGCGGCTGTCGCCGACCGGCGACTACCTGGCGCTCTCGACCGATTTCGGCCAGGGCAACCACGCCGTGCAGGTGCTGCGCCTGTCGGACATGCAGCGGATGGCGGTACTGCGCCTGCCGCGCTACGAAAGCCCGTTCCAGATCGTGTGGGTAGGTGACGGGCGCCTGGTGGTGGCCAAGGGCCGCAAGTACGGCTCGCTGGAGAAGCCGCTGCCCACCGGCGAGATCATCGCCAGCGATTTCGATGGCCAGAACCAGCGCTACATCTACGGCTACGAGCAGCAGAACGCCGCGGCCGGCCTGGATCGCGGCTTCGGCTACATCGAGAGCGTGGCCGAGAGCAACGATGGCCGCTTCTACATGCGCCAGCTCAAGCGCAACCCGACCTCGTCCATGCTCTACGTGGTCGATACGCAGCGCCCGACGTTCAAGCTCATCGCCGACATCAACGTGCCGCAGCTGGAGTTCGTGATCGACCGCAATGGCGTCGCGCGCTATGCATGGGGGCGCGATGATGACGACACCCATCTGCTGTACCGGTCCGATGATGGCAGGCGCTGGCAGCCGCTGGCGCCGCCGCAGGCCGGAAGCATCTGGACGCCCATGTCGTTCTCGGCGGACAACACCAGGGTGTATGGCGCGCTCAGCCACGCCGACGGGCCGTCGCAGCTGGTGTTGAGCGACCTGGATGGGGGCAACGCGGAGGTGCTCGTTGGCGATGGCTTTTCGAGCGTCGGCCTGACGCAGTGGACCGGCCATCCATCGATACCGTTCGCCGCCGCGGCGCAGGGCGGTCGTCCGCGGCTGGTCTACTTCGACCCGGGCCGCCCCGAGGCCGAGTTGCACAGGACACTGGCGGGACTGCTGCCGCAGCAGCACGTGACCTTCGTCGATGTCAGCCGCAATGGCCAGGTGGTGCTGGTGCACATCGCCAGCGACCGCGACCCCGGCAGCTGGTATGTGTTGAAGCGCTCCACGAACAAGCTGGAGAAGGTGCTGCAGTCGCGCGACGGGATCGACCCGGCACTGATGGCCGAGCGGCGCCCGGTGCGCTTCAAGGCCAGCGACGGGGTCGAACTGGAGGCGATGCTCACGATCCCGCGCAACGGCGACGGTCGCCGCCTTCCCGTCGTGGTGCTGCCGCATGGCGGCCCGCACGGGGTCAGCGACGACTGGTTCTACGATACCGACGCGCAGTTCCTGGCCAACCGCGGCTACCTGGTGGTCCAGGTCAACTACCGCGGCAGCGGTGGGCGCGGGCGTGCGTTCGAGCGCCTGGGCTACCTGCAATGGGGCACGCGCATCCAGCAGGACCTGCTGGACGGGCTGGACCATGCGGTTGCCGCCGGGCTTGCCGATCCGCAGCGGGTCTGCGCGTACGGCGCGAGCTTCGGCGCCTACTCGGCGATGATGCTGGCCGCGCGCGCACCCGGGCGGATCCGTTGCGCGGTGGGCCTGGCCGGCGTCTACGACCTGAAGATGATGTACAGGAAGGGCGACATCAAGGACAGCGCCTATGGGCGCAACTACCTGGAGCGGGTGATCGGCCGCAGCGACGACGAGCTGCTGGCGAACTCGCCGGCGAACCTGGCGGCGGCCATCAAGGCGCCGGTGCTGCTGGTGCATGGCGAACGCGATGAACGCACGCCGATCGCACAGGCCAACGCCATGCGTGCGGCGCTGGTAGCGGCGGGCAACGCGCCGCGCTGGATGGCGGTCGCGGGCGAGGGCCACGGCTTCTACAACGACGACAACAGCATCGCCTTCTATCGCGCGCTGGAGGAGTTTTTGCGCGAGCACATCGGGAGCTGAGCGCGGCCGCGGTCGCGACCATCCGCCTCCGGCGTGGTCGCGCGGGCCCGGCTAGCGCGGTGGTTGCGACAGGTACTCGATCACCGCCCTGCGGCGTTGCGGGTCGGACGTCGCGTTGGGCATGCGGGTGCCGGGCACCTGCTTCTGCGGCGAGGCCAGGAAGGCATCCAGGGTCCGCGCATCCCAGACGATGCCGCTGGCGCGCATCGCCCCGGAGTAGGCGTAGCCCGGCGCGGTGCCGGCCCGCCGGCCGATCACGCCATGCAGGTTGGGCCCGACCCGGTGGCCCAGGTCGGCGCGGGTATCGTGGCAGCCCGCGCAGATGGCGAAGGCGCGCTCCAGCTCGCGTTGATGCGGCGTGGCGTCGGCGGCGTGGTTGAACGCATCGCGCTGGCCGCAGGCGCCGAGCACCAGGCACGCCGCCGCCAGCGACAGGCGCCGCAGCGTCGCCGCCACGGAATCCATGCCCCGGGGCCGGCCGCCGTGGCGCATCACATCGCCGGGTAGTTGGGTCCGCCGCCGCCCTGCGGGGTCACCCACACGATGTTCTGGGTCGGGTCCTTGATGTCGCAGGTCTTGCAGTGCACGCAGTTCTGCGCGTTGACCTGCAGGCGCGTGTCCGCGCCCTCGCCGACGAATTCGTACACGCCCGCCGGGCAGTAGCGCGCTTCCGGGCCGGCGTACTCGGCCAGGTTGATGCGCACCGGCACCGTGGGGTCCTTCAGCGTCAGGTGGCTTGGCTGGTCTTCCTCGTGGTTGGTCGAGGACAGGAACACCGAGCTGAGCCGGTCGAAGGTCAGCACGTTGTCCGGCTTCGGGTACTCGATCTTCGCGTGCCTGCTGGCCGGCTCCAGGCACTCGTGGTCGGCCTTGGCGCGGTGGATCGTCCACGGTGCGTTGCGCACGCCCAGCTTGGGCAGCAGCCACTGCTCGATGCCGGTCATCAGCGTGGCCAGGGTGCGGCCCTTCTTGAACCACTGCTTGAAGTTCTTGGACTGCAGCAGCTCGGTCTTGAGCCAGCTGTTCTCGAACGCCTCCGGGTAGGCGGCCAGTTCGTCGCGCGAGCGGCCGGCCACCAGCGCCTCGAACGCCGCCTCGGCGGCCAGCATGCCGGTCTTGATCGCGGCGTGGCTGCCCTTGATGCGGCTGACGTTGAGGTAGCCGGCCTCGCAGCCGACCAGCGCGCCGCCCGGGAACACGGTCCTGGGCAGCGACAGGATGCCGCCGGCGGTGATCGCGCGCGCGCCGTAGGCGATGCGCTTGCCGCCTTCCAGGTGCTTGCGGATCGACGGGTGGGTCTTGAAGCGCTGGAACTCCTCGAACGGGCTCAGCCACGGGTTGCGGTAGTCCAGCCCGACCACATAGCCGATCGAGACCTTGCCGCCGTCGGCGTGGTACAGGAACGCGCCGCCGTAGGTATCGTCGTCCAGCGGCCAGCCGGCCGCGTGCACCACCAGCCCCGGCTCGTGCTTGGCCGGGTCGATCTGCCACAGTTCCTTGATGCCGATGCCGTAGGACTGCGGATCCTTGCCTGCATCGAGCTTGAAGCGGCTGATCAGCTGGCGGCCGAGGTGGCCGCGCGCGCCTTCGGCGAAGATCGTGTAGCGCGCATGCAGCTCCATGCCGCGCTCGAAGTTCGGGCCCGGCGTGCCGTCCTTGTGGATGCCCATGTCGCCGGTGGCCACGCCCATCACCGCGCCGTTGTCGTCGTACAGCACCTCGGCGGCGGCGAAGCCGGGGAAGATCGCCACTTCCAGCGCCTCGGCCTGCTGCGCCAGCCAGCGCGTCACCTCGCCCAGGCTGACGATGTAGTTGCCGTGGTTCTGGAAGCACTCGGGCAGCAGCCAGTTGGGAGTGGCCTTGGCGCCGGTGGCGTCCAGGAACAGGAACTCGTCGCGGGTCACCGCCTGCTTCAGCGGCGCGCCCTTGGCCTGCCAGTCGGGGAACAGCTCGGCCAGCGCACGCGGGTCCATCACCGCGCCGGACAGGATGTGTGCGCCCGGCTCGGAGCCCTTCTCCAGCACGCACACCGACAGCTCCTGGCCCTTCTCCACTGCCAGCTGGCGCAGGCGGATGGCGGTGGCCAGGCCGGCCGGGCCGGCGCCGACGATCACCACGTCGAACTCCATCGCTTCGCGCGGCGGAAGGGCGGAGGAGGCTTCAGTATTCATGCGGGGACTCTTGGCTGGGGCCGGCGACGGCGTGGCGACGGGCTGAACGCCCATTTTCACCGACCCGGCGGCGATGTTCCAATCCGCGCGGAATCAGGGGGCGTAGCCGCTGCCGCTGCCGCATGGCCGGGGCGGTGCGTCAGGCGCTGTCGCGTGGCCCGTGTTCCTTCAGGAACTCGACGATGGCAGGTGGCATCGGGCGGCATCCACACGCCGCGGCGTGCGCCAGGTGCCAGGCGACGCGCTGCTGGAACGTGGCATTGGGTGGCATGCGGTTGTGCTCATGCCAGGCTTTGTTGGTCGTTCCCATCGTAAGCCTCCATGGCGGCCGGAAGCGCGCCGATCACGACCGCGCCGGCGGCGGGCAGGCCCACGAGCACCGCGCTGAGCACTTCCTGGCGCGATGCCCCCTGCGCCTTTGCCGACAGTACGTGGAACGGAATGCCGGAGCTGTTGCCGGTGGCGGCGAGCACTGCGATATAGGCCAGCTCGGCGGTCTTGCCGTCAAGCGCGCCGCTGCCATCCAGTGCGTCGGCGACCCCGCGCCAGGCGCCGGCGACGGCAGGCGCTTCACGCATGAACATCGCAAATGCTTTCGATACGCTCATGGGACCTTCCTATGTGGGCGTCGCGCCGTGCAACGCCTGGGCGCATCGGGATGATATCGGCATCGCCGACGGCATGAGGGCCCGCCGGGCCTCGCCGCCGCCATCGTCGTCTGCCGGGGAGCCGCCGGGTGGGAATCTCCGGCATGCGCCGGTGCCGCGCCGCCGTTGCGGCCGCCATGGATGAGAGCCTGCCCGGGGGCGCGTGCACGGACCTCGAACCCTGCCGCCGATGCGATCCAAGGCAGGCCGCTCCCTCGGGGATGCCGACGAAGTCCGCGACCGTGGCCGGCATTGCGTGGACGTGCAACGGCGTCCGCGCGGAGCGGCGCCAGCGGGGGCGGGCTGCACCGGCCGGTGCACGCCAGACCGGTGCGGCCGGTGGGCCGGAAAGTCAGGCCGTACTGTCCTGCGGAACCAACGGCCTGACCATGAAGACATTGAACGCCGTGGCCGTGTACTCGCCGAACGGGCCGCACCAGGCAAAGCCATTGCGCAGGTACAACGCGTGGGCGGCGGCAAACGGCGCACCGGTTCCGGTTTCCAGGTACAGGTGGGTGTGCCCC
Organism: Stenotrophomonas sp. 17(2023); assembly: GCF_030345315.1. NCBI lineage: Bacteria > Pseudomonadati > Pseudomonadota > Gammaproteobacteria > Lysobacterales > Lysobacteraceae > Stenotrophomonas > Stenotrophomonas sp. 17(2023). The sequence continues at coordinate 154,626 of NZ_CP128405.1, forward strand.
CTGTCGCGTGCCACGCGGAAGATCTCGTCCAGCACCGCCTGGCCGACGCCACGACGAAGGAACGCCGGCCGCGTGCGCATCGACTTGATCTCGCTGGCGTGGTCGCCCAGCGCCTTCAGTGCACCGCAGCCACACAGCTGGCCGTCCAGCCACGCCGACCAGAAGGTGATTCCCGGGGCCCGCAGGCTGTCGAGCGCCAGCGCATGGACGTGGCCTGCGGGGGTATTGCCGTGCATGCCGGCCAGGTGCTCGGTGACGAGCGCCTGGACCTGCGGCGAGGACAGGTCGTCGGGGCGGACGATGATCGACATGGTGGGGTGTCTGCGTTGTCGGGTGCTGCGACCGATGGTGTGGAACGTGGCACCGGCCCGGCAGGCGGATCAGCCCTGTCAGGCCAGAAGCACTGCCTCGGCGATCAGCCGGTCGAGCCGGCGCACGTCGATACCCTTGTTGAGATTGACCTTGATGTGGCCCGCCTTGGTCCACAACTCGATCTCCGAGTTGAAGTTGAAGATGCCGTGCCCGTTCTCGGACGACCACATGTAGATGGACGAATACGGCAACGAATAGATCTCCACCTTCTTGCCGGTGAAGCCCTGGGCATCCCTGACGATCAGGCGCTTGTTGGTAAAGATGGCCGCGTCGCGGAAGGTCTTGTATGCGGCGATTGCCGTTTCACCGGCGACCAACAGCTCATGCACGTCATTCGGGACCGGGCATTCGGACACCAGGGTCCACGCCAGGATTGCGGCGGTTTCCGCCATTGCCTGTTTCTCCTTGGGTAGCAGCCGCGCGGGTATCGCGCCGCATGCAAGTGCGCAGTGCGCTAGCCGATTTCGACCCGCTTGAGCGGGGTGCCGACGATGCTCCCGTCCGCGCGCCTGTCGAGCTTGAGGAGCAGCACGAACGAAGTCAGGGTGCTGCCGATCTCGCGCGGATGCGCACTGCGGTCCTTCGCCTCGATGAAGTAGCACCACGGCTCGTAGCCCTGCTCGAACACCAGTGCCAGCTTCGCATCCTGGTCATTCCTGGCCGGCGACTTGCCGCCTTGCTCGTTGATGCCCCACTCCGGCCCCTGGACGAGGTAGGCCTTCGCGCCATCGTGCGTGCAGCTGTTGTCGGTCCAGATGCTGAAATACACCTTGCGCTCGGAATCGTTGACCCCGCACCAGCTCCACACGGTGTTCAACTGCACTGCACCCAGCCGATCCATCAGCTGCGAGCGGTTCTGGGGTCTGGCCATGTCGTTCCTCGGATGCGCAGCGGGTATCGAGCCGCGCGTTGCGGCAACCGGCCGAGTATGGCCGCTCGCAAAGGTGTTGTGAATCAGGAAACCCTGCGCCGGTTGCTGCATTGCATGGTGCTGCCGCACCCGCCTGGTCTCCACGGTGGCGCGCCACTGCGCGGTCGGGCCGGGAGTGCCGCGGAGTCGCACTTCGGACGGAGCGGCAGGATCACCTTGCCCCGTGGCGTGGCGATCCTGGCGCCGCGGGCCCGGTCCGCCACGTGGCCGCTGTTGGCGGACACGTGGGTCTGCGCGGATCCACGCCGGCCGGGGTTCAGGCGGAATTGCCGCGCCAGTAGGCGTGCAGGCCGACAATGTCGGATGTGCACAGCAGGGGCATTGCGGCCTCGATCCTGTCGATCGGCCAATCCCACCACTTCATCTCAAGCAGCAACGCTATCTCCGCATCGGAAAAGCGCTTCCTGATCTGTTTCGAAGGGTTTCCGCCCACGATCGAATACGGCTCGACATCCCGTGTGACCAATGCGCGGCTGCCGATCACCGCGCCATGCCCGATCCGCACGCCGGGCATGATCATCGCTTCGGACCCCACCCAGACGTCGCTGCCCAGCACCGTATCGCCTGCCCGCTGGAACGCATCGTGCGCGTTCGAGAACGCGCGCTCTTCCTTCATGTAGAAAAACGGAAAGGAAGATGCCCAGTCATGCCGATGGCCCTGGTTGCCAGCCATGATGAAGCAGGCACCGGAACCAATGGAACAGAAGCTGCCGATGATCAGCTGGTCGACGTCGTCGCGATCCGGCAGCAGATAGCGTGCGCAATCGTCGAACGAATGGCCGTGGTAGTAGCCGGAGTAATAGCTGTATCGCCCGACCTTGATGTTCGGGTTCGTCACCTGCTCGGAGAGCAACTTGCCCTTGAACGGGCTGTCGAAGTAGTTGGTCATGAGGATCTCGTGTCGTACGCACACTACCTGCTGGAGATTGGTCGCGCAGCGCCGGACTACCGATGCCCGCATGGATGGACCTGCAGCGATGCATCGCGTGAAGCGGACGTCCTGACGCTGGGGAATCTACACGGCTGCATGGGCCGTGTGGCGCCACAAAATACAGTGGTCCTGATCGACATGCCAGGCACCCGCGCCGATGTCTAGCCGCTCTCCTCCGCGGGGCAGGCGAGCGCCTTGCTGTAGAAGCCCGATGGATCGAAGCAGCACACGCGCTTCTTTCCCTTCTCGAGCATGTCGATCGCGTTGGCGGCCCGTTCGTGCCGCGTTGCCTCCTGCTTGGCGGATTCCATCCAGTGAACCCAGTCGATCCTGGCCAGCGTGGTCGTGCCCGCCCAGGTCGCCCGTGCGGACGGACTTCCGTCCAGGAGCACCTGGAAGTAGTCGGGCAGTGCCGGATCGGGTTGCTCATCCAGCTTGGCCAGCGTGAACAGCGCATTGCTTCCCGCCGCCAGTGCTTCCTTCCTGATGACGCCGGGTGGGACGATGAACCAATGCCCGAGCTTGCCATCGGGCTCCATCCGCGCATCGAAATGACTTGTGCCGATGGACACGTGGGCCGTCATCCTGCCGCGTCGCAGATGGGATCTGCTCACTTCGGGTGGAACCGTGGCGAACGAGAACGCCCGGCCCGCCGCGACGAGGACCGGGCTGCAAAACGTGGTCGGCTGCTTCTTGTTGGGCATGCGGCACGCTCCTGTCGATATCCCTGGCACCTGGGCTGAGCTGCGGTGCCTGGCGGCCCCAGTTCGAGTGGATTGCCAGGTGGCGATGCGGTGGATCAGGCAGACCTTTGACCAGCAGAAACCACACATGACCCGGATAGCCGCGCCAGTGTCATTGCCTGCCGTCCGGTCGCTGTCCTTCCGCCACGAATCCTCGCATGCCTTGCACCCGTCCTGCAGCTTTGGATCATCGGGGTCATTGTCGGGCCGATGCAGGCCCGCATCTTCTCACCCATGACGCCCTGCGCCGCACCAGACTGGCACCCGACACCGCGGCACTGGCCGGCTCAACGCAACGGGCATCCGCCGGCCGGCAATGAGACGCTGGTCGCGGTCCTTTCGGACAGGAAGCCGGGTACGCAGGACATGCGCGTCTGATGGACGACACAATGCGCGGCGGTTGCAGGCCTGACCCAGGTGCCAAGGCAACGACGCCGCACGGCGGTGTCGGCAGCGAAGGGCTAGCAGGTGTTTGCGCCCAGGTGCATCAGCACCTCATCCCAGCAACCCTGCACTTCCTCGACGAGTACCGTTGGCCCTGTTCGGCGAGCCACGCCCTGCGAGGGGCGAATGTTGGCCACAAGCCACTCCCGGCTCCAGCCCGCCCACTCCCCGGCAACCGATTGCAGATTGCGGTGAAGAACGGGAAAGACCTCGTTCCACAAGACCGCTTCCGCTTCCAGTCGGGTAACACCGGACGCCCTGACAACGCGCGCCACGTGCTGATACACGGCTTCGTCCAGCTCGGTATCCAGGAAAAATTCGGAGAAGGCCTCCCACAGCGCCACCCGCGTGTCTGCATCCATCGACGGTTCTCCAAGGTGCCAGGCACCCGCATCAGGCCGGACCGCTGGCTGGCGCCGGCCCGAATGAAAAGGATGGAGTGTGTACTGCGCACCGGGGAACACCCAAAATATGGACAAGCGCCTCGCGGCGCCCACGCGAGAACGCGACCCGGAGTATCTGAACAAGCAATGCGATGGCAAGCCCTAGAAAAGCCATTGGACCTATTCCATCGCGAAAGAAGAATGCGGCGACTGCAAATGCCGGCAAAACACCGGGAAGGGTCTTGTCCGTCTCGAGGACACGTTGTGATCTCTGTCCCATGACAATCAACACAGTCATGCCGATCCGGAAGGTGGCGTCGGCTTGAATGAACTCATGGGTCTACATCCCTGGAATGGTTTCACGGTAGTGTCCGTCCCTTGTGTAGACAAAGATGATCTCGTCCCCGATGCGTTGCGCACAGGTTCCGGAGCTGTCGTTTGGCACCAGGAAATGTATGCCAACAAGAATCTGGCCATCGTTACTCTCTGAAGCTATGACATGGCAGTTGCGGGCATTTGGGCCGCAACGACCTTTGCTTCGTACCAAGGCATCACTAATGGCAGCGGCTTCAGTCCCAGTGCGACTGCCGGGCGAAATACTCCCAGGACAGGCGACTGGCTCATGGCGTCCACATGAGCAGAGAAGGGAAACTATGGACATGGCGACGAACAGTCTCATGTAGGCCTGGATCCCGAATTCAGCCCCGTTGCGAAGCGGTATCGACCTGATTGAATCATCAGGCACCACTCCTCGCAGCCTCCAGGGCCAACGGAAGGTAATGGGCCAACGCTTTTGCCCTGATGTCATCTGCCGAGCGCAGCTTGAGATGCCTTCGGCCTTTGCCGCCGCCTTCCAGGTGGCCGGCAGTGTCTTTGATCCTGGCGCCGCTGCCAAATTCAACCGAGACATGCTGCTTGTAGGCGAAGACGCCACAGAACTGCACGCCTGAGGCGAAGAGAATGCCGCCGTATTTGACCTCCTCGGTCACGGACGGAATGGTCTCCCTGACGAGCTTGCGAACGGACTCAACCAATGAGAACTGCTCGTCGCCGAGCAGGCGAACGTCATCCAGGAGTTCTTTGACGGACTTCGTGGCCATGATGTGGTACCTGACTGTGGAATCAATCCGACCCGTGGGGCGGGATGGACTCGAATGAACGGTTGGGCTTCAAGTCATGGCCTTGATTCGTTGGACCCAGGTGTCGCCTGGAAACAACTCACCCCACAGGGCCGCCAGTTCTTTCGCCTTCTCTGGATTTTCTGCGGCGATCTCAAAAAACCTGAGCTTCGGTTCGACCCCGCCCTCTCCACGAGGACTCCCTTCAAAGTCCTTTGGATCGAATTGAGCAACGAAATCCTTCGGCAATCTGTGCGGGAAAAGAGCCTTAAGTGCGGCTGCCTTGTTCTTCAGGGCCGTCGGGTTCTTTTCTGACAGGACTATTTCCGCTGCCTTCAACTCGAACTGTGCAATGGCTGACTTCTCCTGTGACTCCCGCTGCAGCCGTGATTGTTCGGCCTGGTTCCGGATGCCTAGTGCGAAGGTTATGGCTGCGACCATCAGGGGGACCATGAATGCCGCACCGCTGATCCATGCTTTCTGCCGCTCTACGTGGAGCTTTTCCATCTCAATGCGTTTCTCGAACTCAAATTTCTGCATCTCGATCTGAGTATCTGCCCCTGGTGGCTGCTCTGCCGCGCTCTGGGCGCGTATGGAGAACGGCGAGAGCGCGAGCATGGTGGCGAGGAGTATCGTCTTGAATTTCATCGTGATCTCTCAATTGAAGCCTGATGGCTGAATCAAGCTGGCCGGCGAAATGGCATCGGCTTGAATGAGTTGCTAGGGCTGATATGCAAACGCCGCGACTACGAGCCCAACGACTATCAGTGACGACAGTGCCGCCGACAGCCGCCGATGGGAAGGCGAAAGCCGATAAGCGGAAACGCCAGCGGCCAGAAATGACACAATGATTGCCAGAATCACGAGCGAGGCCTCTGCAACCGGGAACCAGCCAGTGGAACAAACAATGGATTCCACAGAATAGTCCGGCTGTGAGAAGTCTGTGGTGGACTCAGTGACGCGTAATGAATCTGGACACGCCGACAGCGCCGCAAAACGCCCCAACGGGTAGAGCGACCATGACGCCAGGACGACGAGCGCAATGACCGGGCCTAGCAGCAACCAGCGCAAAGTCGGTCTCATGGGCCATGACACCTGAGTGAAGTCTCGCCGCGAAGCGGCGTCGGCTTGGAAGAGTTGTCAGGACCCAAGTCTGGCTGCCACGTAATTTCCCTTGCGGAATTCGGGGTCGTCTGAGATGCCTGTTACGTGCAAGTCGTACGGGAAACCCGAGGTTGCCACATGGAGGACTACGCCCTTTGCATCACGGAAGCGAACGCCGCCCAGGTAGCGGCAGACTGCACTAGCGGAGGCAGAAGCCGAGCCCGGAGCTCCTGCACATTGGACGACCGGGCCTGACCCCAGAGTTGACCCGGCCGGAATTGCAGGATCGATCCAGTCCTCCGTAAGGAGTGGAACCACTTCCACTGGGCCGGTGAGCAGGAGCTCATGGTGCGCTGTTGGGTTCATGCGCTCTGCAGGTCGAACATGCAGGGTGAAGACCTCAAACTTGAATTCCAGGTCTTCGCCGCGCGCGCTTAGCTCAATCCAGCGGCCATCCGCACACTGCAGGAAAAGCTGCGTACACTTCGCCAGATGCGGGAACGTTCGGCACGTGGCAGCGGACACGACCCCATGCTTGAGCTGGTGGAGCGTTGCTAGAGTTTCCGGGTCAGGCGCGAGGTCGTAGCTGTTCATGGGGTCTGACACCTGAGTCACGTCGTGCCGTGAAGCGGCGTCGGCTTGAACGAATTGCCAGCCGACACTTACGGCCGTTTGAAAATAATGTTTTCAATCCAGTCTTTGTAATGGCTGAGGCGGACATTGCAAGTGATTTGACCATAACGCCCGGGTGTTCTGTCGATGCTTTGTGGATCTGACCAAGAAGTCACCCCGGCCAACAACAACTCCTTCTCAGTCTGCAGCAGGGCCGGCCCGCCGCTGTCGCCGCTTCCTGACCCGCCCTCAAGGAGAAGGGCATCCGACGGTTTGTCGAACATATAGCAGAGCCAGCGACCATCAGCGCTTGTGACTTTGTTGTACGCACGGCGAAGTTCAGTGCGATGGGAGCTGCTGAATTCGTATCCGGTGACACCGTTGCCCGTGGCACCTTTTCCTATGACCTTGATGATTTGACCGAACTCGTCATCGCTCTTGTTGATTGCGACCGGAGAGACGTCAGCTACGGGTTGTGCCAGTTTGAGAAGTGCGATGTCATCCGAAGAGGAGAGTAGCACCCTGAAAAGGGTCCAATCCCAAGTGGCAAGCGCTTGGTCAAGCAGATTTTGTGGCGGCTTTTTATATCCGGGGTGTATCACAAGACGTTCAACATCTCGTGGCACACCGGCAATGGTTACCTGTGCAATTTCAGATTGCCATGTGACGGCGTGGGCGGCGGTAACCACCCATTGCGGAGCAATCAACACGCCGTGTCCCTCGCCAGGCATGTCAACCAGCGCAGAAAACTCAGACGACGGGACTCGATACTTTGAGTCATCAACGTCATCACGAATGACGATTGCGCTTGCACTGAAGGATATGGCAAGCAATGCGAGGAACCACAGCCTGAGCAGGCACGATTTCTTCGGGGGTGCCATCATGGGAGCCAACACCTATTCAGCCGCCTATCAGTTGCGTCTTTCCAAGTATGGCAGGCTTCCATCCGGCTCGTGAGCCGGATAAACCCTGACGGGCATCAACGGGTTGCGTGATGGTGGAGGGCTTCGTATCGCCTGCACGATGACAGCGTTACGGGGCAGGAATGCTGCCCATGGTTTACCCCCTCGAACCGCCGGTGTATCGAAATCCGGGTCACCGCGCCTGCTCGACCGGATGCATGAGCAGATCCGGCTATGGCATTACAGCGCCGGTACCGGACGGGCCTGTGTGGGGTGGGGCCGCCGTTTCATCAGCGCCAACGGCAAGCGTCGCCCGGGGGCGCTGGGAGCGAAGGAGGTCGAGGCGTCTCTCACCTCGCTGGCAACCACGTCGAATGTGGCCGCGGCCACCCGGAACCAGGCATTGTCGGCGTTGCTGTTTCCTTAACGGGTGGTGCTGGGGGGTTGAACTGCCGCAGATGGCAGAAGTGGTGCGTGGCAGGCGGCTCCGCCGGCTGCCAGTGGTGTTGTCGCAGGAGGAAGTGGCGCGGCTGCCGCAGGCATTGCCGGAGCGGGAGCGGGAGTCGATGGCGCGCCTGCGGTACCGAACCGGCATGTGCCTGCTGGAACGCCAGCGCCTGCGAATCAAGTGCGTGGATTTCGTCGGTAGGGAAATCAGCGGGCACAGTGACAAGGGCGGCCGTGACCGGTGCGTGCCCCTGCCGGAATCTCTGCGTGGGCGCCGCTGCGGCAGCGCAGGCGGTCGCTGGTGCTGCAGGGCCAGGATCCGGCCGGCGGCAATGGCCGGGTCCACCTGCCACACGCGTCGGCACGCAAGTACCCCGGTGCCGATGGCGGGCCGGGTTGGCCGTACCTGTTTCCCTTCTGGCGCGTGTCCGTCGGTCCGCGCACTGGCCGGGCCGGGCGCCACCCTGTAGCTGGGGAAACCCGAGGTGGGCCATCCAAGGTTGCGCACGCGCGTGCGTGCATCGCCAAGCCCGCCACCCACTGCGCGTTGCGGTATCCGTTCGCCACGCACTTGCTGGGGCCGCCTACGGTATCCGCACGGTGCAGGCGCTGCCCGGCCCTTGGGAAGTGGCGACCAAGCAGATCCACACGCACGTGCTGGGCCGTGGCACCGGCGGTCTGCCGGTTCCGTTGGAGCGATTGCCGGGTGCCGTAAAGCCGATCTGAGCGGGCCCGGGCGTGGCGTCAGCCGTCGAGCAATGCCTTGTCGCGTACGGCGCCCTTGTCCGCACTGGTCGCGAGCAGCGCGTACGCCTTCAACGCGGTGCTGACCTTGCGCGGGCGTGGCTGTGCCGGCTTCCAGCCGCGCGCGGCCTGCTCGTCGCGGCGGCGGGCGAGTTCGGCGTCGTCCACCAGCAGGTGGATGCCACGCTGCGGAATGTCGATACGGATGCGGTCACCGTCGCGGACCAGGCCGATGCTGCCGCCGGCGGCGGCTTCCGGCGAGCAGTGGCCGATGCTCAGGCCCGAGGTGCCGCCGGAGAAGCGGCCGTCGGTGAGCAGTGCGCAGGCCTTGCCCAGGCCCTTGGACTTCAGGTAGCTGGTGGGGTAGAGCATTTCCTGCATGCCGGGGCCGCCCTTGGGGCCTTCGTAACGGATCACCACCACGTCGCCGGCCTGCACCTCGTTGCCGAGGATGCCCTTCACCGCGGCGTCCTGGCTTTCATAGACGCGGGCGCTGCCCTCGAACACGTGGATGGATTCGTCCACGCCGGCGGTCTTGACCACGCAGCCGTCGGCGGCGAGGTTGCCGTACAGCACCGCCAGCCCGCCTTCGCTGGAGAAGGCATGGGCGACGTCGCGGATGCAGCCGTCGGCACGGTCGGTGTCCAGCGACGGCCAGCGCGTGCTCTGGCTGAAGGCCACCTGGGTGGGAATGCCCGCCGGGCCGGCCTTGTAGAACTGGTGGACCGCCGCGTCCTGCACCTGGGTCACGTCCCAGCGCGCGATGGCGTCGCCCAGGGTGCGGCTGTGCACGGTCGGCACGCCGGTGTGCAGCAGCCCGCCGCGCGCGAGTTCGCCGAGGATGGCCATGATGCCGCCGGCGCGGTGCACGTCCTCGATGTGGTACTTCTGCGTGTTCGGCGCCACCTTGCACAGCTGCGGCACGCGCCGCGACAGGCGGTCGATGTCGCGCAGGTCGAAGGCCACTTCCGCTTCCTGCGCGGCGGCCAGCAGGTGCAGGATGGTGTTGGTCGAGCCGCCCATGGCGATGTCCAGGGTCATCGCGTTCTCGAACGCCTCGAACGTGGCGATGCCGCGCGGCAGCGCGCTGGCGTCCTCGCCGCCGTACCAGCGGTGGCACAGTTCCACCACCAGCCGCCCGGCGCGCTTGAACAGCGCCTCGCGGTCGCTGTGGGTGGCCACCACGGTGCCGTTGCCCGGCAGCGACAGGCCCAGCGCTTCGGTCAGGCAGTTCATCGAGTTGGCGGTGAACATGCCGCTGCACGAGCCGCAGGTCGGGCAGGCGCTGCGCTCGATGGCGGCCACCTGGGCATCGCTGACCGATTCGTCGCCGGCCGCGACCATCGCGTCGATCAGGTCGAGCTTGTGCTCTGCCAGCCGGGTCTTGCCGGCTTCCATCGGCCCGCCGGAGACGAACACCACCGGGATGTTCAGCCGCAGTGCGGCCATCAGCATGCCGGGGGTGATCTTGTCGCAGTTGGAGATGCACACCAGCGCGTCGGCGCAGTGCGCGTTGACCATGTACTCGACCGAGTCGGCGATGATCTCGCGGCTGGGCAGCGAGTACAGCATGCCGTCGTGGCCCATCGCGATGCCGTCGTCCACGGCGATGGTGTCGAACTCCTTGGCCACGCCGCCGGCCGCCTCGATCTCGCGCGCCACCAGCTGGCCGAGGTCCTTCAGGTGCACGTGCCCGGGCACGAACTGGGTGAAGGAATTGGCCACGGCGATGATCGGCTTGTGGAAGTCGCCATCGGTCATGCCGGTGGCGCGCCACAGGGCGCGGGCGCCGGCCATGTTGCGGCCGGCGGTGGAGGTTTTCGAGCGGTAGTCGGGCATGGGGAAGGCAGCGGAACGCAATGCCATCGATTCTGCATGAAGAACCCGGTTGCTGTTGCAACCATCGCGGCGCGCACGCCGGTGCCGGCGTGTGGCCTGCCAGGCCTGCGCCGGCCCGGCTGCTGGCCCGTCGGCCCGGCCTTTACCTGAAACGGCGTTCAGGTTGGTGGCGCGGCCGATTTCCGCCTGCATGGCCGGATCGGGCATCATTCGGGGACGACTTTCATGGGGCTACGACGATGAAGCGATCCAGGACCACCGCGCTGCTGCTGATGAGCACCGCGCCGCTGCTGTTCACTGCCTGCCAGAAGGAGGAATCCGTGCAGGTGCAGGAAGGGCTGTACACCTCGGTGGAAGCCTGCAGCGAAGCCACCGGTGATCCGTCCGCCTGCCGCACGGCCTTTGCCGCCGCGCAGCAGCAGGCCGCCGACGCCGCGCCCAAGTACGCCAGCAAGGAAGCGTGCGCCAAGGAGTACCCGGCCGAGCAGTGCGTGCAGCAGCACACCAGCGCCGGCACCTCGTTCATCGGCCCGATGATGATGGGCTTCTTCATGTCGCAGATGCTCAACGGCGGCCGCGCCGGGGCGGTGGCCGCGCCGCCGGCCGCGCAGCCGGCGTTCAAGGACAACGCCAATGGCTGGGCCAAGCCGGCCGGTACCGGCGGCATGAACACCGCCAGCGGCATCGGCGCCGGCAAGGCCGGGCTGGCACCGGTCAGCAGCGAGCCCAACCGCGCCGTCACCGCCAGCCGCGGCGGCTTCGGCGCGCGCAGCGGCAGCCGTACCACGGTCGGCGGTTGATGCAGTGAGGCGGGTAGCCATTGCCGAGCGCTCCAACTGGCGCGCGCGCGCGGCCGAGGCGGGGTTCCGTTTCCACACCATCGACGGCGCGCCGTACTGGGACGAGACCGCGTACTACGCCTTCACCCTGCGCCAGATCGAGAACGACCTGGAAGACCCCAGCGCCGAGCTGCACGCGATGGCGCTGGACCTGGTCGGCGACGTGGTCGCCAGCGAGGAGCTGATGGAGCGGCTGGCGATCCCGGCGCCGTTCCGCGACTGGATCGCCGAGAGCTGGCGGCGCCGCGACCCGCATCTGTACGGCCGCCTGGACTTCGCCTACGACGGCAATGGCCCGGCCAGGCTGTACGAGCTGAACTACGACACCCCGACCTCGCTGTACGAGGCGTCGTTCTTCCAGTGGCAATGGCTGGAGGACCAGCGCAACCGCGGCGCGCTGCCGCAGCAGGCCGACCAGTTCAACTCGCTGCACGAGGCCCTGGTCGAGCGCTTCGCCGAGCTGTCGGCGCAGCTGCCGCCGCCGCTGTATTTCAGCGCGGTGGGGGCCTCCGAGGAGGACCAGGGCACGGTGGCCTACCTGCGCGACTGCGCGGCGCAGGCCGGCCTGCACGGCGCGGCCATCGCCATCGAGGACATCGGCCTGTCGGCCGACGGCCGCTTCACCGACCTGGACGACGTGGTGATCGGCAGCCTGTTCAAGCTGTATCCGCTGGAAGACCTGATGCGCGAGGAATTCGGCGCGGCATTGCCCGGTTCCGGCGTGCGCCTGCTGGAACCGGCGTGGAAGGCGGTACTGAGCAACAAGGGCATCCTGCCGCTGCTGTGGCAGCGCTACCGCGGCCACCCCAACCTGCTTGAAGCGCACTTCGACGACGGCAGCGCGCTGCCGGCGGGCTGGGTGCGCAAGCCGCTGCACTCGCGCGAAGGCGCCAACGTCGCCATGCACATGAGCGATGGCCGCTGGCAGGAGAGCGAAGGCCCCTACGCCGGGCCGTGCATCGTGCAGGCGTTCCATCCGCTGCCGGCATTCGACGGCAACTACCCGCTGGTCGGCAGCTGGGTGGTGGGCGACCGCGCCTGCGGCATCGGCGTGCGCGAGGACGACAGCCGCATCACCCGCGACAGCGCCCGTTTCCTGCCGCACGCCATCGTCGACGACGCCCCGGCCGGCAATACCCGCATCTACGTCTGAGACCCCGCGCATTGCCGCAGGCCCGCCCCGCCATCGCGCGGGGCCGGGCGTCGCCCTTGCGCGGAATGCCCCGGAAGGCCGCGGCGTGGTCGCGCGCAACCGTAAAACAGGGGCGGAAAACTTCATGAAAAACGCGGCTTCGCGAAAAATATAGTGATTGACTTCGCGCTTCCGCGAAGCTCAAATCCCGCTGCCAATTCATGAATACACCGGCGCCGTTGGGGAGAACGGCGCCGCGTGCCAGGGCACCCATCCCCTCTGCATGAAGGAACCCTGATGTTCGACAAGAAGCTTTTCGCCGGCACGCTGCTGGCGGCCCTCGCGTTTGCACCGGCGGCCCAGGCCCAGGACCTGGTCTTCACCCTGAAGAACGGCACCTCCGCGGTGATGACCTACTTCCATACCTCGCCGGCCGGCGTGGACGACTGGGAGGAAGACGTGCTGGGCTCCGATGTACTGGGGCCGGGCGAGTCCGTGCGGGTCACCATTGCCGATGGCCGCAGCCAGTGCGTGTACGACATGCGCTTCGAGTTCGACGAGGATTCGGGGCTGGACATCACCGAAGACACGCAGGACCTGTGCAAGCTCGGCTCCTACACGATCCACGAGTGATTGCCGCGGCTGGCGGGTCCACCAGGACCTGCCAGCGCTGCCCGCGCGCGCTTACAGCAGCCCGTCGCGCTTGACCGCCAGGTAGCGTTCCACCAGCGCCCCGGGCAGTTCCTCGGCGGTGACGTCCAGCACCATCACCCGGTGGCTGCGCAGCGCCTCGTGCGCGGCTGCGCGCTGCTGCAGGTAGCGGGCGATGGCGCCGGCCTGCACCGCGTCGGGCAGGGTATCGGCGCCGCGCGCCAGGGCATCGTCCAGCTCGCGCTCGCGCAGACTGGCCACGCACACCAGGTGCCGCTTCTGCAGCAGGCGCACGGCGGCCAGCAGGTCCTCGATGTCCTCGTCGCGCACGTTGGTGACCAGCATCACCAGACAGCGACGCGACTGCCGCAGCGACAGCCCGGTGGCCGCGGCGAGGTAGTCGGTGGCCACCGGTTGCGGCTGCAGGTCGAAGCTGGCGCGCAGCAGCGTGTCGATCGCGCCGAGCCCGCGCTGCGGCGCCACCCAGCGGCTTTCGCCGCCGCTGGCGAACAGGCCCACGCCGTCGCCCTGGCGCAGGGCCAGGTAGGACACCACCAGCGACGCGTTGAGCACGTGGTCGAAATGCGACAGCCCGCCCTCGTCGGCCAGCATCCGCCGGCCGGTGTCGATCATCATCACCAGCTGCTGGTTCTTTTCGTCCTGGTACTCGCGCGAGATCAGCTTGCGCGCGCGCGAGGTGGCCTTCCAGTCGATCTGCCGCAGGCTGTCGCCGACGCGGTACTCGCGCATCTGGTGGAAATCCGTGCCTTCGCCACGCCGCCGCTTCAGGTGTGCGCCGACCAGGCGCGAGGCCATTTCCGCACTGAGCAGGGCCAGCCGGGTCAACGGCACGAAATTCGGATAGACCCGCACCGTCTGCTGCGGCGCGACCACGCGTGAATGCCGCCACAGCCGCAGCGGCGAATGCAGGCGCAGCTGCACGCCGGCGAAATCGAACATGCCGCGGGCGCCGGGCGTGAAGTGGTAACTGAAGCGCGATTCGCTGGCCCGCGCCATGCGCAGCGTGCGAGGCAGCCCGCGCATGGCCCAGCCGCCGGGCACCAGGTCGAATACGTCCACGCGTTGCCGGCCAAAGCTGTCCAGCTGCAGCCAGGTCTCGCGCTCGACGCCAAGCGCCAGGGTCTCGGGCAGTTCGCGCCGCACGCTTGGCGTGGGCCGGCGCCACAGCCACAGCGCGTCGGCCACGGCGGGCACGGCGATCGCGCAGGCGGCCGCGATCCAGGCGGTGGTGGGCAGCCAGTGCAGGGCGACGGCGATGCCGAGCAGGCCCCATGCGGCCAGCAGTGCGATCAACAGCGGGGCGGGCCTCATGCGGTGGCCCTCATGCCGGGTGCGTTGACTGCAGGCAGATGCGCAGGCGCGAAGATTCTGGCGGTTGCGGTTGCGGTTGCGGTTGCGGTTGCGGTTGCGGTTGCTTTTGGTTTTTGACTTTCGGGGTCCCCTTCCGCAGCGGCGGAGCCAGTGGGAAAAACCCGAAGGGCGATGTGCAGGGATGCACGCCGTTTTTCTACGGGACATGGATGTCGCGTAGAAAAATCCCGCTGGTGGAGTGGACCCGGCGCGCGTAGCGCGTCGGGCGCGCAGGCAGGGCGTGCTTTCTTTTGGCTAGCTTTTCTTTGCACGAGCAAAGAAAAGTAGCTCGCGCCCCGAAGGGGAGCGAAAGCTCTTGATTCTGTCCCTGCCATTGCCTTGGCTTTCCTGAAGCAAAACGATAGCAGCCCAGGCATGGAGCTAAAGCGGAAGCTCGAAGGCAAGGCTTTCACTCCTGCTTCGCAGGAGCGAGTTACTTCTCTTTGCTCGTGCAAAGAGAAGTAACCAAGAGAAACACGCGCCGGACGCGATCCGACGCGGCTACGCCGCATCGGTTCCCTGCGCGCCTCGCGTGCCGAGGGGACGGCGCACAACTCGCTCCGCTCAGACACGTGCGCCTCTTCGCCCCTCGTCCCGCTGCGGTGCTCGGCCCGCTCTACGGCGACAAGGGTCAAAAGCCGGGAGGCAAAAGCAAAATCACGGGCAACGGCAACGGCAACGGCAACGGCCACAGCTACAGCTACAGCTACAGCTACAGCCACAGCCACAGCCACAGCAACAGCAACAGCAACAGCAACAGCAACAGCAACAGCAACAGCAACAGCAACAGCAACAGCAACAGCAACAGCAACAGCAGTTCCTGCGGGTTCGGCCGCCGCAATGGGCGAATGCACCGCAATGACGGCAACAGCAGCCCACCCCGGGCCCGCCCATCGCGCCGGGTACGCAGGTGCCGGGATCCAAGCCGCCTGGCCGCCACGCAGGCTCACTTGCGCGGTGCCTCCACCTTGGCCAGCAGCGCTGTCAGCGCATCGTCCGCCGACTGCCCCTCGATCTGCAGCTCCGGTGCCAGCGCGATGCGGTGCCGCAGGGCCGGCCTGGCGATCTCGCGTACGTCGTCGGGGGTGACGAAATCGCGCCCGGCCAGCACCGCCTGCGCGCGCGCCGCGCGTACCAGCGCCAGGCTGCCACGCGGGCCGGCGCCCAGCGCGATGCCCGGCCATTTGCGGGTAGCGGCGACGATGCGCACCGCGTAGTCGATCACCTGCGGGTCCACGATGATCGCCGCCACCGCCTGCTGCAGGGCCACCACGTCGGCGCCGCTCATCACCCGCGGCACCTTCGTCAGGTCGAAATCGCTGGCGCTGCGGCCGGCGGTGATCGCCGCGACCATGCGCTTCTCGTCTTCCAGCTGCGGGTAGTCGATCAGCACCTTGAGCAGGAACCGGTCCAGCTGCGCTTCCGGCAGCGGGTAGGTGCCTTCCTGCTCCACCGGGTTCTGCGTGGCCAGGGTCAGGAACGGCGGGCTGAGCGGGAACGCGCGGCCTTCGATGGTGACCTGGCCTTCCTGCATCACCTCCAGCAGCGCCGACTGGGTCTTGGCCGGAGCGCGGTTTATCTCGTCGGCCAGCAGCAGGTGGGTGAATACCGGGCCGCGGCGGATCTTGAAGCTCTCGGTCTTGGGGTCGTACACCGCATGGCCGCTGACGTCACTGGGCATCAGGTCGGGGGTGAACTGCACGCGTGCGTAGTCCAGCTCCAGCGCCTGCGCCAGCGCGCGCACCAGCAGGGTCTTGCCGAGGCCGGGCACGCCTTCGATCAGCACGTGGCCGCCGGCCAGCAGCGCCACCAGGATCTGGTCCAGCACCTCGGCCTGGCCGATGAAGGCCTGGCCGACCGCGTCGCGCAGGCGTTCGACGCGTTCGATCAGTTCGACGTTGCCGGGGGCGGGCGCCGGGGTGGGGGCATCGCCGGGCAGGGCGGGCGGAGCGGGCAGGTCGGTCATAGCTGGTTTCTCATCTGGATGAGCAGGGCGATGCGTTCGCGCAGCGCGGCGTCGTCGCGTGACGGGGGCAGTTGCAGCGCCAGCCGCACCCGTTCGAGGGGCCAGCGCAGGTGGTCGGCGATGGCCTGCAGCTGGGCATCGCCGGCAAGCGCGGCGGCCAGCGGCGCGCGCCGCCGCAGGCGCGCCAGGAACGACTGGCGCACCGCGTCGTACAGCAGCGGCGACTTGCCGTAGCGGTGCAGGTGTTCGCCGCTGGCGCGCACGTGTTCAAGCAGCGAGCGGCGCTCCTGCCGCGGCGACGGCTGCAGCGGGCCGAAGCGCTGGGCGCGCATCCACAGCCACGCCAGCAGCGCCAGCAGCAGCGGCAGCCAGATCGGCCAGCCGCGTTGCAGCACGATGCGCCACAGCGACGGCGCTTCGGCGGCGTAGACCAGGTGCATGCGGCCCTTGCCGTAGTTGGGCGCGAGCACCAGCCGCGCCAGGTCGCGGTGCGGCAGCCCGCGCAGGCCGGTGTCCTGCGTGTCGCGGCCGTTGCGCAGGAAATCCATGTCGGCCAGCACATCCACCCGGCCGCTGCCGTAGCGCAGCCGCGCGTAGGCGAGGGTGGCGTCGATGGCATCGCCCCAGCGCCGTTCGACGCGCGCGTGCTCGCCCAGGGTGAAGCGCGGGCCGGCACAGAATTCCTGGTGCTCCTCCTGCCCCGGCACATGCCAGGGCTGGCAGCGCGGCGCCACCTTGCCCGGTGCGATGCCGAAACGGCCGAACAGCGTCTGCTCGCCATCCAGCGCATCGTCGGCCGCGGGCATGCGCAGCAGCAGGTGGCCGCCGTACTCCACCCACTCCACCAGCTGCTCGACCTGCGCGGGCGTGAGCTGGCGCGGGTCGTCCAGCAGCAGCACGGTATCGCGCGGCTGCAGCTGCATGCCCGCCAGGTCCAGCGTGCGCCGCGTCTCGGCGTCCACGCCGTCGCGGCGCAGGGCCTCGCGCAGCGCGAAAAGCGGGTTGAAGGTGGGTTCGCCGTAGGCCGGCAGCGTGGCCGGTTGGCATACGCGCTGGTGGCTGCGCAGGAACCACATCACCGCCAGTCCGGCCAGCAGCAGCACCGCCAGGGCGATCAGCGCATTGCGCACGCGTGCGCTCATGCCGGCCACCCGTACTGCTGGTGCAGCGCGTCGAGCAGTGCCTGGAACGCGTCATCCGACGGCAGCCGGCCGGCATAGGCGGCGTACTGCCAGGTGCGCACCATGTGCGCGAACAGGCGCCGGTCCGCGTCCTGCGGCATGCGTCGTGCGGCGCGCAGGCACTGCGCTTCGGTGCTGCCCGGCGGCAACACGATGTCGGCGCGCTGCGCCAGTTCGTCCAGGCTGGCGCGGTACAGCAGCGCCAGCGCGTGCCGCGGCTTGCCGTCGTGCCACAGGCGGCGGGCGCTGGCGAGGATGTCCGGCGGCAAGGTGTCGGGCAGCTGCAGCGCGTGCGCGGTGACCTCCGATTCGGCCTCGCGGCGGCGGCGGCGCCCGCTGCCCCGCAGCCACGGCAGCCACCAGCGCGCGGTCAGCACCAGCACGAGCAGCAGCGCGCCGACCAGGATCCACAGGGCCGCTTCGCTGAGCAGGGCCAGCAGCTTGGCCACCGCGCCGAACAACTGGCCGCCAGGAAACTCCCGCGGCTGCGGCTTGTCCGCTTCCGCATTGCGGCGTTCCCAGCGGCAGACCGTGTGGCTGGCGCCCAGCTGCGGGTCGTCATAGGCGCGCGCGGCGGCCTGGCGGAAGCCGGCGGTATCGACCTGCGCAGCGCCAAACACATCCGCGGGCGTGGCGGCGGCCGTGGCCTGCGACCCGCCCGCCTTGTGGTTGTCGTGTGCCGCCGGGGCCGCGGTGGCGGCATCCTGGGCATGCACCGGCGCCGCCAGCGGCAGCATGGCCAGCCCCATCACCATCACCAGCACCAGCGACGCTGCCTGCGCCAGCCGTGCGCGCAGGCGGCGGAAGGCGATTTCCACGTCCCAGGCTTCCAGCTGGGTGCGGCGGTTGAGGTACAGGCCGAAGCCGGCGCCGCTGTAGAACGGGCCGATCAGCGTCATCGCGGCCCAGGCCAGCAGATTGAAGCCCAGCCACACCCAGGCCGGGGTGTCGCTGCCGATCAGCGATACCGCCACGCGCAGCGACTCGGGCAGGGAATCCAGCGGCACGAACATGAACACCAGTGCGATGCCGGCCACCTGCAGCATCACTTCGAAATGCCAGCACACCAGCGTCAGCAGCGTGGCATGGCCATAGGCCGCGCCCCCCAGCACGCGCCGCCGTTGCCGCCGCTGCACGGCGTCGCCGCCTTCGAGCAGGTCCACCGGCATCAGCAGCGCGCGCGCCGGGCTCAGCCGGCGCCACAGCAGGTAACCGGGCAGCGCGCGCACACCCCAATGCATCTGCGCGCGCAGGGTCTGCGCGGTACCGGGCACCGCACCGAACGCGCCGCGCGATATGACGTACAGCGGGATGCGCTCGAACACCGGCTTCAGCCACCACATCAGCAGCGCCGGCAGCCACAAGGCATCCAGCCACCACCCGCCCAGGTTGAGCAGCACGAACACCGGGCCGGTGAGCAGCAGCCACGGCGTCCAGATGGCCGCGGCGTGGCGCCGCACCAGCGCGGTGCCCAGCTCCATCGCCTCCCACTGCGAGCGGGCGCGCAGCACCACGTCGAGCTGGTCAATGCGCATCGCCACCCCCGTGGCCGCCGCGCCACAGCCAGCCGAACACCAGCGCCCACAGCACGCCGGACACGGTGAACTTGCCCCAGGCCGGCACCGCGGCGATGGACGACCAGAACGCCTCGACGAACGCCGCCAGCAGCAGCATGAACGCCACCCCCAGGCACAGCCGCGCGCCGATCACCCCGCCGTCCACCAGCGCGTCGATGCGCCGCTTGCGGCCCGGCGCGATCAGCCGCAACCCCAGCTGCAGGCCGGCGCCACCGGCAATGACAATCGCGGTCAGTTCCAGCGGCGCATGCCCGGCGACGAAACGCCAGAACGGGTCGCCATAGCCCATGTGCTGCAGGTGGCCGGCCACCGCGCCGATGGTCAGCCCGTTGTACAGCAGCACCAGCGCCGTGCCGACGCCGGCCAGCAGGCCGCTGGCGAAGGTGCGCAGGCCGATGCTGATGTTGTTCATGATGTAATGGCCGAACATCGCCCAGTCGGTGCCGCTGTCGCGGGTGCGGCCCAGGTGCTCGGCCGACGGGTCGTACGACTTCTCCATGTGCGCGATCTGCTGCGGGTCCAGCAGCAGGTGCACCAGTTCGGGCTTGTACTGCAGCAGCACGAACACGCCCACCAGCGGCAGCACGAACAGTGCGCATGCCACCCACATGGCCGCGGCCTGGCTGCGCACCAGCTGCGGGAACCCGGCGAACAGGAACTCCAGCGCGCGCTGCCAGCGCGGCGGCGGCGCGCGGTACAGCAGATTGTGGCCGCGCTGCATCAGCTGCTGCAGGCGCTCGACCAGCTGCGGGCTGTAGCCGCGGCGGCGCGCCAGCGCCAGCTGCTGGCACAGGCGCCGGTAGCGCTCGGGAATGGTCTCGTCGCCGGGCAGGTCCGGCGACGGCGTGTTGCGCGCCTTGCGCGCACTGCCACCCCGCTGCTGCAGCCAGTCCTCGAACTGGCGCCATTCGTGCTCGTGGCGGGTGACGAACTGTTCCTGCCTCATCGCCGCCCCAGCAGCCAGTTGGCCATCGCATACAGGCGCAGCACGCCGGTCTGCCCGCGTGCCCCGCTCAGGCCGCTGGCGATGTCGGCCAGCTCGTTCTGGCGCGGGCCCGACAGTGCCGGTGCGCGGTCGGCAAAGGCGATCACCGCCTGCTGTTCGGCCGGCTGCAGCGGCAGCGGCGGCGCCAGCACGCTGTCGATGCGCGCCGGTGGCACCGGTGCCGGCGCCGGCACGTGCACCACCAGGCTGCCGGCCACCAGGTCGCCCAGCCGCCGCCCGTGCGGATCCCACAGGCAGGCCAGCAGGCCCAGCGCGTAGCCGAACGGCAGCATGTCCACGGTGCGCAGCAGGTTGCGCACGATCGCCGGCATCCAGCCCAGCGGTGCGCCGTCGCGCGCCACCACCCGCAGGCCCAGCGCGCGCTTGCCCAGGGTCTGCCCGAACCAGACTTCCAGCACGATGGGGTAGCCCCAGAACAGCAGGAACATCAGCCCCAGGTACAGGCCCTGACCCAGCCCGCCCAGCGCCATCAGCAGCGGGCTCATCAGCCCCAGCACGCCAAACCGCACCATCAGGTCGACCAGCCACGCCAGCGCGCGCGGCACCGGGCCGGCCGCCGGCAACTGCAGCGGCACGCCTTCGGGCGTGATCACCTCGCGGTAGGTATCGAGCATGGGCGGCGCTGCGTTCAACGGCCGGGCGCCGCCGGTCGCGCGCAGGGTCGTGTGTTGTCGCAAACCCGGTATCCAAACCGGGCGGCTGCCGCTGGCATGCGTGTCTCGGTGGCGTCCTGTCAGCGGCTGACTTTACCCGCCGCCGCCGCCGATGCCCAGCCTGCGCCGGGCACCGTGGCGGCGCGCGCAGGTCAGCGCACCGTGCCCTTGTTGCGCTCGCCGAAGAACTTGCGTGCCACCCCGCCCAGCGCGATGGCGCCGATCAGCAGCAGCTTCCAGAACTTGGCGAAGATCAGGCCCAGCTTGGCGAACAGCCCAGCCTTGGCCGCCAGCCCGCCGCCGATCAGCGTAGCCACGCCGTAGGCGGCGATCTTGTCGGTCTTGGGGTTGTGGTCGGCATAGCGCGCGCCCGGCTCGAACTCGGCCATCGGCAGCAGCTTCTCCATGCCGGTGCGCACCAGCCCCAGCTCGCCCATGCCCGACACCGCATTGAGGCTCAGGTAGCCGTGGCGGCCGAGCACGCGGATGTCGTAATTGAGCACGTGGTTGGGCTGGCCGTTGAACGCCAGCTCCTTGGCCCAGTACAGCTTGTTGTTGCCGGCGTCGTAGCGCGGCGGCACCGCCCAGCCCACCAGCTGCAGCGTGCCGTAGCCGGCCTTCTCGCGCTCGGGGTTGGCCGCTTCGGTCTGCTCCTGCATCTCGCGCAGCAGCTTGGTGTAATTCATCTTCGACGCGTCCTCGTCGGACACGTAGCCGTCGTCCGAATAGGTCACCACCACCGCCCAGCTGTCGTCATCCGCCAGCCCCGGCGAACGCGGCACCACCAGCCCCAGCACGTCCGCGTCGGGCGGGTTGCCCCACAGGTCTTCCAGCACGCGCCGCGCATCGGCCTGGTCCAGGTACTGGAACTCCGGGCCCAGGTTGAAGCGCGCCTTGGCCGCGGGCACTTCGATGGTGCCGGAGCGGAAATGCAGCGACTGCACGAACGCCGCGGCGTCCTGCTCATCCTGTGCGTATGCGGCCGGCAAAGCGGCGCAGAGCAGCGTTGCACCGGCCAGCAGGGCCAGCGCCATGGTTCTGATCGACATGGAATATTCCTTTCCCTGGAAAAAGGGCGTCCCCACGCCCGAGGCCGGCAGTGTGGGCCAAGCCCGGCCCGCGGGCAACGGCCAGCGCCGCCGATGCCTGTAGCTGCGGGGCCTGCCCCGCAGGCCCCCGTCAGCCGGCCATGCCCAGGTACTGGTCTTTCAACCGCACGTAATGGTCCGCCGAATAGCGCAGCCCTTCGATGTCCTTCGCGCTCAAGGTGCGCACCGGCCGCGCCGGGTTGCCCACCCACAACTCACCGCGCGCCACCCGCTTGCCCGGCCCCACCACCGCACCGGCGCCGATGAACGCCTCGTCCTCGATCACCGCGCCATCGAGCACGCACGCGCCCATGCCGATCAGGCAGTAATCGCCAATGCTGCACGCATGGATGATGCAGCCATGCCCCACCGTGACACCCTCGCCGATCAGCGTGGGGTAGCCGCCCTTGTTGTACGGGCTTTCGTGGCTGACATGGATGATGGTGCCGTCCTGCACATTGGTGCGCGCGCGGATGCGCACATGGTTCACATCGCCGCGGATCACCGTGCCCGGCCACACCGACACGTCATCGCCCAGCACCACGTCGCCGATGATGGTGCAGGCGGGGTCGATGTAGACGCGCTGGCCGAGGGTGGGGGTTTTGTCTAGGAAGGAACGCAAGGCGGGCATGGCTGTGTCACGGACGAGAAAGGGCAATACGTTTGGCTAAGCGCTATGCAGCAAATCTTACGGCCTTGAAAACGGGATGTTCGGGGAACAGACGTGTGAAAAACTGTGGGGGATAAAACGCCCCAGTTGTCTTTCGCAAGTGATCAAGTGATATCGATCTCTCGAAGCGTGTGGTTTCTTCTAGCACTAGTACCACAGCCTGCGATGATTCGCTGTAGTAGTCGGAAAACTCCTGCTTCGTGACACCAGTGTCCTTCCCGAACCGTCGCCAAATGCTTGCTGGTGTCGCTGCGTGGACTTCCTTTACCTTCGCTTTGCCAACTACGGAACCAATTGGCAGCTTGGCGTATATCCAGACAGTCGTGCCTACACCAACATTCATAGGTCGTTTGCGAAGCTCAACACGCTTGCGCCCCGATAGGATGTTCTCGGCATGCCGGGGTTCAAGAGAAATTAAAATGTGCTGAGCTTCAGTCATCGGAAAAGCCTTCAAGAAGGATGTTGGTCAGTTGGTCGTTGGTGATAGGGTTTGTCGTAATTAGCTGGTTAGGATTTCCACACCCTAGTAGCTGGAGTTGGGCTAGCGTCACTGGCTTTTTTAAAGGGAAGATGTTGTCGATGACACTCACCGCCTTGATTTCAGCTTGACCTATCTGGTCTAACGTTTCTGGCCGGAGCACAGACGACTGGAGATCAGATAGCAGGAGTGCGTCTCGTCTCCTGAGATAGGATTCCACGATACGTGCTACAGCGACGATGGCTTGCTGTCCGCCACCCTTTGAGGATTCATAGAACAGCATCAGCGCACCCCGTTGCAAGTGCTTTAGTGAACGTGGATCACACAGGTAGTGCCTAGCTGCGTAAAGGGATGCTGAGTGCGCTGGAAGCAATGATGCTTGACGGGAGTGGCCGAGCAAAGGCTCGGCAAATCGCCGTTCAATTGGGCTTATGACCGCAGGACGATCAGCGAGGCAGAGCAGCACTGGAGAAAGCAGTGTCTCTAGCAAGTCCAAGGGGAGATAGCGTCGGTTGCCATCGGGTGAATAGATTTCTATGGCTTGACTGGCACTCACGAAGCTAGGTTGAGCCTCTGGCAACTTCAGTCCACAAAGTCGAGCGATCTCTGAGCGGTATGTCTTCCATGTTGAACCGGTTAGCACATATCCCGCGATCATTTTGACCAAAGGGGAGTGCTTGTGGGCAGCACGAAAGCCCAATGAAAGCGCAACTTCACGAAGGTGGGACTGGTGGGTCGGTAGCGTCAATGAAACGATGCAGGGACTGTGGTTGTCCATATGCTGGATGATGTGGCGCAGCAGTTCCCGAGCTACGTTGGAAGCCTCCGCATGCGTCTCATCGATTGCTGCATGTGCTGGGTACTTAGCTCCCTCTGTGATCATGGGCCACGTGATATAGCCAACGCAGCTTTCTCCACAGTGCACGACGGTCTGATGTGTGGCTCGCCGAAGGCCATCCGGTGTTAGCCAACTGTGAGTGATAGTTCCATTCGAAAGTCCGCATTGGCGGAGCAATCGTCGAACTTCTTGGGTGTCACCACTCTCCATCGCGCGCGTGATGAGCTGCGATTCCGATACGGTTTGGACAGACACTCCCTCGGTCCACTGTTGCTCTTGGTGCTCGAAGGCTTCTGGTGAAAGAACTTGAATTCCGTAGGTCTCCTGAAGTGTGCCAGCGGCTTGAAGCATCGCGATCTCGCTGGTTATGAAGCCGCTAAGCTTCTGATTGATAGCTATCGCGAGGTGCTTCAGGTCAGATTTGTCATTGATAGAAAGTTGCCCATTTCGAGACTGTGCTGGGAAGACAATCAACGCAAGATCTGAAATCAGCGTACACATTTCGTCGTCCGCAAAATCCGGCAGGAACTCAGGTAGTGTCGCGACCAGCTCGATCATTGGATCGGTGCGGCCCTGCTCTGGTTGATGCCGGCGCAACTCGTTCCGTATTTCGCTACTTATGCCTAGTCGACATGTGCCTTCGTTGCAAGCGCGAAAGAGGTTAATCGCTGTCGCGTGGCGAAGACGACGGGGTTGCAGGTCGAAAAGGACATTGAGATCGATAAGGTATAGCGGTGGTTCACCGGTTACTTGCGCCTGCAGCCCTAATGGGTCTTGTACAGCAGTACTAAGCCCACTAGGTGGAAATAGCTGAGGCGACTCAAGTTCTAATACACGAACAGCTATCCGGCGCTTGCGGGCTGCGCTACCAGGGGCTATGCGCTGTTGATAGAAATTCTGTGCCGACCAGAAGGCGGTGGCATCCGCAAGATCTTCAGCTACTCGCGCGTATATGGCGACGAAATTGTGTCGAGTGAGTGCTTCTTTTAGGGTGGCTAAGAGCCGGGACGCTACGCCCAGACGTCGGCTGTTCGTGTCACAGAACATCTGCAGAATATTGGCGCGCGGGTACCGTAGGTCAAAGAGCAGGTGTCCTGCATAGACTGGCTTTCCGTCGACTAGACGAGTTGCTACGTAAAGTTGTTCGCGCCTGGCAAAATCGACATAGACATTGGCTGGGAAGAACCCCAGCGCCAAAGTCTGAGCATCGGCCGCTCTACGGACGTCTTGCACGAAGGGAGCAACGTCGTCCCGTGATGTATGAATCATCAAGGTCCCTGACTTCATTTATCCACCATCCTTTGGATACCTTTCGCCGAACTACTGCCGAGCATCGTTCTCAATGGGGTGGAGCGCGATGTGGGCGAATTGTACGAACAACGCGGGCTCATAGCTAAGCTTCGATCAGCGGTATGACAGATAGGCCTCCGGTGGCGGGGTCCGTGAGTTTGATTGCCTTCAACAATGCAGTGAGGAAGGGTTCCCTTTTCGACCATATGGGAGAAGTCTGATTGACATCCCGAAGGGTTCGATAGCACCATCAACCCGCTGCGGCAAACTCCGCAGCCGGGTTTGACAGCCTGAAACCACAAGGCGCACCAGCGCCCATCTTCGATGCCGGCGCTTTTCTTCTGCCCGGTATTCGGCATGGGCGAAGCTGCCAGTTCGACGGCGGGCGGTGTGCGGAGGCCGAAAGGCCTGCCGGTTCCTTGTGGCCGGTCTGTCAACCGCGCACCGTCCGCCACCCTCGATTGACAGCAAGGCGGCGGATTCCCTATCGCACAAGGAGTCCGACATGAGCCGTACCAAGGAAGTCACACGCGTTTCCACCGTTGCGTCCAACCGTAGCTCATCCAGGCACGAGGCATCCGCGTCGCGGATGATCGATTCCGCGCCGGTTCCGGAGTTGTTCTCGCCCCCGTTGCCCATGCCGCCCGCTTCCAGCGGCTGGGCGCGCATACCCAGGCGCTGCACGATGGGCTATCTGTACTACGACGAGCGCCGGGGCCAACAGGTCGTTGGCCGGGCCGTGCCCAGGCTGCGCCTGTCCGGCCGTTGGCTGGAACGTTGCGGCTTTGCCGTGGGCGATGCGTTGCAGGTGACGGTGGGCAATGGCTTGTTGCTGATCAGCCGCAGCACGAACGACGAGTGAGCGGCGCTGCGTTGCGGCTGTTCAACGCTGGATGCTTGTCGGTAGCAGTGGCCGCCGCAGCGCGCTTTCCGCAGTCATGAAAAAGAAGAAGCCCGCTTGCGCGGGCTTCTTCTTGGGTAACGCGGTCAGGTGCATGACGCGAAGGCGTTGCGCAGGAGATCAAACGTCTTCTGCTCAACCAACGCCCCGCGCAGCACGCGCACTCACGCCACCTTCCCCCGCCGCGCCCGCTCCAGATGCACCAGCAGCAGCGAGATCGCGGCCGGTGTCATGCCGGGGATTCGCTGGGCCTGGCCGATGGTCTGCGGGCGCACGCGTTCGAGTTTCTGCAGCACTTCGGCGGAGAGGCCGCGCACGGCGGCGAAGTCGAAGCCTTCGGCAATGGCAGTGTTCTCGTGGCGCTGCTGGCGTTCGATCTCTTCGCGCTGGCGGTCCAGGTAGCCGGCGTACTTGACGCTGATTTCCACCTGTTCGGCCACGCGCGCATCGTCCACGCCGGGGCCGAGCGAGGGCACCTGCATGAGCTTGGTGTAGTCCAGTTCCGGGCGTTTGATCAGGTCGAGCACGTTGGTTTCGCGGCTCACCGCCACGCCAGTGGTTTCATGCACCTCGCGGCCCAGGGCGTTGGCGGGGGTGGCCCACAGGCCGCGCAGGCGCGCGCTTTCGCTGGCCACGGCGGCCTGCTTGGTTTCGAAGGCGTGCCAGCGGCGGTCGTCGACCAGGCCCAGTTCGCGGCCGGTGGGGGTCAGGCGCGCGTCGGCGTTGTCCTCGCGCAGCTGCAGCCGGTATTCGGCGCGGCTGGTGAACATGCGGTAGGGCTCGCTGGTGCCGTGGGTGATCAGGTCGTCCACCAGCACGCCGATGTAGGCCTCGTCGCGGCGCGGGCACCAGCCCTGGCGGCCCTGCACGAACAGCGCGGCGTTGATGCCGGCCAGCAGGCCCTGCGCGCCGGCTTCCTCGTAGCCGGTGGTGCCGTTGATCTGGCCGGCGAAGAACAGGCCGGCCACCTGGCGGGTTTCCAGCGTGTTCTTGAGCCCACGCGGGTCGAAGAAGTCGTATTCGATGGCGTAGCCGGGGCGGGTGATGTGCGCGTGTTCGAAGCCGCGGATGCTGCGCACCAGTTCCAGCTGCACGTCGAACGGCAGCGAGGTGGAAATGCCGTTGGGGTAGATCTCCACCACGTCCAGGCCTTCGGGTTCGACGAAGATCTGGTGGCTGTCCTTTTCGGCGAAGCGCACCACCTTGTCCTCGATGGACGGGCAGTAGCGCGGGCCGATGCCTTCGATCTGGCCGCTGTACAGCGGCGAGCGG
Organism: Stenotrophomonas sp. 17(2023); assembly: GCF_030345315.1. Lineage (NCBI taxonomy): Bacteria > Pseudomonadati > Pseudomonadota > Gammaproteobacteria > Lysobacterales > Lysobacteraceae > Stenotrophomonas > Stenotrophomonas sp. 17(2023). Next base: position 182,109 of record NZ_CP128405.1, read on the forward strand.
TGCAGCGCGTTGCGGATCACCTCGTGGGTGCGCTCGCTGGTGTGAGTGATCCAGCAGCTCACCTGGCGCGGGTGTTCGGCCACGTTGCCCAGGTAGGACATCACCGGCAGCGGGTCGTCGCCGGGCTGTTCGTCCATGACGCTGTAGTCGAGCGAGCGGCCGTCGATGCGTGGCGGGGTGCCGGTCTTGAGCCGGTCGATGGCGAACGGGCGCTCGCGCAGGCGCGCGGCCAGGGTGGTGGCCGGCGGGTCACCCATGCGCCCGGCGGTGTACTGGGTTTCGCCGATGTGGATCTTGCCGGCCAGGAAGGTGCCGGCGGTGAGCACCACGGCCGGCGCATGGAAGGTCAGCCCGGTCTGGGTGATGGCGCCGCGCACGGCGTCGCCTTCGATGATGAGGTCGTCCACCGCGGCCTGGAACACGGTCAGGTTGGGCTGCGATTCGACGATGCGGCGGATCGCCATGCGGTACAGGTTGCGGTCGGCCTGGCAGCGGGTGGCGCGCACTGCCGGGCCCTTGGAGGCGTTGAGCGTGCGCCACTGGATGCCGGCCAGGTCGGCGGCGTGGGCCATGGCCCCGCCCAGCGCGTCGATCTCCTTGACCAGGTGGCCCTTGCCGATGCCGCCGATGGCCGGGTTGCAGCTCATCGCGCCCACGGTTTCCACGTTGTGGGTCAGCAGCAGGGTGCGGGCGCCGCCGCGCGCCGCGGCCAGGGCGGCCTCGGTGCCGGCGTGGCCGCCGCCGATGACGATGACGTCGTAACGATGGAAGGAGTCGGTCATGAAAGGGGTGCGGGCTGGAAGTGTGAAATCCGTCGGTGGCCGGTAGGGGAAGGCCGCGGCGACGGGCTGGTGATTTTACCGCCAATGCCCGGTGGGCACCGCCGGCGGCCTAAAGTTGGCACGCAAAGTGCAGTTAACGTCATCGCACCCGGTGTGGCATGCGACATGGGCGCAGTGGCTGGAATTGGAACAGGGGCCAGCCGAAGCGCATACCGGGGAAGCATGGGGCCGGCAGTCGGGGGACTGCCGGCCCTTGTTCTTTCCGGAGCCCGCGTTGCGTCCGCGGTCGCTGGCCCTGCCGTTATTGCCCGTGCGTTGCCCCGGTGCGCAATGCGTCATGCCGATGGCTGCATCCGTGCGGCTGCGGCGGTGGCGCCTGGCGATGCCGTGAAAGACGAAGCCCCGGCATGGCCGGGGCTTGTCGTTTTAGGTGCCGATGCCCGACAGGGCCGGAACAGGGGGGATCCAGATTTCCTGTGCGGACATCGACATGGAAGCGGTCGATGTGCGATTGCGGTTTGCGTCAGTTATGGACGCTTTCGGTCACTCGGCCCCACAAGATTGCCTGGTTTTTCCCCAAATGCAAGGGTTTCAGGGTTCCTGCTGCTGCACCGTACGCGGACCACGGGGTTGTGACGGCGGTCGGGCCGGTGCGGGGCGCTGCATCATCGGCCGCGGCGCGCCGCTGGCCTGGGGAGATGGCATCGCGCGCGGCATCTGGGCCTGCGGGCGCGGTTGCGGGCGCTGCAGGCGGTCCATGTCGCGCCAGGGCGATTTGCCGCCGCCGTCCACCGGCGGGCGGGGGCGCGGCGGGCGTCCGTTGCCGTCGCCATCACCGGGCCGTGGCGGGCGGTGGCCGCCATCGCCGTTGCCGTGGCCCGGCGGCGGACGATGTCCGTTGCCGTCATGGCCGCCGTGCGGGGGGCGTGGCCGGTACGGCGGGCGGTAGACCGGGTACGGGTAGCGGTAGTCGTAATAGCCGTAGCTGCCATAGCCACCGTAGCCGTAGGGGCCAGCGCCGTAGGCGCCGTAGGGATAGCCGTACGGGTAGGTGCGCTGCACCGACGTCGCGCCGCGGTAATAGCCGCCCGCGCCGCCGTCGACATAGTCGTAGGTGGCGCAGCCGGACAGGCCGAGCAGCAGGCCGGCCGAAAGGATCAGGCGCTTTTTCATGACAGTCCCCCTGTTGGGTGCGCAGCCAGCTTCGGGCCCGCGCATTGAATCGGTCCTTAACCCTGCGGGCAGGGCTGAATGCAGGTGCAGCGATGGCATGAGATGGTCCGGCACCGGGGGCCTACGTTAACCTTTCCCCATGGTTGAACTCACCCTGCCAGGGCCGGCCGACGTGCTGGCCGCCGCGGCCCGTATCGCGGCCCATGCCACGGTCACGCCGGTTCTGCGTTCGCGTGCCCTGGACGCGCTGTCCGGCGCGCACCTGCATTTCAAGGCCGAGCACCTGCAGCGGGGCGGCGCCTTCAAGTTCCGCGGCGCATGCAACGCGGTATGGGCGCTGGACGAGGCGCAGGCGCGCCACGGTGTGGTGACGCACTCGTCCGGCAACCATGGCGCGGCGCTGGCGCTGGCGGCGCAGTCGCGCGGCATCCCCTGCCACGTGGTGGTGCCCGAGGGCGCGGTGGCGGCCAAGCTGGCCAACATCGCCCGCCATGGCGCGACCCTGTGGCGCTGCGCGCCGACCCAGGCCGCGCGCGAGGCCGAGTGCGCACGGGTGCAGCGCGATACCGGCGCGGTGCTGGTGCATCCGTATGCCGACGCACGGGTGATTGCCGGCCAGGGCACGGCCACGCTGGAACTGCTGCGCCAGGCCGGCACGGCGCTGGACGTGGTGGTGGTGCCGGCCGGTGGCGGTGGGCTGGCCTCCGGCACCCTGCTGGCCCTGCAGCAGGCGGCGCCGGGCTGCGAGCTGGTACTGGCCGAACCCGCCGGTGCGGCGGACACCGCGCGGTCGCTGGAAGCGGGCCGGCGGCTGGTGGATTTCGTGCCCGATACCGTCTGCGACGGCCTGCGTGGCGCGCTGGGCGAGCCCAATTTCGCGCTGCTGCACGGCAAGGCCACCGCCATCACCGTGGACGATGCCGCCACCGTGGCGGCGATGCGCCTGCTGTGGCAGGTGCTCAAGCAGGTGGTGGAGCCGTCCTCGGCCACGGTGCTGGCGGCGGTGCTGGCGCAGCCGGCGCGCTTTGCCGGGCGCAACGTGGGGCTGGTGCTGTCCGGCGGCAACGTCGACCTGGACGCGCTGCCGTGGATGGGCGCATGAGCCGCCGGCGCACCCGCCTGTTCGACTGGCTGTGGCGCCTGTGCGTGCTGCTGCTGCTGTGGCTGCTGGGCGTGGCGGCGTGGATCATCTGGGTGGGCGACCGCGACCAGGCCGCGCCGTCCGATGCGATCATCGTGCTGGGCGCGGCGGCCTACGACGCCAAGCCGTCGCCGGTGTTCGAGGAGCGCATCCGCCACGGCCTGGACCTGTACCGGCAGGGGCTGGCGCCGAAGCTGATCTTCACCGGCGGTTTCGGCGGCGCCACCGCGCGCTTTTCCGAATCGCAGGTCGCGCGCCGCTACGCGCTCAAGCAGCAGATCCCGGCGCAGGACATCCTGATCGAAAGCCGCTCGCGCACCACCCGCCAGAACCTGGTCGAGGCCAAGCGGCTGATGGACGCCCATGGCATGCGCCGCGCCATCCTGGTGAGCGATCCGCTGCACATGGCGCGCGCGCTGCGCCTGTCCAGGGAGCTGGGCATCGACGCGCTGGCCTCGTCCACCCCGAGCACGCGTTTCCGCAGCTTCCACACCAGCTGGCGGTTCCTGGCGCAGGAAATCTATTTCTTCCACCGCGACCTGTTCGCCGGCGGCGCCTGAGCGGCGCCATCGCCCCTTCCCCGCGAGAGACCCCATGAGCCACGACGTTTCCCCCGCCCGGCAGCAGGCCATCGACCTGGTCAGCGGCTACTACGATGCCTTCAACCGCGGCGACTGGGCCGGCATGCTGGAGCGCCTGGACGACGATGTGGCGCATGACCTCAACCAGGGCGCGCGCGAAAGCGGGCGCGAGGCGTTCGCCGCGTTCCTGCGGCGCATGGAGGCCAGCTACCGCGAGCAGCTGCGCGAGGTGGTGGTGATGGCCAGCGCCGACGGCAGCCGCGCCGCGGCCGAGTACGTGGTGCATGGCGAGTACCACCACACTGACGAAGGCCTGCCGCCGGCCAACGGCCAGCGCTACGTACTGCCCGGCGGTGCGTTCTTCGATATCTGCGATGGCCGCATCGCGCGGGTCAGCAACTACTACAACCTGCAGGACTGGATCGCCCAGGTCGGCGGCTGAGGCCCGGGCCGGGCCTGCCGCGGCGGCGCATTGCCGGCGCCGCCGCGCGCTGCGCGGTCAGGGGTTCTGCGGCCTGCGACGGATCGGAATGGCCGATACCGGCACCGCGGCGACGTCATGGCCGTGCTCGCGGATGGGGGCGCCCGGTTCCGGCGCCCAGGCGTGGGCATAGATGACTTCCCAGCTGCTGGGCAGCTTGCCATCGGCCCGGCGCAGCGGCTCGTAGGCCGCCTGCGCGGCGTTGAAGCGGCTGCGCCCGGTGAGGGTGTGGCGGCGCCCGCTCAGCGCGTTGGTGGCGCCGATGGCCTTGAGCTCGCGCATCAGCGCTGGCAGGTCGTCGTAGGTGAGGGTGAACAGGTCGCGGTCCAGCACCGGGTCGCGGAAGCCGGCCATCATCAGCGCGTCGCCGAACTGCGCGATCTGCACGAAGCGGCTCACGTGCGGGGTGTCGTCGGCCTGGGCGAACGCCTCGCGCAGTTCCACCAGCGTTTCCGGGCCGAAAGTGGAGCACACCAGCAGGCCGCCGGGCTTGAGTACGCGGCGGAAGCCGGCGAACACCGACGGCAGGTCTTCCACCCACTGCAGGCACAGGTTGCTGAAGATCACGTCCACGCTGTTGTCGGCCAGGGGCAGCGCCCGCGCGTCGGCACACACGCGCGAGAACGGGCGCCACCAGCCGGCCTGCTTCCTGGCTTCGGCCAGCATCGGCAGGGCCAGGTCCAGCGCGATCACCTGCGCCTTGGGCCAGCGCTTCTTCATCGCCGCGGTCGAGTGCGCCGGGCCGCTGCCCACGTCCAGCACCACCTGCGGCTGCCGCTCTTCCAGGTAATCGAGCGATTCCAGCAGGCGTCTGCCGACCTCCTGCTGCAGCACGGCGGCGGCGTGGTAGCTGGAGGCGGCACGCGAGAAGGCGCGGCGGACGTGCTTGGAGTCGAACAGGGAAGGCATGGCGGATACGCAGGGTGCGGCGGTGAAGGGGGTCAGCGGTAGCGGGCGCGGGTGCCCATGATCGGCGATGGGCCGGTGTGGAGGCTCACGTGCAGGCTGCAACGAAGCGTTGCAGGCGCCCGGCGACGTCGTCGGCATGGCCGAGGAACGGCGCGTGCCCGCCGCCGTCGATGGTGTGCGCGGTGTGCGCGGTGTGCAGGCCGGCCGCTGCCAGCGCCGCGGCGCGGTGCAGGGCGTTGGGCGGCACCAGGCGGTCGCGCTGGCCGCCGATCCACAGGCCGGGCGTGCGCAGGCCGGGCAGGGCGCCGCGCAGGTCGCTGCGGTCCAGCAGCGCCAGGCCCTCGTGCAGGGCACGCGGTGCCGGTTCGCCGCGCTCGACCAGGGCCTCGCGCAGGGTGCGCAGTTCGCTGCGCGCGTGCTGCGAACCCATTACGTCCAGCGCCAGGAAGCGCTCCAGGGTGCCGTGGTAGTCCTGTTCCAGGTCGCGGCCGAACTGTTCGAACACGCTGCGCTCCACCGCGTCGGGCCAGTCGTTGTCGCGCACGAAGCGCGGCGTGGCGGCGAGCATCGCCAGCCCGCGCACCTGCGGCAGGGTGGCCGCGCCGTGCAGCGCCACCAGCCCGCCCAGCGACCAGCCGCACCAGACCGCCGGCGGGGTGGCCGCGGCGATGGCGTTGACCAGGTAGGGCAGGCGCAGCGGGGTGTCGTCGTCGCGGCTGAAGCCGTGGCCGGGCAGGTCCACCACGTGCAGCTGGAAGTGTGGCGACAGGCGCTGCACCAGCGGCGCGAAGATGCCGCCGTGCAGCGCCCAGCCGTGGATCAGGACCAGTGCCGGGCCGCTGCCGGTGACGTCGATATGCATGCGTATACGGTGTTCTTCAGGCGCTGGCAGTGTTCAGCGACTGCTCGTAGGCGAGCAGGTCGCGGGCGCGGGCGGTGGCTTCGACCAGCGCCTTGACCTGTTCGATCGTGTGCAGCGCCGACAGCGTGATGCGCAGCCGCGCCCTGCCCTCGGGCACGGTCGGCGGGCGGATCGCACCGACCATGAAGCCGGACTGCTCCAGCGCGGTGGCCAGCGCCATGACCGTGGCCTCGTCGCCGCACAGCAGCGGCTGGATCGGCGTCTCCGAGGGCATCAGCTCCAGGCCGTTGCGGCGTGCGCCGTCGCGGAACGTCGCGATCAGTTCGGCCAGCTTCTCGCGGCGCCAGTGGTCGCGGCGTGCCAGTTTCACCGCGGCCAGCGATGCGGCGGCCTGCGCCGGCGGCAGCGCGGTGGTGTAGATGTACGGGCGCGCGGTTTCGGCCAGGTGCTGGATCAGGCTGTCCTCGCCCAGCACCACCGCGCCATGACCGCCCAGCGCCTTGCCCAGGGTGGCCAGCTGCAGCGGCACTTCGTTCACGCCGAGCCCGGCATCGGCCACGCAGCCGCGGCCGTGTTCGCCGACCACGCCGATGCCGTGTGCGTCGTCCACGTAGAACAGCGCCTCCTGCATGCGCGCCACCAGCGACAGCGAGCGCAGCGGGGCGACATCGCCATCCATGCTGAACACGCCATCGGTGGCGAGCATGGCGGCGCCGTCGGCGGCGTTCTTCAGCTGGCGCATGGCGCCTTCGCTGTCCAGGTGCGGGTAGCGGCGCAGGCGGCAGCCCGCCAGGCGGGTGGCATCGAGCAGGCTGGCGTGGTTGAGGCGGTCCTGCACGCAGACGTCGCTCTCTTCGGACAGCAGCGCCTGCTGCACGGCGAGATTGGCCATGAAGCCGCTGTCGAACAGCAGCGCGCGCGGATAGCCGAGCCAGTCGGCCATCTCGTGCTCCAGCTGCTCGTGCAGCACGTGGTGGCCGCAGACCAGGTGCGATGCGGTGCTGCCGGCGCCTTCGCGGCCGGCGGCATCCTGCAGTGCGGCGACCACTTCGAACTGCTGCGACAGGCCCAGGTAATCGTTGCTGCAGAAGCCGGTGAGCCACTTGCCGCCGACTTCCAGGCGCACGCCGTCGCGGCGGCCGACGCTGCGGCGCACGCGGATGCGCCCCTGCGCTTGGCGGAGCTTGCGCTGGTCCTGCAGGCGGGCGAGGAGGTCGGAGCGGGCCATGGCGTCAGTTCATGGACGGGTGGGCGGCTAGCGTAACCGGTTGCTGCTGCAACCGCTTGCGGCGCGGCCCGGCGGCGCACCGCACGGACCGCGGGCGCGGTGGGCTCAGGCCGTGGCCGCGCAGTGCGGGGCGATGTCCAGGTGCACGGTGCCGGGATGGTCGTGGTCACCGGCATCCACCTCCACCTGCATCGGCGAGATTCCCAGCCGCGCGAACAGCGCCTGGTCGCGCGCGGTGTCCGGGTTGCCGGTGGTCAGCAGCTTCTCGCCGTAGAAGATGGAATTGGCGCCGGCGGCGAAGCACAGCGCCTGCAGCTCGTCGCTCATGCTCTCGCGCCCGGCCGACAGCCGCACCATCGAGCGCGGCATGGTGATGCGCGCCACCGCGATCATGCGCACGAACTCGAACGGATCCAGCTCGGCGCTGCCATGCAGCGGCGTGCCGGCAACCTGCACCAGGCGGTTGATCGGCACCGAATCCGGGTGCGCCGGCAGGTTGGCCAGGGCCAGCAGCAGGCCGGCGCGGTGTTCGCGGGTCTCGCCCATGCCGACGATGCCGCCGCAGCAGGTCTTCAGCCCGGCGTTGCGCACGTGCTCGAGCGTGTCCAGCCGGTCCTGGTACTGGCGGGTGTGGATGATCGAGTCGTAATAGTCCGGCGCGGTGTCGAGGTTGTGGTTGTAGTAGTCCAGCCCGGCGTCCTTGAGCGCCTGCGCCTGGTGGCCTTCGAGCATGCCCAGGGTGGCGCAGGTCTCCAGTCCCAGCGCCTTCACCTCGCGGATCATCGCCGCCACCTTGGGGATGTCGCGGTCCTTGGGCGAGCGCCAGGCCGCGCCCATGCAGAAGCGCGAGGCACCGGCCTGGCGGGCGGCGCGGGCGCGGGCGACCACGCTGTCGGTGTCCATCAGTTTCTGCGCATCCACGCCGGTGTCGTAGCGCTGCGCCTGCGGGCAGTAGGCGCAGTCTTCCGGGCAGCCGCCGGTCTTGACCGACAGCAGGGTGGAGACCTGCACCTGTGCCGGGTCGAAATGTTCGCGGTGCACGCTGGCGGCGCGGAACAGCAGTTCGGGGAAGGGCAGGTCGAACAGCGCCAGCAGTTCCTCGCGGTTCCAGTCGTGGCGGATGACGGCGGACATGGGGTTTCCTGACAGATCGGGCAACGGAAGCGGGGCAGTCTGGTGAGCATGCATCCGGCTGTCAACAAATCACGTGTCGATCTGGTTTACAGGATGGGCGGGGCCTTGTCCGGCCTGCTGTTCCCGCCCACGTGCCTGGTCTGCGGCGAGCCGGGCCGGCCCGGGTGCGACCTGTGCGGCGCCTGTGCCGGCACCCTGCCGTGGCTGGAGAACGCGTGCCGTGGCTGCGCCCTGCCGCTGCCGGCCGCCGAGCCGGACGGGGCGCTGTGCGGCGCCTGCCACGGCGGCCGTTCGCCGCTGGCGGCGGTCCACGCCGCGCTGCTGTACGCCGCGCCGGTGGACGGGCTGCTGCGGCGCTTCAAGTTCCATGGCGACCTGGCCGCCGGGCGCCTGCTGGCGCAGTTGATGCACGCCCGGCTGGCGGCGGTGGTGCGGCCGCAGGCGCTGGTGCCGGTGCCGCTGCACCTGTCGCGCCTGCGCCGGCGCGGCTACGACCAGGCGCTGGAACTGGCGCGGCCGCTGGCCCGCGCGCTGCGCCTGCCGTTGCGGGCCGGGCTGCAGCGCACCCGCGCCACCCGGGCGCAGTCGGAACTGGACGCGCCGGCGCGGCGCCGCAACCTGCGCACGGCCTTTACCGCCCACGGGCCGCTGCCGGCGCATGTGGCGCTGGTCGACGACGTGATGACCACCGGTGCCACCGTGCAGGCCGCGGCCCGTGCGCTGCGCCGGGCTGGCGTGGCGCGGGTCGATGCCTGGGTCTGCGCACGGGTGCCGTGAGCACGGCAGGGGTATGCTCGGATGACGGCTTCCCTCTGGATCAGCAAGGAGTGATGACATGAATGGCAACCCGGGTTTCCCTTCCGACACGCTGCTCGGTGCGCTGTCGCGGCACTGGTGGGTGGTCCTGCTGTTCGGCCTGTTCGCGGTGGCCTTCGGCGTACTGGCGCTGATCGCGCCGGTGCGTACCGCGGCGGTGCTGGCCATGTGGCTGGGGGTGATGGCGATCGTCGAGGGCGTGGTGGCGCTGGCCGCGGCGGTCGGCGGTTCGGCGCCGGTATCGCGCGGCTGGACGGTGTTCTACGCGCTGGTGTCCATCGCCTTCGGCGTGCTCGCCCTGCTCAACCCGCTGGCCACGGCGAGCGTGCTGCTGCTGTTCGTGGCAGCGTGGCTGGTGGTCGGCGGCATCTACCGCATCGTCTTCGCCATTCGCGTGCGCAAGCACATCCGCGGCGAATGGCTGCTGATTGTCAGCGGCCTGCTGGCGGTGGTGCTGGGCGTGCTGTTCGCGCTCAACCCGCTGGGCGGGCTGATGGTCACGTCGCTGTGGATCGGCGCGATGGCGCTGGTCTACGGCGTGCTGCAGGTGGTGGTCGCGTTCCGCCTGCGCCGGCTGGGCCGGACCGCTGCCTGAGCCGGCGGCCCGGCTGTCGATGCGCACGGCCCGCCGGGGGCGGGCCGTGGCGTGTCAGTCCAGGTACTGGCTGGCGACGATGCCGGCGAACAGCGCGGCCCCGACCCAGTTGTTGTGCAGGAACGCGCGGAAGCAGGCCTGGCGCTCGCGCGTGCGGCATATCCAGAATTCCCAGGCCACCAGCGCCGCGGCCACGCCGAGGCCGGCCCAGTACGGCATGCCCAGCCCGGCACGCTGGCCGGCCAGCGCCATCGCCGCGAAGAACAGCGCGTAGAGGATGCCCTGGATCACCAGGTCCAGGTCGCCGAACAGGATGGCGGTGGAGCGCGAGCCGACCTTGAGGTCGTCGTCGCGGTCGACCATCGCATACCAGGTGTCGTAGGCGGTGGACCACAGGATGTTGGCCGCATACAGCACCCAGCCCAGCGGCGGCACCTCGCCCTGCACCGCGGCGAAAGCCATCGGGATGCCCCAGCCGAAGGCCATGCCCAGGTAGACCTGCGGCAGGTGGGTGTAGCGCTTGAGGTAGGGGTAGGTGGCGGCCAGGAACACGCCGACGAAACTCAGGCCGATGGTCAGCGCGTTGAGTGTCAGCACCAGCGCGAACGCGACCAGCATCAGCCCGGCGAACAGCGCCAGCGCCTGCCGCCCGGACACCGCGCCGGTGGCCAGCGGGCGGTCCTTGGTGCGCTTGACGTGCGGGTCCAGCCAGCGGTCGGCGTAGTCGTTGATCACGCAGCCGGCCGAGCGGGTCAGCCACACGCCGGCGGTGAACACGAACAGCGTCCACGGTGCCGGCATGCCATCGGACGCCAGCCACAGCGCCCACCACGTCGGCCACAGCAGCAGCAGGGTGCCGATCGGGCGGTCGGCGCGCATCAGTTTCCAGTAGCTGGCCAGCCGCGACGGTGCCGGCGCCGGCTGTTGTTGGTAGCGTTCGTAACCCATGCGCACAGGTTACCAGCCGGGCCCGGCGGTCCGTTGCCATGCGCCGGTGCGACAGGGGCAGACCTGCGCATGCATTTACCGTTAGAATGCGCCTCCGCCCGGCAGCGCCGGACGGTAGGGAGCCCCCGGCTCCCGCAGCGACACACAACGCGCCCGTAGCTCAGCCGGATAGAGTAGTGGCTTCCGAAGCCATTGGTCGGGGGTTCGAATCCCTCCGGGCGCGCCATCTTTCGATGTCGCTTCGTCGTGATTGCCGGCCTTCGCGCCCGGCGCTGCGGCGTTCGATGCCGCGCACGCCAGTGGCGTGCAGGCGCGGCTTCTCACCCCTCCGGGCGCGCCATCTTCGATGTCGCTTCGTCGTGATTGCCGGCCTTCGCGCCTGGCGCTGCGGCGTTCGATGCCGCGCACGCCAGTGGCGTGCAGGCGCGGCTTCTCACCCCTCCGGGCGCGCCATCTTCGATGTCGCTTCGTCGTGATTGCCGGCCTTCGCGCCCGGCGCTGCGGCGTTCGATGCCGCGCACGCCAGTGGCGTGCATATCGCCGGCGTCACGGTGGCGCCCGCGATGGAATGCCTGCATGCGCCGCAAGAACTGCTAAACGCGGCGTTTCCGGCTCCGCTATTCTTGCCGGCGTTCGACAGGCAGGACGCATCTTGAGCGCAACGGCAAAAGTGCTGTGGCACATCGAATGCCATGACGATGGCGCGCTGGCGCTGGCGGATATCGCCGCCGCGGTGGGGCTGTCGCCGTTCCATCTGTCCCGCATGTTCCATGGCCGTACCGGTACCCCGTTGATGCGCTACCTGCGCGGCCGGCGGTTGACCCTGGCCGCGCGGCGCCTGGCCCAGGGCGGCGACGACATCCTGCAGCTCGCGCTGGACAGCGGTTATTCCACGCATGCCGCCTTTACCCGCGCGTTCTGCGGCCAGTTCGGCAGCACCCCGGCGCAGGTGCGCGACCACGGGCTGGCGTCCCTCGCCCTGGTGGACGCGCTCAAACTGGACGAGGCGGCCGCGGGCAACGGGATCGCGCTGTGGCGGGCCACGCTGCCGGCATTCTCGGTCGCCGGCATCGGCCGCCGCCATACCTGCTTCAGCAACGGCGAAATCCCCGGCCAATGGCAACAGCTCGATCGCCAGTGGCCGCGGCCGGCACCGGTCAGCTACGGGGTCTGCATGAACCGCGACGGGGACGGGGCGTTCGATTACATCGCCGCGGTGCCGCTGGACCCGGCGCAGCCCCCGCCGCGCCACTGGCAGCGTGTCGACCTGCCGGCGATGCGCTACCTGGTGGCCTGGCACGCCGGCCACGTGTCCTCGATCCGCTCGACCTGGCGCTGGCTGCGCGAGCACTACCTGCCCATGGCGCGGATCGCGCTGGCCGACACGCCGGCATTCGAGCGCTACGACCCGCGCTTCGACGACCGCAGCGGCAACGGCGGCGTGGAGCTATGGCTGCCGCTGGCTGAAATCCCGCAACGACCGGAGTGATCGATGTCCTTTTTCCACTCGGCCCTGGCGTTGGCGCTGGGCGCCCTGCAGCTCGCTCCCGCCCCGCCGCTGCCCAAGGCGGGCGAACGGACCGGCGTGGCCAGCTCGGCGACCGCCGCCATCCGCGATGCCGGGCAGCGCGATGCCCTGCGCTTCACGGTGTGGTATCCGACGCACACGGCACGTGCGGAAACGCCGCTGTCGATCGGCCCGCCCGACGCCCCGCTGTTCCAGGAAGCGGGGCGGGTCGAGGATGCGCCGGTCAGCGGCGGGCGGCTTCCCACCCTGCTGCTGTCCCACGGCAATGGCGGAACGGCGCGGATGATGGGGTGGCTGGGAACGGCGCTGGCCCGCGCGGGCTACCTGGTGATTGCCGTCGATCACCCCGGCAACAACGGCATCGACCCGATGACCCTGGCCGGCAGCGTGCTCCCCTGGTTGCGCGCCGATGACCTGGCGACGGCACTGGCGGCGGTGCAGGCGGATCCGGTGCTCGGTGCGCATGTGGATACGGCGCGGCTCGGCCTGGTCGGGTATTCGGCCGGAGGGTTCACCGCGCTGGTTGCCGCCGGTGTGCGCCCGGACATGCCGCGCCTGGCGCGCTTCTGCGCCGCGCATCCCGACGATGGCGTGTGCCGCCCGCAGGACGAGTCGCCCACGCACACCCAGGCCGCCCGCGTGGCCGCGGCGGCCTCCCCGGAACTGGCGCCGCATGTCCGCCAGGCGGGCCAGTCCCGCGCGCTGCCCGGGGTGCGCGCGGCCTTCCTGCTGGCACCGGCGATCGTGCAGGCGTTCGACCCGGCGGAACTGGAGGGGCTGCAGCTCCCGCTGTCGATCATGGTGGGCACGGACGACGCGGTGGCCGCCCCCGCCAGCAACAGCGACGTGGCCGCGGCGCTGGCCGGCAACGCCGTGATCCGCCACCTCCCCGGCGTGGCCCACTACGACTTCCTGTCCGAGTGCACCCCGCTGGGAGCGGACCGGCTGCAGGGGCTGTGCCGGACCGCGGTCCCGAAGGCCGCCACGCATGCGGCGGCGGTGGACGAAGCCCTGCGTTTCTTCGGCGAAAACCTGCGCTAGCCGGCGCCGGCCGCGTATCCGGCGCGGGCGGGCCCGGTACCGGCCACGGCACCGGGAAACAACGGCCCCGCCATCGCGCGGCGGGCCGCTTCCGGCACTTCGCGTAACCCGCAGGCGGCACTGGCTACGGTGCCCGTCTGGGTGTACAAATGTACACCCATGATCCCCGCCGACCTGCCACCGCAGCGCGCCGCCGTCCTTGCCTTCCTGCGCCGGGAGCTGGCGGCCGGGCGCGCACCCAGCCTGGCCGAGATCGCCGCGGCGTTCGGCTTTGCCTCGCGCAACGCCGCGCAGAAGCACGTGCAGGCGCTGCTGGCCGACGGCCTGCTGGAGCAGCTGCCGGGGCGCAAGCGCGGCCTGCGCCTGCCCGGTGGCGACGCCGACCTGCTGCCGCTGCCGGTGCTCGGGCGGGTGGCCGCGGGCCAGCCGATCGGGGCCGACATCGGCCTGGACCAGCAGTTCTGGCTGGACCGGCGGCTGTTCGCGCTGCGCCCGGACTACCTGCTGCGGGTGCAGGGCGATTCGATGATCGACGACGGCATCCTCGACGGCGACCTGGTCGGTGTGCAGCGCACGCCCGAGGCGCGCGACGGCCAGACCGTGGTGGCGCGCGTCGATGGCGAGCTGACCATCAAGCGCCTGCAGCGCGGGCCGCGGTGCATCCACCTGCTGCCGCGCAACCGCGCGCATGCGCCGATCGAGGTGCGGCCGGGCCAGGATTTCGCCATCGAAGGCGTTTACTGCGGGCTGGTACGCCCGGCTTGAATGGGCACCGTGGTCGCCCTCGACAGCCTGCTGGCGGCGCAGACGCTGTGGCACGCCGGGCGTGCCTCGGCCGCGGCGCTGGGCGAGCCCACCGGCCATGCCGCGCTCGATGCGCTGCTGCCGCAGGGTGGCTGGCCGCGTCATGCGCTGAGCGAACTGCTGTTGCCGGCCGATGGCGTGGGTGAGCTGGCGCTGCTGCTGCCCACGCTGGCGCGGCTGAGCCAGGCCGGCGCCACGGTGGCGGTGGTGGCGCCGCCCTATGTGCCCTACGCCCCGGCCTGGCAGGCCGCGGGCGTGGCGCTGGAACGGCTGGAGATCGTCCAGGCCACGCCACGCGATGCGCTGTGGGCGTTCGAGCAATGCCTGCGCAGTGGCGCCTGCGGAGCGGTGCTGGGCTGGCCGCGGCAGGCCGACGCGCAGGCGCTGCGGCGGCTGCAGGTGGCGGCCGACAGCGGCCAGTGCCTGGGCTTTGCCCTGCGCGACCGCCGCCATGCGGCCAATCCCTCGCCGGCCGCGCTGCGCCTGGAAGCGGTGCGCGACGCGCACGGCGGCAATGCCTGGCAGGTACGCAAGTGCCGCGGCGGCCCGGCGCCGGCGCGCGCCTTTGCCCTGGCCACGCGGTGAGGCGCGGCCATGCTCTGGGCCTGTGTACTGCTGCCGCAACTGGCGCTGGATGCCGTCCTGCGGCGATGCCCTGATCCGCAGGCGCCGCTGGCGCTGGTCAGTGGCCCGGCGCAGCTGCGCACCCTGCAGGCGGTCAACGCCGCCGCTGCCGCTGCCGGGGTACGGGCCGGCATGCGCCTGACCGCCGCGCATGCGCTGCTGCCCGGGTTGGCCCTGGTCGAACACGACCCGCAGGCCGAGGCGCGCTGGCAGCGCTTCCTGGCCGCCTGGGCCTACCGCCACAGTTCGCTGGTCAGCGCGCAGTGGCCCGGCTGCATCGTGCTGGAAGTACGCGCCAGCTTCGCCCTGCTCGGTCCGTGGCCGCGCATCGAGGCGCGGCTGCGCGAGGAACTGGCGCTGCTGGGTTTCAGCCACCGCATCGGGCTGGCGCCGACGCCGCGCGCCGCGCAGGTGCTGGCCGGCCTGCGCGACGGCCTGGCGGTGACCCAGCCGGCGGCGATGGCGACGCTGCTGGACCGCGTGCCGGTGGCGCGCGCGCGGCTGCCGGACGATGCCGGCGAGCGCCTGCGGCACATGGGCATCGGCGACCTGCGCACGCTGCGTGCGCTGCCGCGCGATGCGCTGCGCCGGCGTTTCGGCCTGCCGCTGCTCGACCACCTGGACCGGCTCTACGGACAGGCCGACGACCCGCTGGCGTATTACGCGCCACCGGACCACTTCGACGCGCGGCTGGAGCTGGGCTACGAGGTCGAGAGCCACACCGCGCTGCTGTTCCCGCTGCGCCGCCTGGTCGGCGACCTGTGCACTTACCTGTCGGTGCGCGACGGCGGCGTGCAGCGCTTCGTGCTGCGGCTGGAGCACGAGGAGGGCCACAGCGACGTGGCGGTGGGACTGCTGGCCGCCGAGCGCGAGCCGGCGCTGCTGTTCGAGCTGGTACGCAACCGCCTGGAGCAGGTGCGGCTCGAGCGGCCGGTGGTGGCGCTGCGCCTGCTGGCGCGGGAACTGCCGCCATTCGTGCCGGCCGCGCGCGACCTGTTCGATCCGCGTACGCGCCAGCAGCAGCCGTGGCCGCAGCTGCGCGAGCGGTTGCGCGCACGGCTGGGCGATACCGCGGTGCATCGCATCGCGCCGACCTGCGATCCGCGCCCGGAGCGTGCCTGGCGGCCGCTGCAGGGCGACGAGGCGCGCATCGGCGATGCCGCGCCGGGCCTGCCGCCGCGCCCGGCCTGGCTGCTGCCGCAGCCGGTGCCGCTGCGCGACCCGCGCCTGCGCATCGTGTCCGGCCCGGAACGGCTGGAAAGCGGCTGGTGGGACGGCGACGACGCGCGCCGCGATTACTACGTGCTGGAAACTTCGCAGGGCCAGCGCGCCTGGGCCTTCGCGCCGCCGGGCGAGCAGGGCGGCTGGATGCTGCACGGGTGGTTCGCATGAGCCGCCGCGAAGCCCGCGATTCGCATGCCGGCACGCGTGCGCCGCGCGCCTGGGAAGTGGCACAGCGCCTGGGGCGCGCGGCCGCCAACGATGGCGCGCCCGGCGAGGACGACCTGCCCGCCTACGCCGAACTGCATTGCCTGTCGGATTTTTCCTTCCTGCGCGGTGCGGCCAGCGCCGAGCAGCTGTTCACGCGTGCGCGCGCCTGCGGCTACGAAGCGCTGGCGATCACCGACGAATGCTCGCTGGCCGGCATCGTGCGCGCCTGGGAGGCGGCACGCGCCAGCGGCGTGAAGCTGGTGGTCGGCAGCGAGTTCGCCCTGGGCTGCGGCCTGCGCTGCGTATTGCTGGTGGAAACCGCCGCCGGCTACACGCGGCTGTGCGAACTGATCAGCCGCGGCCGCCTGGCGGCCGGCAAGGGCACGTACCGGCTGGCACGCGCGGACGTGGAGTCGGTGCTGGGCGACGCCGGTGCCGAGGCCTCGGGCCTGTTCGCGTTGTGGCTGCCGGGCGCCGAGCCGCAGGAGGAACAGGGGCGCTGGCTGCAGGCCGTGTTCGGCGCACGCGCGCACCTGGCGGTGGAACTGCACCGCGAACAGGACGATGCCGCGCGCCTGCAGCGGTTGCTGGCGCTGGCCGATGCGCTGGCGATGACGCCGCTGGCCAGCGGCGACGTGCACATGGACGTGCGCCGCCGGCGCATGCTGCAGGACACGATGACCGCCATCCGCCATAACCTGGCGCTGGCCGAATGCGGCGCGCACCTGTTCCGCAATGGCGAGCGCCACCTGCGCACCCGCCGCGCGCTGGGCAACATCCACCCGCCGGCACTGCTGGACAACGCGGTGCGGCTGGCGCGCCGCTGTAGTTTCGACATGGATCAACTGCGCTACGCGTACCCGACCGAACTGGTGCCTGCCGGGCACACGCCCAGCAGCTGGCTGCGCGAACTGACCGGACGCGGCATGCGCGAGCGCTGGCCGCAGGGAACGCCGGCCGACGTCGTGCGCCAGATCGAGGACGAGCTGGAGCTGATCGCCTACAAGCAGTACGAGGCGTTCTTCCTGACCGTGCAGGACATCGTGCGCTTCGCCAGGGAGCGCGACATCCTGTGCCAGGGCCGGGGTTCGTCGGCCAATTCCGCGGTGTGCTTCGCGCTGGGCATCACCGTGGTGGACCCGGCCGAAAGCCGGCTGCTGATGGCGCGCTTCCTGTCGCGCGAACGCGACGAGCCACCGGACATCGACGTGGACTTCGAGCACGAGCGGCGCGAGGAAGTGCTGCAGTACGTATACGCCAAGTACGGCCGCCACCGCGCCGCTTTGGCGGCCACCGTGATCCGTTACCGCGGCAAGAGCGCGGTGCGCGACGTGGCCCGTGCCTTCGGCCTGCCGCCGGACCAGATCGCGCTGCTGGCCGGATGCCATGGCTGGGGCAATGGCGAGGTGCCGATGGCGCAGCGGCTGCGCGAGACCGGCTTCGACCCGGACAACCCGCTGATCCGGCGGCTGATGGCGATCACCGCGCAGTTGAACGGCCACCCGCGCCACCTGTCGCAGCACGTGGGCGGTTTCGTCATCAGCGATGCGCCGCTGTCCACCGTGGTGCCGGTCGAGAACGCGGCCATGGACGGGCGCACCATCATCCAGTGGGACAAGGACGACCTGGAGACGATGAAGCTGCTCAAGGTCGACTGCCTGGCGCTGGGCATGCTCACCTGCATCCGCAAGGCGCTGGACCTGGTGGAGCGCCACCGCGGCCAGCGCATCGACCTGGCACGGTTGCCGGCCGGCGACGAGCCGACCTACGCCATGATCCAGGCCGCCGACACCGTGGGCGTGTTCCAGATCGAATCGCGCGCGCAGATGAGCATGCTGCCGCGGCTGAAACCGGCGTGCTTCTACGACCTGGTGATCGAGGTGGCGATCGTGCGCCCGGGGCCGATCCAGGGCGGCATGGTGCATCCGTACCTGCGCCGGCGACAGGGCAGGGAGGAGGCGACCTGTCCCGAGGCGTTGCGGGAAATCCTCGGGCGCACCTGCGGCATTCCGCTGTTCCAGGAACAGGTGATGGAGCTTGTCATCATCGCCGCCAGGTACAGCCCCGGGGAAGCCGATGGCCTGCGTCGCTCGATGGCGGCCTGGGGCCGCGGCGGGGACATGGAGCCGCATCGCGTCCGCATCCGCGAACGGATGCAGGCCAACGGCTACTCCGACGAATTCATCGACCAGATCTTCGAGCAGATCAAGGGGTTCGGCTCCTACGGCTTCCCGCAGAGCCATGCCGCCTCGTTCGCCAAGCTGGTCTACATCAGCAGCTGGCTCAAGCGCCATGAACCGGCGGCCTTTGCCTGTGCGCTGCTCAACGCGCAGCCGATGGGCTTCTATTCGCCCAGCGAGATCGTCCAGGACGCGCGCCGCGACGGTCACGGCGGACGCCGCGCGGTGGAGGTGCGGCCGGTGGACGTGACCTGCAGCGACCGGGACAACACCCTGGAAGGCGGACGGGCACGCCGTGGCCCGGATGACGACGACGGCCAGCCCGCCATCCGCCTGGGCCTGCGCCAGGTGGCCGGCTTGCCTGAAAGCGCGGCGCTGGCCATCGTCGCCGCGCGTGCCAGGCGCCCGTTCGCCGACGTGCGCGACCTGTGCCTGCGCGCCGGCCTGGACGAGCGGGCGCGGCGCGCGCTGGCCGAAGCCGGTGCGCTGCAGACACTGGCCGGGCACCGCCACGCCGCACGCTGGGAAGTAGCCGGCATCGAACGGCAGCGGCCGCTGCTGCCCGGCAGCCCCGACGAGGAGGCGGTGGCGTTGCCGGCGCCTTCGGCCGGCGAGGAGGTGCTGGCAGATTACCGGGTGCTCGGCCTCACCCTCGGCGAGCATCCGCTGTCGCTGCTGCGCGCGCGGCTGCAGCGCGAGCGCGTGCTCGACATCGCCCAGGTCCGGCAACTGCCGCACGGGCGCGGCGCCCACGTGGCCGGCATCGTGGTGCAGCGGCAGCGTCCGGGCACGGCCAAGGGCACGGTGTTCGTTACCCTCGAGGACGAGCATGGCCCGCTCAACGTCGTGGTCTGGCAGGACCTGGCTGCACGCCGGCGCAAGGTACTGCTGGGGGCGCGGCTGATGGCGGTGCGCGGGCGCTGGGAACAGGTCGATGGCGTGCAGCACCTGGTCGCCCGCGACCTGCACGACCTCAGCCACCTGCTGGGCGACCTGCAGACCCAATCGCGGGATTTCCACTAGCGTGGCGCATCGGCGCAGTGCCGCGGCACCGGCCCGCGACAGGTGATGCGCTGCCTTCGCGGCGCCCGGCAATGCCGCTGCTCACACCGTGCGTACTGGCGTGCCGCAGTCGTCCGCCGTCGCCACCGTTCAATCACCCGCCAGCAGAGCGCGGGCGTGAGCGCCGGGCCTCCCGCGTCACTGCCAATCGGACAGCGCGATCTTCAGTTCCGCGGCGAAGCCCTTGGTCGAAGACACCGGTACCGTGAACACGCGCGGTGACTGCTGGCTGATGCCGATGGCCCTGTCGCTGGCGCTGTCCAGTTCGGCCTGCGTCTTGGGGCCGCCGGCCCACTGGTCGTCGCCCCAGACATAGCGCAGCCGCCAGCCATCGCCATCGGGCCGGGCGAACAGCACCAGCGTGTTGCGGAACAGGTATTCGCCGGGAATGTGGTTCTTCAGGAACAGCGCGCCATCGACCTCGTAGCCGGCGTTGCACACCGCCAGTTCGATCGAGAACGCGACCTCGCTGCCGGCGGTGATGCGGCGGCTGTCCAGGAACACCGAGAACAGCACCGGCGCGCGCGCATCGCGGCGCACGTTGCCGTCGGCGTCGAAGATGTCGCCGTACTCGCGGCGCACCGCCGATTCGTTGGCCTGGGTGCGCGCGGTGAGCTGGTACGTATAGGCGCCGCGCGGCGCCACCGTGGCCTCGATGTAATACGAGGAGCGCACCTGCCTGCCGCGCCGGCGTGCGGCCTCGACCTCCGGTGGCAGCGCCAGCGCGGTGATGTCCAGCTGCGCGGTGGCGCAGATGTCGCCGAACAGGAAGCGCGACAGGTTCTGGTACCCCTCCTCGGAATTGACGATGCCGAAATAGCCGCTGTGGCTGCGGTTGACGAACGCGCGCGGCGCGCCCTCCACCCAGGCGTTGGCGATGCGCACCAGGCCGTCGCTGAGCGCGCCGACCGCGAACGAGGACAGGCCGCGCGCCACCGCGTAGTCGCGGCTGTTGGTGCCGACCAGGCAGAACATGCGCTCGGCTGGGAAGCCGGAATCGCCCAGGGTGTTGACCTTGTCCCTGGGGACCTTCAGGTAGCGCGCCATGTTGCCGCGGTTGAAGTTGTTCATGTCGTTGATCGACAGCAGGTCCGGCACGTTGATGCCGGCGACATCGATGCCGTTGTGCGGGGTGGCGTAGGTGAACACCTTGTCCACCAGCGTGCGTGCCTCGGCGCTGGCCACTTCCGGGTTCTGCAGCAGGCAACGGCAGATCAGCCCGCCCATCGAGTGCGCCACCAGGTACACGCGGAAGTCGCGGCGCTGGCTGGCGTTGTTGCCGCACACGCTGTCGCGCAGCTCCAGGATGCGCCGGCCCAGGCTGGCCGCGGCCTCGGTGATCGACGGCGCCTTGCCGTCGCCGAACGCGGGGTCGGCCACGTCGTAGTAGCGGTGGATGACGATGCTGCGCGGGGCGATGCCGCTGCGCAGCTCGGCGCCGCCGTCATAGACGTCGCGGTAGCCGTAGTCCTTCATCAGCCGCACCAGCGGCGACTCGAACACGAACTTCACCACCGAGCCGTCCTGGGCCTGGCGGATCTTGGTGGAGCCGGCCTCCAGTCCCATGAACGGCGTGGAGGTGGTCTCGACGATCTCCGCGCGGGTCATGGCATAGCCGCGCACGTAGATGATCGGGAAGAAAGGGCGCTGAATCCTGTCCATGTCCGGCTCCACGGGAAGGGAGGTCCATATTCGGCCATTGTCGTCGCATCCGCGGCGACCGGGGGGCATGGGCCGGTCGAAGGGGAGGCAGGCCCCGATGGCCGGCGTGCCTCGCAGCGTCGAAGCGATGCCGTTCATCGACAGGCAGTGGCAGCTGGCTGCCGGCCCCATGGGCGCATGCGGAGGGAGCCAGAGTCCAATGGGCGGCGGTGTGATGCAGCGCCGGGCGTCACCCGGTGGGCCATGCCGGTAAAGCCCCTGCGCGGCGAGCCTCGCATCGACAGGTAGTTGTGAAGGCGTATTCGCAGGCCGCACAGAGTGCGCCGGCAACGCCGATGGCGCATTCCGGATGGCGTCCGCGGGGTGTTGCCCGCTCTACGGCGGGCCATCCGGAGAGGCGCGATCCAGCTGGCGGTAGCCGATGGCTTCGGCCAGGTGCGTGCGCTCGATGGGGCCGCCACCGGCCAGGTCGGCGATGGTGCGGGCCACGCGCAGGATGCGGTGCATCGAGCGTGCGGACAGCTGCAGGCGTTCCATCGCCTGTTCGAGCATGGCCTGGTCGGCGGCGGTCAGCACGCAATCGCGCAGGGTCTGTCCCGGGTCGAGGCGGGCGTTGGGGGTACCGGCGCGTTGCAGCTGGTGGGTACGCGCCTGCGTTACCCGGGCCTGCACGGCGGCGCTGGTTTCGGCGGGCGGAGCATCGCCGCGCAGTTCGGACGGTGGCAGCCGTGGCACCTGCAGCTGCAGGTCGATGCGGTCCAGCAGCGGGCCGGAGATGCGCGCGCGGTAGCGGGCGATCGCATCGGCCGAGCAGCGGCACCGGCCACTGCGGTCGCCGGCCCAGCCGCACGGGCATGGGTTCATCGCCGCCACCAGCTGGAAGCGGGCCGGGAACTCGGTGCTGCGCGCGGCCCGTGCGATGGTGACCACGCCCGATTCCAGCGGCTCGCGCAGCACTTCGAGGGTCTGCCGCTTCCATTCGGGCAATTCATCCAGGAACAACACGCCGTTGTGCGCCCGCGATATCTCGCCGGGCCGCGGCAGCGCGCCGCCGCCGACCAAAGCGACCGCGCTGGCGGTGTGGTGCGGGGCGCGGTAGGGCCGTTGCCGCCAGCGTGCCGGGTCCACGCCGTGGCGCCCGACCGAGGCGATGGCCGCCGTTTCCAGGGCTTCGGCCTCGCTGGCCTCGGGCAGGATGCCGGGCAGCCGCGAGGCCAGCAGGGTCTTGCCGCAGCCGGGCGAGCCGACCAGCAGCAGGTGGTGGCCGCCGGCTGCGGCGATCTCCAGTGCGCGGCGGGCCTGCGCATGGCCGCGCACGTCGGCCAGGTCCGGCAGCGGCGCGGGGTCGCGGGTGCTGACCTGCGCGTCGGGCAGGGTCTTCTCGCCAGCCAGGGCGGCGCAGACTTCCAGCAGGGTGCGCGCGACCTTGACCGTCGCCTGCCGTGCCAGCGCGGCCTCGTCGGCGTTGTCCGGCGCCACCACCAGCGTGCGCCGTTCACGCGCCGCGGCGATGGCCGCGGGCAGCGCGCCGTCCACGCCGCGCAGTTCGCCGGTCAGCGCCAGCTCGCCGATGAACTCGTGTGCCGCCAGCGCCTGGCGGTCGATCTGGCCGCTGGCGGCGAGGATGCCCAGTGCGATGGGCAGGTCGAAACGGCCGCCGTCCTTGGGCAGATCGGCCGGGGCCAGGTTGATGGTGATGCGCCGGGCCGGGAACTCGAACTGTGCGCAGAGAATGGCCGCGCGCACCCGGTCGCGCGATTCGCGTACCGCCGCTTCGGGCAGGCCCACGATCTGGGTGCAGGGCAGCCCGCCGGACAGGTGCACTTCGACCCGTACCGGCGGCGCATCCACCCCGGCGCGGGCACGGCTGTGCACCAGCGCCAGGCTCATGGGCGTGGCTCAGGCGTCGCCGGCGGGGCGCTTTTCCAGTGCGGCGACGGCCTGTTCCAGTGCGTCCAGCTTCTCGCGGGTGCGCAGCAGCACGGCGCGCTGCACTTCGAACTCCTCGCGGGTGACCAGGTCCAGCTTGGCCAGGCCGGCCTGCAGCGCGCTCTTGAAGGTAGCCTGCAGTTCCTCGCGCGATTCGCGCAGGCCCGGTGGCACCAGGTCGCTCAGGCGGCGGGCCAGCGCATCGATGTGGTTGAGGTCGATCATGGGGTGGTCTCCGCAGGGGCAGGCTGGCAGGTTAGGCGCCGCCGGCAACCGCGGCCATCGGGCTCTGTTGCGTGGGGGTATCAGGATAATCCCTTGCCGTCCGTGCGGCACGCCCCGCGCCTGCCGGGTCAGCGCCGGGCAGGCTATGCTTTCCCCGGCACACAGACAGGGAAACGACCGATGAAAATGATCATGGCCATCGTCAAGCCGTTCAAGCTGGACGACGTGCGCGAGGCGCTCGCCGAGCGCGGCGTGGCCGGCATCACCGTCACCGAGGTCAAGGGCTTCGGCCGGCAGAAGGGCCACACCGAGCTGTACCGCGGCGCCGAGTACGTGGTCGATTTCCTGCCCAAGGTGAAGATCGAGGTCGCGGTCACCGACGCCCAGGCCGACGAGGTGGTGGAGGCCATCGTCAAGGCCGCCGGCACCGGCAAGATCGGCGACGGCAAGGTGTTCGTGTACGACCTGGGCAGCGTGGTGCGCATCCGCACCGGTGAGATCGACGCCGACGCGCTCTGAACCATGGCGACCGTGGACGGTGAATTCGGCCAGCGCCTGCAGCGGGCCCTGGCGATGCTGGATGGCAAGGGGCTGCCGCGCGGCACGTCGGCGCCGTTGCTGTACCGGGGGTTGTGGAAGCTCGGTTTCCGCGTGCCGCCGCCGCTCATGATGGGGTTTGTCCCGAATGCCTTGCTGATGGGGGGCTTCTTCGGGCCGACCTGGGGCTTGGTGATGTGGTTGATGGTCTGGCGCCGTTCGCAGATGCCGGCGGGCATGGTGCTGTTGGCCATGGTGTTGGCCGGCGTGCTGTTCGGCCTGGCGATGGGGTTGCACGCGCGCCGGAATGCGCGCCGGCGCGGCATTCCGCTCTGGCGCGATTTCCAGGGTTGAGTGCGGCTGGCGGGCCGCTGCCGGTGTTGCTCACCGCGGCGGGCGAGCCACGGACAGTGGCATGCGTGCCCGGGCAGGCCGGCCACTGGTCGGTATCGCCGCAGCCGGCTCCCAGGTGGCGGCCTGGTGATCGATCCCCGTCCTGAACCAAGCGCTGCGCATCCGCGAGGTCGCCTCCGGCGCTGAAGCTGCTGGGTCCTGTGGGCCAGCGGGCGTCGCGGGGAGCCACAAGCGAAAGACGCGACGCGGGTCGTTCCGGACGGGAGCCCCGGGCCCTCCGCCGATGCCGGGGCCACGAAGACGATCCGGCGGGATAGGGCCCCATGCGGGAAAGGAGAGCGCCCGGCCCAGGCGAGGACAGGGCGGGCGGCACCGATGCCTCAATCGCTGCTGTCTCCGGGTTGTTTGTCCGCCCCCATTGCTTCCAGCGCCGCGCGGGCGCTCTGGCTGGCCGGATCGAGCTTCAAGGCGGTGCGGTAGCTTTCGCGGGCTTCATCCAGCCGCCCGGCCGCGCGATACGCCTCCCCGAGACTGTCGTGGGTGTTGGCCGAACCGGGATACGCCGCCACGCTCCATTCAAATACGCTGACCGCCTCGTCCTTGCGGCCCGCGCGAAGAAGCTTGTAGCCCAGCGCGTTCAGCGCCCTCTCGCTGTGGTCGTAGTCGTCGCGGCGCGCTGCGAGGCCTTCATAGGCCGCCGTCATGGCCTTGGGCCCCTGGCGATAGGCGATCGGGGTCAGCAGGTCGTCCAGGCTCCTCTTTGCCGGTTGCATCGGCTTGCCGTTGAGCACCTCCATGAGGTCCTGGCCCATCATCACCACAAGCGCGCCCTGCCAGAAATTGTCGAGGATGATGACGCAGTCCTCGTGCGACTCGGACCGCAGGTAATAGCTCTGGTAGCCCGGTACGCTGCCGGTGTGGGAGACGACCTGCAGCCTGGCGCCATCGGGCAGTGTCCAGTCATCGACATTCCACCCGTATCCATGGTGCGACGCCTGCGCTGTCAGCATCTGGCGCCGCGTGTCGTGGCTCAGCAGGCGCTCGCCATACAGCGCCCGGTCGAAGCGGTAGAGATCGTCGACCGTGGTGTAGATGCCCGCCGCCGCGAACGACACGCTCGGGTCGATCCACTGTGGCTGCACCAGGGTGCCTTCCGCGGTGCGGGTGTAGCCTTCGGCGAGCCGTTCCAGCACCGAACTGCCGTTGAAAACACCACTGGCGGCCATGCCTGCCGGGGCGAATATCCGCTCCTGCAGGTTGTCCGCAAGAGCCTGCCCGGTCGCCTGCTCGATCAGCAGGCCGAGCAGGAAGAAGCCATTGTTGTTGTATCGCCACTGCTGGCCCGGATTTTCCAGGAGCGTCGGCTTGATCCACTCACGCGCAAAGTCCATCGGCGCATAGCTGCGGCGCGCGGCGGTCTGCCACCACGGGTCGGTGTAGCGCCCGGGGACGTCGGCAAGCCCCGAGGTGTGGCTGAGCAGCTGGGCCACCGTCACCTTCGCCGCAGGCGTCCCGGCGTAGAGCGCCGGCAGGTATTCGCCCAGTGTCCCGTCCAACCGCAGCGTGCCCTGCTGGACCAGTTGCATGGTGAGCGTGGCGACCAGCGGCTTGCTCAGCGAGCCGACCCGATAGCGCCCTTCCACCCGGTTGGGCGTTGCCCATTCAACATTGGCCTGGCCGTAGGCGGCGCGCAGCAGCACCTGGTCTCCCCGCGCCACCAGCACTGTCCCGTTGAACCCACGGTGATCGGCGTAGCTGTCGACGAGGCGGCGCAGTTCATCGGCCGTGGGAGACTGCTTGGCCAGGGCGACTGCGCTGCACGTCAGCAGGACGAAACCAAACACCCGGGCAATGGGACGCATCGATTGGCCTACGTTGGAGAACCCGTCCGAAGCTAGCGGTTGACTACAGTTGTAGTCAATGGGTCGTCCGGCATGGTTCCAGGGCCCTCCGGGCGAGGCGCCGTGCCAGGCAGCGTGATGGCTGCGTTCGGCAGCCGGGTGGACCGGGGGATGCGCGGCGCCTGGAGAACCAACGAAAACCCCGCGCCGGTGGCCGGCGCGGGGTTGGGGTACGTCGCTGCGGTGTGGCGCGGGCTTACTCGCCCAGCGCCTTGGCCACGAACGGCGGGCTGACCAGCACGCCGGCGTGCAGCGGGGCGGTGTAGTACAGCGTGTCGAACGGCTTGGCGGCGGCGTCTTCCTGGCGGAAACCGAAGCCGAAACCGGCCTGCTTGCTGGCCACGGTCACCGACCACCAGCCGGTCGGGTAGCACGGCTGCGGGAACGGCAGGGTCTTGAACGACTGGAAGCCGGCCTTGCCCATCTCCGCGCGCATGTCCTTGATCAGGTCCAGCAGCGCCAGCGGCGATTCGCTCTGCTGCACCAGCAGGCCGTCGTCCTTCAGCGCGCGGAAGCAGCTTTCGAAGAAGGCCTTGTTGAACAGGCCCTCGGCCGGGCCGACCGGGTCGGTGGAGTCCACGATCACCACGTCGACGCTGCCCGGCGCGCAGTTGGCCATGTAGGCCACGCCGTCGTCGAACAGCAGCTCGGCACGGGCATCGCCGTTGGACTCGCACAGCTCCGGGAAGTACTTCTCGGCCATGCGCGTGACCTGCTCGTCGATGTCGCACTGGGTGGCACTTTCAACGCCCGGGTGCTTGAGCACCTCGCGCAGGGTGCCACAGTCGCCGCCGCCGATGATCACCACGCGCCTGGGCGCCGGGTGGGTGAACAGCACCGGGTGGCTGATCATCTCGTGGTAGAAGAAGTTGTCCTTGGTGGTCAGCATCATGGCGCCATCGATGACCATCAGCTTGCCCCAGTCGGTGCTGTCGTAGATCTCGATCTTCTGGAACGGCGACTGCACTTCGTCCAGCTTGCCGGTGATGCGGAAACCGATGGCCGAGCCGGTCGGCTGGAAGTGTTCGATGAACCAGTTGTCGTGGGTGGTCATGGGGATTCCTGGGTGCAATGGACTTTTCCCTTCTCCCGCGGGCGGGAAAAGGTGCCCCGGAGGGCGGGCGAGGGGGGGCGGCAAAGCCCGGTACGACGGGGTCTGCGCCGTATTTCCGCCCCTGGATCCCGCTCCGGAGCGGGAGGGCGGAAGGCGCGGGCGCGGATTGTAACGGACCCTTGCCCCGCTGGCGTTAGAATGCGCGTCCTTTTTATCCACAGCCGAGAGTTGCTACGCCGATGAGCGATTGGTCCCTCGACCAGGCCCGCAAGACCTATTCGATCCCGCACTGGTCCGACGGTTATTTCGACGTCGATGCCGCCGGGCATGTCGTGGTGCGCCCCACCGGCGCGCGGGGCCCGGCCGTGTCGTTGCCGGAAATCGTCGATTCGGCGCGTGCCGCCGGCGCCAAACTGCCGCTGCTGGTGCGGTTCCCGGACATCCTCGGCGAGCGTCTGGGCAAGCTGCAGGCGGCTTTCGCCCAGGCCCAGCGTGACTGGGATTACCGTGGCGGCTACACCGCGGTCTATCCGATCAAGGTCAACCAGCACCGCGGCGTGGCCGGCACCCTGGCCAGCCACCATGGCGAGGGTTTCGGCCTGGAAGCCGGCTCCAAGCCGGAGCTGATGGCGGTACTGGCGTTGAGCCGGCCGGGCGGGCTGATCGTCTGCAACGGCTACAAGGACCGCGAGTACATCCGCCTGGCGCTGATCGGCCGCAAGCTCGGCCTGCAGACCTATATCGTCATCGAGAAGCCCTCCGAGCTGAAGCTGGTGCTGGAGGAATCCAGGGCGCTGGACGTGAAGCCGGGCCTGGGCGTGCGCATGCGTCTGGCATCGCTGGGTGCCGGCAAGTGGCAGAACAGCGGCGGCGACAAGGCCAAGTTCGGGCTGTCGCCGCGCCAGCTGCTGGACCTGTGGAAGTCGCTGCGCGATACCGAGTACGCCGACTGCCTGAACCTGCTGCACTTCCACATGGGCAGCCAGATCAGCAACGTGCGCGACATCGCCAACGGCATGCGCGAGGCCACCCGCTATTTCGTCGAGCTCTCGCGCCTGGGTGCGAAGATCAGCCACGTCGACGTCGGCGGTGGCCTGGGCATCGACTACGAAGGCACCCGCTCGCGCAGCTACTGCTCGATCAACTACGGCCTGAACGCCTACGCCAGCAACATCGTGCAACCGCTGGCCGAGGCCTGCGAAGCGCACGCGCTGCCGCCGCCGCGCATCGTCACCGAGTGCGGCCGCGCGATGACCGCCCACCACGCGGTGCTGATCGCCAATGTGTCCGAAGTGGAGCAGGCCGCCGATGGCCGCATCCCCGAGGCGCATGACGACGAGCCGGCCGCGATCCGCCACCTGCGCGAGATCCATGACGAACTGGACCAGCGCCCGGCGGTGGAGCTGTTCCAGGAAGCCCAGCACTTCCACGCCGAAGGCCTGAGCGCCTACGCCCTGGGCCAGATCGACCTGCCGCAGCGTGCGCGCATCGACGACCTGTTCTACGCCATCGCCAACGGCGTGCGCGCGCGCCTGAGCTACGACGAGAAGAGCCATCGCCCCGCGCTGGACGAGCTGAACGACCGCCTGGTCGACAAGTACTTCGTCAATTTCAGCGTGTTCGAGTCGATCCCCGATGCCTGGGCCATCGACCAGGTGTTCCCGATCGTGCCGATCGAGCGCCTGGACGAGCGCCCGGACCGCCGCGGCGTGATCGCCGACATGACCTGCGATTCGGACGGCATGGTCAAGACCTACGTCGAGAACGAGAGCCTGGACAGCTCGCTGCCGCTGCACTCGGTGGGTCATGGCGAGAGCTACCGCATCGGCTTCTTCCTGGTCGGCGCCTACCAGGAAATCCTCGGCGACATCCACAACCTGTTCGGCGACACCGATGCGGTGGAAGTCACGGTCGATGGCAGCGGTTATCGCATCGCCCAGCAGCGTCGCGGCGACACCACCGACGTGATGCTCGATTACGTCGGCTACCGCCTGGACGACCTGCGCGCGGCCTACCGGCAACGCGTGGCCGCGGCCAACCTGCCGGCCGAGCGTGCCGCCGAACTGGATGCCGCGCTGGAAGCGGGCCTGACCGGTTATACCTACCTGTCGGACGAGCCGCTGGGCTGAGCCGGCCGCGGCCATCGCCGCGCTGACGAGGGGGCGGGCGGTGCCCGCCCCTTCTCATTTGCGGCCTGTGCTGCGCGCAGTGCCAGGCGGGGCGCCAGCGTCGAGGGCAGGCATGGGAACAGCCCATCGCATCGCAGCCGCCGGCATGCCCGTCCGTGTCGCCGGCATCAGCCTTCGCGCGCGACCTGGAAGCCGGCGAACGACTGGCTCACCGGCATCAGCTCCAGGCGGTTGACGTTCAGGTGCGGCGGCAGGGTGGCGACCCAGAAGATCTGCTCGGCGATGTCCTGCGCGGTCATCGGGTTGGCGCCCTTGTACAGCTGGTCCGAGGCGGCCTGGTTGCCATGGGTGCGCACCAGGGTGAACTCGGTCTCGGCCATGCCCGGCTCGATCGCGGTCACGCGCACGCCGGTGCCGTGCAGGTCGGCGCGCAGGCCCAGCGAGAACTGGCTGACGAAGGCCTTGGTGCCGCCATAGGCGTTGCCGCCCGGATACGGGTAGATGGCGGCGGTGGAACTGATGTTGATGATCGCCCCGCGGCGTTCGATCAGCCGCGGCAGCAGGTGATGGGTCAGGGTGACCAGCGCGGTGACGTTGGTATCGATCATCGTGCGCCAGTCTTCCAGGCTGGCGTGCTGGGCAGCGGCGGTGCCCTGCGCCAGGCCGGCGTTGTTGACCAGCAGGTCGATGCCGCCGAACGCCGCCGGCAACGCCGCCAGTGCCGCCTCCATCGCCGCTGGATCGCGGATGTCGAAGACCGCGGCGTGCACCCGCTCGGCCCCGAACTCGTCCACCAGCGGCTGCAGGCGCTCGGCACGGCGGCCGGTGGCGATCACCTTCCAGCCGGCGGCGGCGAAGCGATGGGCGGCGGCGGCACCGAAACCGGACGTGGCGCCGGTGATCAGGACGGTCTTGGACATGACGGTTTCCCAGGGAGAAGAGGCCGTCGATTTTCGCACCTTCGCGGAGCACCGGCGCTGGCGTGATGCGGACACCCCGAACACGTCCATCGCGTCAACGCGCATGCCCATGGCGCCCACCCACCGGAGACCCAGTCCGCTTGAGCCAAGGGGGGGCGACAGGCGCGGGGTTGTGGGAAAAAACAGGCACGGGACCCACGGTTTGTTTCACAAACGTGGGGTGAAGCCTCTGTAGCGACATCACTGCGCCCACGATTTCCGCACCTCGCAGAACACGGGGCTCGTAGACGCGGAGCCTGCCGCGAATGGTGCACTTTGCCAAATCCTGTGCGTGGCAAGCCCCGCACCCACGATGTTCCCGCCGGAGCCACAGCCCCCTTGAGTCAAGGGGGCGCGCCGACAGGCGCAGGGTTGTGGAAGAAAAGGGCGTGGGGCCCGATGTCTGCGCAGCAGACATTGGGGTAACACCGCTGTGGCGGTGTCACCGTGGCGCGCCGACAGGCGCAGGGTTGTGGAAGAAGAGGGCGTCGGGGTCACACCGCCAAAGCGGTGTTACTGCGCCTTGATGGCCATCGCCTGCAGGCCGCTGCCGTTGAGCTTGGCCTTGGCCTCGGCCAGTTCGCTGGCGGTGCCGTAGGGGCCCATGCGCACGCGGTAGACCGTGTTGCCGTTGATCTGCGCCGATTCGACGCGGGCGGCCAGGCCCATCATCGCCAGCTTGGCCTTGGTCGCCTCGGCGTCGCCGGAAGCGCCGAAGGCGCCGGCCTGGAGGATGTAGCGGACGTTGTCGCCGCCCGCCGCGGTTGCCGGTGCCGCTGGCTCCGCCCGCCTGGGTGCGCTGTCGGCTGCGGCCACGGCAGGTGCCGGGGGAGTCGCCGTGGTGCCGGCCGGCGTGCCTGCGGCTGCGGCCTGGCGCGGCGTCTCGCTGATCGGTGCCGGCAGCGGTGCGGCGGCCGCCGGTACCGGGCGCCCTTCCAGGGCAGCCTGCGCGCGCTGCGCTTCGCTGGCCTGCGCTGCCCGCGCGGCCTGGCTTCGGCGCTGTTCCTCGGCACGTGCGCTGGCGGCCAGCTCGGCGTCGGACATCTGCACTTCCTTGCCCGGCAGCAGGGTGTAGAAGTCGTACTGGGTCGCGGCCGGCTTCTCCGCCGGCTGCGCGCCATCGTGCGCGGCTGGACGGGGGAGGTCGGCGCCGGCGTCGATGTCGGCATCGGCGACCGGGGCCGGCTGTGCGTCCGGGTTGGGCTGGGGGCCGACCCGCAGGAAGCCGTCGCCTTCCTTCTTGAACAGGTTCGGGGCGGCCAGGAACACCACGGCCGCGATCGCCGCGCCGGCGACCAGCCATACCCAGCCGGGCGTACCGTTGCCGCTGTTGCGCCGGGCCTGGCTCTTGCCGCGTCGTGCTGCCATTTCTGCAACGTCTCCTTGCTTACATCTTTTCCGGCGCGCTCACGCCCAACAGGCCCAGGCCGTTGGTGAGCGTCTGCCGCGCGGCGCCGGCCAGTGCCAGCCGGGCGTTGCGGGTGGCGGCATCGTCCACCAGCACCGGCGTCCCGTGATACCACGTGTGGAAGGCGTGCGCCAATTCACGCAGGTACTGCGCGACCAGGTGCGGTTCCAGCGACACGCCGGCGGCCTCGACCACTTCCGGGTAACGCGAGATTTCGTTCATCAGCTCCAGCGACGCCGCGTCGTCCAGCTGCGCCAGCGCGGACAGGCCCATCGCCTGGTCGTAGTCCATGCCCTTCTCCTGCGCCTGCCGCAGCAGCGAGCAGACGCGGGCATGCGCGTACTGCACGTAGAACACCGGGTTGTCGTTGCTCTGCTGGCGTGCCAGGTCGATGTCGAAGGTCAGCTGGGAATCGGGCTTGCGCGCGATCAGGAACCAGCGCACCGCATCGCTGCCCACCTCGTCGATCAGGTCGCGCAGGGTCAGGTAGCTGCCGGCGCGCTTGGACAGCTTCACTTCCTCGCCGCCGCGCATCACCGTCACCATCTGGTGCAGCACGTATTCCGGCCAGCCCTGGGGGATGCCCACGCCCAGCGCCTGCAGGCCGGCGCGCACCCGCGCCAGCGAGCCGTGGTGGTCGGCGCCCAGTTCGGTGATGGCGCGCTCGTAACCACGCTGCCACTTGCTCAGGTGGTAGGCCACGTCCGGCAGGAAGTAGGTGTAGGTGCCGTCGGACTTGCGCATCACGCGGTCCTTGTCGTCACCGAAATCGGTCGAGCGCAGCCACAGCGCGCCGCCTTCCTCGTAGGTGTGGCCGGAGGCGACCAGCTGGTCCACCGTCTCGGCGACCTTGCCGTCGGTGTACAGCGAGCTTTCCAGGAAATAGATGTCGAAATCCACGCCGAACGCAGCCAGGTCCTGGTTCTGCTCGTTGCGCAGGTAGGCCACGGCGAAGCGGCGGATGGCGTCGATGTCCCCGGCATCGCCGGCACCGACCACCTGGCTGCCTTCCAGCTCGACGGTCTGGCCGAGCAGGTAGGCCTTGGCGACGTCGGCGATGTACTCGCCGTTGTATGCCTCGGCCGGCCACTGCTCGTCGCCCGGCTTGAAGCCGCGTGCGCGCGCCTGGACCGAGCGGGCCAGGTTCTCGATCTGCACACCGGCGTCGTTGTAGTAGAACTCGCGCCTGGCATTCCAGCCGTTGGCTTCCAGCACGCGGGCGATGCAGTCGCCGATCGCGCCGGCGCGGCCATGGCCGACGTGCAGCGGGCCGGTCGGGTTGGCCGAGACGTACTCGACGCCGACGCTGCGGCCGTTGCCGCCCAGGTTGCGGCCGTAGTCCGCGCCTTCGCGCAGCACGCTGGCGACCTCGCGCTGGAATGCCACCGGCGCCAGCTTGAAGTTGATGAAGCCCGGGCCGGCGATCTCGACGCTGGCGACGTCGTCGCTGGGTGGCAGCGCCGCGACCAGCGCCTGCGCCACCGCGCGCGGGTTGCTGCGTGCGGCCTTGGCCAGCAGCATCGCGGCATTGGTGGCGAAATCGCCGTGCTCGCGGGTCTTGGGTCGTTCGACCACGAAATCCGGCGGCAGGGTGTCGGCAGGCAGGGTGCCGTTGGCGCGCAAGGCTTCGATGCCTTGGCCGATCAGGGCGCGGAGTAGGGATTTCACGTGACTGTCTGCTTGGAGCGCGGAACTGACCATTTTACCCGACCGGCGGGGCCGCTGCTCCCGCGGCGGCGCGGCCGGTCAGCGAAGTCAACAGCGCGTGCAGGCTGCGGCCGGGGCTTGCATGGCCTGCGGCCGTGCCGTGCGATGGGGCTGCCATGCCTGTCCCGGAAGACCGGTGCAGGCGCGTCACGCCCGGGGCGGGGGCCGGCGGGCAGGCGCATCCGGCTACATCCAGCCGCGGGCCGCCAGCGACACCGGCGGGCCATCGCCGATGACGAAGTGGTCCAGCAGCCGTATCTGAACCAGGGCCAGTGCCTCGCGCAGGCGCAGGGTGACGGTACGGTCGGCCGCCGACGGTTCGGCGCTGCCGGAAGGATGGTTGTGGCCGACGATCACCGCCGCGGCGTTGTGTGCCAGAGCCCGGCGCACCAGTTCGCGCGGGTGCACCTCGGCGCCGTCGATGGTGCCGCGGAACAGCTCCTCGAAGGCCAGTGCCCGGTGCCGGCTGTCCAGGAACAGGGCGGCGAACACCTCGTGCGGCCGGGGCCGCAGCCGCTGCACGAAATAACGGCCGGCCGAGTCCGGGTCGGTGAGGGTGGTGCCGCGCTCCAGGTCCGAGGCCAGGTGGCGCTGGCCCAGCTCCAGCGCCGCCACCAGCCGGCAGGCGCGGGCCGGGCCCAGGCCCGGCACCCGCATCAACTCGCGCGCGCCATGGTCCATCAACTGCCGCAGCGGGCCATGTACGTGCAGCATCTCGCGTGCGGTCCGTATCGCATCCTGGCCGGGCAGGCCCGAGCCCAGGAAGATGGCCAGCAGCTCCGCGTCGGACAGGACGCTGGCCCCTTGTGCCAGCAGCTTTTCGCGGGGGCGTTCGGAGTCGGGCCAGTGGCGGATGTGCATGGCCTCAGGGTGGCCGTCAAGCGTGTGCAGGGTAATAAGTCGTCACGGACCCTTCGGGTAAGCTAAAGATTCTTGTGCAGGTAGGATTTCCCAAGTGACCGGCTTTCCCCACAGTGTCCATGCGCCCTCCCGGCCGCTGGACGGACAGAAGCTGCTGCTGTGCGTCGGCGGCGGCATCGCCGCCTACAAATCGCTGGAGCTGGTGCGCCGCCTGCGCGACGCCGGCGCCCACGTGCAGGTGGCCATGACCGACGGTGCGCAGCAGTTCGTCACGCCGTTGAGTTTCCAGGCCCTGTCCGGGCAACCGGTGCGCACCACGCTGTGGGACAGCGCCGCCGAGCAGGCGATGGGCCATATCGAACTGGCACGCTGGGCCGACCGCATCGTCATCGCCCCGGCCACCGCCGACCTGCTGGCGCGGCTGGCGCACGGCCATGCCGACGACCTGGTCACCACGCTGTGCCTGGCCACGACCGCGCCGCTGACGGTGTGCCCGGCGATGAACCACCGGATGTGGCTGCATCCGGCCACCCAGGCCAACATCGCGCTGCTGCGCGAGCGCGGCGCGCAGGTGATCGGGCCGGAGGACGGCCCGCTGGCCGAGGGCGAATCCGGCCCCGGGCGGCTGAGCGAACCGGAGGCCATCGTCGCCGCGCTGGCCGGCCAGGCCGCGCCCGCGGCGGTTGCGGCCGTGCCGGACCGGCTGCAGGGCATGCGCGTGCTGATCAGCGCCGGGCCGACGTATGAGGACCTGGACCCGGTGCGCTATGTCGGCAACCGCTCCAGCGGCAAGATGGGCTACGCGCTGGCGGCCGCGGCCGCACGTCGTGGCGCGCGGGTGGTGCTGGTCAGTGGCCCGGTGCAGTTGCCGACGCCGGCCGGCGTGCAGCGGGTGGACGTACGCTCGGCCGCGCAGATGCGCGAGGCGGTGCTGGCCGCGCTGCCGGCCGATATCTACATCGGCGCGGCGGCCGTGGCCGACTACACCCCGCGCCAGGTGGCGCAGCAGAAGCTGAAGAAGACCGCGGGCAGCCAGACGCTGACCCTGGAGCTGGTGCGCACCCCGGACATCCTGGCCGAGGTGGCCACCCAGGAGCAGGCGCTGAAGCTGGTGGTCGGCTTTGCCGCCGAGACCCACGACGTGGAGAAGTACGCGCGTGGCAAGCTCGCCGACAAGCACCTGGACCTCATCATCGCCAACCAGGTCGGTATCACCGGCGGCGGCTTCGAGAGCGACCAGAACGCGGCGACCGCCTACTGGGGCGATGGCCAGCGCGCGTTTCCGGGTACCGCCAAGACGCAGCTGGCCGAACAACTGCTGGACCTGATCGCGGAGAGACTGGACGCATGAACATGGACGCCGCCCCGCACCCATTGCAGGTGAAGCTGCTGGACCCCCGCTTCGGCGATGCCTGGCCGCTGCCGGCCTATGCCACCGAGGCCAGCGCTGGCATGGACCTGCGCGCGGCGATCGAAGTGCCGATGACGCTGGAACCCGGCGACACGGCGCTGCTGCCCAGCGGCATCGCCATCCATATCGCCGACCCGGGCCTGTGCGCCGTGGTGCTGCCGCGCTCGGGGCTGGGCCACCGCCATGGCATCGTGCTGGGCAACGGTACCGGCCTGATCGATGCCGATTACCAGGGGCCGCTGCTGATCAGCGTGTGGAACCGCGGCCGCGAGCCGTTCACCATCGAACCGGGCGACCGCGTCGCCCAGCTGGTTGTCATGCCCATCGCCCGCGTGACCTTGCAGGTGGTGGATACTTTCATCGACAGTGCGCGTGGAACGGGTGGATTCGGCCACACCGGAGTGCGCTGACAGGGGAAACGCACGATGAGCCAAGGGAACCAAAGCGGGCGCCCGCGCCCGGCGCTCGGCCGTTCGACGCCGCTGCTGGCGGCACTGCTGGTGCTGCTGGCCGGCTGGTTCGGCTGGGGGGCCTTCGAGCAGTGGCGGCAGGCCGGCACCGGCGCCCGGCTGGAGCAGGCGCGCGACCAGGCGGTGCAGGAACTGCACAAGGCCCTTGCCGCGCAGACCGCGCAGTTCGCGCGCCAGCTCGAGCTGGAGCCGGTCAAGGCCGCGCTGGCCCAGGGCGATGGTGCGGCCGTGGCATCGGCGGTGCGTGAAAAATGGGGCGGGGTGGACGACGCGCAGGTATTCGACGGTGCGCTCGCCGATGCCTACGCCGACCCGGCCGCGTTCGGCTATTCGCGGCTGGCCCTGCTGGAACTGGCGATGAGCGAAGGCAAGCCGGTGGCGCGGGTGGTGCGTGACGGCAATGCGCCGCGCCTCGGGCTGGCCGCACCGGTGCGGCTGCAGGAGCGGCCGGCGGTGGTCTACGTGCGCCAGCCGCTGAACCCCCTGACCACCGTGTTCGATGCGCTGGATTCGCCCGATTCGGCCTTCCTCGGCCTGCGCCAGGGCGGGTTCACCATCGTGCGTCGGGGCGATACCGCCCTGGGCGGTGGCGCCGATGCGCTGGCACGGCCGGTGGCCGACACCGGCCTGCGCGTGGTCGCGGAAATGCCCGACATGAGCGAAGGCCCGCTGGGCCTGGGCACGCTGGCCTGTGCGACGGTGGCGCTGCTGATGCTGGCGACGGCGGTGCTGTTGCTGGTCGGCCGCAATCGCCTGCGCCTGCCTGTGCTGCGGCGCGGTGGCGAGGCGGTCGATGCCGACAATGGCGTCACCCTGAGCGAGGCGCTGGCGCAGGAACCGCTGCCGGTGGCGGCGGCGCGCGTGCGCGGCGCGGGCGACGGCGAGGATGAACCGGCGCCCGAGCTGGACATCGGCACGGTGCCCGCCGGCATTTTCCGCGCCTACGACATCCGCGGGGTGGTCGGCAGCGAGCTGACGCCGGCCGTGGCCACGCTGATCGGCCAGGCCATCGGCACCCAGATGCAGGCCCAGGGCCTGCGCGAGGTGGTGGTGGGGCGCGACGGCCGCCTGTCCGGCCCCGAACTGGTGGCCGGGCTGGTCGAAGGCCTGCGCCGCGCCGGCTGTGATGTCATCGACATCGGCATGGCGCCGACCCCGGTGGTGTACTTCGCCGCGTACCACCTGCGCGCCGGCAGCTGCGTGGCGGTGACCGGCAGCCACAATCCGCCGGACTACAACGGCTTCAAGATCGTCATCGGCGGTGAAACCCTGTCCGGCGAGGCGATCACCGACCTGCACCGGTGCATCGTCGAAGGCCGCCTGCAGCGTGCCGATGCCCCGGGCGGGCTGCAGCAGCGCGAGGTCATCGCCGACTACGTGCAGCGCATCGCCGACGACGTGCAGCTGGACCGCCCGCTCAAGGTGGTGGCCGACGCCGGCAACGGCGTCGCCGGCGCGGTCGCCCCGCAGCTGCTGGAAGCCATCGGCGCCGAGGTGATCCCGCTGTACTGCGAGGTCGACGGACAGTTCCCCAACCACCACCCGGACCCGAGCGAACCGCACAACCTCGAGGACCTGGTGCAGATGGTCCGGCGTTTCGACGCCGACCTCGGCGTGGCCTTCGACGGCGACGGCGACCGCCTGGGCGTGGTCACCCGCGATGGCCGGATCGTGTTCGCCGACCGCCTGCTGATGCTGTTCGCCGCCGACGTGCTGGCGCGCAACCCCGGCGCGATGGTGATCTACGACGTCAAGTGCACCGGCCGCCTGGCCGACTACATCCTGCGCAACGGCGGCAGCCCGATGATGTGGAAGACCGGGCATTCGCTGATCAAGGCGCGCATGCGCGAGACCGACGCCGAGCTGGCCGGCGAGATGAGCGGCCACTTCTTCTTCAAGGAGCGCTGGTACGGCTTCGACGACGGCCTGTACGCCGCCGCGCGCCTGCTGGAGATCCTGGCACAGCGCGAGGAAGATCCGTCCGAGGTGTTCGACGAACTGCCCGATGCGGTCTCCACGCCGGAGCTGAAAGTGGCGGTGGCCGAAGGCACCCAGCATGCGCAGGTGGCGTTGGTGGTGGCCGCCGCGCAGGCCGAGGATTCGCCGTTCGCGGCCGCCCGCATCTCCACCATCGACGGCCTGCGCGCGGATTTCAGCGACGGCTGGGGGCTGGTGCGCGCGTCCAACACCACCCCGGTGCTGGTGCTGCGGTTCGAGGCGGACGACGCGGACGCGCTGGAGCGGATCAAGGGCCTGTTCCGCGAGCAGCTGCGGCAGGTGCTGCCGGCCGGCACCGAACTGGGCTTTTGAGCCGGGGTACCCGCGCCGCACGCGGGTGCCCGGCCGTTCGCCGCGAGGCACAGCACGCGCGCCCGGTGGCGCGTGGCGCTAGGGTGCCTGGAAGCGCAGGCCGACGCCCGGCTCGGTGAACAGGTAGCGCGACTGCAGCGCCGAGTCGCCGAGCTTGTGCCGCAGCCGGCCCACCAGGATGCGCAGGTAGTGGGTGTCGTGGCGATGGCTCGGGCCCCAGACTTCCTGCAGGATCTGCGGCTGGGTGACCACCCGCCCGGCGTTGCGCAGCAGCAGCGCCAGCAGCGCGTACTCCTTGCGGGTCAGCGCCACCGCCGCACCATCCAAGCGGACCTCGCGGCGGGCCAGGTCGATGTGCAGGTGGCCATCGTCGAACAGCGGCACCTGGCCGTCGCCATCGGCGTTGCGGCCGCGCAGCAGCGCCCGCACCCGTGCCATCAGCTCCTGCGTGCCGAACGGCTTGGTCACGTAGTCGTTGGCGCCGTTGTCCAGCGCCCGCACCTTCTCCGCCTCGCCACCGCGCACGCTGAGCATGATCACCGGCACCTGGCTCCACTGCCGCAGTTCGGCCAGCACCTCGTGGCCTTCCATGTCGGGCAGGCCGATGTCCAGGATCACCAGGTCGGCGCCTTCGCCGGCCAGCGCACGCAGTCCCTCGCCGCCACTGGCGGCCTGCATGGTGGCGTATCCCTGGGCGCGCAGCGAGATGTCGAGGAAGCGGCGGATCTGCACCTCGTCGTCGATCACCAGCACCCGCGCCGGCGGTATGGCGGGGGGCTCAGCCATCGTCGCGCGGGCCTTCCGGGTGGGGCTGGAGCAGGGGCAGGGTCATGCGCACCAGCGTACCGTGTCCATCGCGGCCGGGCAGCGCTTCGACATGGCCGCCATGCGCGCCGATCATGCCCTGGCAGATGGTCAGGCCCAGGCCGGTGCCCTGGCGGCCGCGGTCGCCGCGCTCGACGCTGTAGAACATGTCGAAGATGCGCTGGCGCTCGGCGTCGGGAATGCCCGGTCCCTCGTCGATCACCTCGATGCACAGTTCGCCGTCGCGCATGCGCGCGCGTACTTCCACCGCCACGCCCGGCGGCGAGAACTTGGCCGCGTTCTCCATCACGTTGAACAGTGCCTGCTCGACCAGCGCCGGATGCACCCAGATCGGCGGCAGGTCGTGCGGGATGTCCAGCTTCAGCAGCGCTTCTGGCTGGTAGCGCTGCAGGCGCCGCGCCGCCGAGCCGATCAGTTCGTCGACGCCGATCCAGTCGCGGCTGAGCTTGAGCCCGTCGTGGCCGAGCCGGGTCATGTCCAGCAGGTTCTGGATGTAGCGGTCCAGGCGCTCGCCCTCGACCACGATGGTGTCGAGCAGGGCGCGGCGGTCGCCGGCATCCATCGCCTCGGCATAGCTGGAAAGGCTGTCGGCCGAGCCGATCATCGCCGCCAGCGGCGAGCGCAGGTCGTGCGATACCGACGACAGCAGCGCCGAGCGCAGGCGTTCGGTCTCGTTGTGCAGGTGGGCGGTCTCCAGGTCGGCGACCAGCCGCGTGCGCAGTGCCGCCTGGGCGATGTCATCGACCATCGCCTCGGCCAGCTGGCGCTGCTCCGGGGCCAGTCGCGGATGCTGGCGGTCGAAGCGCAGGCCGGCCACGCCGATGCCATGCCCCTCGCCATCGAGCAGCGGCAGGAACCACCAGTCGGCGCCGGCCAGGGTATCGGTGAAGCGGCCCGACGGCTGCCCGTGGCGCAGCGCCCAGTCGGCGGCGGCCAGGTCGGTGTCGCCGGGCGCGGCGCTGCCGCCGGTGCTGGTGTCGTGCGCCACCCGCACCCAGGCCGGTGCGTCCAGCGCCTGCTCCAGCGCGACCCGGCCGGCATGGGCCACCTGCGCGTTGTCCACGGCACTGGCCAGTTGCCGGCCCAGCGCCTGGCGCACGTTGGCATGGCGGTTGGCCGCGCGCAGCGCCACCACCTGCATGCGCAGCCGCGACGCCAGCCGCCCGGCCACCAGCGCCGCGGCCAGGAACAGGAACACGGTGATCACGCCCTGGCGCGCGTTGATGGCGAAGGTGAAACGCGGCGCGATGAAGAAGAAGTTGTAGGCCAGGAAGCACAGCGTGGCCGCCAGTACCGCCGCGCCCATGCGCGTGCGCGCGGCCACCAGCACCACCGCGACGATGAACACCATCGCCAGGTCGCTCAGCCCGATCCAGCGTTCGCCCAGCCATGCCGCACCGCAGGCCACGGCGGTGGCCAGCAGCGCCAGCCCGGCATCCCGGCGCCAGTGCTCAGGGTCCAGCGACAACCGCGCCCGGCGCGCGCTGGCCCGCGCCTGCGGCGTGCTGATGATGGTGATCTCGTAGTGCGCGCCGCGCTGGATCAGCTGCTGGGTCAGGGTCTGGTTGAACAGCCGCGCCAGCGGCCGTTCGCGGGTGCGGCCCAGCACCAGGGTGGAAACGGCGTTGTGCGCGGCGTGGTCCAGCAGCACGTCGGCGATGCCCGGCCCGTGCAGCAGTTCGGCATCGCCGCCGAGCCGGCGCGCCAGCGCGAAGGCGTCGTCGATCTCGCGGCGGGTGGCCTCGTCCTGGCGGCGGTGCTGCACCGTGACCACGGTCCACGGGGCATCGCGGCGCTCGGCGATGCGCCGGGCCACGCGCACCAGGTATTCGCTCTGGCCGCCGCCGTCGATCGCCACCAGCACCCGGCGCCGCAGCGGCAGGTTGCCCTCGCCACGCGCTGCGCGGGTCTCGCGCAGGCTGCTGTCGACGCGGTCGGCCGCCTCCTGCATGGCCAGTTCGCGCAGCGCGGTGAGGTTGG
The DNA here is from genome assembly GCF_030345315.1 of Stenotrophomonas sp. 17(2023). Classification (NCBI taxonomy): domain Bacteria; kingdom Pseudomonadati; phylum Pseudomonadota; class Gammaproteobacteria; order Lysobacterales; family Lysobacteraceae; genus Stenotrophomonas; species Stenotrophomonas sp. 17(2023). The sequence continues at coordinate 223,151 of NZ_CP128405.1, forward strand.
CGGGCGAGAAGAAGGCCTGCAGCGCCTGCGCCGCCTGCTCGGGCACGTACACCTTGCCCTGCCGCAGGCGCTCGATCAGTTCGCGCGGCGGCAGGTCGACCAGCACGATGTCGTGCAGGCGGTCGAACACCGCATCGGGCACGGTTTCGGCAACGCGCACCCCGGTGATGCGCATCACCACGTCGTTGAGGCTTTCCAGGTGCTGGATGTTGATGGTCGTCCACACGTCGATGCCGGCGTCGAGCAGTTCCATCACGTCCTGCCAGCGCCGTTCGTGGCGGCTGCCGGGGGCGTTGCGGTGCGCCAGTTCGTCCACCAGCACCAGGGCCGGGCGCCGCGCCAGCACCGCATCCAGGTCCATCTCCTGCAGGTGGTGGGCGCGGTACTGGACCTCGCGCAGGGCGATCAGCGGCAGGCCGTCCAGCAGGGCGGCGGTGTCGTCGCGGCCGTGCGTTTCCACCACGGCCGCGACCACGTCCACGCCCCGGCGCAGCTGCTCCTGCGCACGGGTGAGCATGGCGAAGGTCTTGCCGACGCCGGGTGCGGCGCCGAGGAAAACCGTCAGCTTGCCGCCCGCCTCGCGTTGCAGGCTGTCGGCCAGCGCATCGGCCTGGCGGCTGCGGGAGTCGTTCATGGCCGCGATTGTGCGCCGCCACCGGCATGGGCGGAATCAACGCGCATGCGCGGCGGCATCCAGGGCCAGGTTCAGCGCGATCACATTCACCCGCGGCTGCCCGGGCACGCCCCATCCGGGCGCCTGCACGTGGCGTTCCAGCAGGGCTTGCACGCGCTGCTGCGGCCAGCCGCGTGCCCGCGCCACGCGCGCCACCTGCAGCCGTGCCGCGGCCGGCGACAGGTCCGGGTCGAGCCCGCTGGCCGAGGCGGTGACCAGGTCGGCCGGCACCTGCGCCGGTGCGACCCGTTCGCGTGCCGCCACCGCGGCAGTGGCATCGGCCACGCGCTGCGCCAGTTGCGGGTTGCCGCGCGCCAGGTTGCTGCCGGCGGCGGCCATCGGGTCGTAGCCGCTGGCCGATGGCCGCGCCTGGAAGTAGCCGTCGCCGGCGAACGGCTGGGCCAGCAGCAGCGAGCCGCGTACGCGGCCGTCGGCGTCGCGGACCAGGCTGCCGCCGGCCTGGGCCGGGAACAGGGTGCCGGCGATGCCGGTGGCGAGCACGGCGTAGGCCAGGCCGGTACCGAGCAGGGCGAACAGCGACAGGCCGATGGCCGGGCGCCACAGGGCAGTGGGGGTCTTGGGGGTCATGCGCCGAATACCAGGACGAGGAGAAGATCGATGGCCTTGATCGCCGCGAACGGCAGCAGCACGCCGCCGACGCCATACACCAGCATGTTCCGGCGCAGCAGCGCGGTGGCGGTGGCCGGGCGGAAGCGCACGCCACGCAGCGCCAGCGGGATCAGCGCCGGGATCACCAGCGCGTTGAACACCAGCGCCGCCAGCACCGCGTTGCGCGGGCTGGACAGCTGCATCACGTTCAGCGCCGCCATCGACGGGATCGCCGCGGCGAACAGCGCCGGCAGGATCGCGAAGTACTTGGAAACGTCGTTGGCCAGCGAGAAGGTGGTCAGCGCGCCGCGGGTGATCAGCTGCTGCTTGCCCACCTCCACCACCGCCAGCAGCTTGGCCGGATCCGAGTCCAGGTCGACCATGTTGCCGGCCTCCTTGGCGGCCTGGGTGCCGGAGTTCATCGCCAGCCCGATGTCGGCCTGGGCCAGGGCCGGAGCATCGTTGGTGCCGTCGCCGACCATCGCCACCAGCCGCCCGCCCGCCTGCTCGCTGCGTATCCGCGCCAGCTTGTCCTCGGGCCTGGCCTGGGCGATGTAGTCATCCACGCCGGCCTCGGCGGCGATGGCCGCGGCGGTCAGCGGGTTGTCGCCGGTGATCATCACCGTACGGATGCCCATCGCCCGCAACTGCGCGAACTTCTCGCGCATGCCGTGCTTGACCACGTCGGCCAGCTCGACCACGCCCAGCACGTGCCGGCCCTCGCACACCACCAGCGGGGTGGCGCCGCCGCGTGCGACCTGGTCCACGCGCGCCTGCAGCTCGTTGGGCACGCTGCCGCCCAGCGCCGATACATGCGCGGTGATGGCATCGGCGGCGCCCTTGCGGATGCGGCGACCGCCCGCAAGGTCCACCCCGGACATGCGCGTCTGCGCGCTGAACGCCAGGTAGTCGGCCTGGTCCGGCTCGGCCGTGGCGCAGCCCTGCTCGCGCGCCAGGCGCACGATCGACCGGCCTTCCGGGGTCGGGTCGGCCAGCGAGGACAGCAGTGCGGCTTCGCGCAGCTGCCAGGCTTCGATGCCGGCCAGCGGATGGAAGGCGCTGGCCTGGCGATCGCCGTAGGTGATGGTGCCGGTCTTGTCGAGCAGCAGCACATCCACGTCGCCGGCAACCTCCACCGCCTTGCCCGACTTGGCCAGCACGTTGGCCTGCAGCGCGCGGTTCATGCCGGCGATGCCGATGGCCGGCAGCAGCCCGCCGATGGTGGTCGGGATCAGGCACACCAGCAACGCGATCAGCAGCAGCGGATCGAGCCGCACGCCGACGGCGGCGGCGATCGCCGGCAGCGTCGCCACCACCACCAGGAAGGTCAGCGACATCGCCGCCAGCAGCAGGGTCAGCGCGATCTCGTTCGGCGTCTTCTGCCGGTTGGCGCCCTCCACCAGCGCGATCATGCGGTCGAGGAAGCTGTGCCCCGGCTCGGCGGTGACGCGCACCACGATCTGGTCGGACAGCACCTTGGTGCCGCCGATCACCCCGGAGCGGTCGGTGCCGGCCTCGCGCAGCACGGGCGCCGATTCGCCGGTGACGGCGGCCTCGTTGATGGTGGCCAGCCCCAGCACGATCTCGCCATCGGCCGGCACGAACTCGCCGGCACCGACGATCACGTGATCGCCCGGGCGCAGCGCCGCGGCCGCGACCGCGCTTTCGGCCGCGCCGATCCGCGGTGCCGCCAGGCGACGCGCGACCAGGTCCTGGCGCGCACGCCGCAGCGCCGATGCCTGGCCGCGGCCACGTGCTTCGGCCACGGCTTCGGCGAAGTTGCCGAACAGCACCGTCAGCAGCAGGATCGCGGTAACCGCCAGGCCGAAGCCCAGCGGTGCCTGGCCGCCGAGGGTAAGCAGCAGCGCCAGTACGGTACCGGCCATGACCACCGCCATCACCGGGTTGTGCAGCAGGTGCGCCGGCGCGAGCTTGCGCACGGATTCGCGCAGCGCGTGCCGCCAGCCGGCGGCATCCAGCAGCGGGGGGCGGCGCGTGGCCGGGCGGGAAACAGGGGAGTTCATCGAAGCGCTCATGGATGTCAGGCTCCCTGCAGCGCCAGGCCCAGGTGGTCGGCCACCGGGCCGAGCACCAGTGCCGGCATGAACTGCAGCACGGTCAGGACGACGATCACGCAGACCAGGGTCAGGGCGAAGGTCGGGGTTTCTATCTGCAGGCTGCCTGCGCCCTGCGGCGCCTGCCGCTTGCCGGCCAGCTGCGCGGCGATGGCCAGCGGCACGATCAGCACCGGGAACCGTCCCAGCGCCAGCACCAGCGCGCAGCTCAGGTTCCACCAGACCGTGTTGTCGGCCAGCCCTTCAAAGCCCGAGCCGTTGTTGGCATAGGCCGAGGTGAACTCGTAGAACACCTGGGTGATGCCATGGAAGCCGGGGTTGGAGGTGCCGGCCAGGCCGGGGATGGCCAGGGTCAGCGCGGTCATGCCGAGCAGGGTGATCGGCTGCAGCAGCACCAGCAGGGCGAGCAGCCGTACCTGCGGCGTTTCCAGCTTGCGGCCGAACAGCTCGGGCGTGCGCCCGGTCATCAACCCGGCCAGGAACACCGCCAGCAACAGGTACACCAGGAACTGCTGCAGGCCGCAGCCGATGCCGCCCCAGATGGCACCGACCAGCATGTTGACCAGCGAGGCCATGCCGGCCAGCGGACTCATCGAATCCTGCATGCCGTTGACCGAACCGTTCTGCACCTGCGTGGTGAGCGTGGCCCACAGCGCGGTGCCGTCGGCGCCGAAGCGGACTTCCTTGCCTTCCATCAGCAACGGGCTGGCAGCGCCGGCGCCGTGCCCTTCCAGCCACACCGTGCCGAAGGTGGACAGCAGCGACATGCCGAGCATGCAGCCGAACACCAGCGCACCGAAGCGGCGGCGGCCGGTGAAGGCGCCGATCATGAACACCACCGCCATCGGCACCAGCACGATGCCGACCAGTTCCAGCGCGTTGGACAGCGGCGTCGGGTTCTCCAGCGGGAAGCTGCTGTTGGGCCCGTACCAGCCACCGCCATTGGCGCCGAGCTGCTTGGCCGCGACCATCGCCGCCACCGGGCCGAGCGGGATCTTCTGCGTCGCCATGCCGGCGCTGGCGTCGATCGGCGTGGCCTGCGGGCCGGCGGCCAGCGTCGAGGGCACGCCCTGCCAGGCCAGCAGCAGCGTCCATACCAGGCACAGTGGCAGCAGGAAGCGCAGGCACAGGCGCACCACGTCGGCGTAGTAGTTGCCCACGGTGACGGGTGCCGGTGCCGCGGAGGCGCCGGTGGCGGGGTCCGGCGCCTGCGCGAACAGGGCCCGCAGCGTGGCCACCGCCAGTGCAAGGCCCATCATCGGGGTGATCACCTGCAGGCCGGTGATGGCGGTCATCTGCGACAGGTAGGACAGCTGCGCCTGGCCGCTGTAGTGCTGCTGGTTGGTGTTGGTCAGGAACGACACCAGGGTGTGCAGCGCGGTGTCCCAGCGCAGGTTGGGTACCTGGTCGGGGTTGAGCGGCAGCCAGGCCTGGGTCATGAACACCGCCAGCGTGGGCAGCGCCAGCACCAGGTTGCTGGCGAGGAAGGCGATGGCATAGCCGCGCCAGGACATGGCGCGCCCGGGGTCCACGCCGAGCAGCCGGTACAGCGGCTTTTCGATCCACTGGAACAGCGGGTCGATGCGCATGGGCGTGCCGCGCATCAGTCGCGCCAGGTACAGGCCCAGCGGCCACGCCAGGGCGATGCCGGCCAGCAGGATGACAAGGGCTTCGGTCATGGCGTGCTCCTCAGAACGACTCGGGACGCAGGACCGCGTACAGCAGGTAGGCGGCAGCGACCAGCGCCACCAGTCCGCACAGGAACAAAAGCCAGCCGGGCATTGGGAACCTCGGTTCAGCGGGGCGACCGCCTGCGCGGCGGGCGTACCGTATGGAAAGGGAAGCGGCGGCGCCATTGCCTGCGCGGCCGCCCGTACCAGGAGCGGTATCGTGCTCGCGGGTGCCGTAAACGTTCGATGGCAGCCGGCCGGCCGCGGCGTAAAAACGCCATAAAAAATGCGCAGGCTGGGCGGTGATGGCGTGGCCGCGCGGGCGACCCGGAGGCTGCGTGGGTGGACGGCGGCAACAAAAAAGCGGCCCGTGGGCCGCTTGCGGGGTTCCGCTTGTGGGGCGCGCTCAGCCCGGCGGCGACGCCGGGGTATCGGCCGCCGCGCCGGTGCCCTTGAGCTCGCGGTAACGGGCCAGGGTTTCGGCGATCTCCACGTCCAGTGCCTTGCGCTGCTGCTCGAACGCCGCCTGCAGCCGCAGCTGGGCAAGCAGTTCGGTATGGCGCTGGCGGATGTCCTGGGCCTGCTTGTCGGTGACCTTCTGCCCGGCCAGTTCGCGGTCGCCGGCGACCGACAGCTGGGTGGCAAGCGCCTCGCGCAGGCTGCCGACGTTGTAGATCGCGGTCTTGATGTTGTTGTCGACGATCGCCGCGCGCTCGTTGAACACGCGGCGCAGCGCGTCCTCGCTGCCATAGGTGGACAGCATGGCCTGCTCGGTGCGCTTGCGGGTCTCGGCCGCCGCGGCATCCACCTGCGCCTGTGCGGCGGCAAGCTCCGCGTCGGCGCGCTCCTCGGCGCTGAGCGCGCGCTGCACCTCGGCGCTGCGCAGGCCGCTGCGCGCGTTGAACTCCTGGCGCGCGCTGTTGACGGCCTCGGGTGGCAGGGTGTCCGAACAGATCCGTTCACCGCGGGGGGTATCCCAGCAGTAGAGCTTCTTGCCGGTGTCGGCCGGCTTGTCCTGGGCCGGCGCCGGTGCCGGCATGGCCAGTGCTGCCAGCACCAGCAGCATGCCGGTGCCGGTGATGGACGGATTCGGCCTCATGACAGCCCCCTGCGGTCAGCCCGTTGGATTGCTTCCGTAGCGGGCCCGGTAGGCCAGCAACGGTTCGCGGTAGCCGACAAGTTCCGGGTTCCCGGAGGCGAATGCAAGCAGGTCGGCCAGGTTGGCCACGGCGATCACCGGGATGCCGGTCTCGGCGGCCACGGCCTGGGCGGCCGAGCGGCGGTCATCCTCCGAGGCGATCTCCTGGCGGTCCAGCGCGACCACGATGCCGGCCGGGATGCCGTTGGCGGCGCGGATGATGGCCAGCGCCTCGCGGATGGCGGTGCCGGCGGTGATCACGTCGTCGACGATCAGGATGCGCTTGCCGGCCATGTCGGCGCCGATCAGGGTGCCGCCCTCGCCGTGGTCCTTGGCTTCCTTGCGGTTGAAGGTCAACGGCAGGTTGCGGCCGCGGTGCGAGAACTCGCAGGCGATGGCGGTGGCCAGCGGGATGCCCTTGTAGGCCGGCCCGAACAGCTGGTCGAAGGCGACGCCGGAGGATTCGACCGCGTCGGCATAGCAGTTGCCCAGCTGGGCCAGCGCCAGGCCGGTGTCAAAACGGCCGGCGTTGAAGAAGTAGGGGCTTACCCGGCCGGACTTGAGGGTGAACTGGCCGAAGCGGAGGGCATCGGCGTTCAGCGCCAGCTGCAGGAAGCGGGAACGGTGGTCACTCATGTAATGCGCTTTTTTGTCGTCTATTGAAGGCGCCTAGGGTAAAGCATGGCTTCGGGGAATGCTGGCGCGGGCGGTATGCTGTGCCGTCCCGGGCCTGTCAGCGGTTTCCCATGCGCATCATCAGTTTCAACGCCAACGGCATCCGTTCGGCCACCACCAAGGGCTTCGGCGCCTGGTTCGCCGGCCAGCAGGCCGACGTGCTGTGCATCCAGGAGACCAAGGCGCAGGAATCGCAGCTGTCCGACCCGCTGTTCCGCCCGGACGGCCACCACTGCTTCTACCGTGATGCCACCACCAAGAAGGGCTACAGCGGGGTGGCGATCTGGAGCCGGTGCGAACCGGACGAGGTCCGCACCGGGCTGGGCTGGGCGCCGTTCGACGACGAAGGCCGCTATATCGAGGCGCGCTTCGGCAATCTGAGCGTGGTCTCCTTCTATATCCCGTCCGGCTCGTCGGGCGAGCTGCGCCAGGGGTTCAAGTTCGAGGTGATGGACTGGCTGCGGCCGATCCTGGCGCAGTGGCTGGCCAGCGGCCGCGACTACGTGCTGTGCGGGGACTGGAACATCGTGCGCACTGCCCTGGACATCAGGAACTGGAAGTCCAACCAGAAGAACTCGGGCTGCCTGCCGGAGGAGCGCGACTGGCTCAACGGCCTGTGCGCGGACCTGCCCGGGGAGCACGACCCGGCTGCCGGCCGCGGCTGGGTGGACGCCTACCGCGTACTGCACCCGCAGGGGCAGGACTACACGTGGTGGAGCAACCGTGGCGCGGCGCGCGCCAACAACGTCGGTTGGCGCATCGACTACCAGCTGGTCACCCCCGGCCTGCGCGAGCGCCTGCGCGGCTGCTCGATCTACCGCGACGAGCGTTTCTCCGACCACGCCCCGTTCACCGTGGACTACGACCTGTGAGCGAAGCGCTGGTGGAGGCCCCGCATCGCGGCCTGTCGCGACTGCGCCGCCTGTTCGTGATCCTGCTGCTGGGCTTCGCCTCCGGCCTGCCGCTGGCGCTGACCGGCGGCGCCATGCAGGCGTGGCTTACGGTGGAAGGCCTGGACCTGGTCACCCTGGGCTTCCTGTCCCTGATAGGCATCCCGTACACGTTCAAGTTCCTGTGGGCGCCGCTGATCGACCGCTTCGACCTGCCGTTGCTCGGCCGCCGGCGCGGCTGGATCGTGCTGATGCTGTTCGCCCTGGCCGCGGCGCTGCTGGTGATGAGTTCGCTCTCGCCCTCGCGCAACCTGGGCCTGTTCGCTTCCGTGGCGGTGGTGGTGGCCTGCCTGTCGGCCACTCTGGACGTGGTGATCGATGCCTACCGCACCGACTTGTTGCAGCCGGCCGAACGTGGCCTGGGCGGCTCGCTGACCGTCCTTGGCTATCGACTGGCCATGGTCCTGTCCGGTGGCATCACCCTGATCTGGGCCGAGCAGTGGCAAAGCTGGCCGCAGGTGTACCGGGTCATGGCGAGCTTGGCGGCGGTGGTCGGCGTGCTGGCGCTGGTGCTGATGCCGCCGCTGCCGGCGCGCTTCAAGGCACCGGTCTCCAAGGCCAGCAATGAAGTATGGGGTTTCCTGGCGCTGGTGCTTGGCGTGGCGGCGGGGGCCTGGCTGGCCCACCAGCTGCTGGTGCTGGTCGGGCTGGACCCGGACAGCAGCGACCGCTGGGTGCGGCTGGTGTTCGTCATCACCCAGATCGCTGCGGCGATGGTGCTGGGCCTGGGGGTCACCCGCTGGGTGCGCTTCGAGACCCTCAACGCTTCGCTGCGCAGCTATTTCGGCATGCGAGGTGCCGGTGCCTTCCTCGCGCTGGTGGTGCTGTACAAGGTCGGCGATGCCTTCGCGCTGAGCCTGTCCACGCCGTTCCTGCTCAAGGGCATGCACTTTAGCCAGGCCGAGGTAGGGCTGGCCAACAAGACCATCGGTCTGCTGATGACCATCGTCGGCGCCATCGTCGGCGGCTTCTTCCTGCTGCGCCTGCGCCTGTCCACGGCGGTGATCGCCTTCGGGGTGCTGCAGTTGGTCTCCAACCTGGGGTTCTACCTGCTGGCCCGCGAGGGGGCTGGCGCCTGGGGTACGGTGGAAGTGCCCGCTTTCAACCTGCTGATCGTGCACCTGGACACGCCCACGCCGATGGACGGCCTGCTGCTGTTCGCGCTGAGCCTGGACAATTTCGCCGGGGGCATGGGCACGGCGGCGTTCGTGGCGCTGCTCAGTGGCCTGTGCGGCACCCGCTTCTCGGCTACCCATTACGCGCTGTTGTCGGCCTTCGCCACGCTGGGGCGGGTGTTCGTCGGGCCGTTCGCCGGTGTACTGGCCGATGCCTATGGCTGGCAGGTGTTCTTCCTGGTCTCGGTGGTGGTTGGCATGCCGGGTCTGCTGATGGCCTGGTGGCTGCGCCGCGAGGTGGATGCCACCACCCGGGTTGTCGAGGCCGGCTAAATCGCCGGCCGGTTCTTATTGAATCCCCCGGCCGCGTCGTCGATGATGCCCGCGGGGGGGATCCGCCGGACTGCTGGCGGAATGACATGGCCGACGTGATCTTGCGGGATGTCGACCCGCTGCTGCTTGAACGCATCCGCCGCCTCGCGGTGGCGCGTGGCTGGACCCGCGAACATACCTGCCTGGTACTGCTCGAACAGGGCCTGTTCGCCGGCGAGCACGAGATGAGCCACGGCTTCGAGAACCCGGAGGTGGACGTGCTGTCCGAGGCCATCCATGCCCTGCAGGCGTTGCCCGCCGGCGCCGAATTCGGTTGAGTGCACGCCCGGCACGGGCCAGGGCTGGGCCCCGATGCCCCGGCTTCAGGCAAACGCGGCTCGCCGTAGTAGATGCGGGTTTGCGCCGCATGGGACATGCCGGGCAAACCGTGCCGGGCGAGCCCGGCAGCTACGACAACGGGCAGGTCAGGTGGACGCCCGGCACCCCAGCGTCCGTGCGGGCGATTTTCGGGGCTGCGCCCCAAGGTTTCACGCCGGGTGGATCGCGCCCAGGATCCGCGGCCCGCGCGCGCCGCTGACGCTGGGCAGGTTGCCCGGGCGTCCGGCCAGGGCTTCGCGTGCCAGCCAGGCGAAGCCCATCGCTTCCATGTAGTCCGGGTCGAGCCCATGCGCGGCGCTGGAGACCACCTCCACCCCCGGCAGCCGCGCGGCGATGCGCCGCAGCAGGTGGGAATTACGGACGCCGCCGCCACAGGCCAGCAGCCGCCTCACCCCGGGCAGGTGCGCCAGCAGCGCCCCGGTGACGGTGGTGGCGGTCAGCTCCAGCAGGGTGGCCTGCACATCGGCCGGCGCCAGCGGCGTGTCGCCGAGCCGTGCATCCACCCAGTCCAGGTGGAACTGTTCGCGGCCGGTGCTCTTGGGCGGTGGCAGCCCGAACCAGGCATCGTCCAGCAACCGCGCCAACAGCGCCTCGTCGACCCGGCCGCTGGCGGCGAAAGCGCCATCGGCGTCGAATGCGGTGCCGAGGTGCCGCTGGCACCATCCATCGAGCAGCGCATTGGCCGGGCCGGTATCGAAACCGCGCAGGCTGCCGTCGCGGGCCAGCAGGCTCAGGTTGGCGATACCGCCCAGGTTGAGCACCGCCCGGTCCTCGCCGCTGCTGCCGAGCATCGCCAGGTGGAAGGCGGGCATCAGCGGTGCACCGTGCCCGCCGGCGGCGACGTCGCGGCGGCGGAAATCGGCCACCGTGGTGATGCCGGTCAGTTCAGCGATGCGGTTGGCATCGCCGATCTGCCAGGTGAAGGCGGGGCTGGCAGTGGGGCGATGGCGGATGGTCTGCCCGTGCGAGCCGATCGCCCGCACCTGCGCATGCGCGATGCCGGCCCGTTCGAGCAGGCCGTTGGCGGCGGCGGCGAAGGCGATGCCGACCTCGGCGTCCAGTTGCCCGAGTGCGTCCAGTGATGCCGGTTCGGCACCCTGGCCCAAGGCAATCAGCGCGTCGCGGGTCCGGACCTGCCAGTCGAAGGTATGCCCGTGCACGAACCGGCAGCCGCCTTCAACCGGGAACTGCACCAGCGCGGCGTCGATGCCATCGGCGCTGGTGCCGGACATCAGGCCGAGGAACAGGGGCAGCTGCGGATCGATGGAGGTCATGCCGGGGCCGGAAACAAGAAGGGCAGGGAAGCTTCAGGCTCCCTGCCCTGGCCGTCAACGCGGCAGGCCGCCGTCAGCCGCGCTTGTTCCCGGCCGGGGCCGTTGCGGTACTGGCGGTGACGGTGGGCTTGTCCTTGCCGGCATCGGCGTACATCAGTTCTTCCATGCCGCGGATGCGAGCCATCGCCGGCGCGGTCTGGGCGCGGAACGCAGCCAGCTCGGCACCCTTGAGCGGCTCCGGCGGCGGCATGGTCACCGACAGCGGGTTGCGGTGCTGGCCGTTGACCCGGAATTCGTAGTGCAGGTGCGGGCCGGTGGCCATGCCGGTGGAACCGACGTAGCCGATCACGGTGCCCTGGTTCACGCGCTGGCCGGTACGGATCTTGCCGAAACGCGACATGTGCCCGTACAGGGTGGTGTAGCCGCGGCCGTGGTCGAGGATCACCACGTTGCCGTAGCCGCGCTGGGTGCCGGCGAACTGTACGCGGGCGTCGCCGGCGGCCATGATCGGCGTGCCGGTGCCGGCGGCGTAGTCCACGCCCTTGTGCATGCGCATCGTGCCGAGGATGGGGTGGCGACGCGAACCGAAGGTGGAACTCAGCCGCGCGAACGGGATCGGCATGCGGATGAAGCTCTTCTTCAGCGGCCGGCCGTTGAGGTCGAAGTACTCGGACTTGTCGCCACGGTCGAAGCGGAACCCGGTGTAGGTCTTGCCGCCGGTACTGAAGGTCGCGGCCAGGATCTTGCTGGTGTCGATGCGCTCGCCCTCGCGCCAGGTCTCGTCCATGACCACACTGAAGCGGTCGCCCGGCTGCACGTCCTTGGAGAAGTCGATGTCGTACTTGAAGATCTCGTCGGTCATCGTATTGATGGCCGAGGGCGACAGCCCGGCCTTCAGCGCCGAGGCATAGAGCGAGCTGCGGATTTCGCCGCTGGCGACCACGGTGCGGGTGGTGGTCACCCGCTCCAGCACCCGCTCGCGGACCTGGTCGCCCTGCAGCGACAGCTCGACGCGGTGGCCGGCATCGCGGTCGAAGCGGATCGTGCGCAGCTGGCCGTTCACCGGCAGGTCGAAGGCGATCTCGGTACCCGGCCGCAGCCGGGTCAGTGCCTCGCGCGTGCCCGGGTGGTCCAGTACCCGGTGCATCACCGTCGCCGGTACCCCCGCCACCTCGAACAGGTCGCTCAGGGTCTGGCCGCGTTGCACCCGCAGGATCTGCCAGCTGTCGCCGGGAACTTCGGCGCGCCGGGCCGGCGGCAGCGGGGGCAGCGGCAGGGCCAGGGTCGAATGCGCCGATGGCAGCGGCGCGTCGATGGCATTGGAGAAGCCCGGCACGATGGTCGCCGCCAGCGCGCCGATGGTCGCGAACAGGCTGGCGTGGATCCAGTGGCGCCGGGTCCAGCGCTCGTTGAACGCTGCCGGGAGGTGTTGCTTCAACTTCCGATGCAGGGCGGTGTCGTGGAGGACGTGGAGTCGTTCCTGAAAGCGCTGTTTGCGCGCCTGGCCGTGATCGGGTTGGGACATCGCTGGGTTCTCTGGACGGCCCGGATCGCGGGCCCAAACGCGGTTAACATAGTCACCCTTCAATACCGCGTCAAACCATTGAGCCGCATGGCTTTTTGATGAATTGGGCGGTTAACCTGCACTTAACACCATTCATGTCTGACGGCGAAGCCGGGAGTTCTAGCGTGTCCTCGATTGATGAAGCCCTTGCCCTGATCGGCCGCGGTGCCGATGAAATCCTCAAGGTGGATGAACTGCGCCAGCGTCTGGAGAGCGGTCGTCCGCTGCGGGTCAAGGCCGGCTTCGACCCCACCGCCCCGGACCTGCACCTGGGCCATACCGTGCTGCTGAACAAGCTGCGCCAGTTCCAGAACCTGGGGCACCAGGTGATCTTCCTGATCGGCGACTTCACCGGCATGATCGGCGACCCGTCGGGCAAGAACGTCACCCGCAAGCCGCTTTCGCGCGAGGACGTGCTGGCCAATGCCCGCACCTACCAGGACCAGGTGTTCAAGGTGCTCGACCGCGAACGCACCGAGGTCCGCTTCAATTCCGAATGGTTCGGCAAGATGGGCGCGGCCGACATGATCCGCCTGGCCGGCCAGCACACGGTGGCGCGCATGCTCGAGCGCGACGATTTCGCCAAGCGCTACGCCGCCCAGCAGTCCATCGCCATCCATGAGTTCCTCTACCCGCTGGTGCAGGGCTACGACTCGGTGGCGCTGGAGGCGGACGTCGAGCTCGGCGGCACCGACCAGAAGTTCAACCTGCTCATGGGGCGCGGCCTGCAGGAGCACTACGGCCAGAAGCCGCAGATCGTGCTGACCATGCCGCTGCTGGAAGGCCTGGACGGCGTCAACAAGATGTCCAAGTCGCTGGGCAACTACATCGGCATCAGCGAGCCGCCGATCGACATCGTCACCAAGACCATGAAGATCGACGACACGCTCATGTGGCGCTGGATCGACCTGCTCAGCTTCGACATCTCCATTGCCGAGGCCGGGCAGCTGCGTGCCGAAGTCGAAGCCGGCGCGATCAACCCGCGCGAGATCAAGCTGCGCCTGGCGCGCGAACTGGCCACGCGCTTCCACGATGCCGCTGCCGCCGAGCAGGCCATTGCCGGCTGGAATGCGGCGGTGACCGGGCAGGGCGACATCACCCAGTTGCCGCTGCAGGAAGTGGTGGTGCCGGCCGAAGGCCTGCGCATCGGCGCCCTGTTGACGGCCGCCGGCCTCACGCCGAGCAACTCCGAGGCCTCGCGCAAGCTCAAGGAGCGTGCGGTGAAGGTGGACGGTAGCGTCGTCGAGGATGCGCAGACGGTGCTGCCGCCGGGTTTCGAAGGCCTGCTGCAGGTGGGCAAGCGCACGTTCGCGCGGGTGCTGCTGGTCGTCGCCTGACGCCACGCCGCAGCCAGGCCGGGCATGAGGTCCCGGTCTGGCGCGGCATGAATGCACGCGAATGGTATTTGCCTCTTCCCAAAACGGAGGGGAGGACGCATACTTCCGCTCCTTCGCTGCCGGCCGGTGGTTGGCAGCGAAGGAAGGAAGTTGAAGTCACCCTCACGCAGGTGTTGACGGCAACGAAAAGCCTGCCATAATAGGCGGCTCGCTTCGACGGAAAGCCTTCGGGTTTGAGAGAGAAGCGGCGGAGTCGGGCCTCGAAACGAGGTGTTGACGAAGCGGAAAAGCCGGCTATAATGGGCGGCTCGCTCGGACGGAAACGTCGGGCACTAAGGAAGAAGGCGCTGAGGCCGATTCCGAAGTTCTTTGAAAGTATGCGCAGGTATCTTGTGAGGGCGCCTGCAGGAGTGGATGACTGTCCATCTTGCAGACGTTTGATCAAGCAATGAATAGTTTGTTAAAGCAAGCGAAACGTTGCCAGAGATTGAACATCTGCAGCTAAAGTATTTGCCTTCGGGCATGTAGTTTTAAGTGAAGAGTTTGATCCTGGCTCAGA
>NZ_CP128405.1:240000-552500 GCF_030345315.1 Stenotrophomonas sp. 17(2023)
CTGAAACCGTGTGCGTACAAGCAGTAGGAGCTCGAAAGAGTGACTGCGTACCTTTTGTATAATGGGTCAGCGACTTACTGTTCGTGGCAAGCTTAACCGTATAGGGGAGGCGAAGGGAAACCGAGTCTGATAAGGGCGCATAGTCGCGGGCAGTAGACCCGAAACCGGGTGATCTAGTCATGCCCAGGGTGAAGGTGCGGTAACACGCACTGGAGGCCCGAACCCACTCCCGTTGCAAAGGTAGGGGATGAGGTGTGATTAGGAGTGAAAAGCTAATCGAACCCGGAGATAGCTGGTTCTCCTCGAAAGCTATTTAGGTAGCGCCTCATATGTATCCTCTCGGGGGTAGAGCACTGTTATGGCTAGGGGGTCATCGCGACTTACCAAACCATTGCAAACTCCGAATACCGAGACGGACTGTATGGGAGACACACGGCGGGTGCTAACGTCCGTCGTGAAAAGGGAAACAACCCAGACCCACAGCTAAGGTCCCAAATTTTGTGCTAAGTGGAAAACCATGTGGAAAGGCACAGACAGCCAGGAGGTTGGCTTAGAAGCAGCCACCCTTTAAAGAAAGCGTAATAGCTCACTGGTCGAGTCGGTCTGCGGGGAAGATTTAACGGGGCTAAGCACAGAACCGAAGCTTGGGGTGCATAACTTTGTTATGCGCGGTAGAGGAGCGTTCCGTAAGCCTGCGAAGGTGGATTGAGAAGTCTGCTGGAGGTATCGGAAGTGCGAATGCTGACATGAGTAACGATAATGCGGGTGAAAAACCCGCACGCCGAAAGCCCAAGGTTTCCTTGCGCAACGTTAATCGGCGCAGGGTGAGTCGGCCCCTAAGGCGAGGCAGAAATGCGTAGTCGATGGGAAGCAGGTTAATATTCCTGCACCTCGCGTAAGTGCGATGGAGGGACGGAGAAGGTTAGGTGTACCAGGCGTTGGTTGTCCTGGGGAAAGGCGGTAGGTTTGGATCTTTGGCAAATCCGGGATCCTTTAAGACCGAGCACCGAGACGAGTCTTTAAGACGAAGTCACTGATACCACGCTTCCAGGAAAAGCTCCTAAGCTTCAGCTTACGCAGACCGTACCGTAAACCGACACAGGTGGGTAGGATGAGAATTCTCAGGCGCTTGAGAGAACTCGGGTGAAGGAACTAGGCAACATGGCACCGTAACTTCGGGAGAAGGTGCACCATTGCCGGTGGCCCATGCGGGCTATAGCTGGTGATGGTCGAAGTGACCAGGCCGCTGCGACTGTTTATCAAAAACACAGCACTCTGCAAACACGAAAGTGGACGTATAGGGTGTGACGCCTGCCCGGTGCTGGAAGGTTAATTGATGGGGTCAGCCGCAAGGCGAAGCTCTTGATCGAAGCCCCAGTAAACGGCGGCCGTAACTATAACGGTCCTAAGGTAGCGAAATTCCTTGTCGGGTAAGTTCCGACCTGCACGAATGGCGTAACGACAGCGGCGCTGTCTCCACCCGAGACTCAGTGAAATTGAAATCGCTGTGAAGATGCAGCGTTCCCGTGGCAAGACGGAAAGACCCCGTGAACCTTTACTATAGCTTTACACTGAACGTTGAGTTCGTCTGTGTAGGATAGGTGGGAGGCTATGAAACTGTGGCGCCAGCTGCAGTGGAGCCATCCTTGAAATACCACCCTGTCGTGCTTGACGTTCTAACCTAGGCCCGTTATCCGGGTCGGGGACCGTGTATGGTGGGTAGTTTGACTGGGGCGGTCTCCTCCTAAAGAGTAACGGAGGAGCTCGAAGGTACGCTCAGCGCGGTCGGACATCGCGCACTGTGTGCAAAGGCATAAGCGTGCTTGACTGCAAGATCGACGGATCAAGCAGGTACGAAAGTAGGACTTAGTGATCCGGTGGTTCTGTATGGAAGGGCCATCGCTCAACGGATAAAAGGTACTCCGGGGATAACAGGCTGATACCGCCCAAGAGTTCATATCGACGGCGGTGTTTGGCACCTCGATGTCGGCTCATCACATCCTGGGGCTGTAGTCGGTCCCAAGGGTATGGCTGTTCGCCATTTAAAGTGGTACGCGAGCTGGGTTCAGAACGTCGTGAGACAGTTCGGTCCCTATCTGCCATGGGCGTTGGAAGTTTGAGAGGGGCTGCTCCTAGTACGAGAGGACCGGAGTGGACGAACCTCTGGTGTTCCGGTTGTCACGCCAGTGGCATTGCCGGGTAGCTATGTTCGGAAGCGATAACCGCTGAAAGCATCTAAGCGGGAAGCGCGCCTCAAGATGAGACTTCCCGGGGCACAAGCCCCCTGAAGGAACCATGTAGACTACGTGGTTGATAGGTCAGGTGTGTAAGCGCGGCAACGCGTTGAGCTAACTGATACTAATGATCCGTGTGGCTTGACCATATAACCTCAAGTTGCCTTGGCCGACATGACATGTCGATAGACCCAAGTGCACGCTACGTCACAAGACCTACGAGAGGCTGGCGCTTTATCCTGCTCCAATGGATAGCGACCCTCCAACCCTCTCCCTGGTGAAATTAGCGCTGTGGAACCACCCGATCCCATCCCGAACTCGGAAGTGAAACGCAGCTGCGCCGATGGTAGTGTGGCTCAAGCCATGCGAGAGTAGGTCATCGCCAGGGGCTTTATCCCCAAACCCCCGCTGCTAACGCAGCGGGGGTTTGCTTTTTTCCCGCATCCAGAACCCGGATGTCGCATAAACCAGAACGGCGCCAAAAGGCGCCGTTGGCGTTTTCCACGTCCTCAAATCAGCGTGGCTGCGGGTATTGCCCAGTGATAATCGCCCTGCAGGCGCGCGACACAGAGAAAGGCCACGGGCCTGGCGGGCCCGGCGGCTGTGCCGGAACGGAGCCTCGCACGCGAACGCGTGCAGCACGGGCTGCCTCACGTAGATCCGCGACCACCGCGCATACGACAACGGCGCCAAAAGGCGCCGTTGCTTGAACCCCTTGATGCCCCGGCCTTACAACCGGCCGAACACCAGCGTCGCGTTCGTACCACCAAAACCAAAGCTGTTCGACATCACCGTCTCAAGGCGTGCTTCCTGCGTCTGGCGGAGTATCGGGAAGCCTTCGGCGCGATGTCTGGATGTCATCGCGGCACCACGCGCCCGCGATTGCCATTGGACGATGCCTCCGGGGCGACGCGGTCTATTCACCGGCGCCGCGCCGGCCCTCCATCATGCGGTCGCGGTTGGCCTTGAACGGGTTGCCTTCGTACCAGTTCGGCCAACTGTCGCCGCCCGCCAGTTCGCGGCCGACGCCGTACAGGAGTTCAAGGTCCTGCATGGTGCCGTCGAGCTTCCAGGTGGCGGCGTCGTACTCGTCGCGCGGGCTGTGGTAACGCTCGCGGGCGTAGGCTTCGGCGGCCTTCCTGCCCGCGTCGATGCCGCCTTCCAGCAGATCCCGGCCGCCGCCGGCGTAGAGTGCGGGGACGCCGGCCTTGGCGAAGTTGAAGTGATCCGAGCGGAAGTAGAAGCCGCTCTGCACCGCCGATTCCGCATGCAGGGTGCGGTTCTGCTCCTTGGCCAACGGCTTGAGGATGTCCTCCAGCTCGGAGCTGCCATACCCGGTGACGGTCATGTCGCGGGTGCGACCATTGACCGACATCGCGTCGATGTTGATCACGCCGGCGATCTTGTCCAGCGGGAAGGTGGGATGGTTGACGTAGTACTGCGAGCCGAGCAGTCCGGATTCTTCCAGCGTCACCGCCAGGAACACCACCGAGCGCTGCGGCGCCGGCTGCTGGTGGACCATGGCATCGGCGATCTCGAGGATGCCGGCCACGCCGGTGGCGTTGTCCACCGCGCCGTTGTAGATGTCGTCGCCTGCCTGCGCATCGTGTGCCTGGCCCTCGTGCCTGCCGAGGTGGTCCCAGTGCGCCATGTAGAGCACGGCCTCGTCGGCGCGGCTGGCGCCGGGAAGGACGCCGACCACGTTGCGCGACTTCTTCTCGGCGATGCTGCTCTTCAGGTCGAGCGACAGCGTGGTGTGCAGCGGCACCGGCTTGAAGCCGCGCCTGCCGGCATCGCGGTAGGCCTTGTCCAGGTCGAGTCCGGCCCCGGCGAACAGTTGCCGCGCCGCTTCGGCACTCAGCCAGCCCTGTGCCTGCAGGCGCGGCTCCTTGTCCTCGGCGACAGGAAGGTCGTACTGCGCACCGCCCCAGGAGCTGCGAACCACGTCCCAGCCGTACGACGCACCCGCGGTGTCATGCACGATCAGTGCCGCGGCGGCGCCCTTGCGCGCGGCCTCCTCGAACTTGTAGGTCCAGCGTCCGTAATAGGTCATGCGCTTGCCTTCGAACAGGCGCGCATCGTCGGCGTGGAAGCCGGGGTCGTTGACGAACATCACCACGGTCTTGCCCTTCCAGTCCTGGCCGGCATAGTCGTTCCAGTCCTGTTCCGGCGCATCCACGCCATAGCCGACGAATACCATGTCGCTGGCGTCGATTTTCACTTCCGGCTGGCCGCTGCGGGTGCCGACCACCATGTCACTGCCGAAGGCGAGCGTGCGCCGGGTATCGCCATGCTGGAGCGTGAGCACGGTCGAGGGGTCGGCGATGGTCTCGGTCATCGGCACCTCCTGGAACCAGCTGTCGCCGTTGCCCGGCTGCAGGCCGATGCGCTGCATCTGGTCGCGGATGTACTCGACGGAGAGCTGTTCGCCGTGGCTGCCCGGTGCGCGGCCCTCGAACTCGTCCGACGCAAGCGTCTTCACCAGTTCGGCAAAGTCCGCGGCGTTGATGTCGGTGGAGAACGCATGCGCCGGTGCGGGCGCCTGCATCGGTGGCGGCGGAGGAGTGGGCTCCTGCCGGCACGCAGACAGAGCCGCGCCCGCGGCGAGGCACAACAGGAATTTGCGGGGCATGGAATCGGGCTCCGTACGAAGGGTGAAGCCCGATTCTAGGCAAGCCAGCCGGGAAGCGCTCAATCCTTCGGCGCGGCCTCGCTGTCGAAGCGGCGCACGGTGGCGCCGCTGACCGGGCCGATGGAGGCGCTGTCGTGCACGTACAGCGTCACCTCGCGTTCGAAGTTCAGCGGGCCGTCCACCTTCGCATTGGGGCCGATGATCACCCGCGGCTTGCGCGGCGGCGTCAGCGACAGGCTGAACGACGGCTTGGTCACGCGGATGCCGCCCTTCACGTGCGAGCCGATGCCGACGGTGATGTCGCCGTTGACGGTCTCGATGTTGCCGCCGACCTCGGTGCCAACCAGGCCGATGCCGCCGTTGACGGTTTCCACGCCGCCGCCGATGCGACCGCCCTGGTCGATGAAGATGCTGCCGTTGACGGTTTCCACGTCGCCGGACAGGATCAGCCCGCGTCCCCCGCGGATCGCGCCGTTCACCGTCTCCAGGCTGCGCGCCTGCACGTTGTCGTCGGCGTTGATGCTGCCGTTGACCGTCTCCACGCCGCGTGCCTGCACGCCCTTGGCCAGGTGGATGCTGCCGTTGACGGTGTCCAGGTCGCGATAGGCGGTGCCGGATTCGGTACGGATGCTCCCGTTCACCTTACTGATGTCGTCGGCCGCCAGTGCCAGTGGGCTGGCCAGCCCCAGGGCCAGCAGAAGAAGGAATCGTTTCATCGCGCGTCTCCGTCGGGAATTCCTGTGGGCAAGCATGGATGGCAGCATGGCTGGGTACAATCCGCATCTGCCTGAAGTCACTGGAACGCCATTGCGACCGTCCTGCCGCCGCCGCCAGCCCGCCCGTTCCCCGGCATTGCCGGCCTGGGTCGCCGGCTGCCTGCTGGCGTTGTCGCTGGCCGCTCCCGCCGCGCTGGCGCAGAACACTCCCCGCGATGCGGAGAAGAAACTGCAGCAGTTGCGCGGCGAGCTCAAGAACGTGGCCCAGGAGCGGCAGCGCCTGCAGGCTGAGCGGGAAGCAGCGTCCAGGCGGCTGCGCGAGGCCGACCAGCAGGTTGCCCGCAGCGGCCGGACGGTGGCCGAAACCGAGGCGGCGATGCGCCGCGAACAGCAGGCGCTGGCGGAGCTGCAGCAACGCCGCGTTGTGCTTGAAGCCAACCTGGGACGGCAGCGCGGGCAGCTCGCCGCGCTGCTGCGCGGTGCCTACCGGCTGGGCAACCATGCCCCGCTGAAGTTGTTGCTGTCGCAGGACCGGGTGGCCGACGCCAACCGCGAACTGGCCTACCACCGCTACCTGCAGCGCGAGCGGGCGCGGACCATCGCCTCGCTGGCCGGCGATCTGCAGGCACTTTCATCGAACGAGCAGGAAATCCTGGCACGCAGCCGCGAACTGGAGCAGGCGCGTGCGCAGCAGCGCGAACAGGCCGCGGCGCTGGCCGAGGACCGTCGCAAGCGGGCACAGCTGGCCGCGGAGCTGGACCAGCGCTACCAGGACCGCAGCGAGCGGGAGAAGGTGCTGGGCAAGGACGCGCGGGCGCTCGAGCAGCTGCTGTCCAGCCTGCGCGCGGCGGCCGCACGCGCCGAGGCCGAGCGCAAGGCGGCTGCGCGCCGTGCCGCCGCCGAGCAGTCGCGCCAGGCGGCCACGGGGGCGACACGGCCCTCGCCCGGCAAGGCGCCGCCACGGGTCACCGCGAATGCACCGGCACCGAAGGTCGGCGGGCTGGGCTGGCCGTTGTCCGGCAACCTGCTGGCCCGCTACGGCGGGCGCCTGCCGGACGGGCGCACCAGCAGCGGCGTGCTGATCGGCGCCCCGCCCGGCACGACGGTGACCGCGGTCGCCGACGGCACGGTGGTCTTCTCCGACTGGATGACCGGCTACGGCATGATCCTGATCGTGGACCACGGCAATGGCTACATGAGCCTGTATGCCCACAATGACACCCTGCTGCGCGATCCGGGCGCGCGCGTGCGCCGCGGCGAGGCGGTGGCGCGGGTCGGCAACTCCGGTGGCCAGGGCGTGGCGGCGCTCTACTTCGAACTGCGCCGCAATGGCCAGCCGGTGGATCCGGCCACGTGGCTGCAGCGCCAGTGAGCGCCGGCTGAGCGGGTGGCACCGCCGACGGCCTCGTTCAACGTGAATTCCACCGGGCTTCGCGCATAATCGGTGCGACGCGCATGGTGCGCATCCGTTTTCATGGAGTGGTTCATGCGTGTAGCCGGCCTTGCTGCTGCCCTGCTGTTCGCACTGTCGCCGGCCATCGGCCTGGCGCAGAGTGCCCCGGACAAGACGCCGAAGGCGGACGATCCCGATGCCAAGGAATCGGTGACCTCGCGGGTGCCGCTGGACGAGATACGCCGCTTCGTCGCGGTATACAACGCGGTGCGCGCTGCCTACGTGGATCCCGTGGACGACAAGAAGCTGATGCAGTCGGCGGTCCGCGGCCTGCTGCTGGACCTGGATCCGCACAGCACCTATTTCGACAAGGAAGATGCCCAGGCCTTCGACGAGCAGGCCACGGGCGCCTACGAAGGGATCGGCGTCGAGCTGCTGCAGCAGGACGGCGCGCTCAAGGTGGTATCGCCGATCGACGAGACCCCCGCCGCGCGGGCCGGGCTGCGCGCGGGCGACCTGATCGTGGCCATCGACGGCAAGCCGATAAGTGCGTTCGAGGCGATGGAGCCGCTGCGCGGCCCGGCCGGCAGCAAGGTCGTGCTGACCATCGAGCGGGGCGAAGAGAAGCCGTTCGATGTCACCGTCACCCGCGAGACCATCCGCGTCACCAGCGTGCGCAGCCGGATGCTGGAACCGGGCTATGGCTATGTGCGCATCAGCACCTTCCAGGCCGATACCGGCGCCGACTTCCAGAAACACCTCACCCAGCTGAAGTCGCAGGCCGGCGGCAGGCTGAAGGGCCTGGTGCTGGACCTGCGCAGCAACCCGGGCGGCCTGCTCACCGCGGCGGTGCAGGTGGCCGACGACCTGCTGGAAAAGGGCGTGATCGTGAGTACCCGCGGCCGCATCTCGGTCAGCGATGCGAAGTTCGAGGCCACGCCCGGCGACCTGATGCAGGGGGCGCCGGTGGTGGTGCTGGTGGATGCCGGTTCGGCCAGCGCCTCGGAGGTGCTGGCCGGCGCGCTGCTTGACAACCGGCGCGCGCGCATCGTCGGCAGCCGCACGTTCGGCAAGGGCTCGGTGCAGACCGTGCTGCCGCTGGACAACGGCGACTCGGTCAAACTGACCACCGCGCGTTACTACACCCCGAGCGGCCGTTCGATCCAGGCCACCGGCATCGTGCCGGACGTTGAGCTGGCCGTGGATCCGGCTACCGCCGGCAAGGACGTGCCGGCTTCCATTGCCGACTTCAGCGAGGCCAAGCTGCCGGGCCACCTGCGTGGCGACGACGAGACCAGTGGCGCCGCTACCGGCCTGGTGCTGCCGGGCGATGGGCCGGTGCGCTCGGCCCTGCGTGAACTCAAGCAGCCCGGTTCGCTCGCTGCCCGGCCCGCGGCCGCGGCACCGCCGGCGGTCCCGGCCAAGCCGGAAGCCGCGCCGACGCCGACGGGCGTCAGCGTGCCGGCCAAACCGGGAGCCGTCGACGGCGGCAAGTGACTTTGCCCGCGCGCGCCCTGGGCGTGCGCGTCATCCGCACGGGAGCAGGGTGGGGATGCCGGATGGCGCCCGGACGAGACGCGGCAGCGGACGGGCGATGTTCGCTCCTGCCGCCACGTCACCGGCGGCAATGGCTGCGCGATGCGGTACTCAGCGCGGCTTGGCGGGCATCGGGAACGGCGTGACCACCTTCTCCCCGGTGGCCGCGTCGCGGATCGCCGATTGGCCCTTCTTTTCCACTTCCTCGATGCGCACGATGCTCTGCATCGGCAGGTGCAGCACCTTGGTGCCACCGAACTCCTCGCGCAGGCGTTCCTCGGTGGGGTCGACCACCAGGCCGTCATGGAGGTCGAACACCAGTTCGGCGATTTCGTTGAATCCCCACAGGTGGCTGCTGCCCACGTGCCGGGCATACAGCTCGTAGACCTTGCCGTGGTTGAGGAACGTGATCTTGTACAGGGGCTTGCTGCTCATGGCGCGATTATAGGGACGGCGCACATGGGGTGGCCGCTAGAAACCGTGGCGCTTGCGCAGTCGCCGGGCGATGGCGGCGCGCACATACAGCCCATAGACGATGCCGAACAGGAAGCCGGACAGGTGCGCCGACCAGGCCACCATGCCGAAGCTCGGGCCGATATAGGCGAAAACCACCTGCAGGGCGGCCCATACCCCGATCAGCAGATAGGCCGGCGCCCGGACGAATTCCAGGAACAACCCCAGTGGCAGTACCACGCCCAGCCGCGCGCCGGGGAACAGTGCTAGATAGGCCCCCAGCAACGCCGACACCGCGCCGCTGGCGCCGATGATGATCTGGTCCGGCGATCCCATGGCGTACAGCGCCGCCAGGTTGGCCGCGGCACCGCCCAGCAGGAACAACAACAACAGCCGCCATGCCCCCAGCACCCGTTCGGCCGGCAGCCCGAAGATCAGCAGGAACACCAGGTTGCCGAGCAGGTGCGACCAGTCCGCGTGCAGGAACAGCGCGGTGAACAGGCGCAGCACGCTGCCGTCGCGCAGTGCCGCCCACCAGTCCTGCGGGTTGCCCAGGCCGGTGGACAGCGCGCCCCAGTCCATCCACAGCGACCGCCGCGCTTCGTCCGGCCGCGAGATCGACCAGAGGAAGGCCAGCCAGATTGCCGCGAACAGCAGTGGTACTGCCCAGCGGAGTCCGGGTTTGTCGCGGGAGGGAATGGAAACGAACATGGGCGCGCAAGCCTACCCCGAGCAGGGCCGATGCAGGGTGAGGGAATGGAAATAAATGAATACGGCGGCGTTATTGTTTAGTTAACAAGCATGTTGGATACTGCATACGGCGTCGTATGTCGGGAGGGGAATCCGGCGCATCGCAGGGCCGCTTGGCGGTACTGGGGTGCAGGCGCACAACGAATCATCACCGCCCTACGGAGAGAGCTTCCAACATGCATACCGCTTCCACCCTCGCTCGTGTCACCGCTCTGGCCGTCGGCATCGCCGGTGCCCTGGCTTTCAGCCACGCCGACGCCGCCGCGTTCCAGCTCAAGGAAAACAGCGCCAAGGGCCTGGGCCGCGCTTTCGCCGGTTCCGCCTCTGCCTGGGATGACGCTTCGGTGATCGCCACCAACCCGGCGTCGATGCGCCTGCTCGACGGCCGCCAGTTCCAGGCCGACGTGAGCGCCATCAGCTTCTCGGCCAAGATGGAAGAGATCTACAGCGCCCGCAACGCCGGCCCGACCGGCGCTGGCAAGGGCACGCCGATCTCCGGCGGCAACGGCGGCAACGCCGGCATGATCGCCCCGGTCCCGGCCGCTTACTTCCACGTGCCGTTCGGCGAGAACGACAACATGCACTTCGGCCTGTCGCTGACCGCGCCGTTCGGCTTCAAGACCGAATACGACCGCGACTGGGTGGGCCGTTACCACGGCACCAAGACCGACCTGAAGGCCGTCGACCTGGGCGCGGCGTTCTCGTATGACGTCAACCCGTACGTGTCCTTCGGCGCCAGCGTGTTCGTCGAGCACCTGACCATCGAACTGGCCAATGCCGTGGACTTCGGCGCCGTGGCCTACAGCGCCAGCAAGGGTGCCAGCGCCGCGCTGGGCCTGGTGCCGGGCAGCGCCGACGGCTACGCCACCGTCGAGGGCAACAACAATGCCGTCGGCTACGTGATCGGCGGTACCTTCAGCCCGACCGAGAACACCAACATCGCGCTGAGCTACCGTTCCAAGGTCGAGCACAAGATCACCGGCGGCAAGGCCCGCTTCGATGTGCCGGGCAAGGTCGACGCCGCGCTGGGCCTGACGGCCAAGGGGCTGTTCGTCGATTCCAGCGGCAAGGCCACCGTGACCCTGCCGGCCACGGCCACCCTGAGCGTGACCCACAAGCTCAACGACCGCTGGATGGTGATGGGCGACGTGACCCGCACCGCCTGGGCGCCGGCGTTCGACAAGGTGACCGTGGACTTCGCGTCCAACCAGCCGGACAACGTGCTGGTGTTCGGCTACAAGGACACCACCTTCGCTTCGATCGGTACCGAGTACAAGCTGTCCGACACCATCACCCTGCGTGGCGGCGTGGCCTACGACGAAACCCCGACCACCTACTCGCACCGCGACGTGCGCGTGCCGGACGTGACCCGCAAGTGGCTGTCGTTCGGCCTGGGCTGGACCCCGAAGGAGAACACCGAGTTCAACTTCGGCTACACCCACCTGTTCACCAACGACCCGGCGATCAACGCCACCAGCAGCACCGGCAACGTGCTGCAGGGCAAGTACAAGGTCGGTGGCGACGTCCTGGCAGCCTCGATGAACTACAAGTTCTGATCCAGGCACGCTGGATGCGACAGACCGGAGGGCCCCGCGCGAGCGGGGCCCTTCGCTTTTGCGGGCAGGGGCCGGTGCCGCGCGATGCCATGGCCCGGGCGCATGCGCCGGGCGACAATGGGGGATGAATCTGTCCGACCCCGCCTTCCAGCTGGAGCTGGCCGCCAACATCGCCGTCGCCGGCTCCATTCTCCTGGCCGGCCGCAACAACGTGCACACCTGGTGGCTGGGCATCGCCGGCTGCGCGCTGTTCGCGCTGGTGTTCGAGCGATCGCACCTGTACGCGGACATGGTGCTGCAGTTCTTCTTCATCGCGATCAGCGTGCTGGGCTGGTGGCAGTGGCTGCGCGGCGACCACGGGGCGCCGCTGCCGATCACCTCGTTGCGACCGCGCGCATGGGCCTGGCTGGCGCCGCTGGCGGTGCTGGCGACGTTCGGCTACGGCTGGATGCTGACCCGCCTGACCAATGCCTATGCGCCGTACGTCGATTCGGCGGTATTGGTGCTGAGCGTGATCGCGCAGCTGCTGATGATGCGGCGCAAGCTGGAATCGTGGTGGTTGTGGCTGCTGGTGAACAGCATCGCGGTGCCGTTGTACTACAGCCGCGGCCTGCACCTGACCTCGATCCTGTACGTGGGTTTCTGGATCAACGCGCTGGTGGCGCAGCGCCATTGGCGCCGCTTGATGCGCGGCCAGGCGGACGCGTCGCTGGCCGATGCCGGCGCCTGAGTCGAAGCCGGGCGGCACCCGTGAAAAACCCCGCTTTCGCGGGGTTTTCCGTTCACCGGATCATGCAGCCAATCAGTCGCCCAGGGTCAGCAGCGAGGCGTTGCCGCCGGCGGCGGTGGTGTTCACCGTCACCGTCTTTTCGGTGGCGAAGCGCAACAGGTAGTGCGGGCCACCGGCCTTGGGGCCGGTACCGGACAGGCCCTGGCCGCCGAACGGCTGCACCCCGACCACCGCGCCGATCTGGTTGCGGTTGACGTAGACATTGCCGACGTTGACGCGCGAGGCGATGCGCTCGACGGTTTCGTCGATGCGCGAGTGCACGCCCAGGGTCAGGCCGTAGCCGGTGGCGTTGATCTGGTCGATCACCGCGTCGAGCTGGTCGGCCTTCCAGCGGATCACGTGCAGGACCGGCCCGAAGATCTCCCGGTGCAGCTGGCCGAGGTGCCTGAGCTCATACGCGCGCGGCGCGAAGAAGGTGCCGTGCGCGGTGGCGTCGGACAGCGGCGCGGCGGCGATCAGGCGCGCTTCGGCATCCATGCGCACGGCGTGCTCCTCGAGGATGCGCAGTGCATCGGCATCGATCACCGGGCCGACGTCGGTGGACAGCTCGCCCGGGTCGCCGACCTTCAGTTCGGCCATCGCGCCGGACAGCATGCCCATCACCTTGTCGGCGATGTCGTCCTGCACGAACAGCACGCGCGCGGCCGAGCAGCGCTGGCCGGCCGAGGTGAAGGCCGAGCCGATCGCGTCCTTGACCAGCTGTTCCGGCAGCGCCGAGGAATCGGCGATGAAGGCGTTCTGGCCGCCGGTCTCGGCGATCAGCACGCCGATGGCGGCATCGCGCGCGGCCATCGCGCGGTTGATGGCGCGGGCGGTTTCGGTCGAGCCGGTGAATGCCACGCCAGCCACCCGCGGGTCGGCGGTGAGCGCGGCACCGACGGTGGCGCCATCGCCCGGCAGGAACTGCAGCACGTCGACGGGCACGCCGGCGTCGTGCAGCAGCTTCACCGCGTAGTAGCCGACCAGGTTGGTCTGCTCGGCCGGCTTGGCGATGACGCTGTTGCCGGCTGCCAGCGCGGCGCTGACCTGGCCCAGGAAGATCGCCAGCGGGAAGTTCCACGGGCTGATGCAGACGAACACGCCGCGGCCGTGCAGCTGCAGCTCGTTGCTCTCGCCGGTCGGGCTCGGCAGCGTTTCGGCATGACCGAACTGCTCGCGTGCCTGCTTGGCGTAGTAGCGCAGGAAATCCACCGCCTCGCGGACTTCGGCGACGCTGTCCGGCAGGCTCTTGCCGGCTTCCTTCACGCACAGCGCCATGAACTCGGCGATGCGCGCTTCCAGCTGCTCGGCGGCATGTTCCAGGATCGCGGCGCGGCTGGCGGCCGGAGTGCGGTTCCAGCCCGGCTGCGCGGCGACGGCGTTGGCCAGCGCCTGCTGCACGGTGGCGCTGTCGGCGGCCTGCCAGTGACCGACCACTTCGCGGTGGTCGGCCGGGTTGGTGACCGGCACGGTGGCGCCGCTGGCGCTCGCGCCCGGCACCAGCGGGGCGGCCTGCCACGGCTTGACGGCGGCGTTGAGCTGCCCGGCGAGGGCACGCAGTGCGTTGTCGTTGGCGAGGTTGATGCCCATGGAGTTGTTCCTGTCGTGGTTCTGGCTGCGCAGCAGGTCGACCGGCAGCGGGATCTTGGGGTGCGGGATGGAGGCGAACGAGGACACCGCTTCGACCGGGTCGCGGATCAGGTCGTCGATCGACACGTCCTCGTCGGTGATGCGGTTGACGAAGCTTGAATTGGCGCCGTTCTCGAGCAGGCGGCGCACCAGGTAGGGCAGCAGGTCCTCGTGCGAACCGACCGGTGCGTAGACGCGGCAGGGCACGTCGAGGCGATCGGCGGGGACCACCTCGGCGTACAGGTCGTCACCCATGCCGTGCAGCTTCTGGTGCTCGTAGGTGCGGCCCTGCGCGATCTGCTTCACCGCGGCGATGGTGGCCGCGTTGTGGGTGGCGAACATCGGGTACAGCACGTCGCTGTGGCCGAACAGCCGCCTGGCGCAGGCCAGGTAGGACACGTCGGTGTTCTGCTTGCGGGTGAACACCGGGTAGCCGGGCAGGCCGTCGATCTGCGCGCGCTTGATCTCCGCGTCCCAGTAGGCGCCCTTGACCAGGCGTACCTGCAGGCGGTGGCCGATGCGGCGGGCCAGGTCGGCCAGGTAGTCGATCGTGTACGGGGTGCGCTTCTGGTAGGCCTGCACCACGATGCCGAAGCCTTCCCAGCCCTTGAGCGAAGGATCGCTGACCACCCGTTCGATGATGTCCAGCGAAAGCTCCAGGCGGTCGGCTTCCTCGGCGTCGACGGTGCAGCCGATGCCGTAGGACCTGGCCAGCTGCGCCAGTTCCAGCACGCCCGGTACCAGGTCCGCGAGCACGCGCTCGCGCTTGGCATGCTCATAGCGCGGGTACAGCGCAGAGAGCTTGATCGAGATGCCATGCGAGCGGGTCACGTCGCCGTCGGCCTTGCCGCCGCGCGCCAGGTTGTCCTTGCCGATGGCGTGGATCGCGCGCCGGTAGTCCTCCAGGTAGCGCAGCGCGTCCTTCATGGTCAGCGCGCCTTCGCCGAGCATGTCGAAGGAGTAGCGGTAGTTGCTGTTGTCACCCTTGTGCGAGCGCGCCAGGGCCTCGTCGATGGTGCGGCCCATGACGAACTGGTGGCCCATGATCTTCATTGCCTGGCGCACGGCCAGGCGGATTACCGGTTCACCGACGCGGCCGATCAGGCGCTTGAAGGCGCCGTGCACGTCGCGCTTGGTGTCGTCGGCCAGGTCGACCAGGTGGCCGGTCAGCATCAGGCCCCAGGTCGAGGCGTTGACCAGCACCGAATCGGACTGGCCCATGTGGCGCTTCCAGTCGGCTTCGCCGAGCTTGTCGCGGATCAGCTTGTCGGCGGTTTCCTGGTCGGGGATGCGCAGCAGCGCCTCGGCCACGCACATCAGCAGCACGCCCTCCTCGCTGCCCAGGTCGTACTGGCGCATGAACGCCTCGATCGCGCCCTGGTTGCGGGCGCGTGCGCGTACCCGGCGCACCAGGTCGGCGGCGGTGGCCTGTACCTGGGCCTGTTCGGCGGCCGGCAGGCGGGCCTGTTCCAGCAGTTCGCGCACATGGCTGGCCTCGTCCTTCAGCCAGGCATCGGTGATGGCCTGGCGCAGGGCGGCTGGTGCCGGCGGCAGTTCGGGCGAGAGCAGCGGCCGTGCCGCGGCGGGGTGGGTGGACGGTGTTGCATTCATGGGCATGACCACATCGGGACACGTTGGGATTCGGCCATTTTAATCCTTGGCGACGAATTTCCCAGCCCTTCGGACGGCTGTCCGGAGTGGCGGAACCATTGGCACGCGTGGGGTTCGGTGCAATTTGTCGGTTTCCGCAAGTTTGTGCCGAATCCGGCAAATTTATTGCCGATGTCGATTCGGTGCGGGTGGAAATTCGGTGTGCAGTGCAGCAATCACAACAATGATGAATGAGAGCTTGCCGGGGTGATTGGGCGGGGCTACCATCGAACCCGTTTTCCGCGGTACGGACGCGGTTGCGACATGATCGAGATGCTTCGGCTGGTTTCCGACGGCTCACGTGCGCAGCTGGTGCTGCATCCCCCACGGGCACTCAGCGCCCGGCAGTTCGTCCTGTTGTTCATCGCGCTGGCAGGGTTGATGGCGTTTTCCGCAGGCCTGGGTTGGCTGTCTGGAAACGTTTTCGCCCCGGTCTTCGCGCTATTGCATTGCTTCCTGGTGGGAGCTGCCCTGCACGCGTCATGGCGCAGCGGCGAACGCCGGGAAGAGATCCGGGTTGGACCGGACTGCGTGGAAGTGATTCCCGCAGCCGGATGTCCGCCGGTCTTCCGTGCCCACCCCTACTGGGTGCGCCTGGTGATCGAGGACGAACGGGTCGTGCTGGTCTCCAGCGGAAAGCGGGTCGAAGTGGGGAGTCTCCTCGCGCCCGCCGAACGCAGGGAACTGGCGGCGACGCTGGATGGCTTGCTCGCGGCCAGTGACGGCCGCAACCGATGACGTCAAGGGTCTAGGCAATGAAGCAAAGCAACAGGTGGGGAGTGTGGTGCAGGCAGGGTCTGGGGCTGGCGGCGATGGCGCTGGCAGCACCCGTGGCATGGGCGCAGGCGGGTGATCCGAAACCCTGGCAGCTCAACATGGGCAAGGGCGTCACCCATACCGCGCGCATGGCGTGGGACGCGCACATGGTGGCGCTGTGGGTGTGCACGATCATCGGCCTGATCGTGTTCGCCGCGATGGCCTACGCGATCGTCAAGTTCCGCAAGTCCAAGGGCGCGGTGGCGGCGCAGTTCTCGCACAACACCAAGGCCGAGGTCATCTGGACGGTCATCCCGATCATCATCCTGGTGGTGATGGCGTGGCCGGCCACGGCCAAGCTGATCTCCATGTACGACACCCGCGACTCCGAGATGACGGTGAAGATCACCGGCTACCAGTGGATGTGGAAGTACGAATACCTGGGCGAGGACGTGGCCTTCACCAGCCGCCTGGACCGCAAGTCCGACCAGGTGCGGCAGAGCGGCGCGGTGCCGACCATGGCATCGGACCCGCACTACCTGCTGGACGTGGACAACCCGCTGGTGCTTCCGGTCGATACCAAGGTCCGCTTCGTGATCACCTCCGACGACGTGGTGCATGCGTGGTGGGTGCCGGCACTGGGCTGGAAGCAGGACGCCGTGCCGGGCTTCATCAACGAGCGCTGGACCAACATCGAGCAGGAAGGCGTGTACCGCGGCCAGTGCGCCGAACTGTGCGGCAAGGACCATGGCTTCATGCCGATCGTGGTCAAGGCCGTGTCCAAGGACGAGTTCAAGGCCTGGCTGGCCTCGCGCAAGCCCGCCCCGGCACCGGCCACCGAGCCCGCGCCGGCCGCCGCACCCGCCACCGACGCCCCGCAGCCGGAGGCCGCGCCCGCCGCGGAACCGGCTCCCGTGGCGCCCGGCGCCTGATACCACTGCGCGCCGGCCGTTGCCGGCGCGATGCCTGGAAACTGGATAACGAGGTATAGCTGCAATGGCGAACTCCGCAGTGGGCCACTCCGACCATCACGGCCACCGGCAAGGCTTCTTCGAGCGTTGGTTCTTTTCGACCAACCACAAGGACATCGGTACGCTGTACCTGCTTTTCAGCTTCCTGATGTTCATCATCGGCGCCTTCATGTCGGTGCTGATCCGCCTGGAGCTGATGGAGCCCGGGCTGCAGCACATGAAGCCGGAATTCTTCAACCAGATGACCACCGTGCACGCGCTGGTGATGATCTTCGGTGGCGTGATGCCGGCGTTCGTCGGCCTCGCCAACTGGATGATCCCGCTGCAGATCGGCGCGCCGGACATGGCCCTGCCGCGCATGAACAACTGGTCGTTCTGGCTGCTGCCGGTGGCCTTCACCCTGCTGCTGCTGACCCTGTTCCTGCCCGGTGGCGCGCCCGCCGGTGGCTGGACCATGTACCCGCCGCTGTCGCTGCAGGGCGGCTACAACGTCGCCTTCAGCGTGTTCGCCATCCACGTGGCCGGCATCAGTTCGATCATGGGCGCGATCAACATCATCGCCACCGTGCTCAACATGCGCGCCCCGGGCATCGACCTGCTGAAGATGCCGATCTTCTGCTGGACCTGGCTGATCACCGCGTTCCTGCTGATCGCGGTGATGCCGGTGCTGGCCGGCGCGGTGACCATGCTGCTGACCGACAAGTTCTTCGGCACCAGCTTCTTCAACGCCGCCGGCGGCGGCGACCCGGTGATGTACCAGCACATCTTCTGGTTCTTCGGGCATCCCGAGGTCTACATCATGATCCTGCCGGCGTTCGGCGTGATCAGCGAGATCATCCCCACCTTCAGCCGCAAGCCGCTGTTCGGCTACCAGGCGATGGTGTACGCCACCGCGGCCATCGCGTTCCTGTCGTTCATCGTGTGGGCCCACCACATGTTCACGGTGGGCATGCCGCTGGGCGGCGAGATCTACTTCATGTTCGCCACCATGCTGATCTCGATCCCGACCGGCGTGAAGGTGTTCAACTGGGTCAGCACCATGTGGAAGGGCGCGCTGACGTTTGAAACCCCGATGCTGTTCTCCATCGCCTTCGTGGTGCTGTTCAGCATCGGTGGCTTCTCCGGCCTGATGCTGGCCATCGTGCCGGCCGACTTCCAGTACCACGACACCTACTTCGTGGTGGCGCACTTCCACTACGTGCTGGTCACCGGCGCGGTACTGGCGCTGATCGCCGCGGTCTACTACTGGTGGCCGAAGTGGACCGGGCGCATGTACAACGAGTTCTGGGGCAAGGTGCATTTCTGGTGGACGATGGTGTTCGTCAACCTGCTGTTCTTCCCGCAGCACTTCCTGGGCCTGGCCGGCATGCCGCGCCGCATCCCGGACTACAACCCGGTGTTCGCCGACTGGAACCTGGTCAGCTCGATCGGTGCGTTCGGCATGTTCGTCACCCCGTTCCTGATGGCCGCCATCCTGCTGTCCTCGCTGCGCAGCGGCCAGCGCGCCGAGGCGCGCGCCTGGGAAAGCGCAAAGGGCCTGGAGTGGACCGTGCCGTCGCCGGCGCCGGCGCATACCTTCACCGTGCCGCCGGTGATCCGGCCGGGTGACCTGGCCCACGACGACGTGACCCATTGAGGCGCGCGACGATGAGCCGTCCCGACTGGCAACCCGATGAACTGGCCCTGCGCCGCCGCCGTTCGCGGCGCACGGCGCTGGTGGTGGGCGTGATCGCGGTGCTGATCTACGCCGGCTTCATCCTGTCCGGGGTGCTTGCGCATTGACCACGCCCGCGCCCCGGCCCGAACGCAATGCCGGCATCGTCCGGCTGCTCGGCGTGGCGCTGGGCGTGTTCGTGCTGACGTTCTCGCTGGTGCCGCTGTACCGCATCGCCTGCGAGAAGGTGTTCGGCGTCCGCCTCGAGCGCGGTGCCAGCCAGGCGGCCGCGTCCGGGGCCGCTACCGTCAAGCGCCTGGTGCGGGTGGAGTTCGATGGCGGCGTCAATTCCAAGCTGCCGTGGGCCTTCCATCCGGAAAAACTGACCATGGACGTGGTGCCGGGCGAACTGAACGAGGCGCTGTATTTCGCCCGCAACGACAGCGACCACGCGCTGGTCGGCAGCGCCGTGCCCTCGGTGGCACCGGCGCGCGCGTCGGGCTATTTCAACAAGACCGAGTGTTTCTGCTTCACCGCGCAGACCCTGCAGGCCGGCGAGCAGCGCGAGATGCCGGTACGTTTCATCGTCGATCCGGACCTGCCCGCAGATGTCCGCACGATCACCCTGTCCTACACCTTCTTCAAGAACGACGCGCTGACGGCGCAGCTGGCACCGGCCTCGGCCGGCGGCTCGTCGCACGCGGCCCCCTGACCACGGATCCGGAAGCAAGCCATGGCCCATAACACGCCTGATGCCAACGTCTACTTCGTGCCGAGCCAGAGTCGCTGGCCCTTCGTCGGCTCGATTTCCATGCTGGTGCTGATGGTCGGAGTGGCCAGCTGGCTCAACGACGCCAGTTGGGGCCGCTGGACCTTCTTCGTGGGCCTGGCGATGCTGGTGTTCACCTTGTTCCTGTGGTTCGGCGACGTGATCCGCGAATCGGTCGGTGGCAACTACAACCGCCAGGTCGATGGCTCGTTCCGCATGGGGATGGTCTGGTTCATCTTCTCGGAAGTGATGTTCTTCGCCGCCTTCTTCGGCGCGCTGTTCTACACCCGCGTCTACGGCCTGCCCTGGCTGGGCGGCGAAGGCCACGGGGTGGCGACCAACGAGATGCTGTGGGACGGCTATTCGGCGGCCTGGCCGAGCAATGGGCCGGGTGGCATCGGCGGCATGTTCCAGACCATCCCGGCGTGGGGCCTGCCGCTGCTCAACACGCTGATCCTGCTCAGCTCCGGCGCGACCCTGACCATCGCCCACCATGCGCTCAAGGCCGGCAACCGCAGGCAGCTGCTGATCTGGCTGGGCGCCACCGTGCTGCTGGGCTGCGTGTTCCTGTTCTTCCAGGTCGAGGAATACATGCACGCCTACGGCGAGCTCAACCTGACCCTGGGCTCGGGCATCTACGGCTCCACCTTCTTCATGCTCACCGGCTTCCATGGCGCGCACGTGGCCCTGGGCACGATCATGCTGATCGTGATGTGGCTGCGTTCGGCCAAGGGCCACTTCACCCGCGACAACCACTTCGGCTTCGAGGCCGCGGCGTGGTACTGGCACTTCGTCGACGTGGTGTGGCTGATGCTGTTCCTGTTCGTCTACGTGCTGTAAGCGGTAAAACGCAGGGAGCGGGGCATCGGGACCGGGTCCCGGCGCACCGCTCCCTGGTTCACTTCATGGACGCGCCCGGTGTCAGCCGCCGACGCCGTGCGGCTTGATCCAGCCGCTGTAGATGCCCAGGATCACCAGCAGGATCAGCACCACCGACAGCACGATGCGCCGGGTCAGGGCGTTGACCGTGCGCTTGGTCTGGCCGCGGTCGATCATCAGGTAGTACAGCCCGGCGCCAAGATTCCAGACGATGACGATCAGGAACGCGATCACCAGCAGTGTCTTCAGCGAATCATTCATGCACGGCTCGAAATGTGGGAAGGCGTCGCTATCTCACCTGCTCGCGGCGCCGTTGTCATGACGCGACAGCACACGGGTCTGCTGGGCTGGTTGCTGGCGCTCGCGGTGGCCGCACTGTTCAGTACGCTGGGCGCCTGGCAGTTGCAGCGCATGCACGAGAAGCAGGCGTTGCTGGCGCAGGCGCCGCCGGACCGCAGCCATGGTCTGGCGCTGGCGCAGGCGATGCGCGCGCCGGCAACGCTGCACTGGGTGCATGACACGCTGGAGTTCCTGCCGGCCACGGTGCTGCTGGACAACCAGCTGCGCGACGGGCGTGCCGGGCTGAAGGTGTACCAGGCCGCGCGCGTGGACGCCGGCGCGGTGCTGGTCGATCTGGGCTGGCTGCCCTTGCCGGCCGACCGCCAGTTGCCGCGCATCGCGCCGTTGCAGGGGCGGATCGAGGTGCAGGGCCTGTGGGCGCCGCCGCCGTCGCCGGGCCTGGCTCTGGGGCCGGCGCTGGCGGCCACCGCGCAGCCGCGGGTGTGGCTGGCCACGCGCGTGGACATCGCGGCCATTGCCGCGCAGTTGCAGCTGCCGGCCGCCGCGCTGGCCGGCCAGGTGCTGCGGCTGGATCCGGCCTCGCCGCTGGGTTACACCCGCGACCTGGACCTGCTGCCCAACACCCTGCCACCTTCGCGGCATCTGGGCTACGCGGTGCAGTGGTTCGCCATGGCGCTGGCGGTGCTGGTGATCGCCGGGGTGCTGCATGTCCGTCGCCGCCGCGGGCGCTGAACGCCAAGCCATGGGAAAATGCCGCACATGAATGCCCTGACCCCGGAACAACTCGTCATCCGCAAGCGCGGCCGCCGCGTGCTGCTGCTCATCTTCGCCATGTTCTTCGGGTCGATGGCGCTGGCGGGCATCCTGCGCTTCTCCGGCTGGATGCCGCAGGTGAACCGCAACCACGGGCAGCTGTTCGAGCCGGCGCTGGACCTGCGCCAGGAACAGCTGCGGCTGGCCGACGGCAGCGCCTATGAATGGAACCCGGCCGCCCGCCACTGGCGCATCGTGCTGGCGCCTGCGGCCGATTGCGCGCCGGCCTGCGTCACTTTGTCGCAGCAGCTGGACACCGTATGGCGACTGTTCGGCCACAACGCCGATAATGTCGAGATACTGTGGCTGGGCACGCCGCCGGAACAGGTGGTGGCCTCGCCGGCGCTGAAGGTGCTGCAGGCCTCGCCGGCGTTGCGCGCGAAACTGCCGGGGGTGGACGACCCCGCCGGCATCCCGGTTTACGTGATCGATCCCAACGGCTTCGTGGTCCTGCGTTATGCGCCCGGCTTCGACCCGGGCGGCCTGCGCACCGATCTTTCCAGGCTGTTGAAACTGAAGTGAGTTCCATCCGAATGAATGCCCCCGCGCGTCCGGCGCTGCACCGCAATTTCCACCGCCTGGCGTGGTTCGCCCTGATCATGACCGCGAGCACGATCATGTTCGGCTCGTTCGTGCGCCTGTCCGATGCCGGCCTAAGCTGCCCGGACTGGCCGACCTGCTATGGCCGCGTCACCTGGCCGCAGACGCAGGTGGAGGCCGCGCAGAACGTGGCCAGCGAGATCCGCCCGCTGGAAAGCCACAAGGCATGGCGCGAACAGGTGCACCGTTTCCTGGCCGGGCTGCTGGGCCTGGAAGTGCTGACCCTGGCGTTGCTGGCCGCGCGCCGCCACCGCCGGGGCGTGGCCCAGGTGGTCACCGCTTCGGTGCTGGTGGCGCTGGCCATCCCCCTGTACATGCGCGGCGAACATCTCGCCTCCAGCGTGCTGGCGATCGGCGGCGAGGCGATCCTGCTGCTGGCGGCGCTGCGCTGGTCCAACACCAACCTGTCGCGCGCGGCGATGCTGACCCTGGCGGTGGTGATCTTCCAGGCGCTGCTGGGCATGTGGACCGTGACCTGGCTGCTCAAGCCCATCGTGGTCATGGGCCACCTGCTCGGCGGGATGCTGCTGTTCGGCCTGCTGGTGTGGATGGCCTGGAGGGCCACGCACCTGCCGATCACCCTGGCGCAGGCCCCGCGCCTGCGCTGGTGGCTGCGCGTGGGGCTGGCGCTGCTGGTGCTGCAGATCGCGCTGGGTGGCTGGGTCAGCGCCAACTACGCCGCGCTGGCCTGCGGCGGCGGCAGTGCTTCGCTGGACAACTTCCCGCGCTGCGTGAGCCAGTGGTGGCCGACGCAGAACTACGGCGAGGGCTTCACCCTGTGGCGCGGCATCGGCGTGGACTACGAAGGCGGGGTGCTGGACGGCGCCTCGCGCATCGCCATCCAGATGGCGCACCGGATGATGGCCGTGGTCGTGGCCGTGTACCTGCTGGTGCTGTCGGTGCGCATGTTCCGCCTGCCGGGCATGCGCGGCTGGGCCAGCGCGCTGGGCGTGCTGGTGCTGCTGCAGGTCACCCTGGGCGTGCTCAACGTCAAGCTCGCGCTGCCGCTGGCGGTGGCGGTGATGCACAACGGCGGCGCCGTGTGCCTGTTGTTCGTGCTGGTCTCGCTGCTGGCGCGGCTGCGTGCCCCGGAGTGAGCCGATGAGTACGATGTTGCGTGATTACTGGGACCTGACCAAGCCCAAGGTGGTGGCCCTGATCGTGTTCACCGCGCTGGTGGGCATGTTCCTGGCGATCCCGGGCTGGCCGACCGCCGCGCAGGCGACCACCGGCGCGGTGGCCTTCATCGGCATCTGGCTGTCGGCGGGGGCCGCCGCGGCGATCAACCAGCTGCTGGATGCGCGCATCGACGCGCAGATGGCCCGCACCTCGTGGCGGCCCCTGGTGGTGGGCAAGGTGACGCCGCGGCAGGTGCTGGTGTTCGCCGCCGCGCTGACCGCGCTGTCGATGACCATCCTGGTGCTGTGGGTGAACGTGATCACCGCGGTGCTGACGTTCGCGTCGCTGATCGGCTACGCGGTGGTCTACACCGTGTACCTGAAGCGGGCGACGTCGCAGAACATCGTGATCGGCGGCCTGGCCGGCGCGACCCCGCCACTGCTCGGCTGGGCGGCGGTGACCGGCATGCAGGGCGGCTCCGACTGGGCCTACGCCTCGCTGCTGGTATTGATCATCTTCGTGTGGACGCCGCCGCATTTCTGGGCGCTGGCGATCTTCCGCCGCGCCGACTACGCCAAGGCCGCGGTGCCGATGCTGCCGGTCACCCATGGCGTGGCGCACACCCGCCGGCAGATCCTGTTCTATTCGGTGGTGCTGGTGGTGGTGACCCTGCTGCCGGTGGCGCTGGGCATGAGCGGGGTGTTCTATCTCGGCGGCGCCACCGTGCTGAACCTGGTGTTCCTGTGGTACGCGTGGAAGATGCAGGACCCGCCGGACGAGATGTTCAACATGCAGATGTTCGGTTACTCGGTGGTCTACCTGATGGCGCTGTTCGCCTTCCTGCTGGTGGACCACTGGCTGCTGCCCTGGCTGTGAGGGCCGGGCCAGCGGCCTGCGCGGAGCGGTGACGGCAGGCGCCCGCCGCGCCCGCCACCGGGCTCAGCGGGTGCCGGTTTCCGGCTTGCGCCGCGCGTAACGCTGCGCCACCACCGCGCAGACGATCAGCTGCAGCTGGTGGTAGATCATGATCGGCAGC
The DNA here is from genome assembly GCF_030345315.1 of Stenotrophomonas sp. 17(2023). Taxonomy (NCBI): domain Bacteria; kingdom Pseudomonadati; phylum Pseudomonadota; class Gammaproteobacteria; order Lysobacterales; family Lysobacteraceae; genus Stenotrophomonas; species Stenotrophomonas sp. 17(2023). Next base: position 264,216 of record NZ_CP128405.1, read on the forward strand.
ACGATCGCGCCGAGGCTGCCGCCGGCGAACAGGACCTTGGCGATCGGCACGCCGGTGGCCAGGCTCTTCTTGGAGCCGCAGAACACGATGGGAATCTCGTCCTCGCGGCTGAATCCCAGCCGCCGTGCCAGCCAGGTGATGCCGGGCATGGCGATGGCCAGCAGCACCACGGCCACCCCTGCCGCGGCGAGCAGCGCGCCGACCGGGGTCTTGTGCCACAGGCCTTCCACCACCGATTCGCCGAACGCGCCATAGACCACCAGCAGCACCGTGCCCTGGTCGGTGTAGCGCAGCAGCGCGCGCTGCCGCTCCACCCAGTGCGCGATCCACGGCCGCAGCAGGTGGCCGGCGACGAACGGCACCAGCAGCTGCAGCATGATCGCGCCGACCGCGTGCAGCGGATCGGCCATGCCGCCCTGGCTGCCGGCCAGCACGCCCATCAGCAGCGGGGTCAGGAACACGCCGAGGATGCTCGACAGCGAGGCCGCGCACACCGCCGCCGGGATGTTGCCGCCGGCCATCGAGGTGAAGGCGATGGATGACTGCACCGTGGACGGCAGCGCGCACAGGAACAGCACGCCGACGTAGAGGTCGGGCGTCAGTGCCCACCCGGCGAGCGGCCGGAACGCCAGTCCCAGCAGCGGGAACAGCACGAACGTGCAGGCCAGGATGACCAGGTGCAGGCGCCAGTGCAGCATGCCGGCGACGATGGATTCGCGCGGCAGTCGCGCGCCATGCAGGAAGAACAGCGCGGCGATGGCCAGGTCGGTGAAGCGGTCCAGGCCGTGCGCGGCAGCGCCGGTCATCGGCAGCACGCTGGCCAGGGCCACGGTGGCGAGCAGGGCGAGGGTGAAGTTGTCCGGTCGCAGGCGCGACCACCAGCGGGTCATCGGCGGGAGTGTCCTTGTCGGCGTGGCGGCGGGCTCAAGGCTGCGCGGGGCGCTCCAGCGCCGCACGCACGGCCGGTTCCAGCGAGGTCAGCCCGGCGTCGCGGCCGAACTGCAGGGCGTCGTCGACCGGCGCCCCCTGCACGCGCGCCCGTACCAGCGCCAGCAGGGCGCCGGCGCGGTTGCCCGAGGCGCAGTGCAACAGCGTGGTGCCCGGGTCCTGCCTGAGCAGGCGGTCGAGCGTGCGCGCGTTGGCTTCGCTGATGCCGGCGGCGCCATCGATGGGCAGGCGCACGTAGCGCAGGCCCAGCGCCTCGGCGGCAGCGGCCTCGTCATAGCCGCGATCCTCGTGCGGCATGCGCAGGTCGATGACGGTGGTCACGCCCGAGCGTGCGGCATCGCGCAGCTGCTGCGCGCTGGGCTGGCCGCTGGTGAACAGGTCCGGACGCGGCTGCTTCAGCGCCTGTCCGGCGGCAGCGGTGGAGCCGGCGCAGGCCAGCAGCAGGAACAGCAGTTTCGGCAGGTGTGGGTGCATCGCTTTGCTCCGTCCGCGCCTCAGCGCATCGTCGCGCGTGCCTTGAGCAGCTCGCGCAGTTCGAATTTGTCGGTCTCGTCCAGGCCCTGCTGGCGTTGTTTGGCCTGCAGTTCGTCCAGGCGTTGCTGCAGCAGCTGCTTCTCCAGCTGCACGATGGCGTCGTGCAGCTCCTGGGTCCAGCTGGCCTCGTCGCCGGGCAGGGCGACGGCCGCCAGCCGGTGCAGCGCGGCCTGTTCCTCGCGGCCGTCGAAGTGTTCCAGCAGCGCGCCGGTGCTGATGTCCGGGCGCTGCTGCACCAGCTCCAGCAGTTCCAGCAGCAGCTCGATGCCGGCCAGGCGCAGGCCGGCGATGGCATGGTGGCCCTCCAGGCTCAGCGCCAGCGAGGGCTGCTGCAGCAGGATGGCGATGGCCGCGCGCACCAGGCTGCGCTTCTGCACCGGCGCGACCGCCGCGCGGCGCGCGGGCATGGCCGCCGGCGCGCTTCCGCCAGCGGCACGGCCGATCCCGGTCAGGCGCTGCAGTTCCTGCTTCATCAGGTCGCCGAAGGCACCATCGGGGATCTGCGCCAGCATCGGCCTGGCGCGCTCGGCCAGGCGCGCCTTGCCGTCGAGCGTGCCCAGGTTGATCTCGCGGGTGAGTTCGTCGAAGAAGAACTGCGACAGCGGCGTGGCCTGCTTCAGGCGCGCGTCGAAGGCCTCGGCGCCTTCCTTGCGGACGATGGTGTCCGGGTCCTCGCCGTCGGGCAGGAACAGGAAGAACGCCTGGCGCCCGTCCTTCATCCGCGGCAGCACCGATTCCAGTGCGCGCCATGCCGCGCGGCGGCCGGCGGCGTCGCCATCGAAGCAGAAGTACACGTCCGGCGCATTGCGGAACAGCAGCTCGGCATGGTCGGGCGTGGTCGCGGTACCCAGGGTCGCCACCGCCTGGGTGACGCCGAACTGGAACAGGCTGACCACGTCCATGTAGCCCTCGACCACGATCAGCCGCTCGATCTTCTGGTTGGCCTGGCGCACCTGCCACAACCCATACAGCTCGCGGCCCTTGTGGAACAGCGCGGTCTCGGGCGAGTTGAGGTACTTGGGGCCGTCGTCCTTCTGCATGACCCGGCCGCCGAAGGCGATGACCCGGCCGCGGCGGTCGAAGATCGGGAACATCACCCGGTCGCGGAACTTGTCGTAGACATGGCCGCGGTCGTTCTTGGAGAACAGGCCGACGCGGTCGAGCAGCTTCATCCGCCGCTCGTCCTTGCCCAGCGCGTCCTTCAGCGCGCTGTAGCCGTCCGGCGCATAGCCGATGGAAAAGCGTGCGCGGGTATCGGCGTCCACGCCGCGGCCATCGAGGTAGGCCAGCGCCTTGTCGCTGCCCTCCAGCTGCTTCTGGAAGAAGCGCGTGGCGGCGTCGAGCGCGGAGTACTGGTCGCGGCTGTCATCCTGCTGCTGCGGGCTGCGCGGGTTGGCGTCGCGCGGTACTTCCATGCCGGCGCGCTTGGCCAGTTCCTCCACCGCGTCGAGGAACTCGAGGCGGTCGTAGTTCATCAGGAAGCTGATCGCGGTGCCGTGCGCGCCGCAGCCGAAGCAGTGGTAGAACTGCTTGGTCGGCGAGACGGTGAACGAAGCCGAGCGCTCGTCGTGGAACGGGCAGCGCGCCGCGTATTCCTTGCCCTGGCGCTTGAGCGGCACGCGCGAGCCGACCACTTCGACGATGTCGGAGCGGGCGAGCAGGTCGTCGATGAACGCGTCGGGGATTCGGGCCATGCGAGGGAGTGGAGCACCGCTGCGGGCGGTACATGGCGAAGGTGTGCGGCAAGTGTACTAGAGGCCCGGCCCCGGAACGGCGGCGGCCGCGCGCCGGTGCGCGCGTTCGTCGATGACCGCGGTGACCAGGGCGCCGGCGAAGAACACCACGCTGGCGTAGTACACCCAGACCAGCATGATCACCAGCGTGCCCATCGAGCCGTAGGCGCTGCCGGGCGCGGCATTGGCGATGTACAGGCCGATGCCGTAGCGGCCCAGGGTGAACAGCACGGCGGTGATGGCGCCGCCGCCGAAAGCCTGGCGCCAGGCCACCGGCCGGTCGGGCAGGTAGTGGTAGAGGAAGGCGAAGCCCAGGGTGTAGAGCAGCAGGGTGGACACGTAGCCCACTGCCGGCAGCAGCGAGGGCAGGTGCGCGAACACCACCTGCAGCGCGGTGGTGGCGACCATCGACACGATCAGCAGGAACCCCAGGGCCAGTACCACCCCGGCCGAGAAGATGCGCTTCTTCAGCCAGCCGAGCGCGCCGTCGAAGCGCTGCAGGTCGGCGCGGAAGATGCGGTTCAGGGCGCCCTGCAGCTGGGCGAACACGACGGTGGCGCCGATGAACAGCAGCAACAGGCTCCATGCGCCGGCCAGCGAGCCCAGGTCGGGCTGGGCGGTGGCGTTGGCGATCACGGTGTCGGCGACTTCGGCGACGCTGTGGCCGGCCAGGTCGCCGATCTGGCCGACCAGCGCCTGCTGCGCGGGCGGATAGAGCGAAGCGGTCAGCCACAGCAGCAGCACCAGCAACGGTGCCAGCGAGAGCAGGGTGTAGAACGCCAGCGATGCCGCCTGGGTCATCACGTCCGCTTCGGTGAAGCGGCGGACCAGGGCGGCCGGCAGGCTCTGTTGCAACCGCTCCAGGCGGTGCGTCATGTCCGGTGACAGGGGCGCCATGCCGCGCAGGATGGCATGCCCGTACGCATAGCCGCCGTGATGGACGGCCGTGCGCCGGCCCGCCGGTGGCGGCACCGGCGGGGCGGATGCGCCGGGCTCAACCGGCCAGGGCCTGCTTGACCAGCTTCGACACCAGGCCCATGTCGGCCTGGCCGGCCAGCAGCGGCTTGAGCACGCCCATCAGCTTGCCGATGTCGGCCGCGCTGCTGGCGCCGGTTTCGGTGATCGCGGCATTGATCGCGGCCAGGATCTCGGCCTCGCCCAGCTTGGCCGGCAGGTAGCGCTCGATCACCACGATCTCGTCGCGCTCGACCTTGGCCAGGTCCTCGCGGTTGGCTGCCTCGTACTGGGTCACCGAGTCCTTGCGCTGCTTGACCATCTTGTCCAGCACCGCGATCACCGCGGCGTCGTCCAGCTCGATGCGCTCGTCCACTTCCTTCTGCTTGATCGCCGCGTTGATCAGGCGGATCACGCCGAGGGAGTGCTTGTCGCCGCCCTTCATGGCGGCCTTCATGTCGTCGGTCAGTTGCTGTTTCAGGCTCATGGATCACCTCTTGCGGGATCGGAATGCGGGGGTGCGCACGGGGCGCGGGAACGCAAAAAGCCGGCTACGCTCGCGCGTGCCGGCTTCCACTCCGGTCACGGAAGGCCGAGGCCCCCGTTCAGGAGTTGCGTCCGATCAGTACAGGCGCTGACGCTTGGTGACGTCGCGCGAGGAACGACGCAGCTGGCGCTTCACGGCAGCAGCAGCCTTGCGCTTGCGTTCCTGGGTCGGCTTTTCGTAGAACTCGCGCTTGCGGGTCTCGGCCAGCACGCCGGCCTTTTCGCAGGTGCGCTTGAAGCGGCGGAGCGCAAACTCGAAAGGTTCGTTCTCGCGGACTTTGACGCTGGGCATGGAATCTCCGGGACACAGTGAGACCGGGTCACGCCCGGTGAGCCGCGCATTATAGCCGCTTTGAATCCGGGCGCAAGTGGGCCGGCAGGGCGGGGTGGTGGTGGCCGGCCCATGGCCGACGCCACATGCCATTGCGCGCGCCGTCGCCCGGAGCCCCCGGGCGGTTCGTAAACACGCGCCCGCAGGTTCACAATACCGGCATGAAAGTCCTTGGCATCGAATCCTCCTGCGACGAAACCGGCGTGGCGGTGTACGACACCGCGCTGACGGGCGTCGACGCCCTGCGCGCCCATGCGGTCTACAGCCAGATCGCGCTGCATGCCGAATATGGCGGCGTGGTGCCGGAGCTGGCCAGCCGCGACCATGTGCGCAAGACCCTGCCGCTGATCCGGCAGACCCTGGACGAGGCCGGCATCGCCGTCTCCGAGCTCGATGGCGTGGCCTACACCGCCGGCCCCGGGCTGGTCGGCGCGCTGCTGGTCGGCGCCGGGGTGGCGCGTTCGCTGGCGTGGGCGCTGGACGTGCCGGCCATCGGCGTGCACCACATGGAAGGCCACCTGCTGGCGCCGTTGATGGAAGACGACCCGCCGGCGCCGCCGTTCGTGGCGCTGCTGGTCTCCGGCGGGCACACCCAGCTGGTGGCGGTGGACGCCATCGGCAGTTACCGCCTGCTCGGCGAAACCCTGGACGACGCCGCCGGCGAGGCCTTCGACAAGACCGCCAAGCTGATGGGCCTGCCGTACCCGGGCGGGCCGCAGCTGGCGCGGCTGGCCGAGGCCGGCACGCCGGGCCGGTTCAGGTTCGCACGGCCGATGACCGACCGGCCGGGGCTGGATTTCAGTTTCTCCGGGCTCAAGACCCAGGTGCTGCTGGCCTGGCGCGACAGCGACCAGGGCGAACAGACCCGCGCCGACATCGCGCGCGGTTTCGAGGACGCGGTGGTCGATACGCTGGCGATCAAGTGCGGGCGCGCGCTGGATGCGGCCGGCTGCGACGTGCTGGTGGTGGCCGGTGGGGTCGGGGCCAACAAGCGGCTGCGGGCCCGGCTGCAGGATGCCGCGCAGCGCCGCGGCGGCCGCGTGTGCTTCCCGCGCCCGGCGCTGTGCACCGACAACGGCGCGATGATCGCCTTCGCCGGCGCGCTGCGCCTGCAGGCCGGCCAGCACAGCCCGGCCGAGGTGAAGGTGGTGCCGCGCTGGGACATGGCCACGCTGCCGCCGGTGTAGCCGCGCACCCGGGGGCGTGCGTCCTGGCAGCCCCGTGTAACGGCAGGCTCAGCGGCGGCTCGTTACCATGTCCGTTCATTCACCGCGACGAACGCAATGGACAAGGTATTCATCGAGGGGCTGGAGATCGAGGCCCTGATCGGCATCTACGACTGGGAGCGGCGCATCTGCCAGACCCTGGTGTTCGACCTGGAGATGGGGTTCGACAACCGCAGGCCGGCGGCGACCGACGACATTGCCGACACCCTCAATTACAAGGCGGTCAGCCGGCGCCTGCAGGAATACGTGGGTGGATCCGATTTCGGCCTGGTGGAAACCCTGGCCGAGCGCTGCGCGGCCATCGTGCTGGACGAATTCGACGTGCGCTGGCTGCGACTGAAGCTGAGCAAGCCGGGCGCGGTGCGCGGTGCGCGCGCGGTGGGCGTGATCATCGAGCGCGAGCGGGGCTGAGGGCATTGCCGGCATCCGGCCGGTAACCGCCCGCAACGAAATACACGGAAACACACAGGAGACGACGGATGGTGGATGCGGTGGTGGCGGTACAGTGGCTCGAGCGGTTGCAGGACACACTGGAACCCTATCCCGGGGCTTACCTGGCCTTGATGCTCCTGGCCCTGCTGGTGGCCGCGGGCCTGGCCAACTGGGTGACCAAGCGCATCCTTCTGCGCGGCCTGCGCCGGCTGCTCAGTCACCTGCCCGGCGCCCAGACCGGGCGCGGCAGCCACCTGATGCGGGTGATCGCGCGGCTTTCCAACGTGGTGCCAAGCCAGGTCATCGCCGCCGGCATCAGGGTGGTGCCGGACCTGCCGCCCGGGGTGGTGACGTTCGTGGTCGGCGCCTGCCAGGCCTGGGCGGTGCTGACCGTGGCGCTGGCGGTATCGCATGCGCTGGATGCGGCCAACGACCTCTATGAGCGGCGCCCGGATGCGCGCAACAAGCCGATCAAGGGCTACCTGCAGGTCGCCCGGATCGTGATCTTCGTGATCGCCGGCCTGTCCATCGTCGCCACCCTGGCCGGCGTGGACCTGCGCTACCTGGTCACCGGCCTGGGCGCGGCCACCGCGGTGCTGATGCTGATCTTCCAGGACACCATCCTGTCGCTGGTGGCCAGCGTGCAGATCAGCGGCGATGGCCGCGTGCGCATCGGCGACTGGATCGAGATGCCCAGCCAGAACGCCGACGGCGACGTGATCGACATCGCCCTGCACACGATCACGGTGCAGAACTTCGACAAGACCATCACCACCATACCGACCAAGAAGCTGGTCACCGATTCGTTCAAGAACTGGCGCGGCATGGAGGAGGCGGGCGGGCGCCGGATCAAGCGCGCGCTGTACCTGGACCAGCACAGCGTGCATTTCCTGGACACGGCGGCACTGGCGCGGCTGGAGCGGTTTGGCCTGCTCGACGACTACCTGGCCGGCAAGCGCGCCGAACTGGAGCGCTGGAACACGCAGGTGGCGCAGGCGCACCCGGAAGAGGTCAATGCGCGCCGGCTGACCAACCTGGGTACCTTCCGCGCCTACATCGAGCGCTACCTGCGCAGCCATCCGGGCATCCATCAGGGCATGACCCTGCTGGTGCGGCAGCTGGCGCCGGGGCCGCAGGGCCTGCCGCTGGAGATCTACTGCTTCACCGTCAGCACCGCGTGGGGCGAGTACGAGGCGATCCAGTCCGACGTGTTCGACCACCTGCTGGCGATCCTGCCCGAGTTCGGCCTGCGCGTGTTCCAGGAGTCCAGCGACGCCATGCTCATGGCGATGCGCGAGGGCGCGGGCCGGGGCTAGCTACGGCGGGGCCTGCGGCGCATCGCGGGCTTCACGGCGACAAGGCTAGAATCCGCGTTCTGAAAGCGTTTTCACAAGGACCGCCACTGGTGGCAGACCGCATCGAATCCCTGATCGCCCGCATGACCCTGGAAGAAAAGGTGGGCCAGCTGGGCGTGTTCGCCGACATGGTCCGCCCGTTCGCGCCGGACGTGAATCCCGAAACCAACGTGCGCAACGCCGGGCAGGTGCTCGAGCAGGTGCGTGCCGGCCGCGTCGGCTGCCTGTTCAACGGCGTCGGCGCCGCGCAGGGCCGCGAGATCCAGCGCGTGGCGGTGGAGGAAAGCCGGCTGGGGATCCCGGTGGCGCTGGCCGCGGACGTGATCCATGGCATGCGCACGGTGTTCCCGATCCCGCTGGGCGAGGCGGCCAGTTTCGAACCGGCGCTGGCCGAGCGCACCGCGCGCGCCACCGCCGTGGAGGCCACCGCCGCCGGCATCCACTGGACCTACGCGCCGGCGGTGGACATCGCCCGCGACCAGCGCTGGGGCCGCGGCGCGGAATCGGCCGGCGAGGACGTGGTGCTGGGCTGCGCCTTCGCCGCCGCACGCGTACGCGGCTTCCAGGGCCCGGACCTGGCCGCGGCCGATTCGCTGCTGGCCACGCCCAAGCACTTCGCCGGGTATGGCGCGGTCGCCGCCGGCATGGAGTACGCCCAGGTGGATATCGCGCCGCAGACCCTGCACGACGTGCACCTGCCGCCGTTCAGGGCGGCGCTGACCGCCGGTGCGCGCGCGCTGATGAGCGCGTTCAACGACATCAACGGGGTGCCGGCCAGCGCCAACCGCTGGCTGTTGACCGACCTGCTGCGCGGGCAATGGGGGTTCGACGGCGTGGTGGTATCGGACTACACCGCCGACATGGAGCTGATCGCCCACGGCTACGCCGCCGACGAAACCGATGCCACGGCCAAGGCGTTCCTGGCCGGGCTCGACCTGAGCATGCAGAGCGGCTTCTACGCCGCGCACCTGCCGGCACTGGTCGAAAGCGGCCAGGTGCCGATGGCGGCGCTGGACGCATCGGTGCGGCGCATCCTGCGCCTGAAGGAAGCCATTGGCCTGTTCGACGACCCCTACCGGTCGCTGGACCCGGCGCGCGAGGCCGACACTTCGCACATCGCCGCGCACGACGCGCTGGCCCGCGACGCGGCGCGGCGTTCGATCGTGCTGCTGAAGAACGACGATGCGCTGCTGCCGTTGCGCAGGGCCGGGCAGAAGATCGCGCTGATCGGGCCGTTCGCCCGGGACCGCGACAACATCGAAGGGTGCTGGACCCTGTTCGGCGACAAGGCGCGCTACGTGACGCTGGAAGCCGGCATGCGCGCGGCACTGGCCGACCAGGCGCTGCTGGAGGTGGTGCCCGGCTGCGCGCTGGAGGACGCGGTCGAAGGCGGCATCGAGGCGGCGGTGGCCGCGGCACGGCGCGCCGACGTGGTGGTGCTGGTGCTGGGCGAGCCGCAGCGTTACAGCGGCGAGGCGCAGTCGCGGGTGGAGATCGTGGTGCCGGCGGCACAGCAGGCCCTGGCCGAGGCGGTCGCCGCCACCGGCACGCCGGTCGTGGTGCTGCTGCGCAACGGCCGCGCGCTGGCGCTGCATGGCGCGGTGCGCGACGCGCAGGCCATCGCGGTGACCTGGTTCCTCGGTACCCAGACCGGCCATGCGGTGGCCGACGTGCTGTTCGGCCACTACAGTCCGTCGGGCCGCCTGCCGGTGAGCTTCCCGCAGCACTCCGGGCAGCAGCCGTATTTCTACAACCATCCGCGCACGGGCCGCCCGGAGCTGCCCGGCATGTCCGAGTTCAAGGCGCGCTGGCGCGAGATCCCCAACGCGCCGCTGTACCCCTTCGGCCACGGCCTGGGTTACGCCACGTTCGCCTACGGCGCGCCGCGCCTGAGCGAACCGCAGCTGGACTGGGACGGCGAACTGGTCGTCACCACCACGGTCACCAACACCGGCGCGGTGGCCGCCGAGGAAGTGGTGCAGCTGTACGTGCACGACCGCGTCGCCAGCCGCGTGCGCCCGGTGCGCGAGCTCAAGGCGTTCGAGAAGATCGCGCTGGCGCCCGGCCAGGCCAGGGACGTGGTGTTCCGGCTCGACCGCGGGCAACTGGCCTTCACCAACAGCGAAGGCGTGTTCACCGCCGAGCCCGGCCTGTTCGACCTGTGGGTGTGCGCGTCGTCGGCCGATGGCGAACCGGTGCGCTTCGAACTGCTGGCGCCCTGACTGCCTGCCCCGACCCGCCTGCCGGGCCGGGATGACGACCTGCATCTTGAAGCAGGCAGCGGGCGTGCGATGCTGTCGCCGCGCCCACGGAGACCCGCCATGCCTGCACCGATGCCCACCTACCTGCCGTGGCTGATGACTGCCGGTTTCGGCTGGATGTACTACCGCCGGCTCCGCCGCCACTTCGGCTGGCAGCCCTGGCAGCCGCGTCGCACCCTGGCGCGCATCGTGATCCTGGCGCTGGTGGCGGCGATGCTCGGGCTGGCGGCGGCCTTCGTGCCGCACGTGGCCGCCGGCATGGCCGTGGGCGCGCTGGCCGGCATCGCGTTGGGATGGTTTGGGTTGAAACACACGCGCTTTGACGCGCGCGAAGGCCGGCGCGGCTATACGCCCAATCCGTGGATCGGCGGCGCCCTGTCGCTGCTGCTGGTCGCGCGCCTGGCCTGGCGCTGGCAGGACGGCGCCTTCAGCCAGGGCATGGCGCCGGGCGCCGCCAACGCCAGCCCGCTGACCCTGGGCCTGGCTGCCGCCCTGGTCTGCTACGGCCTGACGCAGGCCATCGGCCTGCACCTGAGCCTGCGCTACAAACCGTAGCGTGCGGCCCGCTGCGCGAGGGGCGTCAACGGCACGCCCTCCCGCGTACGACAGCGGCGGCTACGTGCGCGGCGTCAGCTTGAGCAGTCGCGCGTTGCTGCCGTCCTCCAGCAGCCACAGCGCGCCATCGGGGCCCTGCGTCACCGCGCGGATGCGCGCCCCCATGTCGAAGCGTTCGGCCTCGCGCGCGTTGTCGCCGTCGAAGGCGATGCGCACCAGCGACTGCGACGAGAGCCCGCCGATGAAGCCATTGCCGCGCCACTGCGGGAACTGCGCACCGTCGTAGATGATCAGGCTGGACGGGGAAATGACCGGCGTCCAGCTGATCTTCGGCGCGACGAACTCCGGCCGGGTGTGGTGGTCGGGGATGTCGCGGCCGTCGTAATGGTCGCCGTTGGAGACCAGCGGGTAGCCGTAGTTGCCGCCGCGCTGGATCAGGTTCAGCTCGTCGCCGCCCTTCGGCCCCATCTCGTTTTCCCACAGCCGCCCGCGCGCGTCGAAGGCCAGCCCGAGGATGTTGCGGTGGCCGAGCGACCACACCTGGTTGGCCGGCGAACCCTGCGCGGCGAACGGGTTGTCGGCGGGCACGCTGCCGTCGTCGTTGAGGCGGATGATCTTGCCGAGGTTGCCGCCCATGTCCTGCGCGGGGTCGAACTTCTGCCGTTCGCTGGAGCTGATCCACAGCTTGCCGTCGGGCCCGAACAGCAGGCGGTGCCCGTAGTGGCCGTTGCCGCTGACCTTCGGGGTCTGCCGCCAGATCACCTGCGCATCGGCCAGGCGGCCGCCGCCCTGGGCGTCGAGCACCAGCCGCGCGCGCGCAACCGCGGCACCGCGGGTGTCGTTCTCGCCGGGCTCGGCATAGCTGTAATAGACCAGCCCGTTGCGGGCGAACTGCGGGTGCAGGGCGACATCGCCGAAACCGCCCTGGCCGGCATGCGCCACCTTGGGCACCCCGGCGATGGCGTGGCGGCGGCCGCTGGCCGGATCGAGATGCACCAGCCTGCCCGCCTTTTCGGTGACCAGCAGGCTGCGGTCGGGCAGGAACGCCATCGCCCACGGGCTGTCGAAGCGGGCGACCTCGGTGGCGGCGAACGGCCACTGCGCCGGCTTGACCGCCGCCTGCGCGGCCGGATCCGCGGCGCAGGCGGTGGTGAACAGGACGGGCGTCAGCGCAAGGGCCAGGCTGAGCAGCAGGGGACGGGGCATGGCGAACTCCAGGGCGGGAAGCGGTGGAACGGCACACCTTATGCGAAGCCGGCGCGCGAGGCACGCCGGTCCGCGCGGCAGCGGCGTCAGGCGTCCTCGGCCGGTGCCATGCGCTTGGCGACGATCGAGGTGGCGGTCATGTCGCCGGTGGTGTTGCCGATGGTGCAGAACACGTCGGGGATCGTATCGACCGCCAGCAGCACGCCCAGCGGCTCCACCGGCAGCCCCATGCTCTGCGTGACCGGCATGTTGTTGGTCATGAAGTTGGCCTGGCCCGGCAGGCCGGTGGAGCCCATGCTGATCGCCGCGGCCAGCAGCACCGCCACCGCGTACTGCGAGAAGGTGATGTCGATGCCGTACAGCCAGGCGATGAAGCTGGCCACGGCGATGTACTGCGCGGGGCTGGTCACCCGGAACAGCGAGACCGCCATCGGCAGCACCAGCGAGGTCAGCGCGGTGGGGTAGCCCAGCCGGTTGCGCGCGCTGTCGATCATCGCCGGCAGCGAGGCCAGCGACGACTGCGTGCTGCCGGCGATGACCTGCACCGGCACCAGCGCGGCGGCGAAGCGCCGCAGGCCCTCGCGCGCGGCCAGCACCGCCACCACGTACAGCAGCAGGGTGATCAGGATGTAGACCACGCACATCAACAGGATGTAATAGCCGAGGATGCCGAGCACGCTCATGCCGACCTCGGCGCAGACCACCAGCACCAGCGCGAACACGCCCAGCGGCGCCGCCCACAGCACCCAGCGCACGATGGTGATCATGGTGTCGCCGACGATCTTGATGATCTCCAGGATGCGGTCGCGGCGTTCGCTGTCCTGCCGGCTCAGCGCGAAGCCGAAGAACATCGCGAACACCACCAGCGGCAGCATCGCGTTGGCCGATGCCACCGCCAGCACGTTGCTGGGAATCAGCGAGGACAGCCACTGTGCGGCGGTCGGTGCCTTGGCCAGCGTTTCCGGTGCGTGCAGCGCGGCGCGGAAGGTCTGCATGGTCGCGCTGTCATGCGGTACCAGGCCCAGCAGCGCCGGCGTGACCACCGCCGAGAAGCTCGCCGCGGCGACCAGCAGCACGATGAACACCAGGATCGCATTGCGTGCGGTACGCCCGGATGCGGCGGCGTTGCTGGCGGTATTGACGCCGACGATCACCAGCGCGGTGACCAGCGGCACTACCGTCATCTGCAGTGCGTTGAGCCACAGCCGGCCGATCGGCCGGGCGAACTCGGCGACCTGCAGCGCCAGCGCCGGATCGTGATGGGTGAGCGTCAGCCCGACCACCGCGCCGACCAGCAGCGAGATCAGCACTTTGACGGGAGCGGAGAGCCGGAAACGTCGGGTCGTTGTGGTCATGGATGGCCGGATTGCGGAAGGAGGGGAACAGGGCAGGGGGCGAGCCCGTGCCACGAGCGAGGCGCCACTGCCGGGCGCGCCTCATGCACCAGGGCGATGCCTGACGCGACCGGTTCGCCCATCCATGGCGTGGCAGGTACCGCCTGCCGCGGGAATACGGGAGCGCGCGGGCGTGGCGCCGGTCAATGACCGGCCTTGGCCGCAGACGCAGGCGCAGGCAGGCCCCAGTGCTGCTGCAGGCGCCGGTACTCGGCTTCGGGCAACAGCACGAACAGCGGATGCGCCGCCGGGTCCAGCCAGCCGAGCAGGGCGGACATGCGCTCGGGTTCCATCGCGGTGCAGCCGGCCGTCGCCTCGCCGCTCTGTCGCCACAGGTGGGCGAAGATGCAGCTGCCGCGGCCGGGCTCGGCCCTGGGGTTGTGCTCGATCACGAAGCCTTCGCGATAGCGGCGGTCGCCCTGGTTGTGCAGGTCCAGCCGCATCGGTTCGGTGGACCCCTCCACCGCCTCGCTGCCCACCACCTCGGCGTCGACGATGCGGTTGTACAGCGGCGAATCCGGCACATCCATGCAATAGCTGCTCGCCAGCATCGGCTGGTACGGCAGTGCGCTGTCCACGCGCGGAGCGTAGCCGAAGGCCTCGCCGATACCGAACACGCCGGCCGGGCTGCGACCGTCGCCCTCGCGTTTCTGCGGGCCGGCCGGCTGCGCCGGATGCAGGCCCAGGCCCCATGCGCTGCCGTTGCGGCCGAGCGCCACCTCGAAGCCGGCGCCATGCGGCTTCCAGCCCTGTGCGGTGCGTTCGTAGGCCTGCAGGCGGCCTGCCGGGGTGTCCCACGACGGCGTGGTGACCACCACCAGCTGGCGCGCATCGTGCAGCGGCGCGGCGGGCGTCGCGGCGGCGGCAGTGCCGGCCACGGCCATCGCGGCAAGCGACGGCAACAGGCAGCGGGCGAGGGAGCGGAACAGGGAAGACATGGCGACGGCTCCGGCAATCAGTTGTCGATCAACTGCTGGATGCGCTCCTGGTTCAACGCCAGCTGGCGCTGACGGTCGGAGTTGGCATGGCACAGCAGCACGAACACGAAATCCAGCAGGTACTGCAACGAGCAACGGTACAGCAGTTGCGCCACCGGTGGCTGCGGGTCGTGCGCGCAGATCGCCAGCGAGGCATCGGCATGGGCGCGCAGCGGGTTGGCGGTGTGGCGGGTGATCGACACGACCTTGCCGCCCATCTCCTGGAACTGGCGCGAGAGCTGCCACAGCTGCGGCAGCTTGCCGAATTCGGAGAACACCAGCAGCACGTCGCCGGGGCGCGCGGCCGACAGGTTGGCGGTCATCAGGATCGGATCGGCATGCTGCACGGTGAGGATGCCCAGCAGCGCCAGGCGCATGGCGAACTCGCGGGCGTACAGGCCATCGTCGCCCAGCCCGTAGACGAATACCTTGGGGGCGGCGTCGATCAGCGCGATCACCGCTTCCACCTCTTCCTGTGGATTGGCGACGCGGGTCTCCTCCTCGGCCGCGGCCTTGCTGCGGCGCAGCCCCTCGGCCACCTGCAGGTAGCCGTGCGGGTCGTTCTCCGGCGGCCATTCGGCGACGTCGCCATTGCCGTTGCTGGCCAGTGCCACCGCCGCACCGACCGAGTACTTCAGGTCCGGGTAGCCCTTGAACCCGAGCTTCTGGCTGAACTTGACCACGCTCGACTGGCTGATGCCCAGGGCATTGGCCAGCTGCTGCGAAGAGTAGTCGCGCAGCAGGTGCGCGTTGTCGAGGATGAAGTCGGCGATGCGCCGTTCGATCGCCGACATCTGTTCGCGTTCGGAGCGGATTTTTACCAGGGGTGGCATGGGCGGGCCGTTGGCTGCGATGGGGTGACTCTAAAAGGATTTTGCGGAGGCGGTAAGGCTTGGAGTCCAACCGGGACGTTACGTTGGCAAGGCAGCCGGGGGAAAATCGGCTGTTGCTCTTGTAGTTGCATGTGCTTTTGACTTCACGGGTCCCCTTCCGCAGCGACGGAGCCGGCGGACAAGACCCCGTAGGGGCGACGTGCAGGGATGCACGTCGTTTTTCGACGAGACAGGGATGTCTCGTCGAAAAATCCCGCCGGCGGAGTGGACCCGGTCCGCGTAGCGGGCTGGGCGCAGAGGCAGGGGCGTGCTTTCTCTTGGTTACTTCTCTTTGCACGAGCAAAGAGAAGTAACTCGCTCCTGCGAAGCAGGGGCGAAAGCTCTGCTTCATGCCTTGGTTGCTTCGCGCTTTGGCTGTTGCTTCTTTCCAGAGCAAAAACCCAAGCAGCGGCTGAAGCAGGATCAAGGGCTTTCGCCCCCCTCCGGGGAGCGAGCCACCTTTCTTTGCTCGTGCAAAGAAACGTGGCCCAAAGAAACACGGGCCGGGACGCGATCCGTCGGGCTGCGCCCGCCGGTCCCCTGCGCGCCTCGCGTGCCAAGGGGACGGCGCACAACTCGCTTCGCTCAGACACGTGCGCCTCTTCGCCCCTCGGCCCGCTGTGGTGCTCGGCCCGCTCTACGGCCGGGGAAGTCAAAAGCCGAAGAGCAAACTCACGGGCAACGGCAACGGCAACGGCAGAAGCAACGGCAGAAGCGACGGCAGAAGCGACGGCAGAAGCGACGGCAGAAGCGACGGCAGAAGCATTCCCCACTGCTTCCTGCGATGCGGCCCACCCGGGAGGGAGTGCGACAGCAACAAGGTCGGTTGCCGTCGCCATGCCGGTCATGCCTTCAGCATCTCCAGCCCGCGCACCTCGGTGATGCCCAGTCCCGGCGCATCGGTGATGCTGATCTCCGACTCATTGAAGATCACCCCGCCGGTGACCGGGTTGAACAGGCTCAGCGATGGCCCGTCCAGGTCCACCTTGGTGATCGCGCCGGACTTGGCCACCGCCAGGTGCACCGCCGCGGCCACGCTGATGCTGGATTCGAGCATGCAGCCGATCATGCAGGGAATGCCGTACAGCGAGGCGATGTCGGCGACCTTGATGGCGTTGGAAATGCCGCCGGTCTTCATCAGCTTGATGTTGATGATGTCGGCCGCGCGCTGGTGGATCAGGTCGAACACCTGGTGCGGGCCGAATACGCTCTCGTCGGCCATCACCGGGGTGTTGACCCGCTCGGTGACGTACTTCATGCCGTCGATGTCAGCAGCCTTGACCGGCTGTTCGAGCAGCTCCAGCACCACGCCGGCATTCTCCAGCGCGCTCATGGCATAGACCGCCTGCTTGGCGGTCCAGCCCTGGTTGGCGTCAAGCCGCAGCAGCGCCCGGCCCTCGACCGCGGCGTGGATCGCCTTGACCCGCTCGATGTCCAGGCCGATGTCCTTGCCGACCTTGATCTTCAGCGACTCGAAGCCGCGCTCGATCGCCGACAGCGAATCGGCCACCATCTTGTCGATGTAGTCCACGCTGATGGTGATGTCGGTGGTGATCACCGGGTCGCCGCCGCCGAGCATCTGGTACAGCGGCGCGCCGTGCAGCTGCGCCCACAGGTCGTAGATGGCGATCTCCACCGCGGCCTTGGCGCTGGTGTTGCGCTCCAGCGAGGACTGCACCAGCCCGCAGATGCGGTTGAGGTTGGCGATGTCCTCGCCGATCAGGCGTGGCTTGATGAAGTTGTTGATGGCCTCGATGATCGAGCCATGGGTATCGCCGGTGATCACCGCGGTGGCCGGTGCCTCGCCGTAACCGGTGTGGCCGGTATCGGTACGCACCAGCACCACGATGTCCTCGACCGATTCGACGGTGCGCAGCGCGGTCTTGAACGGGGTTTTCAGGGGCACGCGCAGCATGCCCAGTTCGATATCGGTGATCTTCATTTGGTGGTATGCGGGCGGATGCGCTGGATGTTGGTGATGCGGTCGACGTAGCTGGCGGTATCGCTGGCCATCATCGGCTGCAGCGGCGTTACCGAGACGCCATTGAGGTGGGCCTGGACCCGCTTGCCATCGGCACCGAACCAGCTGCCGCCGGAGGTATCGTGGATCATCCAGGCCATGCCGTCGGCATGGCCGATGGTCATCATCACATGCCCGGGGATGTAGACCAGGTCGCCGACCTGCAGTGCGTCCACCGCGGCATCGCGCCGCGCCTTGCCATCCTTCTCGCCGAAGGCGATGCGGTCCAGCGCCGGACTCACCGCCTGCGCGCTGGTGTTGCGCGGCAGCAGCACGCCGAAGCTGCGGTAGACCTCGGAGACGAAGCCGCTGCAGTCGCGGGTGTCGTAGGAATGGCCCCAGCCGTAACGCTCGCCCAGGAACTTGAAGGCCTGGGTGAGCAGGTTGCGCGGGGTCAGCGCCAGGTAGTCGTCGCTGCTGTCCTGCGAGCGCGGCAGCAGCGCCGGGGCGAAGCCCAGACGACCCTGGTCATCGCGTACCGGCAGCTGGATGACGTGGGCGGCATGGCCCTGCTGGCCGTTGACCGGCTGCTGCGCGGGCCAGTCGGCCAGCACCGGCACGCGCACGCCCATGTCCAGCTGCAGGCGCGAGACGCGGGGTTCTTCCGGCGTATAGGTGGTGGTGGCGGTGGCGCCGGTGATCACCCGGTACGGGCCGCTGGCGCCGTAACCGAACACCTGGGCCGCGTCGCCGATGCCGACGAAGCGTTTTTCCACCCATGCGACGTAGCGCTCGCTGGCGACGAACAGCCACTGGCCGTCGGCGCTTTCATGCAGCACCGCCACGGCATCGCCGGGGAACAGCGCCGATTCCTGGAAGCGGTCGATGTCGGTGTCGCCGCTGCTGGAGAACACGCGCAGACCGGTCGGGAAGGCGCGCAGCGCGGCGCGGTGCACGACCAGGCCGTACTGCAGCGGGCGCGTGCCGGCGATGCGGTCCATGGCCACGTTGTCGCTGATGGCGCGCAGCTGCGCGGCGTCGACCGGCTTGCCCTGCACGTCGTACAGCGTGCGGGTCGGGGGACGCGAAATCGCCTCGATCTGCGCGCGCACGAAGTCGCGCGGCAGGGTCGCCGGCAGCGCGCGCAGGTCATGGATGGACGCATCCAGCTGGCGCATGCGCGCGTTCTGCGCGGCAATGCCGGCGCGGTCGAGGATCACCCGGTCCGGATCGGACATCTGCGCGATCCAGTGCGCAGCCGAGAGGTAATCCTCGCGCAGGCCGATGACGCCGGCATGGTCCTGCGGCGACGCGGTGGCCGCGCCGAGCGCGAAGGCCGGTGCCGCACACAACGGCGCGGCGATCAGCAGGGACCAGCAGGCCCAGGCGAGGCGCCGCGGGCGGGGACGGACGGGGGTGGCGGACATGGGGACTCCCTCGGGGTGCATTGGAATACTTATTCCTTTCTTCCTTGAAATCAAGAATAAATTATTGACCCATTGTCGCACGCGTGTTACACAACCGTTATCCCGCGTACCCGTGGAAGTGTTGCCGTGGATCCAGCGTTGCGCCAAGTCCCAGTCGCTTTCAGGCCTGCCCGGTACCGGCTCATGGCTGGCCTGCTGTGCCTGCTGTCGGCCACGGCGGGCGCTGCCGAGACGCCCGAGCAGCTCGCCGCGCGCGTGGACCGCGGCGATTTCGCCGGGGCGCGCTCGCAGATCGACGCTGCACTGCAACAGCCGGCACTCGGCCAGGCACAGCGCGACGCCTATCTGTTCCAGCGCGAGCGCATGCGCCGCATGCAACTGGATTTCGGCCTCGACCGCGAACGCGCGATGGCCGCGGTGCGCCGCTACATCCCCGATCTGCGCGAGGACGAATTCCGCGCCTGGGACGAAGCCGGGCTGATCGAACACCTGGACATCGATGGCCAGCGCCGCTGGTTCAACCGCGCGCCCTCCAACCTGTTCCGGGTCAGCGCCGCGGCGGCCGCGCGGCGCTCGCCGGCGATCAAGCCGCCCGCGCCCGGCCCGTTCGAGGTGGTCACGCCGCATCACCTGGAAGTGCTCAAGCGCGCACAGGCCGGTGCCACCAGCAGTGTCGCGCCGCGGCGGGTGCGGGTCACCCAGTCGCTCACGGTCAAGGCCGATGCGGTGCCGGCCGGCGAGACGGTACGCGCCTGGATCCCGTACCCGCGCGCCATCCCCGGGCAGCAGCAGGACATCCGCCTGCTGGGCAGCGTGCCGGGCGGTGCGCTGGTCGCGCCGGAAGCCGCGTTGCAGCGCACCGCCTACCTGGAACGCAAGGCGGTCGCCGGCACGCCGACCGCGTTCTCGGTGAGCTATGAGGTCACCGTGTACGCGCGCCATTTCGCGATCGACCCGGACGCGGTGCGGGCCACACCGGACGACCCCGCGCTGGCGCCGTACCTGGCCGAGCGCGCGCCGCATATCGTGTTCACCCCGGCGCTGCGCGAGTTCTCGCGGCGCGTGGTGGACGGGGAGACCAACCCGTACCGGATAGCGCGCAAGCTGTTCGATGCGGTCGACCGCATCCCGTGGGGCGGCGCGCGCGAGTACTCGACCATCGGCAACATCAGCGACCACGCGCTGCATGCCACCCACGCCGACTGTGGGCAGCAGACACTGTTGTTGATGAGCCTGTTGCGCCTGAACGGCATTCCCGCGCGCTGGCAGTCGGGCATGGTGTACTCGGACAACGACACCGGCTACAGCAACCTGCACGACTGGGGCGCGCTGTACCTGGCGCCCTATGGCTGGGTGCCGATGGACGTCACCACCGGCGCGCTCGACAGCCCGGTGCCGGCGGTACGTGATTTTTACTTCGGCGGGCTGGATGCCTACCGCATCGCGTTCAACGACGACTACGCGCAGGCGCTGGTACCGGCCAAGCAGCACTTCCGCTCCGAAACCGTGGACTCGCAGCGTGGCGAGGCCGAGTGGGCGGGCGGCAATCTCTATTTCGACCAATGGAACTACGACTTCCAGTGGCAGGTCTTGCCGCCACCGGAAGATTGACGCTTCGTGACACCGCTGTAATACACAACACTGCAGGAGAGAGCAGGGGATGAACAGGAAAATGCTGAAAAAGGCGGCGCTCAGCGTCGCGCTGGGTGCGTGCCTCGGGGCGCTCGCACCGACCGTCATGGCGCAGAGTGCCACCGGCGCCATCGCCGGCCGCGCCAATTCCGGTGACCAGATCACCATCACCAACACCGCCACCGGGCTGACACGCACGGTGACCGCCGGCAGCGACGGCAGCTACCGCCTGAGCCAGCTGCCGGTGGGCGACTACAGTCTGACCGTCAAGCGCGACGGCCAGGCCGACAAGGAGCCGCTGGCGGTCAACGTCTCGCTGGGCGGCACCACCAACGTCAACCTCGGTGGCAGCGACACCGGTCCGGTGATGCTGGACTCGGTGCAGGTGGTCGGCTCGCGCATCGTCAACCGGGTGGACGTGTACTCGACCGAGTCCTCGTTCAACATCAACCGCGAAGAGCTTTCGCGCATGCCGGTGGCCCAGGATCTGTCGTCGGTCGCACTGCTTGCTCCGGGCGTGATCGGCGGTAACTCGTCGTTCGGCGGCATTTCCTTCGGCGGTTCGTCGGTGGCCGAGAACTCGGTCTTCATCAATGGCCTCAATGTCACCGATTTCTACAAGCGGCAGAGCTTCTCTGCGGCGCCGTTCGCGTTCTTCGAGGAGTTCCAGATCAAGACCGGCGGCTACTCCGCCGAGTTCGGCAGGTCCACCGGCGGCGTGATCAATGCGGTCAGCCGCTCGGGAAGCAACGAGTTCAAGGGTGGCGTGACGATGACGTTCGAGCCGGCAGCCTGGCGCTCGAAGGCCGAGGATCACTACTACGCCGACGGTCGCGTCAACGTCCTGTCCAGCCACAACACCCGCAGCTTCACCAAGGCCAACGTATGGGCCTCCGGCCCGATCGTGAAGGACAAGCTGTTCCTGTTCGCCATGTACGAGCAGCGCGACAACAAGACCGGCAGCACCAACTCGGCTGGTAACAGCTGGACCCAGAGCACGTCCGACAACGGCTTCTGGGGTACCAAGCTGGACTGGAACATCACCGACAATCATCTGCTGGAGGCGATGGCGTTCTCCGACGAGGGCGACAGCGACGCCGCGATCTACACCTACGACTTCGCCAGCTCGAAGCGTGGCACGGGGCAGCCCAGCCAGTCCCGCGCCTCCAGCGGCGGTACCAGTGGCTCGGTGACCTATACCGGACATTTCGCCGACAACTTCACCGCCAAGGCGATGTACGGCATCAATCGCAGCAGCAGCTACAACAAGTCGCCCGCGGACGGCCTGTGCGATTTCGTGACCTACGAGAACTCCAGCTACGGCGCGGTCTACCGGGCCATGGGCAGCCCGGTGCTGGGTTGCCACCCGGGCGGAACGATCGTCAATCATGAGGACGAACGCATCGCCAAGCGCCTGGACTTCGAGTGGATGCTCGGTGACCACCAGCTGCGTTTCGGCTGGGACCATGAACTGATGACCACCGATCGCAAGACGGTCTATCCGGGCCCGACCCGCAAGTACTACACCGCCTATGGCACCAAGCCGGGCAACCTGCTCGACAACGGCTCGGTCGTTCCCACGGGCGTGAACGCGATCCTGCGCGCACGCGAGCGTGCCGACGGTGGCGTGTTCGACATCAAGGCCAGTGCCTTCTACCTGGAGGACAACTGGAACGTCACGCCGTCCCTGATGCTGAATCTCGGCGTGCGCGTGGACAACTTCGAGAACATGACCACGGTGGGGACCACCTTCACCAAGCAGGACAACCTGTTCTCGCCGCGCCTCGGATTCTCCTGGGACATGAAGGGTGACGGCAGCACCAAGCTGTTCGGCAACCTCGGCCGCTACTACATGCCGATCCCCAGCATCCTGAGCTACAACTTCGCTGGCGGCCTGCTCGACGAGTACACCTACTACGCACTGGACGGCTGGCGCCCGGAAACCAACCCGGTCACCGGCGCACCGTACATGGCGCCGATCATCGGCGCGCAGATCGGCCCGGTGGACAAGTCGCAGAACATCGTCGTCCAGGACCTGCGGCAGAGCGTGGACCGCGACCTCGATGCGGTTTACCAGGACGAGGCGATCCTCGGCTTCCAGAGCATGATCAACCAGGCCTGGTCGTGGGGCGTTACCGGCACTTACCGGCGCATGCCCAATGCGATGGACGACATGCTGATCAATGCTTTGTGCGGCGTGCGCCACGGCAACCTGTGGCCGATCGCCAACCCGGGCGACAAGCTGACCCTGTGGGGCACCAAGGCCATGGGCTGCGCGCAGGACGGCTGGGTGACGATCGACACCTCCAAGGAAGGCTACATGACGGTGGGCAGCAACCGCATCATCGGTTACTCCAAGCCCAAGCGTACCTACAAGTCGATGGAGTTCCAGATCGACCGGGCATGGGATGACAAGTGGGCGTTCAATGCCTCCTATCTGTGGTCCAAGTCCTCGGGCAACCATGAGGGTCCGGTCAACTCGGATACCAACTATGGCGACACCGGCATGGTCCAGCACTGGGATCACCCGGCCAACAACGAGCGCTACGGCGATCTGTTCAACGACCATCGCCACCAGATCAAGCTCCGCGCGGCCTACAAGCTGAACGAAATGTGGTCCTTCGGCAGCACCCTGACCGCGTTGTCCGGTGGCCCGATCACCGCCTTCGGCGTGACCTGGCCGGACGAGAACCGTGCCGTGGCCAGCTATACCAGCACCGGCAGTGGCGGTGGTACCGGCTGGTTGTGCGTGGACAAGTGTGCCGGCGCCTGGCAGGACCGTGTGTACAAGTACTCGGGGCGTGGTGCGTTCGGGCGCATGCCGTGGACCTACAACCTGGGCGCGACCGTCACCTGGACGCTGCCGGTCGAGGGCATCGACCTGAAGGCCAACCTGTCGATCTACAACCTGCTCAATACCCAGGAAGTGATCAACGTCGCTGCACGCTATGAAGGGCAGCCCGGCGTTATGCGCGACACGTTCGGCACGGGTACGCGCTGGCAGTCCCCGCGCTACGCGCAGCTGGTCGTGAACTGGAACTTCTGACCGGGCCGCGGCGCACCATGATGGATTTGCGGTACTGAGTTCCTCCTCTGGCGGCCCTTGCATGGGGGCCGCCATCTTTTTTTGGAGCAATGCCTTGGATCAGGGATTCACACGAGATGACCACTGCGGTCTGCCGGAGGCGTTCCGGCAGGCCGATCTCCCCGCGCTGGCGGCCCGCGAAGGCACCCCGTTGTATGTCTATGCCGCGCCGGCCATCCGCCAGCGTGTGCGCGCGCTGCGCGAGGCGCTTTCGGGGCTGGACGCCGGCATCCGCTACGCGGTCAAGGCCAACGGCAACGGCGCGGTACTGCGCCTGTTGGCCGAGGAAGGCGCGGGCGCTGACATCGTGTCCGGTGGCGAACTGGAGCGCGCGCTGCGTGCCGGCATCGCCGCGGCCGACATCGTGTTCTCGGGCGTGGGCAAGTCCGACGCCGAGATCGCGCTGGCGCTGGACGTGGGCATCGGCCGCTTCAACATCGAATCGCGCGCCGAGCTCGACGCGATCCAGCGCATCGCCGCCGCGCGCGGCGTCACCGCGGTCGCATCGGTACGGATCAATCCCGACGTGGACGCCATGACCCACGCCAAGATCTCCACCGGCAAGGCGGAGAACAAGTTCGGCGTGTCCATCGCCGAGGCGCGCGCGTGGTTCGACGCGAAGGCGCAATGGCCCGACGTGCGCCTGGACGGGCTGCACATGCATATCGGCTCGCAGCTGCTGAGCCTGGACCCGGTGCGCGAGGCGCTGGCGCGCATGGCCGCGTTCTGGAAGGAGCTGGCCGCCGCCGGGCACGCCATCGCCAGCATCGACGTCGGTGGCGGGCTGGGCGTGCGCTATCGCGAAGGCGAGCAGGCGCCGGACGCGCGCGAGTATGCCGATGCGATCCGCCAGGCACTGGCCGGCTTCGGCGGGCGCATCCTGGTCGAGCCGGGCCGCTGGCTGGTTGCCGAGGCCGGCATCGTGCTGACCCGCGTGCTGCTGGAAAAGCACGGCCAGGCACGCCGGTTCCTGGTGCTGGACGCGGCGATGAACGACCTGCTGCGCCCCAGCCTGTACGACGCCTGGCACGACATCGTGCCGGTGGGCGCGGCGGCCGCGCGCGAGCCCGCCACCTACGACGTGGTCGGGCCGGTGTGCGAGACCGGCGATACCTTCGCCACCGCGCGCGAGCTGCCGCGCTGCGAGGCCGGCGACCTGGTGGCGATCCTCGGCGCCGGTGCCTACGGCGCCTCGATGGGGTCCACCTACAACTCGCGCCCGCTGCCGGCCGAGGTGCTGGTGGACGGCGACCGCTATGCGGTGGTGCGCCGCCGCCAGAGCCTGGATGAGATGCTGTCCGGCGAACAGCCGGCCAATGACTGGAGGCGGACATGACGCATCGGGAAACCCGTGCTGCCCAGGCGCAGGCCGGTGGACGTGGGCCGGCCCAAGGCTGGGGTCCTGGGCTGCCGCGGCTGCTGGTCGCGCTGCTCCTGCTGGTGCTGCTGAGTGCCTGCGCGCACCGCAATCCGCTGGCCCGGTGGGAACGTTCGCCGAACTTCGATGCGCGACGCCCGGTGGTGGTGGTGCTGCACTACACCGCCGGCAAGACCGCCGAGGGCAGCCTGCGCACGCTGCGGACCGCCAACAGCAACGGCCCGGTCAGCGCGCACTACCTGCTGGGCAAGGACGGCACGCTGTACCAGCTGGTGGACGAGCGCAGGCGCGCCTGGCATGCCGGCGACGGGCGCTGGGGCACCATCACCGATCTCAACTCGGCGTCGATCGGCATCGAGATCGACAACGACGGCTACAGCCCGTATCCGGATGTGCAGATCGAAAAACTGATCGTGCTGCTCGACGACGTGACCCGGCGCCAAGGGATCCCGCGCCAGCAGGTCATCGGCCATGAGGACATGGCACCGGGGCGCAAGATCGACCCGGGCCCGCTGTTCCCCTGGAAGCGCCTGCACGAGGCCGGCTTCGGCATCTGGCCCGACCCGGCCGCCGGCGATCCGCCGCCGGAGTTCGACGGCTGGCTGGCGATGGCCGCCATCGGCTATCCGCTGGACGACCGTGCCAACGCCCTGCAGTCCTTCCGCCATCATTTCCGCGGCATGCGCAGCCAGGGCGCCGAGCTCGATGCCGAGGACCGGCGCATCCTGTACGGCCTGAGCCGGTCGCTGCTGCAGGCCCGGGCGCCGTCGGCGCCGACCACGGCCGATACGCCGTAACGGCACGGAGCGCGTCGATGAAGCCGATCCTGCTCTGCCTCGCCCTGCTGCCGGGCATCGCCCACGCCGCCGCACCCGCCGCCGATGCCGATGCCGCGTTCTACGACACGGTGGTGCAGCAGGCCTTCGAGCATTACCGCCTGCCGGGCCTGGCGGTCGGCGTGATCGAGGACGGCAAGGTGGTGCATGTCGCCACCCGCGGCGAGCTGGCCGCAGGCGAGGGACGGCACGTCGACGGCGACACGCTGTTCAAGATCGCCTCCAACACCAAGGCGATGACCGCGGCGGTGCTGGCGCGGCTGGTGCAGGCCGGGCGCCTGCGCTGGGACGATCCGGTGACCAGGTACCTGCCCGCGTTCCGCATGTACGACCCGTGGGTGACGCGCAACATGCAGGTCCGCGACCTGCTGATCCACAACAGCGGCCTGGGACTGGGCGCCGGCGACCTGATGCTGTGGCCGGAGCCCAATCACTTCACCCGCCAGGACATCGTCGCCGGGCTGGCGCACCTCAAGCCGGCCGGCAGCTTCCGCGCCGACTACGCCTACGACAACCTGCTGTACGTGGTGGCCGGCGAGGTGGCCGCTGCTGCCGGCGGCATGTCCTACGCGGCGCTGGTGCGGCAGGAGATCTTCGTGCCGCTGGGCATGGACCGTTGCCAGGTCGGCGAATGGTCGCCGGCGAAGGCGGGCAATGTCGCCCAGCCGCATTACCGCAAGGACGGCCGCAACGTGGTGGTGGGACGCGATGGCGACGTCGCGTCCGACTTCCCGTCGATGGCCGCCGGCGGCGTGCGCTGCAGCCTCGATGACATGCTGCGCTGGATGCAGGCGCTGCTCGATCCGGCGCGGGCGCCGGGCTGGCTCGACGCCACCCAGCGCCGCGCGCTGTGGACCGCGCACATGCCGATGCCCATCGGCCAGCGCCTGCGCGACTGGGACAACACCCACTTCCTTGCCTACGGCTACGGCTGGCGCCTGTCGGACATGGACGGGCAATGGAAGGTGGCCCATACCGGCACGTTGTCGGGCATGTACTCGTCGCTGGCACTGCTGCCGGACCGGCGTGGCGGCGCGGTGATCCTGATCAATGGCGAGGGCGAGGACGCGCGCACCGCGCTGATGCAGGCCCTGCTCAAGCGCCAGACCGCGCCCGCCGCCGGCCATGACGTGCTGCACTACGCCGGGCTGCTGGAGCGGGAACGGGCGCAACGCCGCTCGGAAGGCCACGTGCGCCCGGTGCTGGCGCCGGCCGTCGCGGTCGCGGCACGTGAGTTCGGCGCCGATGCCGGGGTGTGGACCGACCCCTGGTTCGGACAGGTCATGCTGTGTCCTGCTGGCGCCGGCATCGCGTTCGCCGCGGTGAAATCGCCGGCCATGCGCGGCCAGGTCATGCGCTCGGCTGGCCGCCCCTGGGTGCAGTGGCAGGGGCTGGGCGAAGATGCCGAGGCATGGCTGGAGTTTTCCGGCGAGGGTGCGCAGCGCATCCTGCGCATGCGCGCCATCGATCCGGATATCGACTTCAGCTACGACTACCCGGACCTGGAATTCCGCCGCGTCGGTGACTGCCCCTGAATGCGCGGGCGAAGCTGACGGCCGGCGCCAATGCCGGCCGCACGCCGGTCATGGCCATGCGATGGGCGGTGATGATGCCGCGGATGTTGTGCGGCGCATCACGAAAATATTTTATTTCCATAGCCTTGGGGTATGGGGAATAGTTTATTGACCGCCGGATTCAGCCCGTGTTAAACAGCTGTGAAACGGGGTTCGGACGGGGGCGCATGCGCCGGCCGTTTTTTCCGTCCGGGCCTCAGCGTCCCGGACGGGCAATCCCGGCGCTGGACAGGCCTGCAGTCGGGGCTTGGCATGTTGCAGGCCGGCAGACAAGGACGCTCCCCGGTGCGGTGCAACCATGGAAGGAGAGGAGAGGCACGGCCCCCGCAGCGGTGGCCGTGGATCCCGTTGCCTTGGCGGAATCGTGCCGCCCCCCTTGAGGATCGATGGATGGTCGCCGTACCCCCGCCAGCACGGATTGCAAGTGCGCCGGCATCGCTCCTGCAGCACCCACGTTACGCGCCCATTTCTGGAGAGAGAGCATGTCCGCAACCGCACGTCCCCCACGAATGCACCACCTGAGCGCCGCCCTGCTGCTGGCGCTCGGCAGCCCGCTGGCCGCGTTCGCGCAGTCCCAGCCCACGGCCGCCGCCGCGTCGCCCGAGGCGCGCACGCTCGACAAGATCGAAGTCACCGGCTCGCGCATCAAGCGCACCGATGTCGAGGCGGCGATGCCCGTCACCATCATCCAGAAGGCCGAGATCGAGGCCCAGGGCATCACGTCGGCCGAACAGCTGCTGCAGCAGCTCAACATCGCCAGCAGCGGCCCGGACAGCCTGGCCGCCAACAGCGGCGTCGCCCCCCCGGGCACCCGCGGCAACAACGGCGTGTCCGGCGCCAACCTGCGCGGACAGGGTGCCGACGCGACCCTGGTGCTGCTCAATGGCCGCCGCGTCGCCGCGCACGGCCTGGCGGGCCAGGTGGTCGACCTGAACTCGATCCCGTTCGCCGCGATCGAGCGCGTGGAAGTGCTGCGCGACGGCGCGTCGGCCGTGTACGGCACCGACGCCATCGGCGGCGTGATCAACTTCATCACCCGCAACAACTACCAGGGCATCACCCTCACCGCCGGTGCCGACGTGACCCAGGAAGGCGGCGGCAACATCTTCCACGGCAGCCTGCTGGGGGGCTGGGGCGACCTGGACAACGACCGCTGGAACGTCTGGGCCGCGGTCAACGTCAAGCAGAACAAGATCCTGCGCGGCAACCAGCGCGACTTCGTCAACAGCTTCCAGGCCGACCGTGGCCTGTCGCCGGATACCCGCGGCACGCCGTTCGCCAACATCGTCACCGGCACCGGCAGCATGATCGGCGGCGGCCTGAAGGACCCGGTCACCGGCCTCACCAAGACCACCATCAACACGTTGCGCCTGCCCGGCGGCGCCGGCTGCGAGAACGGCGGCGACATGATGGGCGACTACGGCGACAAGATCTGGGCCAGCCCCGGTGCCAGCTTCGGCTGCGCCTGGGACTACGGCCGCGCGCGCACCATCCAGCAGCCGGTGGACACGGTGCAGGGCATCGGCCGCGCCACCTTCAAGGTCGGCGAAAACCATGAGTTCTTCGCCGAGTTCATGGGCTCGAAGGTGACGTCCAAGCGCCAGTTCGAGGCGCAGCAGATCACCACCAGCATCAACGCCAGCGCCACCCAGCTCGATGCCTACGAGCTCAACGCCAACACCAAGGCGACCTACGACGCCATCTACAACCAGCTGCACGATTATTTCGGCAACCAGGCCAACCTGGTCTATGGCAGCCCCATTGCCTACCGCTGGCGCTGCGAAGTCTGCGGCCCGCGCCAGATCGAGACCACCACCAAGGCCTACCGCGCGCTGCTGGGCATGACCGGCAGCCTCGGCAGCTGGGATTACAACATCGGCCTGTCGCGCGCGCAGAGCAAGGCCGAGTCGATGACCGCCGGTGGCTACTACTACACCCCGCAGCTGAAGGCGGCATTGAAGAACGGCGTGCTCAACCCGTTCCTGATGCCGGGCCAGAGCCAGTCGCAGGCGGCCTACGACGCGCTGGCCGCGGCCGACGCAAGCGGCCTGCAGATCTACGAAGGCACCTCGACCACGACCACCTTCGACGCCAGCTTCAGCGGCAGCCTCGGCTTCCGCCTGTGGAGCGACAACGACGTGCAGGCGGCGGCGGGCGTGGACGTGCGCCGCGAGGAATACGAGTTCGGCGGCCCGGCCGAATGGGTGGCGGGCAACGCCTACGTGTTCGGTGTTCCCGGCGATGCCTCCAACTACATGTCGCCCAAGCAGCGCAACGTCAAGGCGGTGTTCGCCGAGGTCAACCTGCCGGTGGTCGACAGCCTGGAGGTCAACCTGGCCGTGCGCCACGACCGTTACGACGGCTTCGGCGGCACCACCAATCCGAAGTACTCGTTCAAGTGGCAGCCGATGGACTGGCTGGTGTTCCGCGGCTCCTACAGCACCGGCTTCAAGGTGCCTGATTTCGCCAAGCTGTTCCGCGGCGTCACCGAGACCCAGTACACCGGCCTGGACCTGGCCGACCCGGCGACCTGCCCGAAGGGCCAGTACAACCCGGACGTGGCCAACTGCAGCGAGCAGATCCGCCCGGACATCATCACCGGCGGCAATCCGAACCTGAAGCCGGAAGAGGCCGAACAGCGCAGCATCGGCTTCGTGATCGCGCCCAACGGCAACTTCAACGTCAGCGTCGACTGGTGGGAGATCGAGCGTACCAACACGATCCGCAGCGGCTTCAACCTGTCGACGATGACGGCCAACTACCCGCTGTACGCCTCCAACTTCATCCGCGACTCGGGCGGCAAGATCATCGCCATCGACCAGCGCTACATCAACACCGGCGGCACCCTGACCCGTGGCATCGAGCTGGACTCCAACGTGCGCGGCGACCTGGCCGGCGGTACCTGGAACATCCACCTCAACGGCAATTACCTGGACACGTTCAGGACCAAGACCTTCGACAGCCTGCCCTACAGCGACAACCTGGTCGGCGAGTACGAGCGCTACTACAACCTGCCGATCAGGTGGAAGCACACCGTCAGCGCCGGCTGGGCCAGGGGCGACTGGGCGCACACGCTGACCCAGGTGTACCGTGGCGGCTACAAGGACTGGAAGCCGGGCGGCGTCGTCAACGGCTACAACCCGCCGGCGTGGGACGGCAACGTCGATGCCTACATCACCTACAACTACAGCCTGACCTGGACCGGCATGGAGAACCTGAAGGCGACGTTCGGCATCCGCAACCTGCTCAACACCGATCCGCCGTTCACCGTCCGCTACCTGGACGACGGCGACGGCGCGGGCTGGGAAGCGCGCGTGGCCGACCCGCGCGGCCGTTCCTTCAACCTGCTGCTGGAGTACCGCTTCCAGTGACGCAACCGCGGGCCCGGTCTCCGGGCCCCTTTCGCCGCCGCCCGGCAACCGGCGGCGGCGAAGGCGCTTTCTTCGTGTTGTCGGCAGGCCGCACGCCGGCCCTGCCTTGATTCACGCACCACCGTCGTGCAAGCGAGGCGTTGATGAAGATGTCCACCAAGCTGTTGCTCCCGGCCGCGTTGCTGGCCCTGCTCACCGCCTGCGGCCACGCGCCGCCGCGCAACCCGCTGGCAGGCTGGGTGCCTTCGCCGAACCAGGACGTGCGCCGGCCCAACCTGATCGTCATCCACTTCACCGAGCAGGAATCGGTGCAGCAGAGCCTGGATACGCTGCGCGGCCGCAACAGTGGCGGCCCGGTCAGCGCGCATTACCTGATCGGCGCCGACGGCACGCGCTACCAGCTGGTCAGCGACGAGCGCCGCGCCTGGCATGCCGGTGCCGGCAGCTGGGGCCCGTTCACCGACCTCAACTCCGCCTCCATCGGCATCGAGCTGGACAACGACGGCAAGTCGCCGTTCGCCGAGGCGCAGGTGCAGAGCCTGCTGGTGCTGCTGGACGACCTGTGCACGCGCCTGCGCATCCCGCGCAGCCAGATCATCGGCCACCAGGACCTGGCGCCGACGCGCAAGCCCGACCCGGGCCCGCTGTTCCCGTGGAAGCGCCTGGCCGACGCCGGCTTCGGCCGTTGGCCGGCCGCCGATGCGCCGCCGGCACCGGACGGGTTCGACCCGTGGACCGCGCTGCGCCTGATCGGCTACCCGCTGGACGACCGCGCCGCCACCGTGCGCGCGTTCCGCAACCATTTCCGTGGCCAGGGCGGCACCGAGCTGGACGCCGAGGACCTGCGCATCCTGCATGCGCTGGCCACGCCCGCACCGGCCGCACCGGCCACCCACCGCTGAGGCCGGCCGCATGACTCGACCCAACCGTGCATCTTCCCCCCGTACCGGACGCATCGCCATGACGTTCGCCCTGAGCCTGGCCGCGATCAGCCCGGCTGCCCTCGCCGCCGATGGCACCGGTCGGCTGGGCCTGTCGCCGGCGCCGGCCTCCACCGAATTCGTGCAGCAGCGCACCCAGTTCCAGCTGCACACGCTGCTGACCGAACAGCGCCATCCCCGCACCTGGAACCTGAGCGAAGTGGCCGCGCACGATCCGGCGCAGGCGCTGTCGCAGCTGTTCTCGGTCGACGAGGACGTGGCCCGCGCCTTCGCCGCGCTGGCCGATGATCCGCAGCGCATGGCCCGCCTGCATGCGGCCTCGGCGGCGGTGCAGCGTGCGCTGCGCGACGGTCACCGCATCTACTTCTATGGCACCGGCTCCACCGGGCGCCTGGCCGAAACGCTGGAGAGCGGCGTGTGGCGGCCGTTCTGGAAGCGCCTGCAGGCCGACCCGGCGTGGCCGCGCGTCGCCGCTGCGTTGCCGGCGGGCCTGGGCGAGCGCGTGCGCGGCGAGATCACCGGCGGCGACCGCGCGCTGATCAGCTCGCTGGAGGGCTTCGAGGACCTCCAGCTGATCGGCGCGCTGCAGATGCGCGATGACGGCATCAGCGCCGACGACGTGGTGTTCGCGGTGACCGAGGGAGGCGAGACCTCGGCGGTGATCGGCACCGCGCTGGCCGCCGCCGATGAGCGTGGCGCGGGTACCGACCGGGTCTGGTTCGTCTACAACAACCCGGACGAGGTGCTGCGCCCGTTCGAGCGCAGCCGTCGCGTGCTCGACGATGCGCGCATCCACAAGATCGCGCTGCCCACCGGCCCGCAGGCCATCACCGGGTCCACCCGCATGCAGGCCACCACCACCAGCCTGTACGCGCTGGGGCTGGTGCTGGAAGACGCGCTGCGCGCGCTGCTGCTGCCGCAGCTGGACGCGGCCGACGCACAGCGTCTGGGGCTGGATTCCAAGGACACCCTGGAGAGCCGCCTGCGCGGCTTCGCCGGCCTGCAGCGCAGCGTTGCGGCCAGCGCCCCGCAACTGGCGCAGTGGACCGTACGCGAGGCCCAGGCCTATGCCGGTGGCCACCACGCCACCTACCTGGCCGGGCAGGCGCTGATGCCGGTGTTCGTGGACGTGACCGAACGCGCGCCGACGTTCCGGCTGGCGCCGCTGGACCGCACCGATACGACGCCGCCTGCGTCGTGGATCCGCGTCTGGGCGCCGGTGGCGACGCCGCAGGCGGCCTGGGACGCACTGCTGCACCGCCCGTTCCACGGGCTGGATGCCGCGCAGTACCGCCCGCAGTTCGAGCAGAAGGTGGACGACCCGGCGCTGCGTGCCACCGCGCTGCGCAGCCTGGAACGCGCCGGCGCCGAGCAGCAGGCCCTGTACGACCTGTCCTGGTCGCCGGCCAACCGCGAGCGGCTGCCGCCGCAGGCGGGCGACCTGGGCGTGCTGCTGCGCTATGCCGGCGAGCCGATGGATGCGCTGGCCCGGCAATGGTGGCAGGCGTTCGGCGACGCCGGCGCCGGCCGGCTGACCGTCACCGTGGGGCACGGCGCGGCCTCCGGCGATGCCGGCAAGGCGCTGGACGGCATGCCCCGCGACATCGCGCTGGAACTGCCCCAGGGCAACGATCCGCTCGGCCTGGACCGCACGCTGGCGCTGAAGATGCTGCTCAATGCGCATTCGACCGCGGTGATGGCGCGGCTCGGGCGCACCGTGGGCAACACCATGACCGCGGTGCAGCCGGGCAACCTCAAGCTGATCGGCCGTGCCACCTACCTGATCCAGTCGCACGTCAACGCCGTGCTCGATGGCAAGCGCTGGCGCGCGCAGCACGGCGCCACCGACCTGCTGGGCTATGCCGAGGCCAATGCCGTGCTGTACGAAGCGATCGACCAGCGCGCACGCCTGCCGGAGGCGGCGCAGCTGCCCGAGGTGGAACTGGCGATCGTCGCCGTGCTCGAGCGCCTGGACAGCGGCAGGCCGCTGGACTGGGCCGGCGCCGCGCAGCTGCTGCGTGCCAAGGGCCTGAACGGCTATCTGCGCGAGCGCACCTGAGCCATGCGCAGAGCCATTGCCATGAATCTCCGGTGTTGGATCGCGTTGCCTGCGCTGGCCGCCTGCGCCGCGGCGCAGGCGGCGGTGCCGGCGGTGTCCCCGGCCGCCACGCCGGCGCAGGCCGGCATGCTGGATGTCGCCACCCTGGCGCCCGGGTTCTCGCTGGACATGCGCTATGCCGGCAGCGACAACTTCACCGGCCGGCCGGTGCCCGGTTACGACGCGCCGCGCTGCTACCTGCTCGCGCCGGTCGCGCAGGCGCTGGCGCGCGTGCAGCGCGCGCTGCAGGCGCAGGGCCACGCGCTGCGCCTGTACGACTGCTACCGCCCGGTACGCTCGGTGCAGTCGTTCGTCGCCTGGGCGCACGACCCGGCCGACCAGCAGGCCAAGGCCCGCTACTACCCGAACATCGACAAGAGCCGGTTGCTGGACGGCTACATCGCCGAGCATTCCGGCCACAGCCGCGGCGCCACCGTGGACCTGGGCCTGCTCGACTGCCGCCAGGGCGACTGCGTGGAACTGGACATGGGCACCGGCTTCGACCGGTTCGATCCGCTGGCGCATACCGACAGCCCGGACATCACTGCCCGGCAGCGCGACAATCGCCGGCTGCTGCTCGACGCGATGGGCGCCGAAGGCTTCGCCAACTACCCCATGGAATGGTGGCACTACACGTTCCGGCCCGAGCCGACCCCCGATACCGCCTACGACTTCCCGGTGCGCTAGCGCGACCAGCGCCGCACCACGCGGCGCTGGCGTCGCCACGAAAGCCGCGTCGCGGCCGCCGCGCCTGCGGGCAGGATGCGGCCGGCTACACTGCGGTCTCCCCGTTGCCATGACCGGAAAACGATGAACCTGGAACTCCACTACGGCCTGCTGGGCTCGCTGGAAGCAGCCCTGATCGCATTGGCGGTCGGTTTCGTGGTGTTCTTCCTGTGGTGGCAGGTGTGCCGTCGCACCGGCCTGTCGGCGGGCCATGCCATCGCCTGGCCGTGCCTGGCCGCGGTTGCCATCGGTGCCGGCGTGGACGGCTGGAACCTGTTCTACCTCGGCATGGTGCAGCTGGAGTCGCCGCTGTATGCGCGGCTGGCGCTGGCCGGTATCCACGATCCCGACCAGTTGGGGACGCGGGTGGTGCTGGAAGTCGCCGGTGCGCTGGTCGGCGTGGGGCTCGGATGGCGGGCGTTCAGCCCGCGCGCCGCCGCGGAAGGCGACACCCGCGGCGACTGACGCCGCCCGATCCACGCGGGCGTGCCGCGGATGGAACGCCCGAATGCATGGCTTACCTGCGGCTCACGCATCGCTAACCAGGGCGGTAGCGGCTTGCGCGCGTGCGTTGGTTAACACCGTGTCTGTGGCCGTTCCGTGGGGCGTGCGCGATTCAGGACGGGCCTGCGAGGGTGGCGGCGTGCGGAATCACCGCGCTTTCCAGAACCGCAGGAGGAACCCCCTGATGACCATTCGCAACCGCAACCCGCTGTTCGCCCTCGTCGCCGTCGCCGGTGCCGTGCTGGCCATGCCGGCCATGGCCCAGGACCCCAAGGCCGAGCAGGAACACCAGGCCCACGGGCAGGCGGCACAGGCCGGGCAGGCCACCGCCGCCGACGCGGCGGCCGGCGGCAATGGCCAGTCGTGGGCCAGCCTGGACACCGACGGCGACGGCAGCATCAGCCGCGCCGAATCGCAGGCCCATGCCGGGCTGGCGCAGGTGTTCGACGCCGCCGATGCCGACAAGGACGGCAAGCTGACCCCGGACGAATACCGCACCTACAGCGCCTCACAGCAGAAGTAACGCAGCGGCGGCGGTACCGCCATGTCCCCGGAGGAGCGGCCGCAGGCCGCTCCTTCCGCATGGGCCGGTTGCTATCCTGTGCGGCATGACTTCCGCATCCCACGCTTCGGCACATCCCCCCGGCATCGGCCTGGTCGGCTTCGACGGTGACGACACGCTCTGGAAGAGCGAGGACTTCTACCGCCAGGCCGAACAGGAATTCGAGTCCATCCTCGGCCACTACGTCGACCTGCACGATGCCGGTACCGCGCAGCACCTGCTCAAGGTGGAGCGGCGCAACCTGGCGGTGTTCGGCTACGGCGCCAAGGGCATGACCCTGTCGATGATCGAAGCGGCCATCGAATTGACCGACGAGCGCATTTCCGCCGCGCACCTGCGCCAGATCGTCGAGATCGGCCGCCGCACCCTGCAGCACCCGGTGGAGGTGATCGACGGCGTGCGCGAGGCGGTATCCGCCATCGCCGCACGCTGGCCGGTGGTACTCATCACCAAGGGCGACCTGTTCCACCAGGAACAGAAGATCGAACGTTCCGGGTTGCGCGACCTGTTCCCGCGCATCGAGATCGTCTCGGAAAAGGACCCGTCCACCTATGCCCGGGTGCTGGCCGAGTTCAACCTGCCGGCCGAGCGCTTCGTGATGGTCGGCAATTCGCTGCGCTCGGACATCGAGCCGGTGCTGGCGCTCGGCGGCTGGGGCGTGCACACCCCGTATGCGGTGACCTGGGCGCACGAGGCCGAGCACGGCGTGTCCAGCGACGAACCGCGCCTGCGCCTGGCCGATACCGCCTGGCAGTGGCCGCAGGCGGTGGCCGCGATCGAAGCGGTCGGGCGATGAACCGCAACGCGCGGCGCGCGCAGGCCGGGCCGCGGGTGGCGTGGCTGCGTGGTTGCCTGCCCGCGTTGCTCGTGTGTGTTTCCGCGGCGTCCGCCTTTCCCGGGGTGGCTGTGGCGCAGGAAGCCGCGGCGGCCCCGGCCGCGACCGCGCCTGCCTACGACCCGGGTACCGGCGATGCCTGGCTCGACCGCCAGCTGGCCGACGTCAACCGCTATGCCGAGCGCTACCCCGACGCCTTCATCGACGAGCTGGTGCGCTATGGCGGCGCGCGCCGCGGCTACGTCCAGGCGCTGATGCAGCAGCATGGCTGGGCGGCCGGCGACATCTGGTTCGCCTGCTTCTGGGGCCAGGCCATCGGTGCCAGCTGCCGCGAGCCGGTGCAGGCGCGCACCCGGCTCCCGGGCGAAGGCTGGAGAGCCGTGGTGGAAAGCCTGGCGGTGGCACCGGAGAACCTGCACTGGCGCGCGGTGCGCCACGCCCTGGTCGCCAGCTACGACCATTGGGACCGCCCGGTCCGGCTGGATGCGCTGCTGCAGCGCCAGCTCGGCGACCGCGCGCGGCGCGACGCGGCCGCCCGCGCACCGGACTGAGCGGCCGGGGGCACGTCACGGCGGATGCCCCGGCGGTACCGCGAAAGTAACCGATGCAATGGATGACCCCGCGGCCCCATCCGGGCGAAAATGGCGGTTTCCCCTGCCGCGCCGCGCGCCCCGCCATGACCGCCGACCGTTTCGTCTCGACCGACCACATCCGCAGCCTGTTCTCGCAGGCGATGTCGCACATGTACCGCACCGAGGTGCCGCTGTACGGCACCCTCGTGGAACTGGTCGGCGAGGTCAATGCCGGCGTGCTGGACGCGCAGCCGGACCTGGCCGCGCAGATGCAGCGCAGCGGCGAGCGCGAGCGCCTG
Organism: Stenotrophomonas sp. 17(2023); assembly: GCF_030345315.1. Classification (NCBI taxonomy): domain Bacteria; kingdom Pseudomonadati; phylum Pseudomonadota; class Gammaproteobacteria; order Lysobacterales; family Lysobacteraceae; genus Stenotrophomonas; species Stenotrophomonas sp. 17(2023). The sequence goes on from NZ_CP128405.1 coordinate 301,340, forward strand.
GACGTGGAGCGCCACGGCGCGATCCGGGTCGGTACCGCGCAGGAGCTGTCCACGCTGCGTCGTCTGTTCGCGGTGATGGGCATGCAGCCGGTGGGTTACTACGATCTGTCGGTGGCCGGCGTGCCGGTGCACTCCACCGCGTTCCGCCCGGTCGATGGTGAATCGCTCAACCGCAATCCGTTCCGCGTGTTCACCTCGCTGCTGCGGCTGGAGCTGATCGAGGACGAGGCACTGCGCGCGCAGGCGGCCGGGATCCTATCGCGGCGCACGATCTTCACCCCGGGCGTGCTGCAGCTCATCGAGCAGTGCGAGCGCGATGGCGGCCTGTCCGGCGAGGACGCCTGGCGCTTCGTGGTCGAGGCGCTGGAAACCTTCCGCTGGCACAACGAGGCCACCGTGTCGCTGCAGACCTACCACGCCCTGCATGCTGCGCACCGGCTGGTGGCCGACGTGGTCAGCTTCCGCGGACCGCACATCAACCACCTGACCCCGCGCACCCTCGACATCGATGCCGCGCAGGCGGCGATGCAGGCGCGTGGCCTTGCCGCCAAGGCGGTCATCGAAGGCCCGCCGCGCCGCGCGTGCCCGATCCTGCTGCGCCAGACCAGCTTCAAGGCGCTGGAGGAACTGGTGCACTTCCCGTCGGGCGAGGACAACGCCGCCGGCACGCATACCGCGCGCTTCGGCGAGATCGAACAGCGCGGCCTGGCGCTGACCCCCAAGGGGCGCGCGCTGTACGACGCGCTGCTGGCCCAGGCGCGCGACAACGGCGGCGCCGGCAGCACCGGTGGCGACTACATGCAGCGCCTGCAGGCGGCATTCGCCGGCTTCCCCGACGACCACGCCACCCTGCGCCGCGAGGGCCTGGGCTACTACCGCTACGTGCTGACCGATGCCGGCCGCGCGCTGCCGGCGGCCGAGCGCGGGTTGCCGGCCGAGGTGCTGATCGAGCGTGGCCTGGCGGTCGCCGAACCCATCGTCTACGAGGACTTCCTGCCGGTCAGCGCCGCGGGCATCTTCCAGTCCAACCTGGGCGGCGAGGAGCAGCGCGCCTATGCGGCGCGCGCCAACCGCGAGGCGTTCGAGCAGGCGCTGGGGGCGACGGTGGCCGACGAGTTCGCGATCTACGAGCGCCTGCAGGCGGAGTCGCTGGCGCAGTTGGTGGCCTGATCCGTGGCGACGGGGCCGGCGCTGGACACGCCGGCTGCCGGCGCGGCTGTCCTAGCCCCTTCCGCTTGCGGCCTCCGTCCGCCGGCCACGTCGCTGCGGACGGGAACCCGCGCGTACAAACCGCACGCAGCCGTTGGCCGGGGTGACGGCTGCGCCGCCGCGATGGAGATTTCCGTCGTGCCGTGCAATGCCCGGCAGAGACCATCCCGGCTACGCTCCAGCGGAACGTAGCCGCGTGCGGGAGACGATCAGGCCCGCGCGATCCGCCGCTGGCTTCTGCGCTCGCGGCGGCGCGCACGCCAGCCGCGCCAGTGCTGCTGCAGGCAGGAGAAGATCACGTACAGCGCCGGGGTGCTGAGCAGGGTCAGGCTCTGCGAGATCAGCAGGCCGCCGATCATCGCGATGCCCAGCGGGCGGCGCAGTTCCGAGCCTTCGCCCAGGCCGATCGCCAGCGGCAGCGCCGCCAGGATCGCCACCATCGTGGTCATCATGATCGGGCGGAAGCGCACGATGCTGGCTTCGCGCACCGCCTCGGCCGGCGACATGCCGTGTTCGCGCTGCGCCACCAGGGCGAAGTCGATCATCATGATCGCGTTCTTCTTGACGATGCCGATCAGCAGCACCAGGGCGATGGTCGAGATCACCGACAGGTCGGTGCTGGTCACCCACAGCGCCAGCAGCGCGCCCATGCCGGCAGCCGGCAGGGTGGACAGGATCGTCACCGGGTGCACCAGGTTCTCGTACAGCATGCCCAGCACGATGTAGACCGTGGCGATGGCGGCGATGATCAGCATCAGCATCGCGGCCGGGTCCAGCGCCTGGCGGAAGCCACCGGGTTCGGCCTGGCGGATGTCGCCGGGCATGCGCAGGCCGTCGATGGCGGCCTTGACGATGGCATCGCCTTCGCCGCTGCTGACGCCGGGCGCCAGGTTGTAGCTCAGGTCCATCACCGTGTATTGGTTCTGGTGGGTCACCTGCGACGGCGCCAGCCCGGGTTCCTGGTGGGCGAAGGCGGTGAGCGGGATCATCTGGCCACTGCTGGAGGCCACGTACACGTCGTCGATCGCCGCCGGACTGCCGGTCTGTTCCGGCAGCGCGTTCACCACCACGCCGTACTGGTTGAGATCGGCATAGATGGTGGAGATCTGGCGCTGGCCGAAGGCGCCGTACAGCGCACCGTCGATGGCGCCGATGCTCACGCCCAGGCGCGAGGCCTTCTCGCGGTCGATGACGATCTTCTGCATCAGCCCGCCCTTGTCCACGTCCGAGCCGACGTCGCGCAGCTTCGGGTTCTGCTTCAGCACCTCGACCAGCTTCGGCAGCCATTCGGCCAGCTGCGCGGCATCGTTGCCCTGCAGGGTGACCCGGTTCTGCGCGCCCTGGCCACCCCCGCCGCCGCCGTCGGAAGGCAGGTCCTGGATGGCGCGCAGGCGCACGTCCAGGTCCGGGAACTGCGCCGCCTTGGCGCTGAGCCGGGCCACGACCAGGCTGGTCGGCTCGCGCCGCCCCTCGGCCATCGTCCTGAGCTCGATGTTGAACTGCGCGCTGCTGCCCTGGCGGCTGGAACCCAGCCGCGAGCCGACCATCTTCACCGCCGGGTCGGCCAGGAACATGTCGCTCAGGCGCCGCTGGCGCTGGCTCATCTCGTTGAAGGACACCGTGGCGCTGGAGCTGGCGCGGCCCCAGATCAGGCCGGTGTCCTGCTCGGGGAAGTTGCCCTTGCCGACCGCGCCGGCCAGGTAGAACGTGGCCACGATCAGCAGCAGCGGGGTGAGCGCCAGCAGCAGCGCATGGCGCAGCGAGAAATCCAGCGCCACCGTGTACACCTTCAGCATGCCGCCGTGCACGCGGTCGAGCAGGCGGTGGGTGCGCGACTCGCGCACGTGCGCCTCGTGCGGCTGCAGGAAGCGTGCGCACAGCGCCGGGGTCAGGGTCAGCGACACCAGTGCCGACACCATGATCGCCGCCACCAGGGTCAGGGTGAACTCGCGGAAGAACGCGCCGAGCATGCCCTGGGCGAAGATGATCGGCAGGAACACCGCCACCAGCGAGGCGGTTATGGAGACGATGGTGAAGCCGATCTCGCGCGCGCCGGCCATCGCCGCCTGCATGCGCGGCATGCCGGCGTCCAGGTGGCGCATGATGTTCTCGATGACCACGATGGCGTCGTCGACGACGAAGCCGATGGCGATGACCAGCGCCAGCAGGGTCAGGTTGTTGAGGGTGAAGCCCAGCGTCATCATCACCACCGCCGCGCCGGCCAGCGACAGCGGCACGGTGACCGCGGCGATCAGCGTCGGCGCCAGCCGGCGCAGGAACAGCGCCATGGTCAGCACCACCATCGCCAGGCTGATCATCAGGGTGATCTGCACCTCGGCCAGCGACGCGCGGATGGTCGGGGTGCGGTCGAAGTAGGGGGTGAGCGTGGTGCCGGCATCGAGATGGCTGGACAGTGCCGGCATCTCCGCCTTGACCCGGTCCACGGTCGCCACCAGGTTGGCGCCGCTGCGCAGGTACACGTACATCAGCACGCCGCGCCTGCCGTTGAACCAGGCCGCCTGGAACGCGTCCTGCTGGCCGTCATAGACGGTGGCGATGTCCTTCAGCCGCACCACCGCGCCGTCGTGGCTGGCGATGGCGATGTTGGCGAAATCGGCCGCCTTGCGTACCTGGTCGTTGAGGACGATGGCGGTCTGGCTGCGGCCGTCGTCGAGGAAGCCCAGCGGCGAGGCCACGTTGGCCGCGCGCATGGCGTTGCGCAGGTCGTCCGGGCTCAGCCCCAGCGCGTTCATCGCGCGCAGGTTGAGGTCCACCCGCACCGCCGGGGTCGAGGCGCCGGCGATGTCCACCTGCGATACCCCCGGCAGCTGCCGCAGGCGTTGCGCCAGCAGCGAGTCGGCCAGGTTGTAGAGCTGCGCGACCGACTGCGTGTCCGAGGTCAGCGACAGCGCGATCACCGGGTCGTCGTTGGGGTTGGCCTTCTGGTAGGTGGGCGTGTTGATGCCGGCCGGCAGGTCGGCCATGGCGGCATTGATCGCCGCCTGCACGTCCTGCGCCGCCGCGTCGATGTCGCGGCTGGTGTCGAACATCAGGAACACCATGCTGCGGCCGTCGCTGCTGCTCGAGCGCATGGTGCTGATGCCCGGCACCTGGCCGAGGTGGCGCTCCAGCGGCGCGGTGACGGTGGCGGCCATGGTGTCGGCGTCGGCGCCGATGTTGCTGGCCTGCACGAAGATCACCGGGATCGACAGGTTCGGCAGCGCCGCAACGCCCAGCCGCAGGTAGCACAGCAGCCCGGCGAAGAACAGGCCGATGGCCAGCAGGCTGATGCCGATCGGGCGCTTGATGAAGGGCGCGGAGATGTTCATGCCGTGCGCTTGCCGGCCGCCTGCAGGCGTGCGGCGGCGCGACGCTCGCGGCGCCGCGCGGCCCACTCGGAGAACCGCTCGAAGTACAGGTAGATCACCGGCGTGGTGTACAGCGTGACCAGCTGCGAGAGCAGCAGGCCGCCGACGATGGCCACGCCCAGCGGGCGCCGCAGTTCCGAGCCGATGCCGGTACCCAGCGCCAGCGGCAGCGCGCCGAGCATGGCCGCGGCGGTGGTCATCATGATCGGGCGGAAGCGCAGCAGGCAGGCGCGGCGGATCGCGTCGAACGCGTTCATGCCGGCACGCTGCGCGTCCAGCGCGAAGTCGATCATCATGATCGCGTTCTTCTTGACGATGCCGATCAGCAGCACGATGCCGACGATGCCGTCCACCGACAGGCTCATCCCGCACAGGTACAACGCCAGCAGCGCGCCGACGCCGGCCGGGGGCAGGGTGGAGATGATGGTCAGCGGGTGGATCCAGCTCTCGTAGAGCACGCCCAGCACGATGTAGATCACCGCGATGGCGGCCAGCAGCAGCAACACCACGTCGGTCTGGCTGCTGGAGAACTCGGCGGCGGTGCCGACGAACTGCGCCTGCGTCTGCGACGGCAGCTGCAACGCTGCCACGGCCTTGTTGATCGCCGCCACGCCTTCGGACAGCGAGTAGCCCGGGGCCAGGTTGAACGAGATCGTCGCCGACGGCAGCTGCTGCTGGTGGCTGACGATCAGCGGCGCGGTCCCCGGGGTGGCGGTGGCGATGGCCGACAGCGGGATGCTGCCGCCGGCGCCCAGCGCGATGCCGGTGTTGCTGTTGCCGATGCCGGTGGCGGTGGAGGAGTTGCTGGAGCTGACCTGGCCCAGGGTGGTGGCGTTGCTGCCGGTCAGCGCGCCGCTGCCGTTGCTGCCGATCGCCAGCTGGTTCATCAGCGCGTCGGCGGTGCGGAACTCCGGCGCCACCTCCAGCACCACGCGGTACTGGTTGAGCTGGGTGAAGATGGTGGAGATCTGGCGCTGGCCGTAGGCGTCGTACAGGGTGTCGTCGATGGTCTGCATCGGCACGCCGTAGCGGCTGGCCTTGTCGCGGTCCACTTCCACGTGCAGGGCGCGGCCGTGGTCGGCCAGGTTGTTGTCGACGTCGGCCAGCTCCGGCAGGCGGCGCAGCGCGTCGGTGACGCGCGCGGCCTGCTCGGCCAGCTCCCGGCTGTCCATGTCCGACAGCGAGAACTGGTAGGCGGTGGCGGCCACGCGCGTGTCCAGGGTCACGTCCTGCACCGGCTTGAGGTACAGCGCGACGCCGGGGATGTGCGCGGCGGCGGCCTGCAGCCGCGGCAGGATCGTGTCCAGGCTGCCGCGCTCGCCGCGATCCTTGAGCACGATGTTCAGCTGGCCCTGGTTGAGCGTGGGGTTCATCGAGCCGGCGCCGATGTAGGCGGCCACGCCGGTGACCGCCTCGTCCTGGCGCAACGCCTCGGCCACGGCCCGGGTGCGCTGCTGCATCTGCTCGAAGGCCACGTTCTGGTCGGCGATCACCACGCCGGTGACCATGCCGGTGTCCTGGTCGGGCAGCAGGCCCTTGGGAATGGCGATGTACAGCAGCACGGTCAGCACCACCGAGCCCAGGGCGATCCCCAGGGTCATGCGCTGGTGGCGCAGCACCCAGTCCAGGCTGGATTCGTACAGGTGCACCAGCCGCGACCACGCCGTCACCTTGCCCTGCGCGGCGGCGCGCTCGTGGGCATCGTCGCCCTCGGGCAGCGCGTCGGGCTTGAGCAGGTAGGCGCACATCATCGGGGTGAGAGTCAGCGAGATGAGCATCGAGATCGCCACCGCGATCGACAGCACCCAGGCGAACTCGTGGAACAGGCGGCCGGTGACGCCCGGCATCAGGATCAGCGGCAGGAACACCGCGATCAGCGACACCGTCAGCGACAGCACGGTGAAGCCGATCTCCTTCGCGCCGGTCTCGGCGGCATCCTGGCCGTCCTTGCCCTGCTCGATGTAGCGCACGATGTTCTCGATCATCACGATCGCGTCGTCGACCACGAAGCCGGTGGCCACGGTCAGCGCCATCAGCGACAGGTTGTCCAGCGACATGCCGGCGAAGGCCATCACCCCGAAGGTGCCCAGCAGCGACAGCGGCACCGCCACCGACGGGATCACCGTGGCCCACAGCCGGCGCAGGAACACGAAGATCACCGCCACCACCAGGCAGATGGTGAGCACCAGGGTGAACTGCACGTCGTGCACCGAGGCGCGGATGGTCACGGTGCGGTCGGAGAACACGTCCAGCGTCACGTCCGCCGGCAGCATGCCCTGCAGGCCGGGGAGGATCTGGCGGATGTTCTGCACGGTCTTGACGATGTTGGCGCCGGGCTGGCGCCGCACTTCCAGCAGCACCGCCGGCTTGCCGTCGGCCCAGGCCGCGATCTGGTCGTTCTCCACCCCGTCGACCACGCTGGCCACGTCGCGCAGACGCACCGGCGCGCCGTTGCGGTAGCGCACGATGATGTCGTTGTAGTCGGCCGCGTCGCTGAGCTGGTCGTTGGTGGACAGTGTGTAGCTCTGGGTCTTGCCGTTGAGCGAGCCCTTGGGTGCGTTGACGTTGGCCTGGGTCAGCGCGCTGCGCAGGTCTTCCAGGGTCATGCCCATGTTGGCCAGCTGCGCCGGGTTGGCCTGGATGCGCACGGCCGGGCGCACGTTGCCGGCGATCGACACCAGGCCGACGCCGTCCACCTGCGACAGGCGCTGGGCCAGCACCGAATCGGCCAGGTCGTTGACCTCGCGCAGCGGGCGCGTGTCCGAGGCCAGCTTCAGGGTCAGGATCGGCGCATCGGCCGGGTTCACCCGGTTGTAGACCGGCTGGTACGGCAGCGAGCCGGGCAGGGTGGCCTGGCGGATCGCCGCCTGCACGTCCTGCGCGGCGGTGTCGATGTCGCGCTCCATCGAGAACTGCAGCACGATGCTGGACAGGCCGGCCGAGGAGTCGGAGGTCATCAGGTCCAGGCCGGAAATCTGGCCCAGCTGCCGCTCCAGCGGCGTGGTCACCAGCGAGGCCATGGTCTGCGCACTGGCGCCGGGGTACTGCGTGGTGACCACCAGGCTGGGTGCCTCGATCTCGGGCAGGGCCGAAACCGGCAGGCGCTGGTAGCCGAGGATGCCGAGCAGCATCAGCCCGACCATCAGCAGCGAGGTGGCGATGGGGCGGCGGATGAAGAGAGTCGAGAAGCCCACGGTCGATTCCTGTGGTGAGAGTGTGCGCGGTGCGGGGCGGTCAGGACCTGCCCACGCTCCCGCCGCGCGCGTCGCGTGGCCCGCGCGGGGTGCTCACGCATGCGTACATGCCCGGTGCCTGCACCGTGGTATCGCGCGCCAGCGGCCGTGGCGCGCGCGCGGCCTCAGCGCGGGCCACGACCACCCCGGCCGCCGCCGCGCTTCTCGCTGGCGGCCTTCAACTGCGCCTCGGTCGGCTCCGGCGGTGCCTGGCCCGGTTGCAGCGGAATGACCTTGACGCCTTCCTTGAGCCGGAACTGGCCCTCGGTGACCACCTTGTCGCCCGGCTGCAGGCCCTTGCTGATGACCACGTGGCTGTCGTCGACCTGGCCACCCTGCACCACGTCGCGCAGGGTGACGGTGTTGTCGGGCTTGACCAGGTAGACGAAATCGCCGGTGCTGCTGCGCTGCACCGCTTCGGCCGGCACCACCACCGCGCCGGGCAGCTCGTCGAGCTTCATGCGCACGTTGACGAACTGGCCCGGCCACAGCGCCTTGTCGGCGTTGGGGAACTCGGCGCGCAGGCGGAAGGTGCCGCTGGTGGCGCTGATCTGGTTGTCCACCACCTGCAGCTTGCCGTCGGCGTTGACCACGCTGCCGCCGGCGCGGTCCAGCGTCGCCGCTTCCAGTGGCCCCTTGCCCTGCGCCGCGCGCACCGCGTCCAACTGCTGTTCGGGCAGGTTGAACAACACGTAGATCGGCTGCAGCTGGGTGAGGGTGACGATCGCCGTGCCGGCGCCGACGACGTTGCCCGGGTCGACCGCGCGGATGCCGGCCACGCCGTCGATGGGCGAGACGATGCGGGTGTAGCCCAGCTGCACCCTGCTCTGGTTGGCCGTGGCCTGGGCGGCGGCCACCGCCGCCTGGTACTGGGCCACCTGGTTGCGGAGGGTGGTCAGATCGGTCTGCGCCACGTACTGGCGGTAGGCCTCGGAATTGGAACGTTCGTAGTTGGACTGGGCGGTGGCCAGCAGGGCCTGGTTCTGGCGCTGGCTGGCGAGGGCCTGGTCGTACTGGGCCTGGAAGGTACGCGGGTCGATCCGGGCGAGCAGGTCGCCCTTCTTCACCGACTGCCCTTCCTTGAAATCGACGCTCAACAGCTCGCCACCGACCTGCGGGCTGACCGTGACCGTGTTGTAGGCGGCCACCGTGCCCTGCGCGGTGACATACACCGGCACGTTCCTGCGCTCGGCCGCCACCGCGGTGACCGGCACCGGGTCGCGCGCCCTGTCGCCGCCGCCCCGGCCGCCGCCCGCGCCCTCGGCCTGTGCCGCGCCCCCGGCCTGTTTGCCGCCTCCCATCATCCGGTAGCCGATTCCCGCCACCAGCAGGATGGCGATGACGAGCAGCACGATCTTCCAGAAACGCGACATGCAAAAACTCCCGATGAACCGATGGGCGAGGGGGCGGGCACAACGGCGCAGAGCATAACGCCGGGCCATGACAGCGGCTGCATGACCGATGGGCCACGCGCTCTGACCGGCATGGGGGGTGAACGGTTCCGGGCGGCATCGGTTGACACTCGTCGCCCCGGTTCGTTTGCCCTACATTCACATCTCGATTGCCGACGAGGAATGCCTGGATGATCCGCAAGACCGTTCTGTTGACCGCGCTGTCGTGCGCCCTGGCCCCCGCGGCCGCGCTGGCCGCCGACGCCCAGCGCCCGGAGGTCGAGGCCGCCGCGGCGCGCCTGCAGCGCCAGGTGGTGGAGTGGCGCCGCGACTTCCACCAGCATCCGGAGCTGTCCAACCGCGAGGCACGCACCGCCGCCAAGGTCGCCGAGCGCCTGCGCGCGATGGGCCTGCAGCCGAAGACCGGGGTGGCCGTGCACGGCGTGGTGGCGGTCATCAAGGGCGGCCTGCCGGGCCCGAAGATCGCCCTGCGCGCGGACATGGATGCGTTGCCGGTGACCGAGCAGACCGGGTTGCCGTTCGCCTCCACCGCCACCGCCGAGTACCGCGGCGAGAAGGTCGGGGTGATGCATGCCTGCGGCCACGACGCCCACACCGCCACCCTGCTCGGCGTGGCCGATGCGCTGATGGCGATGCGCGACAAGCTGCCGGGCGAGGTGATGCTGATCTTCCAGCCGGCCGAGGAGGGCGCGCCGCCGCCGGAGCAGGGCGGCGCCGAGCTGATGCTCAAGGAAGGGCTGTTCAAGGACTTCAAGCCGGAGGCGGTGTTCGGCCTGCATGTGTTCTCCAGCGTCCAGGCCGGGCAGATCGCCGTGCGCGGCGGCCCGCTGATGGCCGCCTCCGACCGCTTCTCCATCACCGTCAACGGCCGCCAGACCCATGGCTCGGCGCCATGGAACGGCATCGACCCGATCGTCGCCGCCTCCGACCTGATCGGGACCGCGCAGACCATCGTCAGCCGCCGCGCCAACCTGTCCAGGCAGCCGGCGGTGCTGACCTTCGGCGCGATCAAGGGCGGCATCCGCTACAACATCATCCCCGACGCGGTGGAGATGGTCGGCACCATCCGCACCTTCGACCCGGACATGCGCCGGCAGATCTTCGCCGACCTGCGCAACGTCGCCGAGCACACCGCCGCCGCGCACGGCGCCACCGCCACCACCGACATCTATGAGAAGGACGGCAACCCGGCGACGGTCAACGACCCGGCGCTGACCGCGCGCATGCTGCCCAGCCTGCAGGCGGTGGTCGGCAAGGACAACGTCTACGAGCCGCCGCTGCAGATGGGCTCGGAGGACTTCTCGCTGTACGCGCAGCAGGTGCCGGCGATGTTCTTCTTCGTCGGCTCCACCGGCGCCGGCATCGACCCGGCCACCGCACCCAGCAACCACTCGCCGAAGTTCCTGCTCGACGAGAAGGCGCTGGACGTGGGGCTGCGCGCGCTGCTGCAGGTGTCGCTGGACTACCTGCACGGCGGCGCCGGCTGAGCCCCGGCCGGCCTTGCCCGGGCTGTCGACGGCGCGCGGCCGGCTCGCCGCGCCGCCGTCCTGGCGGGCGGTCACTGACGGCGGCCCGCGGCCGCCACTCCAGGTTCCGGTGGGCGGCATGGCCCGCCGACGCCGACGCCGGCGTGTGAGGGGGCGCCGGCGGCGGCAGGCGGTGCAGCCACGGCTCACCTGACAACTCCTACAATCCGCGCATGAATACCCCCCACGATTCCAGCCTCGGCCGCGAGGTCGCCTACCCCTCGCAGTACGACCCGGGGCTGCTGTTCCCGATCCCGCGGGCCACCGCGCGCGCCGAGATCGGCCTCGCCGCCGCGCTGCCGTTCGTCGGCCAGGACCGCTGGCATGTCTATGAGCTGGGCTGGCTGGACATGCGCGGCAAGCCGTGCGTGGCCACCGCGACGCTGTGGGTGCCTGCGGCCTCGCCCAACCTGGTCGAATCCAAGTCGCTCAAGCTCTACCTGAACTCACTCAACGCGGCGCGTTTCGCCAGCGCCGCCGACGTGCGCGCACGCATCGCCGCCGACCTGTCCGCCTGCGCCGGGGCCGGGGTCACGGTCGAGTTCGGCCTGCCGCCGGTGGCCGACGCCGAAGGCGAGAGCATCGACGGCCTGGAGCTGGACATCGACCACTATGGCCCGCCGCAGGCCGGCTTCCTGCACGCCGATGGCGGCGAGGCGGTCGCCGAGACGCTGGTCTCGGCCCTGCTCAAGTCCAATTGCCCGGTCACCGGCCAGCCCGACTGGGCCAGCGTGAGCATCCGCTACGCGGGCCCGCGCATCGATCGCGGCGGCCTGCTGCGCTACCTGGCCAGCTACCGCGACCACGCCGAGTTCCACGAACAGTGCGTGGAGCGCATCTTCCTCGACCTGGTACGCCACTGCGGTTGCCATTCGCTGGACGTGGAGGCGCGCTACACGCGCCGCGGCGGGCTGGACATCAACCCGCGCCGGTCGACCGCCGACTTCGCCGCCGGGCACCGTCCGTTCCGCGACCCACGCCAGTAATCCGGCCCGGGTACCCGGTGGGTATACGCCGGCTTTACGCCGGCGCGATGGTTCCTTAACGCGGCCGGTGCAATGGTGACAGCCAGCCGAGGAGGAACGACCCGATGAGCAATGACAAAAAGGCCGATTTTTCGGATGTGACGTCCACCGTGGACAGCACCGCCGCCGTCGCGCCGAAGGCCGATTTTTCCGATGTGACCGCGCGGGTGGATTCCACCGCGCAGATCGCGGGCGAACAACAGTACACGGTGCAGAAGGGCGACAGTCTTTCCCGGATCGCCAAGCACCTGTTGGGCGACGCCAATGCCTGGAAGCAGATCTTCGAGGCCAACCGCGATGTCCTTTCCGACCCCGACAAGATCTTTCCCGGGCAGACCCTGAAGATTCCCCCGCGCCAGGGTTGAGGCCACCAGGCCCAGCGCCTTTTCCCACATTCCGGAGCATCCCATGAAGAAGACTTCGTTCAGCAGTGTCCTGATGATCACCCTGGCCGGCACCCTGGCCGTGGCCGGTTGCAAGAAGAATGAAGAGGCCGCGCCGCCGCCGATGGAAAGCACCCCGGCGCCGGCGCCGATGAGCGAGCCGGCACCGCCGCCGCCGGCCGCGCCTGCGGTCAGCGTCACCTCGATCACCGTCGGCACCACCGCCGCTGCCGACAAATCGGTAACCCCGGTGGCCATGATCGGCGACAAGGACAAGATCATCGTGTCGGTGAAGACCGACGGCGCCGCGACCAACGCCACCCTGGCTGCCAAGCTCACCTACCAGGACGGGCAGGTGGCCGGCGAGCAGAGCGCCGCGCTCACCACCAGCGGTGCGGAGACCACCAATATCGAGTTCAGCAAGGCAAGCGCATGGCCCGCCGGCAAGTACCGCGTGGACGTGACCCTGGATGGCCAGCCGGCCGGCACCACCCAGGAGTTCGAAGTGAAGTAGCAAGCGGCAGCCACCTGTCGCCCTCTCTCCCGACAGGTGCAGGCCATGGGCGCAGTCGCAGGACTGCGCCCTTTTTTTGTTGCCGCGTCAGCGCCGCTGGTGCGTGTGGATGGCGATGCCCGGGTTGACGACGGCGCCCGCGCCTTTGGCCGCCGCTGCGCCCCCCGGCTGATGCGTGCCACATGAGCAGATGCCATGAGCCGGCGTGGCGGCGCGCTGCCGCGACCGTACCGGCCCGTTTTGCCGGAACCGTCACGACGCGCGACAATGCGGTGCTGAGTCCCTGCCTTTACTTCCGACGGAAACCATCCCCCATGTCCGATACGCCGAAGATCATCTACACGCTCACCGACGAAGCCCCGTTCCTGGCGACGCAGTCGCTGCTGCCGATCATCGATGCGTATGCCACCACCGCCGGCATCGCGGTGGAGACCCGCGACATCTCGCTCTCCGGGCGCATCCTGTCGCAGTTCCCGGACTACCTGCAGGGCGGGCAGAAGATCAGCGACGATCTGGCCGAGCTCGGCGAGCTGGCGACCCGTCCGGAAGCCAACATCATCAAGCTGCCCAACATCAGCGCCTCGGTGCCGCAGCTCAAGGCCGCGATCAAGGAGCTGCAGGACCAGGGCTACGCGCTGCCGAACTACCCGGACGCACCGGCCGACGACGTCGCGCGCGACATCAAGGCGCGCTACGACAAGGTCAAGGGCAGCGCCGTCAACCCGGTGCTGCGCGAGGGCAACTCCGATCGCCGCGCGCCGCTGTCGGTCAAGAACTACGCCCGCAAGCACCCGCACCGCATGGGCGCGTGGAGCAGCGACTCGAAGTCGCACGTCGCGCACATGGACGACGGTGATTTCTACGGCAGCGAGAAGTCGGCCACGCTGGCCGGCGCCGGCAGCCTGAAGATCGAGCTGGTGCAGGACGATGGCCGGACCGTGGTGCTCAAGGACAAGACCGCGGTCAAGGCCGGCGAGATCGTCGACGCCTCGGTGATGTCGCGCCGCGCGCTGGCCGCGTTCGTCGCCGCGCAGATCGCCGATGCCCGCGCCCAGGGCGTGCTGTTCTCGCTGCACCTGAAGGCGACCATGATGAAGGTCTCCGACCCGATCATGTTCGGCGTGGTGGTCGAGGAGTTCTACAAGGACGTGCTGGGCAAGTATGCCGCCGAGCTCAAGCAGGCCGGCTTCGACCCGAACAACGGCATCGGCGACCTGTACGCGCGCCTGCCGTCGCTGCCGGAGGCCACCCAGGAAGCGATCAAGGCCGACATCGCCGCCGAGTACGCCAAGCGCCCGGCGGTGGCGATGGTCAACTCCGACAAGGGCATCACCAACCTGCATGTGCCCAGCGACGTGATCGTCGACGCCTCGATGCCGGCGATGATCCGCGACTCCGGCCGCATGTGGAATGCCGAAGGCAAGCTGCAGGACACCAAGGCGCTGATCCCCGACCGCTGCTACGCCGGCGTCTACCAGGCGGTGATCGAGGACTGCAAGGCGCATGGCGCGTTCGACCCGGCGACCATGGGCAGCGTGCCCAACGTCGGCCTGATGGCGCAGAAGGCCGAGGAATACGGCAGCCACGACAAGACCTTCCAGATCCCGGCCGACGGCACTGTGCGCGTCAGCGACGAGGCCGGCAACGTGGTGTTCGAGCACAAGGTCGAGGCCGGCGACATCTGGCGCATGTGCCAGGCCAAGGACGCGCCGATCCAGGACTGGGTCAAGCTGGCGGTCAGCCGCGCGCGCCTGAGCAACACCCCGGCCGTGTTCTGGCTGGACGCCAACCGCGCGCATGACGCGCAGATGATCGCCAAGGTCGAGAAGTACCTGAAGGACCACGATACCCAAGGCCTGGACATCCGCATCCTGTCGCCGGTGGAGGCCACGAAGTTCTCGCTGGAGCGAATCCGCAAGGGCCAGGACACCATCTCGGTGACCGGCAACGTGCTGCGCGACTACCTCACCGACCTGTTCCCGATCCTGGAGCTGGGCACCAGCGCCAAGATGCTGTCGATCGTGCCGCTGATGGCCGGTGGCGGCCTGTTCGAGACCGGCGCCGGCGGTTCGGCGCCGAAGCACGTGCAGCAGTTCGTCGAGGAGGATTACCTGCGCTGGGATTCGCTGGGCGAGTTCCTGGCCCTGGCCGCCTCGCTGGAGCACCTTGCCCAGCGCTACGACAACAAGGCCGCCGCGGTACTCGCCAAGGCACTGGACCAGGCCAACGGTACCTTCCTCGACAACGACCGCTCGCCGGGCCGCAAGCTGGGCACCATCGACAACCGCGGCAGCCACTTCTACCTGGCCATGTACTGGGCGCAGGCGCTGGCCGCGCAGGACGAGGACGCCGCGTTGAAGGCGAAGTTCGCGCCGCTGGCCAAGGCGCTGGCCGACAACGAGCAGAAGATCGTCGAGGAACTGGTCGCGGTGCAGGGCAAGGCCGTGGACATCGGCGGCTACTACCGCCCGGACCTCGGCAAGACCAGCCGGGCGATGCGCCCGAGCGCGACCCTCAACGCCGCGCTGGCCGCGCTCTGATCGCACCCGCCGCGGTGGTTTGACCCCGGACCCGCATCGCCCTGGCGATGCGGGTTTTTTTGCGCCCCGCGCCCGCGCGTCCACGCCGCCAGGGCGCGGGCCAGTCCGGTGCGGTAGGGTGGGGGCCGGCGCCCCGACTCCTCCACTGCCGATGCCTGCCACCGAATCCGCCCACGCCATCGCCGCCTGCATCCACGACGGCTTCGAGGACTACCACGCCCGGTTTGCCGCCATCACCCGGCGCGCACGCGGGCGTTTCGAGCAGCGCGACTGGGTGGCGGCACGCCAGGATGCGGTCGAGCGCATCGCGCTCTACGACCTGTGCGTCGGCGAGTGCATGGCGCGCCTGCAGGGCATCGCCGGCGGACGACCCGGCCGCGAGGCCTGGGTGCAGGTGCGCGCGGCCTTCGCCACGCGGGTCGCCGGGCTGATCGACGGCGAACTGTACAAGACCTTCTACAACACCCTGACCCGGCGCCTGTTCGCCACCCGCGGGGTGGACGATGCCATCGAATTCATGGCGCTCGAGATCGAGCCGTCGGACGCCATCACCCACCCGGTGGCGCGCCACGTCTATACCGTTTCCGAGGCGCGCCCGGCCGAGGCTTTCGAGCGCATGCTGGCCGACTACCGCTTCGACGTGCCCTACCGGCACCGGCTGCGCTGCGCCGCGGCCATCGCCGTGCGCCTGCACGATGACCTCGCCCACTGGGGCCCGAACCCGGTGCGTGCCATCGAACTGCTGGACACCGTGTTCTACCGCGAACGCCGCGCCTACCTGGTCGGGCGCGTGTTCGGCGAGCATCGCTTCTCACCCTGCGTGATCGCGCTGGTCAACGACGGCGACGATGGCCTGCGCGCCGAGGCAGTGCTCAGCGGGCGCCGCGACGTTGCGCACCTGTTCGGCGTGTCGCGCAGCTATTTCCAGGCCGACCTGCCCACCGTCGCCGACGCGGTGGTGTTCCTGCGCAGCCTGCTGCCGGGCAAGCCGGTGGACGAGATCTACACCGTGCTCGGCCGCGCCAAGCAGGGCAAGACCGAGCGCTACCGCACCTTCTTCCGCCATTTCCAGCAGCACCCGGACGAGCGGCTGGTGCAGGCCGAAGGCACCCCGGGCATGGTGATGGCGGTGTTCACCCTGCCCAGTTACCCGCTGGTGTTCAAGCTGATCCGCGACCGCTTCGCCTGGCCCAAGACGGTCAGCCGCCAGGACGTGGAGGACCGCTACGCGCTGGTGTTCAACCTGGATCGCATCGGCCGGCTGCTGGACGCGCAACCCTACCGCCACCTGCGCTTTCCGCTGGCCCGCTTCGCCCCCGAGCTGCGCCAGGAGCTGCTGGACAGCTGCGCGCGCAGCGTGCGGGTCGAAGGCGATGACCTGGTGATATCGCTGTGTTACGTGCAGCGGCGGTTCCGCCCGCTCAACCTGTACCTGCGCGAACAGACCCCCCAGGCCGCGCGCGCGGCGGCGCTGGACTACGCGCAGGCCATCACCGACATGGCGCGCAACGACATCTTCCCCGGCGACATGCTGCTGAAGAACTTCGGTGTCTCGCGCCATGGCCGCGTGGTGTTCTACGACTACGACGAACTGTGCCGGGTCGGCGACTGCACGTTCCGCGACTGGCCGCAGCCGCGCGATGCCGCCGAAGCCCTGGCCGCGGAGCCGTGGTTCCATGTCGCGCCCAACGACGTGTTTCCCGAGCGCTTCCCTTTGTTCATGGGCCTGCCGCGCCCGCTGATGGAGGCGGTGCGCGAGGCGCACGGCGACCTGTTCGACCCCCGCTGGTGGCGCGGCCTGCAGGCCGCCTTCGCCCGCGGCGAATTCCCCGATACCCCGCCCTACCCACGCGCACTGCGGCTGGCGTGAACATCGCCGCCGGAAGCGCTACAGTCGCGTCCTGGATATGGAGTGGCAAGGAGAGCGTCATGCTGAATTCGTTGCGTCGCGGGGCCGTGCTGGCTGCGTTGCTGTTGGTGACTGTTGCCGCGTCGGCCGCCGGGCCGGGGGCGGTGCGCAAGCAGGCCGAGATGGGCATGCAGCTGTCCGGGCAGATCGATATCGCGCCCGATGGCAGCGTGGAGGCGGTGCGGCTGGACCAGCAGGACCGGCTGAGCGCGGAGCTGGCCCGTTTCGTGCGCAGCTCGGTGATGGGCTGGGCCTTCGTTCCGGTGGTCCGCGACGGCAAGCCGGTCGCCGCGCGTTCGCCGTTGATGCTGCGCCTGGTCGGCAGGCAGCTGGAAGACGGCAGCACCCAGGTGGCCATCCGCAGTGCCACCTTCGCGGCCTACGATCCGGAAAGCCGGAGCGCGGTCACCGCCTTGAAGATGACGCCGCCAAGCTACCCGCGCGCGATGTACGAGGTGGGGGCGCAGGGCAATGTCTACCTGGTCCTCAAGGTCGGGCGCGATGGCCGCGTCGCGGACGCGTACGTGGAACAGGTCAACATGACCGTGGTGGCCAGCGAGGGCCAGATGCGCCGGTTCCGCCAGGTGCTGGGTGGCAATGCACTGGCCGCGGCGCGCAAGTGGGAGTTCCGTGTACCGGTCGAAGGCGAGGACGCGGACGCGCCGCACTGGAACGTGCGCATGCCGGTGCGCTATGCGATGGTCGACCAGGGCCGATCATTGCCGGACGAGTACGGCACGTGGCAGGCCTACATCCCCGGACCGCGCGAACGCGCGCCATGGATCAGCGACGAGGACTGGGAGAACGGTTCGGACGCGCTGGCCGACGGTGGCGTCTACATGGCCGGCCGCGGCGGCGGGCCCAAGCTGCTGACGCCGCTGGAGGGCTGAGCGCGCCGGTTGCGCCAGCCACGAAAAAGCCCCGCGTTCGCGGGGCTTTTTCGTTACAGCGGTTCCGGCGGGAAATCAGCGCTTCATCGAACCGAAGAACTCGTCGTTGGACTTGGTGTTCTTCATCTTGTCGAGCAGGAATTCCATCGCCGCGATTTCGTCCATCGGGTGCAGCAGCTTGCGCAGGATCCAGATCTTCTGCAGCAGCTCCGGCTCGATCAGCAGGTCTTCGCGGCGGGTGCCGGAACGGTTGATGTCGATGGCCGGGTACACGCGCTTCTCGGTGATGCGGCGGTTCAGGTGCACTTCGCTGTTGCCGGTGCCCTTGAACTCTTCGTAGATCACCTCGTCCATCTTCGAGCCGGTCTCGACCAGCGCGGTGGCGATGATGGTCAGCGAGCCGCCTTCCTCGACGTTGCGCGCGGCGCCGAAGAAGCGCTTCGGGCGGTGCAGGGCATTGGCGTCCACGCCACCGGTCAGCACCTTGCCGGAGCTGGGCACGACATTGTTGTAGGCACGCGCCAGGCGGGTGATCGAATCCAGCAGGATCACCACGTCCTTCTTGTGCTCGACCAGGCGCTTGGCGCGCTCGATCACCATTTCGGCCACCTGCACGTGGCGTGCGGCCGGCTCGTCGAAGGTCGAGGAGACCACTTCGCCGCGCACGGTGCGCTGCATCTCGGTCACTTCTTCCGGGCGCTCGTCCACCAGCAGCACGATCAGGTGCACTTCCGGGTGGTTGGTGGTGATGGCCGTGGCGATCTGCTGCATCATCATCGTCTTGCCCGCCTTGGGCGGGGAGACGATCAGCGCGCGCTGGCCCTTGCCCTGCGGTGCCATCAGGTCGAGGATGCGGCCGGTGATGTCTTCCGAGGAGCCGTTGCCGCGTTCCAGGGTGAAGCGCTTGCGCGGGAACAGCGGGGTCAGGTTCTCGAACAGCACCTTGTTCTTCGACGCTTCGATCGGCTCGCCGTTGATGGTGTCGACGATGTTCAGCGCGAAGTAGCGCTCGCCGTCCTTCGGGAAGCGGATGCGGCCGGCGATGTGGTCGCCGGTGCGCAGGTTGAAGCGGCGGATCTGGCTGGGCGAGATGTAGGTGTCATCGGGACCGGCCAGGTAGCTGGCCTCGGCCGCACGCAGGAAGCCGAAGCCGTCGGGCAGGATTTCCAGCACGCCGTCGGCGGCCACGCCCTCGCCATGGCGGGTCAGCACCTTGAGCAGGGCGAAGATCACGTCCTGCTTGCGGGCGCGGGCCACGCCGTCGGTGATCTGCAGCTGCTCGGCGATCTCCAGCAGCTTGTGCGCCGGCATCTTCTTCAGATCGCTCAGCGAATAGACCGGGAAACCCTCCGGCACCGACGGGTGCGGGCGCGGCACGAAGGTCTCGTTGCCGTTGTCGCCGGGCAGGCCGTCGTCGCGGAAGCGGTCACGGTTGCGCTCGCGGCGGTTGCGGAAGCGGTCGCGGCGATTGCCCTGGCCCTGGCCCTGACCTTGCTGATTCTGCGGGTTCTGCTGGCCATGGCGCTGGGCGTTGTTGTTGCCGTCGCGCGGCTCGCCGCCTTCCTGGCCGCCGTGCGGGTTGCCGGCCGGCGCGGACGCCTGGCCTTCGTTGCCCGGGGCCGGAGCGGCCGGGGCGGGGGAAGCGTCGCCGGCCGGCAGCGGCAGGGCGGACTGGGCCGGGGCGGAAGCGGGGCTGCTGCTGTCGGCGGCCTCGGCGGCCTTGGCGACACGCGGCTTGCGCACGCGCTTCTCGACGGGCGCGTCGGCGCTCCCGGTTTCGGAAGGAGTGTTCTCGGACAAGTGCTTGATTCCTCTCGCTGACGTGCGAGCGCCTGACAGGGCGGCGAACTGGTTGGGAATGATCCGGACGAGAACCCGGCCGGAGGGTGCGGCAGGCCAAAGCTGCCGGATGCGGCGACACTAACACCGCCGCGCACGGCGGTGCAAGGTGGCGGGAAACGCCCGTTGGGCCGCGGTAAGGCTGGCCCGGAGCCGGCGGCCACGGCCGCCGGCGGGAGGGATCAGGCCAGCGCCTTGTCGATCATCTGGCTCAGCTGGCCCTTGCCGACGGCGCCGATCTGGGTGGCCTGGATCTGGCCATCCTTGAACAGCAGCAGCATCGGGATCGAGCGCACGTGGTACTTGACCGCGGTCGCGCGGTTGTCGTCGACGTTGAGCTTGGCGATCTTCAGCTTGCCGTCGTAGGCGTCGGCCAGTTCGTCCAGCACCGGCGAGATCATCTTGCAGGGGCCGCACCATTCGGCCCAGAAGTCCACCAGCACCGGGGTGTCGGACTGCAGCACGGCGGCGTCGAAATCGGCATCGCCGACGTGTAGAACCTTATCGCTCACTTGAGGAGTCTCCTGGGGCAATGCGACGGCCCATGCCGGGTTGGCTGCCGCATTGCGCTAAACTGGGGCATTGCGCGGACCTAAAGGCTTGGCCTTGCGTCGCGCGACCCGGCGCAGGGGCCGCAGTGTGCGACGGTGCCCGATACGATGCAAGCCGCCCGGCCAACCTGGCCGGCTGGCACTACCAAGACCAAATAATGAGCGACAAACCGCTGACTGATGTGACCTTTTCCTCCTTCGAGCTGCACCCGGCGCTGTTGGCCGGGTTGGAAGGAGCCGGATTCACCCGCTGTACCCCGATCCAGGCATTGACCCTGCCGGTGGCCCTGCCTGGCGGCGACGTCGCCGGCCAGGCGCAGACCGGCACCGGCAAGACGCTCGCGTTCCTGGTGGCGGTCATCAACCGGCTGCTGATCCGGCCGGCGCTGGCCGACCGCAAGCCGGAGGATCCGCGCGCGCTGATCCTGGCGCCGACCCGCGAGCTGGCCATCCAGATCCACAAGGACGCGATGAAGTTCGCGTCCGACTCGGGCCTGCGTTTCGCCCTGGTCTACGGTGGCGTCGACTACGACAAGCAGCGCGAGCTGCTGCAGAAGGGCGTGGACGTGATCATCGCCACCCCGGGCCGCCTGATCGACTACGTCAAGCAGCACAAGGTGGTCTCGCTGCATGCCTGCGAGATCTGCGTGCTGGACGAAGCCGACCGCATGTTCGACCTGGGCTTCATCAAGGACATCCGCTTCCTGCTGCGGCGCATGCCCGAGCGCACCACCCGCCAGACCCTGCTGTTCTCGGCCACCCTCAGCCATCGCGTGCTGGAGCTGGCCTACGAGCACATGAACGAGCCGCAGAAGCTGGTGGTGGAGACCGAGACCGTCACCGCCGAACGCGTGCGCCAGCGCATCTACTTCCCGGCCGACGAGGAGAAGCTGCCGCTGCTGCTGGGCCTGCTCTCGCGCAGCGAAGGCGCCCGCACCATGGTGTTCGTCAACACCAAGATGTTCGTCGAGCGCGTGGCGCGTTCGCTGGAGAAGGCCGGCTACCGCGTCGGCGTGCTGTCCGGCGACGTGCCGCAGAAGAAGCGCGAGAGCCTGCTCAACCGCTTCCAGAAGGGCCAGCTGGAAATCCTCGTGGCCACCGACGTGGCCGCGCGCGGCCTGCACATCGACGGGGTCAAGTACGTCTACAACTACGACCTGCCGTTCGACGCCGAGGATTACGTGCACCGCATCGGCCGCACCGCGCGGCTGGGCGAGGAAGGTGACGCGATCAGCTTCGCCTGCGAGCGCTACGCGATGGGCCTGCCGGACATCGAGGCCTATATCCAGCAGAAGATCCCGGTCGAGCCGGTCACCACCGAGCTGATGACCGCGCTGCCGCGTCCGGAACGCGCGGCGCCGGCCGAAGGCGAGGCCGACGAGAACGAAAGCGTCGGTGCGATCTTCCGCGAGGCGCGCGAAGCCCGTGCCGCGGAGGAAGAGCGCCGCGGTGGCGGCCGCAGCGGTGGTCGCTCCGGCGCTGGCCGTGGCGAACGCCGCGACGGCGAGCGCAAGCCGCGTGGCCCGCGCAAGCCGCGTGTCGAGGGCGAGCAGGTGGCTGCCGCCGCCGAACCGGCCGCGGCCCCGCGCCCGCCGCGTCCGCCACGCGCCGAAGGCGCACCGGAGGCCGCGGTGGAAGGCGAGCGCGCGCCGCGCAAGCGCCGCCGTCGTCGCCATGGGCGTCCGGTCGAAGGTGCTGAAGCCGCCGTCGCCGCGCCCGCGGCTGCATCCGGCAACGGGCCGGTGCAGGTACCGGCCACGCCGATGCGCGCGTCCGGCAATGACAGCGATTCGTTCCTGACCCGCCTGGGCCGCAAGATCCGGCGGATGCTGTCGGGCGATTGATCGATGCGCCGGCCCATGGCCGGCGCTGTCGTCGGCCCGCATCGTTCGCGGCCCTGGCATCGCGATGCACGCCGCGCTTCGGCTCCGGCATAATCGGGGCATGAGCGTCCTGCGTTTCGACAATGTCAGCAAACACTATGCGGGCGGCCACCAGGCGCTGGTGGACGTCAGCTTCGAGGTGGCGGCCGGCGAGATGCTGTTCGTCACCGGCCACTCCGGTGCCGGCAAGAGCACCCTGCTGAAACTGATCCACCTCAGCGAGCGCCCGACCCGTGGCGCCGTGCTGTTCGGCGAGCGCAACCTGCTCAAAGTGCGCGGCGGCAAGGTGGCGCTGCACCGCCGCGAGGTCGGTGCGGTCCACCAGGACCACCGCCTGCTGATCGACCGCAGCGTCGGCGAGAACGTGGCGTTGCCGCTGATCCTGCGTGGCGACCGGCGCGCCGACACCGGCAAGCGGGTGCGCTCGGTGCTCGAACGGATGGGCCTGGGCCATCGCGAGAAGGCGCTGCCCACGCAGTTGTCGGCCGGCGAGCAGCAGCGCGTGGGCATCGCCCGCGCGATCGTCGCCGAACCCCGGTTGCTGGTGGCCGACGAGCCGACCGGCAACCTCGACCCGACCCTCGCCGCGGAGATCATGGCCCTGTTCGCCGAACTGCCCGGCCGCGGCACCAGCGTGCTGGTGGTCAGCCACGACCTTCCGCTGCTCAAGCGCATGCGCAAGCGCGTGCTGATCCTCGACCACGGCCGCCTGGTGGACGACATCTCGCCGCAGGACCTGGCCGAATGAGCAGGGACGCGAACAAGGCCGAGGCCGCGAACAAGCCCGCCGCCCATGCCACGCCCGCGCCGTCGCGGCTGCGCGTGTGGTTCGCCCACCACCTGCACAGTGTGGTCTTCAGCCTTGGCCGCGCGCTGCGCAAGCCATGGGCGACGGTGCTGACCGTGGCGGTGATGGCGCTGGCCCTGGCACTGCCGCTGGGCCTGTCGATCGCGCTGGACAACCTCAAGCTGTTCGCCGGCAGCGTGCAGCAGTCGCGCGACATCAATCTGTTCCTCAAGCCCGAAGTCGACAGCGCCGCCGCGCAGGACGTGGCCGCGAGCCTGCGGTCGCGCGCCGACGTGGCCGGCGTGGTGCTGCGCACGCCCGACGAAGGCCTGGCCGAACTGCGCCAGAGCGCCGGGCTGGGCGAGGCGATCGACGCACTCGGCGAGAACCCGCTGCCGACGCTGCTGATCGTCACCCCGGCAGGGGACCAGGACATGGCCCTGGCCGAGTCGCTGCAGGCCCTGCCGCAGGCCGACCTGGTCCAGCACGATGCCCTGTGGCGCCAGCGCCTGGACGCCTGGCTCGGGTTCGGCGCGCGCCTGGTGCAGGTGCTGTCGCTGCTGCTGGGGCTGGGGGCTGTGCTGGTGGTCGGCAATACCGTGCGGCTGGACATCCAGGCGCGGCGCGAGGAAATCGGCGTGCTGCAGCTGCTGGGCGCCAGCGACGGCTTCATCCGCCGTCCTTTCGTCTACCTGGGCGCCTGGTACGGCCTGGCTGCGGGTGCGCTGGCATTGGCGCTGATCGGCGCCTGCGGCCTGGCCCTGCGCCCGCCGCTGGCGGCGTTGACCGGTAGTTACGGCAGCGCGTTCACCCTGCATGGGCTCGATGCGCTGCATTCGGGGCTGGTGGTGCTGGGCACGGTGATCCTGGGCTGGCTGGGCGCGTGGCTGGTGACCGGGCACTTCCTCAGGCAGACTCGCCCGACCGATACCTGACACGCGCATGTCCACCCACGAGCTCAAGCATCTGATCAGCGACGCCCCCCGGGTGATGGTGGTCGATGGTTCAAAACTGGTGCGCAAGCTGATCTCCGACGTGTTGCAGCGCGAGCTGCCGGACGTGGAGGTGGTGGGCTGTGCCGGCATCGAGGAAGCGCGCACGGCGCTGGCGACCGGCCCGGTGCACCTGGTCACCACTTCGCTGGCCCTGCCCGACGGCGATGGCCTGGCGCTGGCGCGCAGCGTGCGCGAGGCGGCCGGGCAGGCCTACGTGCCGGTGATCGTGGTGTCCGGCGATGCCCAGCGCCACCTGGAGCAGCGCCGCTTCAACGAGTTCGTCACCGATTATTTCGACAAGGCGCTGGGCCACGAGGCGCTGGCGACCTTCATCCGCGGCTACGTGCAGCCCGAGCCGGTGCCCGGCGCGACCGTGCTGTATGTCGAGGACAGCCGGGTGGTGGCCGAGGCCACCAAGCGCATGCTCGAGCGCCACGACCTGCACGTGGTGCACGTGCTCACCGCCGAGGACGCGTTCTCGCTGCTGACCGCCGAATCGCTGGGACGCACCACGCGCCGCATCGACCTGGTGCTCACCGACGTCACCCTCAAGGGCGAGCTCAATGGCCGCGACGTGGTCGAGCGCGTGCGCATCGACTTCGGCTACGGCAAGCGCCGCCTGCCGGTGCTGGTGATGACCGGCGACAGCAACCCGCACAACCAGTCCGCGTTGCTGCAGGCCGGTGCCAACGACCTGGTGCAGAAGCCGATCGAGGAGCGCCTGCTGGTGACCAAGGTGCTGTTCCAGCTGCGCCTGACCCGGCTGGCACAGCCGGCCGCGGCGCTGTGAGCGCGGCACCGAACATCCAGCTCGAACCGGGCTGGAAGGCACGCATCGGCGACTGGCTGCTGCGCCCGGACATGCGCGAGCTGTCGGCCTTCCTGCGCCAGCGCAAGGCCGCCGGTGCGCGGGTGTTCCCGCCGGGGCCGCAGATATTCGCCGCGTTCGACGCGACCCCGTTCGAGCAGGTGAAGGTGGTGGTGCTCGGCCAGGATCCGTACCACGGCCTCGGCCAGGCCCATGGCCTGTGCTTTTCGGTGATGCCGGGGGTGCCGGTGCCGCCGTCGCTGCTGAACATCTACAAGGAGCTGGAAGGCGACGGCAACGTCGCGCCGCCGTTCCAGCGCCCGGACCACGGCTGCCTGCTGCCCTGGACGCGGCAGGGGGTGCTGCTGCTCAACGCCGTGCTGACGGTCGAGGAAGGCCGCGCCGGTGCCCACCAGGGCAAGGGCTGGGAGGGTTTCACCGACCATGTGGTCGATGTCCTCAACCGCGAGCGCGAAGGGCTGGTGTTCCTGCTCTGGGGCAGCTACGCGCAGGCCAAGGGCAAGGTCATCGACACCCGCCGCCACCGCGTGCTGAAGGCGCCGCATCCCTCGCCGCTGTCGGCCCACCGCGGCTTCCTCGGCTGCCGCCATTTCTCCCAGGCCAACGAGTACCTGGTGCGTCGTGGCCAGGCGCCGATCGACTGGCGCCTGCCGCCCCGGGCGGCGCTGGACGCCCAGCTCGCCGGCGGCTGAACGTCGCGGGGTCCTGTCATGCGGCGGTGACCGGCTTCCTGCTAGGCTGGGTCGATGTCCCCGCTGATCCATCCGGGGAGTTTCAGGGGTGCTTCCAGGGTTGTTTTTCAACAAAAATGGAACGCTGGAACTTTTTCTGTACCGGGCAGTCCAATAGTTCGACTGCTAAGATGAGGTCCTATGAGCCAGAACACCTCCACTGCCCTTGTGGCGAACAATCTTCCGATTCCCAGTGCGCTGGGTTCGCTGGATGCCTACATCGGTGCCGTGCACCAGATCCCGGTGCTCTCGGTCGATGAGGAACAGGAACTGGCGCGCCGCTTCCGCGACGAGCAGGACCTGGATGCCGCGCGCGAGCTGGTGCATTCGCACCTGCGTTTCGTGGTGCACGTGGCCCGCGGCTACAACGGCTACGGCCTGCAGCTGGGCGACCTGATCCAGGAAGGCAACATCGGCCTGATGAAGGCGGTCAAGCGCTTCGACCCGGACATGGGCGTGCGCCTGGTCTCCTTCGCTGTGCACTGGATCCGTGCCGAGATGCACGAGTTCATCCTCAAGAACTGGCGCATCGTCAAGGTCGCCACGACCAAGGCGCAGCGCAAGCTGTTCTTCAACCTGCGCAAGTCCAAGACCCGCCTGGGCTGGATGAACGCCGCCGAGGTCAGCGCGGTGGCCCGGGACCTGAACGTCTCCGAGCGCGAAGTGATGGAGATGGAGTCGCGCCTGTCCGGTCGCGACGTCGGTTTCGATGCGCCGTCCGACGAGGACGACGACCATGCACCGCCGTCGCCGGCGGCGTACCTGGTCGCGCGCGACGAAGACCCGTCGCAGGCCTACGAGCGCGAGGACAGCGAGGAAAACCAGCTGCAGCTGCTGCGCGAGGGCCTGGCCAACCTGGACCAGCGTTCGCGCGACATCATCGCCCGCCGCTGGCTCGATGCCGACAGCAAGGTGACGCTGCAGGAGCTGGCCGACGAGTACGGCGTGTCGGCCGAGCGCATCCGCCAGATCGAGGCCAACGCGCTGAAGAAGATGAAGGCGCTGTTCACCGCCTGATCGCCACGCCGCCAGGCTGGCATGCGAAGAGCCCGGGGAAACCCGGGCTTTTTCGTTGCCGCTCGCCGGTACCGGCGCGGACATGCCGGCACCGCCTTGCGGAACCGCGACCGCGGGTGGCTTCGGTGGCGTCGCCGCGGTGTAGATTGCGTGGATGCATCCACGAATGGAGACGACGATGAAGGGAACCTGCCTGTGCGGCGCGGTTGAAGTGGTGGCCGGCGATGCGACGCAGATCGGCCTGTGTCATTGCAGCATGTGCCGGCGCTGGACCGGCGGGCCGTTCTTCGCCGTGCATTGTGACGACAAGGTGCAGTTCAGCGGCGCTGCGCTGAAGACCTTCCGCTCCTCGGAGTGGGCCGAGCGAGCGTTCTGCGGTACCTGCGGCAGCACGCTCTACTACCGGCTGGTGCCCGATGGCGAGTACTACGTCTCGGCCGGGCTGTTCCAGGACCAGGCCTTCGAACTGGCCAGCCAGATCTTCATCGACGAGAAGCCGCCGTTCTATGCGCTGGCCAACCAGACGCCGACGCTGACCGGCCAGCAGGTGTTCGAGCAGTTCGCCGGCGGCAACGGCTAGGCCCGTTGCCGGTCAGTCTGCCGGCGGCCGCGTGGGCGGATCGGCCTCGGCATCGGCGTCGGCGTCGCCGAAGATGATGCGCGCGCCGCGCTGGTAGCTCCAGTACGCCACCGCCCAGTTGAGCAGCACCACCAGCCGGTTGCGGAAGCCGATCAGGAAGAACACGTGCGCTGCCAGCCAGAACCACCAGGCGAGCAGGCCGGACAGCTTGAGCCGGCCCATGTGCACGATGGCGGCCATGCGCCCGATGGTGGCTAGGTTGCCCTGGTCGCGATAGCGGAACGGCGGCGGCGCGGCGCGCTGCTGCAGCCGCGCATGGATGGCGGCGGCAACGTACTTGCCCATCTGCTTCGCGGCCGGGGCCACGCCCGGCACCGGCCGGCCATCGGCCTGGGCCAGCGCGGCCAGGTCGCCGGCGACGAAGATCTCCGGGTGGCCGGGGACGGTGAGATCGGGTTGCACCTGCACCCGGCCGGCGTGGTCCAGCGGTGTGTCCAGCGTCCGCGCCAGCGGCGAAGCGGCGACACCGGCGGCCCAGACCACGGTGCGGGCGGCGATGAAGTCGCCGCCCAGGCGGAAGCCCTGCGCATCGATGGCGGTCACCGGGGTGCCGGTGTGCACCTCCACCCCGAGCCGCTCCAGTTGCCGGCGTGCCTTCAGCGACAGCACTTCCGGAAAGCTGGACAACACCCGCGGCCCGGCCTCGACCAGGCGCACTTTCGCCGACGCCGGATCGATATGGCGGAATTCGTTGCGCAGGGTGTGGCGCGCGATCTCGGCCAGGGTGCCGGCCAGCTCGACGCCGGTGGGGCCGCCGCCGACGATGGCGAAACTCAGCCATGCCGCCTTCCTGGCCGGGTCCGCTTCGGCCTCGGCCTTCTCGAAGGCCAGCAGCAGCCGCCGCCGCAGCGCCAGCGCATCGTCCAGCGTCTTCAGCCCGGGCGCGTCAGCCGCCCATTGGTCGTTGCCGAAATAGGCGTGGGTGGCGCCGCTGGCCACCAGCAGCAGGTCGTAGTCCAGGGTGCCGCCATCACTCAGCCGCACCTGGCGGTGCTGCTTGTCGATCGCCTCCACTTCGCCCAGCCGGACTTCGACGTTGCGCTGGCGGCCGAGGATGTGGCGCAGCGGCGCGGCGATGTCCGGGGCCGACAGGCCGGCGGTCGCCACCTGGTACAGCAGCGGCTGGAACAGGTGGTGGTTGCGGCGGTCGATCAGGGTGATGCGCAGGTTCGCGCCGGCGAGGGCGCGGGTGGCCCAGAGGCCGGCGAAGCCGCCGCCGATGATCAACAGGCGGGGAGGGCGGTCGTGGGGCATGCGGTACTCCGGGGGAAGGCCGTGCAGGGCGTGACAACCGGCCACCATTTTCGCACGGGGTGCGCAGGCGCATGTCGATGATCGATACTGGGACCCAGCCGACCGCCATGGAGAGACCGCCGTGTCCGATTCCGAGAAGCGCATCGCCCTGCTGATCGACGCCGACAACGCGCCCGCGGCGAAGATCGACGAAGTGCTGTCCGAGGTGGCGCGCTTCGGCGTGGCCAACGTGCGCCGCGCCTACGGCAACTGGAAGAGCCCGCGCCTGAAGGGCTGGGAGTCGGTGCTGCACGAGTACGCGATCCGGCCGATCCAGCAGTTCGCCTATTCCAAGGGCAAGAACGCGTCGGACATGGCGATGGTGATCGATGCGATGGACCTGCTCTACGCCCGCAACCTGGATGGCTTTGCCATCGTCTCCAGCGATGCCGACTTCACCCCGCTGGTGATGCGCCTGCTGACCGACGGGGTGAAGGTATACGGCTTCGGCGAGAAGAAGACGCCCGATCCGTTCGTCAACGCCTGCTCGCAGTTCACCTACCTGGAAGTGCTGGGGCAGTCGCACCCGGGCACGCCGGAAGTCGGCCCGGACGTGGGCGAGGAGGCGCGTCCGCGCAAGAGCGGCGCCGAACTGCGTGGCGACACGCGGCTGGTGAAGATGCTGCGCCGCGCGGTGAGCGCGGCCGAGGGCGAGGACGGCTGGGCGCACCTGGGGCCGGTGGGCAGCCAGATCGGCAACCAGGCCTCGTTCGACCCGCGCAACTACGGGTACGGCAAGCTCTCCGACCTGCTCGCCGCGATCGGCCTGTTCGAGCTGAAGAAGGACGGCAAGTCGTCCTACGTGCGCGCGCTGCCGCGCAAGGCCGCGCCCAAGGCCGGCAAGCCGGGCGCGGCGTGACGGCGCACCGCTGCGGACGCCGTCATGACGTGGGCCGGCGTATCGTGCGCGGCTGGCATCGCCCACCACGGGAACCGCAATGTTGAAGATCTGGGGACGTCGCAATTCCAGCAACGTGCGCAAGGTGTTGTGGTGCGCCGAGGAGATCGGCCTGCCCTACGAATCGATCGAGGTCGGCGGCGCGTTCGGCGGTACGCAGACGCCCGAGTACCGGCAGATGAATCCCAACGGGCTGGTGCCGGTGATCGAGGATCATGGCCTGCCGGTTTGGGAGTCCAATGCCATCGTCCGTTACCTGTCGGCGCGCTATGCGCTGGGCACGCTGTATCCGGAAGATCCGGCGTTGCGCGCGCAGAGCGAGAAGTGGATGGACTGGACCATCTCCAGCTTCGCCGTGGCCTTCCGCGACCTGTTCTGGGGCGTGGTGCGCACCGCGCCGGCCGACCGCGACGCGGCGCGCATCGACGCTGCGCTGGTGCGTTGTGGCGAGCTGCTGGCGCTGGCCGACGCCGAGCTGGCGCGGCAGCCGTGGTTGTCCGGGGACGCGTTCGCGATGGGCGACATCCCGCTCGGCGCGTTCGCGTATGCCTGGTTCGAGATGCCGGTCCAGCGCCCGGAGCTGCCGCACCTGGGCGGCTGGTATGCGCGGCTGCAACAGCGCCCGGCGTACCGCAGCGCGGTGATGACGCCGCTGACCTGAGAATTGCCGGAATACCGTAGACGCGCGGCAGGCCCCGCATCCACGCAGGTAGTCCGTAGGTACGTGGCTTGCCCCGCACGGGGCGTTTGCGGTGAAGCCCATGCGGGGCGAGCCGCGCATCTGCAAACGCTACAAACGACGACAGCCGCCTGTACCAGCGCGGCTGTCGTCGTGGGTGTCCGGAAGGCAGGGATCAGAACTTCCAGGTCAGGCCCAGATACAGCTGGCGACCGCTGTAGCCATTGGAGTAGAAGCGGGCCTTGGTGTCATTGCCCAGGTGCGCGCGCTGCTCGGACTTGGTGGCGTTCAGCACGGAGGCGGTCAGCGTCAGATCCTCGCGGATGTTGAAAGCCGTGTTGAGGTCCAACTGATCGTACGGCTCGGTATAGATATTGAAGCCGTTGCTCAGGTCGCCGACCACCTCGCCACGACGGTTGTACGAGGCGCGTGCCAGGAAGCGGGCATTCTCGTAGAACACGGTGAAGTTGGCCTGGTTCCTGGCGCTGCCGACCAGCGGCGAGGCGCCGATGCTCTCGCCGTTGATCTCGACCGAGGCCATGTTGGTGTCGTTGTAGGTGTAGTTGGCCTGGAAGCCCAGGCCGAAGTCGAAGGTGTACTGGCCATACAGCTCCACACCCTGCGACACCGCGTCACGACCATTGGCATCGGTCTTGTAGTTCTGCACCGTGACCATCTGCCCGCCGACGTTCATCTGCATGTCGCGTTCGACGCCGATGGTGAAGTTCTTCACGTCCTTGCGGAACAGGCCGATGCCGGCCACCGCGCCGGGCTTGAAGTACCACTCCAGGCTCAGGTCGTACTGGGTGGCCTCGAACGGATCCAGGCCCTTGTTGCTGCCGGAACCGTACCAGCCGGGATTGACCGCGCCGCCGGCAACGACACGGTCGTTGCTGTATTCCTGGCTGTAGTAGCTCAGACCACCCGGATAGGCGATGCTGGTGTAACGCGGGCGAGCGATGACCTTGGATGCCGCTCCACGCAACACCAGACTCTCGGTGATGTCCCAGGCGATGTTGAAGCTCGGCAGGATGTCGGTATAGGTCTTGTCCAGCGCCGCAAGCTCGTAGGTCTTTTCGCGGGCCATGGCGTCGGGCAGGCGCACGAAGCCGCTTTCGCAGCCATAGCCGGTGTTCGAGCCGAGCAGCGCCGCGGCGGCGGGATCCGTACAGGCCATGGGATTGCCGGCGGCGTTGTCGGCGAAGTAGTCGATGAAGCGCTCGACCGAATCGCTCGATTCCGCATGCTGCCTGGTGCGTGCCACGCGCACGCCGATGTTGCCGCGCAGGCGCTCGGTGCGGAAGTTGGCCTGGAAATAACCGGAGTAGACCTTCTCGCCGACGTTGTAGACGAAATCGTCCTCACGGCGGTTCTGTGCCGGGCCGTAGGTGTTGTTGAGGTAGTCGATATAGGCCGGGTAGTTGATACCCGGGAACAGGTTGGCGTTGAAGCCACCGGCGATGTTGCCCAGTGGTTGCGACAGGAAGAAGCCCGGCTGCGCGATGCCCGCGGTGGAATCACAGCCTGCCTGGTAGCGCTTGCTGTAATCGCCAGGGTCCGCACCCTGGCACACCCAGTAGGTATTGCCGGTGTTGCGGTGCACGTCGGTGTCGTTGTATTTGGCGCCGAACTGTATCGAGTCCAGGACGCCGGCTTCGAACAGCTTGGTGAAATCGGCCTGGAAGTGGTTCTGCTCGATGCTGGTCTGCATCCACGACGAGTCGGTCGAGCCTGTGTCGATCTCGGCGACACCGGACATCAGCTTCTGCTGCAGATCGGGCGAGAAGGTCGCGGTCGGCGTTCCGGTGAGATCCCACGCGCTGTACAGATTGCCGGCTTCCCAACTGTTGCCGACTTTGCGGCGGGGCTTGGCTGACATGCGGAAGCTCATCGACGGGCCGCCCTCGGACCAGGTGCGGCCGCCGGCAAAGCTGGCCTTCCACAGCGGGCTGATATCCCAGTCCACGCTCAGGTCGGCAGTCTGCGACAAGGCCTTCTCGCGGCTGTAGGTGCCGGTCAGCTGCGGGGTGGGGATGGTGCAGTCATCCGGACCCCAGCCACCGCCTGGCAGGCCCGCGGCGGCGGCGGCGTCCTCGCTGCAGATGTAGGTCTTGCCGGCGAGCTTTTCGTACTCGGCGCCAGTGACGATGGTGCCGCTCGGGTCCATGGTGAAACCGTTGAGCAGGCGGCCGCCTTCCCAGTTGCCGTCACCGGCCACGCGCGCCAGGTTCCACTCCGGAATCTTGAGCATGTTCTGGGTGTAGTTGCCCTGCAGCTCGAAGCGGAAGTAGTTCGCGGTCATGGTGACGTTGTCGACCGGCTTGAACTGGAAGGTCAGCTGGCCACCGGTGCGTTCGCGCTTCTCGTCCTTCACCGCGAAGTTGACCGAGGTCGGCATCGAGAAACCGGAGTAGTGGCGGCCGTTCTGGTCATAGATGCCGGAGCGGCCCCAGAACTGCGACACATCCTTCATCGGGTTGCCATGCGCGTCGACAGGCGGGTTGCGGGTGGTGCCTGCCTCGTTCCAGACATAGTCATGGCTGATGTTGCCGTTGGCATCGAGGCGATCACTGTACCACTGCCAGTCCTCGGTGGTGACATCCATGCTGCGGTTGGTGCGGTTCTGCCTGGTGGCACCGACCAGCAACCCGAAGCGCTCGTCCTTGCTGTGCCAGGAGTACAGCGCCGAGGCCTGCGGGTCGACACCGCTGCTGGTGTCCGAAGAGGTGCCTTCGATGCTGGCGAAGCCGGTGTTGGATTCCATGTCCAGCGGGCGACGGGTACGCAGGATCACCGTGCCGCCGATGCCGCCTTCGTCCAGGCGTGCCTCCGGCGTTTTGTACAGCTCGGCGGCCGACAGCATGTTGGACGGCAGAAGGGTGTAGTTGAACGAGCGCGAGGCTTCGTTGTTGGTTTCCGAGCTGGCGACGTAGTTGCCGTTCAGTTGCGTCAGGGTCAGGTCGGCGGCCAGGCCGCGCACGCTGACGTTCTTACCTTCGCCGCCGCTGCGGGTGATGATCACGCCCGGCACGCGCTGCAGCGCGTCGGCCACGTTCTTGTCGGGGAACTTGCCGACGTCCTCGGCGGTGATGACTTCAACCACCGCGTTGGCATCGCGCTTCTGCTGCAGGCTCTTCTCGATGGCGTAGCGGTAACCGGTGACGGTGACCGCATCCAGCGTGGTGGCATCGGGCGTTGGCGTGGCCGCCTGTTGGGCGATGGCGCTGACCGGCAGCACGGCGGTGGCCAGTGCGACGGCGATGGCCCCGGACAGCGAGCTCCGGGCGTGCATGCGTGACTTCTGTTTCATTCCACTCTCTCCCTCTCCTGGATTTGAATTCGCTACGGTTACGAAAGGACTTGAATCGATCTAAGTTCTGAAGCCGGACATCCCCGGGAGTCCGGGGGCGTTTCGTGCATGGATCGAGCGACGGACCCGGTCCGTTTTCCCCTTGTCGCAGGCAATCGCCAGTCGATCTCTATTTGGATCGATCTAAACAAATGACGCGGTTTTTTTAGCACAGCGCCACCCGTGGTGCATGTTGCTGCGCAATAAGTCGCGCTCCGGCCGGGGCCGGCCTGGCACGGCCCCGGCCTTGAAAGCACGGGTGTCCTGCCTGGGAAATCTGCTGCCCATGGCACGGGTGTGGACACGCCGGCGGCCGTGGCGCATCGGAGGCACGCGACCCGGCCGGGCTGTCTGCGGGTGCGCCGATGGTGCGCCGCAGAATGCAGTCCGGCGAATGACCGTGGTTTACTTGAATCGATCTAAATTCAACGCATGTTCCGTTTGGAACGATGGAAGGTCTCGTGATCGCCGGCTGCGGGCAGTCTCCGCAGGCGCCGGGCAGCGGGATCGAAGAGGAGGACGCCATGACCGAATCGAATCGCCCGTTTGTCCCGGCCTGGCCGTCATCCCCGGCGCGCTGGACCGCGCCTCGTCCTGCCGCTTTCTGATCCCGGCCCTCTCTCCCCCATCCCGCATGGGATGGGTCGGGTATCACCGGTCCGGCTTCGGCCGGACCCCCTTTTCCACGCACCGACATCGACCCTGAGGAACCACCGCATGCGCCGATCGCCGTCCCCTGCCGCCCGTCCGGGTTCCGCTGCCGGGCTTGCCTGCCTGCTGGCGCTGGCCTTCGTCCCGTCGTTGCCGGCCGCGCCGCTCGCGCTGGAGCGCGAGGTCAACACCTTCATCGGCAGCAAGGACGACGGCAATACCTTCCCGGGCGCGTCGGCACCGTTCGGCCTGATCCAGGTCAGCCCGATCGGCAGCCATTACGCCGGTTGGCGCTACGACGACGAGAAGATCCGCGGGTTCGGCCATTCGTTCCTCTCCGGCGCCGGTTGCTGGGAGCAGGGCGGGCAGGTATCGGTGCTGCCGGTGACCGGCCGCATCGGCCCGGGAGGGGATTTCGACACCGCCGACGCCAAGGCGTTCGACCACACGCGCTACGCCTCGGCCTACAGCCATGACGGCGAGGTGGGGCAGGCCGGTTACTACCGGGTGCGGCTGACCGGCTACGGCGGCATCGACGTGGAGGCCACCGCGCGCACCCGTGCCGCGAGCGAACGCTATACCTTCACCACCGGCGCCGAGGGCCACGTACTGGTCAACGTGGGCCAGGCCAACGAACGGCATTCGGTGATCGGCAGCGTCATCGACGTGGTCGGCGACCGCGCCGTGGAAGGCAAGCTGGTGACCCGGAGTTTCTGCGGCGGGCACCAGTACACCACCTGGTTCCGCATCGAGTTCGACCGCCCGTTCAAGGCGCACGGCACCTGGGGCGAACAGGGCGGCCTGCCCGGCGCGCGCCACAGCATGGAGGGCGAGCTCAAACCCAATGGTGCGTGGCTGAGCTTCGACCTGGCCGACGGCCGTGCCGTTACCGCGACCAGCGCGATCTCCCACGTCGATGCCGAGGGCGCGCGCACCAACCTGCGCGCCGATGGCATGCAGGACGGTCGCCTGCTCGGCTTCGACCGCATGCGCGCGTTGTCGCAGCAGGGCTGGCGTGAACAACTGGACGCGGTGCGCGTGCAGGGCGGCAGCCGCGATGACCGCACGGTGCTCTACACCGCGCTGTACCACGCGCTGCTGCAGCCGATGACCGGCAGCGACGCCGATGGCCGCTACCGCGGCTACGACGACGCGATCCACCGTGCCGACGGCTGGACCTACTACGAGTACTTCTCGCTGTGGGATACCTACCGCGCGCAGAACCAGTGGCTGGCGATGACCCGGCCCGAGGTCGCGCGCGACATCGGCCGCAGCCTGCTGGCGATCGACGCGCAGGGCGGCTGGTTGCCGCGCTGGGGTTACGCCAGCTTCGAGACCAACATCATGACCGGCGACCCGGTCACGCCGTTCATGGTGGACCTGTGGCGCTTCGGCGCGCTGGCGGGCCGCGAGGCCGAAGCCTGGGCCGCGCTGCGCCGCAATGCGTTCGGCATGCCGCCACTGAACTCACGCGCGGCCGGCCGCTCCGGCAACGCCAGCTACCTGCGCGACGGCTATGTCGCCTATGACCGCGCGTTCCCGTCCAAGGGCATGGACGTGGACCCGCACCACGGCGGTTCGGCCACGCTGGAATACGCCCTGGCCGACTGCGCGCTGTCGCAGATGGCCGACGGCCTGGGCCATGCCGACGACGCGGCGGCGCTGCGCGAGCGCGGCCGCAACTGGCACAAGGTGTGGGACCCGCAGGTGCGCGACGCCGAGACCGGCTTCAGCGGCTTCCCGCGTCCGCGCGACGAGAACGGTGCGTGGTACACGCCGGCCGATGGCCACTACAGCCCGCGTTCGCAGCATGGCTTCCACGAAGGCACCGCCTGGCAATACCAGTGGCTGGTGCAGCAGGACGTGCCGGGACTGGTGGCGGCGATGCATGGCCGCGAGCAGGCCGGGCGCCGCCTGGATGCGTTCTTCGCCTACGACGCGCTGGTGCAGGCGCCGCTGACCGCCGCGCGCAAGGAATGGGTGGTCGGCCCGTACAGCTACTACAACCAGTACCGCTACAACCCGAACAACGAGCCGGACCTGCATTCGCCGTGGATGTACACGCTGATCGGCCAGCCGTGGAAGACCGCCACCGTGGTGCGCGCCGCGCAGCAGCTGTTCACCAACGCCCCCAACGGCGTCACCGGCAACGACGACCTGGGCACGATGTCGGCGTGGTACCTGTTCAGCGCGCTGGGCCTGTACCCGGCGGTGCCGGGCAGCGGCCAGTTCCTGCTGCACGCGCCGCGTTTTTCCAGCGCCGAGATCGCGCTGGGCAACGGCCGCACCCTGCGTCTGCAGGCACCGGGTGCCGACGGACGCCGGCTGCAGTACATCCAGGGCGTGCAGGTCGACGGCGCGCCGCAGCATGCGGTGTGGCTGGACTGGGCGCGGCTGCGCGCGGGCGGCACGATCCGCTACGCGCTGGCCACGCAGGCGCCCGAGCAGGGCTGGGGCACGGACGTGGCGGACCTGCCGGTGTCCTGGTGCGCCACCCCGGGCAGCGCGATGCAATGAACGGGCGCCTTGCGGACGATGCAGCGACGGCCCGGGCGATGCGCCGCGCCACGGGGACTGATCCCGGTTCCCACTTCGTCATTCGCCGCTTTTAAGCTGTGACGTTCATGCCCACCTGCGAGCGACGATGAGCAACGACACCTCCACCGCCGGAAAATCCACGCGCCGGACCGGCAAGCGCGCGGTCACCGTGACCGATATCGCCCAGGCCGTGGGCGTGTCGCGCGCGACCGTGTCGCTGGTGCTGCGCGGCAGCCCGCTGGTCAACGTCGATACCCGCGCCCGGGTCGAGGCCGAGCTGCGCCGCCAGCGCTACGTGTACAACCGCACCGCCGCCAACCTGCGGCGACGCACCTCGTCGTCGATCGCGCTGGTGATCAACGACCTGTCCAACCCGTTCTTCGCCGAGTTCGCATCCGGCGTGGACGAGGCGCTGGGCGGCAAGGGCTACGTGACCCTGCTCGGCAGCACCGGCGAGTCGCCGGAGCGGCAGCAGGCGGTGCTGAGCACGCTGATGGAGCACACCCCGACCGGCTTCATCCTGTCGCCGGCCGAAGGCAGCGACGCCGCGCAGCTGCGCCAGGTGCTCGGCACGCACGCCAACGTGCTGCTGTTCAACCGCGAACTGCCCGGCGCCGACTGGGACTTCCTGACCATGGATAACCAGCAGGGCGCCTACCTGGCCACCCGCCACCTGATCGAACGCGGCCATCGCGACATCGCCTTCTTCGGCGGCCACGCCGCATCCAGCTCGTGCCACCAGCGCCGCGCCGGTTACCAGCAGGCGCTGGCTGAAGCGGGCCTGCAGGCGCGCCCGCAGTGGATGATCGAGTCGGCGCCCAACCGCCTGGAGGCGGCCGCGCGCACTGGCGAACTGTTCGCCGACGCCCAGCGTCCCAGCGCCGCGGTCTGCTACAACGACACCGTCGCGCTGGGCCTGATGCTGGGCCTGACTTCGCGTGGCATCCGCCCCGGCGGCGATTTCGCCGTTACCGGCTTCGATGACATTTCCGAGGCCGCGGTGGCGGTGCCGCCACTGACCACGCTGATCGCCGACCCGCGCGAGCGCGGACGCCAGGCCGCCGCGCTGCTGCTGCAGCGGCTGGACGATCCCGACGCGCCGCCGATGCGCACGGTCGCGCCGGTGCAGCTGCGCATCCGCGAAAGCAGCGCCGCGCGCCCCACCTGATTCCTTCCGACACCGCACCCCGAGGCGCGCCATGCCGATCCCGTCCACGCCCCTGTCAACGCCCGCGACCTCCAGCACGGTGGTCACGCCCCGGGTCGCGCTGGCGGTAGCCACCACGCTGTTCTTCATGTGGGGCTTCCTGACCAGCCTCAACGACGTGCTGATCCCGCACCTGAAGGCGGTGTTCGAGCTGAACTACACGCGGGCGATGCTGGTGCAGTTCGCCTTCTACGGCGCGTACTTCCTGATGTCGCTGCCGGCCGGCCGGCTGGTCGCGCACCTGGGTTACAAGAAGGGCATCATCACCGGGCTGCTGATCGCCGCCGTCGGCGCGCTGGGCTTCTGGCCGTCGGCGGCGCTGCGTACCTATGAGGCATTCCTGGCCTCACTGTTCGTGCTGGCCACCGGCATCACCGTGCTGCAGGTCGCGGCCAACCCGTACGTGGCACTGCTGGGACCGGAACAGACCGCGTCCAGCCGGCTGACCCTGGCGCAGGCGCTGAACTCGCTGGGTACCACCCTGGCACCCTTGTTCGGCGGGTTCCTGATCCTCAGCACCACGGTCATGAGCGGCGAGCAGATCCAGGCGCTGCCGGTGGCCGAGCAGGTCGCCTACCGCGCGGCCGAAGCGCAGTCGGTGCAGGGGCCGTACCTGGGCCTGGCGATCGCACTGGCGTTGCTGGCGGTGTTCGTGTGCCTGTTCCGCCTGCCGAGCCTGGCCGAGGCCACCGAAAAGGCCGACAGCGCCCAGCACACCCTGCTCGACGCACTGAAGCACCCGCACGTGCTGTTCGGGGTGCTGGCGATCTTCTTCTATGTCGGCGCCGAGGTGTCCATCAGCAGCCTGATGGTGAATTACCTGGCGCTGCCGGAAACCGGCGGCATGAGCGAACAGCGCGCCACGCAGTACGTGTCCGCGTACTGGGGCTGCGCGATGGTCGGGCGCTTCGCCGGCTCCTGGCTGCTGGCGCAGTATCCGCCGCGGCGCCTGCTGGCCGGCTTCGCCCTGGCCAACGTGGTGCTGCTGGGGGTGATCCTGGCCGCCAGCGGCGAGGTCGCGGTATACGGCATCGTCGCCACCGGGCTGTTCAACTCGATCATGTTCCCGACCATCTTCTCGCTGGCCATCGAGCGCCTGGGCCCGCTGACCAACAAGGCCTCGAGCCTGCTGATCATGGCCATCGTCGGCGGCGCGGTGATCCCGCTGCTGCAGGGCATGCTGGCCGACCGCATCGGCCTGCACCTGAGCTTCGTGCTGCCGGTGGCGTGCTACCTCTACATCATTTTCTACGGCCTGGTCGGTTCGCGACCGCAGGCCGCCAGCGGCCAGGGAGGCTGAGGCCAGATGGGCAAGATCGTTTGTTTCGGTGAAATTTTGATCGATCTACTGGCGCAGCCGCCGGCCACGCCGGAAACGCCGCGCGCGTTCCTGCAATACGCCGGCGGGGCGCCGGCCAACGTCGCGGTGGCGGCGGCGCGGCTGGGCGCACGCAGCTATTTCGCCGGCATGCTCGGGCGCGACATGTTCGGCGACTTCCTTGCCGAGAGCCTGGCCGAGGCCGGCGTGCTCACCGACTGCATCGTGCGCACCGATGCGGCCAAGACCGCGCTGGCCTTCGTCGCGCTGGATGCGGACGGCGAACGCAGTTTCAGTTTCTACCGGCCACCGGCCGCGGACCTGCTGTTCCGCGCCGGGCATTTCCATCCGGCCTGCTTCGACGGCACCGGCTGCTTCCACGTCTGTTCCAACAGCCTGACCGAAGCGGACATCGCCGCGGCCACCTTCGCCGGCATGGACCGCGCGCGGGCCGCGGGCGCGGTGGTCAGCCTCGACCTCAACCTGCGTCCGGCGCTGTGGCCGGCCGACGTCGATCCGACCCCGTGGCTGTGGCAGGCGCTGGAGCGCGCGGACCTGGTCAAGCTCTCGCGCGAGGAACTGGACTACCTGGCGGCCCCGTTCGGCGAGGACGGCGAGGCGCGTGTGCTGCGCCGGCTGCTCGGCGCGCAGGCGCGTTGGGTGATCGTCACCGACGGCGCCGCGCCGCTGCGCTGGTTGACCCGCGAGGCCCAGGGCCAGGTGTCCAGCTTCCGCGTGCCCGTCGTGGACACCACCGCGGCCGGCGACGCCTTCGTCGGCGGCGTGCTGTACGGCCTGGCCGAGCGCGGCGGCACCGGCGGCGCGTTCGACGCGTTCTGCCGCGACCACGACGCGATCACCGCCACCCTGCGTTTCGCCGCCGCGGTCGGCGCGCTGGCGGTCACCCGCAAGGGCGCCTTCGCCGCCATGCCCGAACTCGAAGAAGTGCAGCAGCTGCTGCAGCAACAGGACGCCATCGCATGAATACTCCCGCCCCCGATTTCCGCTCCCCGGCCTTCCTGCGCGCGCACATCGCCGACACCATGGCCTTCTACCACCCGCGCTGCATCGATCCGGCGGGCGGCTTCTTCCATTACTTCAAGGACGACGGCACGGTCTACGACGCCAGCCACCGCCACCTGGTGAGCAGCACCCGCTTCGTCTTCAACTATGCCATGGCCTACCGCGAGTTCGGCAATCCCGACTACCTGGCCGCGGTCGAGCACGGCGTGCGCTATCTGCGCGAGGTCCACCGCAACCCGGCCACCGGCGGCTACGCCTGGACCCTGCGCGATGGCACGGTCGAGGACGACATGAACCACTGCTACGGCGTGGCCTTCGTGCTGCTGGCCTACAGCTGCGCGCTCAAGGCCGGCATCGAGCAGGGCCGGGCGTGGATGGACGAGACCTGGCAGCTGCTGGAAACGCACTTCTGGGAGCCGCGCCACGGCCTGTACCGCGACGAGGCCGACGCGCACTGGAACTTCACCGGCTACCGTGGCCAGAACGCCAACATGCACATGTGCGAGGCGATGCTGGCCGCGTTCGAGGCCAGCGGCGAGCGCCGCTACCTGGAACGCGCGCTGCAGCTGGCCGATGCCATGACCCGCCGCCAGGCGGCCAAGGCCGGCGGACTGGTGTGGGAGCACTACGACGTCGACTGGAACGTCGACTGGACCTACCACCTCGACAACCCCAGGCACCTGTTCCGGCCGTGGGGCTTCCAGCCCGGGCACCAGACCGAGTGGGCCAAGCTGCTGCTGATCCTGGACCGGCACGTCGACGCCGACTGGCTGCTGCCGACCGCACGCCATCTGTTCGACAGCGCCGTCACCCGTTCGTGGGACGCCACGAGTGGCGGCCTGTACTACGGCTTCGCACCGGCAGGGCTGCAGCAGGCGCTGAACGAAGCGAAAGCACCGAGCAGTCCGGCCCTGGATGGCCGGGCTTTTGCGGAGGAAACCGCGGATATCTGCGACGACGACAAGTACTTCTGGGTGCAGGCCGAATCGCTGGCGGCCGCGGCGCTGCTGGCCGGGCGCACCGGCGACGATGCCTACTGGCAGTGGTACGAGCGGCTGTGGGCATACGCCTGGCAGCACATGGTCGATCACCACTACGGCGCCTGGTTCCGCATTCTCGATGCCGACAACCGCAAGTACGACGACGAGAAGAGCCCGGCAGGCAAAACCGATTACCACACCATGGGCGCCTGCCACGAAGTGCTGAACGTGGTGCGGGCAGGTCAGCCGGGCTGAGGCCCGGCGACAGCGGCGACGACAGCGGGAGAGCAATCATGCGGCAGGCGATAGCCTATTTTGGATCGATGCAAATCCGTGTGGCGGGCCACTGTCGCGCGTTGCTGCTGTATGCGCTGTGCGCGCTCGCCGGCACTGCC
Source organism: Stenotrophomonas sp. 17(2023) (assembly GCF_030345315.1). NCBI lineage: Bacteria > Pseudomonadati > Pseudomonadota > Gammaproteobacteria > Lysobacterales > Lysobacteraceae > Stenotrophomonas > Stenotrophomonas sp. 17(2023). Next base: position 342,952 of record NZ_CP128405.1, read on the forward strand.
GCGGCGGCGCCGCTGCAGGCGCAGTGGAGCTTCCGGCTGCTGCCGGGTGATCCGCAGCTGCAGGCGCACCCCGGCCTCGACGCCTGGCGCCCGGCACGGGTGCCGGGCAGCGTGCATGACGACCTGTACGCCGCCGGCGTGATCGGCGACCCCTACGTCGGTGCGGCCGAGGCCGGCCTGCAATGGATCGGGCTGGCCGCCTGGGAGTACCGGGCGCGCTTCGACGTGGATGCGGCCACGCTGTCGCGCCGCCATGCCGAACTGCGTTTCGACGGCCTGGACACGTTTGCCGAGGTCAGCCTCAACGGCCAGCCGTTGCTGAAGGCCGACAACGCGCACCGCACCTGGCGCGCGCGCGTCGACGGCCGCCTGCGTGCGGACGGCAACGAGCTGCGGGTCGTGTTCCGCTCGCCGATCCGCACCCTGTTGCCGCAGGTGCAGGCGATGCCGCACAGGATCGCCGGAAACTACCCTTCGCCCTACGGCGACGAGCCGGCCGACGCGATGGTCGGCAATTTCGTGCGCAAGCCGGCCTACCACTTCGGCTGGGACTGGGGCCCGCGCTACGTCACCGCCGGTGTCTGGCGCCAGGTGCACCTGGATGGCTGGGACCTGCAGCGCATCACCGACCTGGCCGTGCGCATCGACGCGCTGGACGCGCAGCGCGCACGCCTGGGCGTGCTGCTGCAGGTGCAGCGCGGGGAAACCGCAGGCATGGCCGCGGTCGCGGTCGACGTGCTCGATCCGGAAGGGCGCAGGGTTGCCCGGCTCGAACGCGATGTGCGCCTGCAGCCGGGCGACAATGCGCTGCAGCTGCCGCTGGAGATCGCGCAGCCGCGGCGCTGGTGGCCGGTGGGCCATGGCGCGCAGGACCGCTACACCGTGCGGGCGCGCCTGGATGGCGGCGGCGATCCGGCGCGCGAGACGACGCTGCGCACCGGCCTGCGCACGGTGGAGCTGCGCCGCGAGCAGGACGCCGATGGCGGCCAGGGCTTCGCCTTCGTCATCAACGGCGTACCGGTGTTCGCCAAGGGCGCCAACGTCATCCCGTTCGAATCGTTCCCGGCGCGGGTGACGCGCGAACGCCTGCGCCGCGACCTGCAGGCCGCGCGCGATGCCAACATGAACATGCTGCGCAACTGGGGCGGCGGCTATTACGAGAGCGACGACTTCTTCGACATCGCCGACGAACTGGGCCTGCTGGTGTGGCAGGACTTCATGTTCGGCGGCGGCATGCAGCCCGGCTACGACCCGGCGTTCCGCGCCAGCGTGGTGGCCGAGGCCCGCGACAACATCCGCCGCCTGCGCCACCACCCCAGCATCGTGCTGTGGTGCGGCAACAACGAGGAGGAAACCGCGTGGAAGGACTGGGGACATGGCAGGCAGTTGAAGGACGCCGACCCCGCGTTCGCCGCCCGGGTGTGGCAGGGCTACGTGGACCTGTTCGGAACCGACCTGCGCGCGGTGGTGGCCGAGGAAGGCCTGGGCGTACCGTACTGGTCCAGCTCGCCGAGCAACGACCTCGACGCCCAGGCCAATGACTCCACCCGCGGCGACAAGCACTACTGGCAGGTGTGGGGCAATCCGGCGCTGCCGGTCACCGCCTACCTGGACGAGACCCCGCGCTTCATGTCCGAGTACGGCCTCCAGGCGTGGCCGCAGTTGTCCACGGTGGATGCGTTCGCCACGCGCGACGAGCAGCGCATCGACGGGCCGGTGATCCGCGCCCACCAGAAATTCATGGCCGGCAACGGCAACGCGCGCCTGCTGCACTACATCGAGCGCGAGTACGGCACGCCGGCCACGTTCGCCGATTTCGTCTACCTGAGCCAGGTGATGCAGGCCGAGGGCATCGCACTGGCCGCGCTGCACCACCGCGCCTCGCGCCCCTACACGATGGGTTCGCTGTACTGGCAGCTCAACGACGTGTGGCCGGGCGCATCGTGGTCGAGCCTGGACTACTACGGCCACTGGAAGGCGCTGCACTACCACGCGCGGCGCTTCTTCGCCGACGTCGCGGTGGCGGCGCTGCGCGACGACGACGGGGTCACCCGCTTCAGCCTGCTCAACGATGGCGCACGACCACTCACCGCGCAGTGGCGGGTGCGGGTCATGGACGTGGACGGCCACGAATTCGCCCGTCAGCAGGAAACCATCACCCTGGCGCCGATGGCCGCGACCGCCGTGGCACGGCTGGTCGATGCCGACCTGCTCAAGGGTCACGACCCGGCGCGCAGCGTGGCGGTGTTCGAACTGCTGCGCGACGGCCAGGTGGTCGCGCGCCGGCTGGTGCATTTCGTGCCGGCCCGGGAACAGGCGCTCGGCGCCGGCCAGCTGCATGCCGAACTGCGCGCCGAGGGCGACGACTACCGCCTGCGGCTGCACGCCGACGGCCTTGTGCGCGCGGTGTGGGTCGATTTCGGCGACACCGGCGCCCGCGTGGAGGACAACGCCTTCGACCTGCTGCCGGGCGAAACCCGCGAGCTGCGCGTGGACGCCAACGCCCGTCTCGATGCGCTGCGTGCCGCGCTGCGCATGCGCACCCTGGGCGACACCCTGCACCCCGCTTCCGCTCCCCCGCACGACCCCGCTTCCACCCCGAGGACCCGATGATGAACCGAGCCCTGCGCAATGCCCCCCTGGCCGCGGCCCTGCTGCTGGCGCTGTCCGCCTGCACGCCGTCGCCGCCCGCTTCCACCGCCGCACCCGGCGACGCCGCCCCTGCCGCAGGCCCGGCCGCGGCCGCCGATGTGCCGGCGGTCGACGACGCCGAGGCCGCGCGCATGGCCGAGCAGGTGCGCGAGGCCACCCGCCATGCATGGCAGGGCTACATGCAGTACGCCAGGGGCCACGATGACCTGAAGCCGATCAGTGGCCAGCCGCGCGACTGGTACCCGGTGCCGCTGCTGATGTCGCCGGTCGACGCGCTGGACACGCTGTTGCTGCTCGGCCTGGACAAGGAGGCCAACGAAGCGCGCGAGCTGATCGTCGGCCAGCTCTCGTTCGACCAGGACATCGAAGTGCAGAACTTCGAAGTCACCATCCGCCTGCTTGGTGGCCTGCTGTCGGCCTACCAGATGACCGACGACCCGCGCCTGCTCGCGCTGGCCGACGACCTTGGCACGCGCCTGTCGCCGGTCTTCGACAGCCCCACCGGCCTGCCGTATACCCATGTCAACCTGCGCACCGGCAAGACCCGCGGCACGATCAGCAACCCGGCCGAGACCGGCACCCTGCTGCTGGAGTTCGGCACCCTGGCCAGGCTCACCGGCAAGCAGGCGTACTACGACAAGGCCAAGCGCGCGCTGGTGGAGACCTACAAGCGCCGTTCGAAGATCGGCCTGGTCGGCCTGAACATCAACGTCGAGACCGGCGAGTGGACCAACAAGGATGCCTCCATCGCCGGTGGCATCGATTCGTACTACGAGTACCTGCTCAAGTGCTGGAAGCTGTTCGGCGACGAGGACTGCCGGCGCATGTGGGAGGACAGCATCGGCCCGCTCAACCAGTACCTGGCCGACGACGTGCGCGGAGGCGAGCTGTGGTACGGCCATGCCGACATGGACAGCGGTGCGCGCACGTCCACCACCTATGGCGCGCTGGATGCGTTCATGCCCGGGCTGCTGGCGCTGGGTGGCAACCTGGAGCGCGCCAGGCGCCTGCAGGAGTCCAACCTGAAGATGTGGCGGCTGCATGGCATCGAGCCGGAATCGCTGGACTACGCGGCGATGCAGGTGCGCTCGCCCGGGTATGCGCTGCGCCCGGAAATCGTCGAATCGGCCTACTACCTGCACCATTACACCGGCGATGCGCGCTACCGTGGCATGGGCAAGGAGTTCTTCGACGACTTCGTGAAATACACCCGCACCGAACACGGCTTCTCGGCGCTGAAGGACGTGCGCAGCAAGGAGAAGGACGACTCGATGGAGAGCTTCCTGTTCGCCGAGACCTTCAAGTACTACTACCTGCTGTTCGCGCCGGCCACCGCGCTGGACTTCGACGGCGTGGTGTTCAACACCGAAGCGCATCCGCTGCGCCGCACCTGGTGAACGCGCCGGCCCCTCTCCCGTCGCGGGGGAGGGGCCGGGTGCGGTCGCGTCGATTTAAACCCTGCGGCACCTGCCCGGCATCCAACCTCCAGTCGCGCGCCCGTGGGCGCGCATCCGCGCTACCCGACCCTGGAGAACATTCGATGCCGACCCCGATCCGCCGGCTGTTGCTGCTGGCGTTGCTTGCCCTGCTGGCCGGTGCGCCGGCCACCGCCGCTTCCCTGGCCGATGCCAATGCCGCCGCCCGCGACTTCGTCCGTGCGACGATGAAGGCGCGGGGCATACCGGGCCTGCAGGTCGCGGTGGTCCGCGATGGTCGCGTGGTGCTTTCGGAAAGCCACGGCCTGGCCAATGTCGAGAACCGCGTGCCAGTCGAACCGACGACCCTGTTCCCGATCAACTCCGCGACCAAGGCCTTCACCGGCGTGGCGGTGATGCAGCTGGTGCAGGCCGGGCGCGTCGACCTGGAGGCGCCGATCTCGACCTACCTGGCGGACCTGCCGCCGGCATGGCGTGCCATCCGCGTGCGCCAGCTGCTCGCGCATACCTCCGGTCTTCCGGACATCGTCGATGCGCAGGGGCTGGTCGGCGCGGGCCCGGAACCAGCCGCATGGCAGGCGGTGGCGGCGATGCCGCTGCAGGCCGCGGCGGGCGAGCGCTTCGCCTACAACCAGACCAACTACGGGCTGCTGGCGCGGATCGTCGAAGCGCAGGGCGCGATGCCATACGCGGCGTTCGTCGCCGAACACCAGTTCGCGCCGCTGCGGATGCGCCGTTCGCGCTTCGGCGACAGCTACGACCTGGTCGCTGGCGCGGCTACCGTGTACAGCTTCCTGCCGCGCCGGAGCGATGCGCCGGGCATGCCCGCGCGGCTGTCGCACTGGTTCTATGACGTGCCGCACGGGCTGTGGGCGGGCGGCGGGATCCAGACCACCGCCGACGAACTGGCGCAGTGGCTGGTCGCGCTGATGCAGGGCCGGCTGCTCGATGCGGACGTACGCGAACGTATGTGGGTGCCGGAGCGATTGAACGATGGCAGCGTGGGCGAATGGGCCGCTGGCTGGCCCGTGGCCGGCACCGCCCCGCATCGCGAAGTGACCAGCATGGGTGGCGCCCGCGCGGCCTTCCGCATCTATCCCGACGACGGCCTGGCGGTGGTCGTGCTGACCAACCTGGTCGGTGCCGACCCGCAGGACTTCATTGCCGGGATCGCCGGGTTCTATCGCCCGGCGCCGGCCGGTGGGCCCGGACTGAACGGCGATGACCCGCGCGTCGCCATCCGGTGCGCGGCATCGGCCTGCCATGCGCCAGCGGTGAGGAAGTGAGAGAGTCCCGGGCCAGGCGCTAGACTGCAGCTGCCTAGAGGAACACTGAGGAGCAGGTGCCGATGCAGTTGTCTTCCATCCTGATCGTTGACGACATGCAGGCCTCGCTCGCGAGGCTGGAGCGGCTGCTGCGCGAAGTGGTGCCGGGTCCGCAGGCGCACGTCCGCGCCGCGGCCGACCTGGCCGGCGCGCGCGACCTGCTGCTGGCCGGTCCATTCGACCTGGCGCTGGTGGACATGCAGCTGCCCGACGGCACCGGTATCGAGCTGATCCACTGGATGCGCGCGCATGTGCCTGCGGTGCAGGCGGTGGTCGTGTCAGCGTTCGCCGAGGAGGAAGCGATCTTCTCGGCGTTGCGTGCCGGCGCGGTCGGCTACCTGCTCAAGGACCGCGATGATGTCGAGCTGGTCGTCGCCCTGCGCAGCCTGCAACGCGGCGGTGCCCCGATCGACCCGATGATCGCCCGGCGCATCCTTGCCCTGCTGCCGGAGGAAGCGACGCCGGTGCCGGCGCCGCCGGAGGTCAACCTCTCCGAGCGCGAGCGCGGCATCCTCGGCATGGTGGCGCAGGGCTACGGCAACCGCGAGATCGCCGAGCTGCTCGGGCTCTCCCGGCTCACCGTGGAAGCGCACACGCGCAACATCTACCGCAAGCTGGCCGTGGGTTCGCGCACGGCGGCGGTGTTCGAGGCACGCGTACTCGGGTTGTTGCCGTGAGGCGCTGGCACTGGGTGCTCCTGCTGCTCTGCATGGTGGCGGGTGCGGCCCGGGCGGCGCCGGTCATGCGCATCGTCCACGCCGAGGCCGTGCGCGCCGGCTGGGATTCGGCGCGGCCGCCCGAACAGGGCTGGGTACCGGTGACGCTGGCGGACCAGTGGCAGACCCGCTGGGCCGGGCACGATGGCGTGGTCTGGTACCGGCTGCGCTGGCAGCAGGCCGATGCCGGAGAACCGACTGGCCTGCTGCTCGACTACACCTGCATGGCGGCCGCGGTCTACCTCAACGGCAGCCTGATCGACCGCGATCCGTCGCTGGTCGAGCCGCTGTCGCGCAGCTGGCACATACCGCGCTACTTCCTGCTGCAGGCACCGCTGCTCGAGCCGGGCGAGAACGAACTGCTGGTGCGCGTGTCGGGCCTGGCCGCCTACCAGCCGTCGTTCGGGGTGGTGGACGTAGGTGACCCGCAGGTGCTGCAGGCACGGTATCGCCAGGAGGTACTTGTCCGACACGACCTGCAGGTGCTCGACAGCGCCATCGGCTTCGTGCTGGCGGCGATGATCGGTCTGTTCTGGCTGCTGCGCCGGCAGGAGACGATGTATGGCTGGTACGCGCTGAGCGCGGTGTTCGGGCGCCTGTACGACACCAATTTCTTCGCCGCCAGCCCGTGGCCGTTCCCCAGCACCGATGGCTGGCAGGCCTTCATCGGCGGTTGCTACGTGATGGCGGCCGCGGCGCACACGGTGTTCCTGCTGCGCTTCAGCCAACGGCGCTGGCCGCGCTTCGAGCGCCTGCTGCTGGGCATCGCGGTGGCACTGATGGCGGCGGCGCTGCTGTGGCCGCAATGGATGGGGCCGTACCGCAACGTCTATCTGGTGCCGGTCATCGCGTTCCTGTACCTGGTGTCGTTCGTGTTCATGGGCTACGCCCTGCGCAGCGACCGCCGCGACTGCCAGGTGCTGGCCCTGTGCATCATCCTGCCCGTGGCGGTTTCGCTGCACGACCTGGGTGTGTACATGGGCTGGTACGGCGGCGTCAGTTACCTCGGCTCGTTCACTTCGCCGCTGATGCTGCTGGGCATGGGCTTCGTGCTGGCCTACCGCTTCGCCAACACCATGAAGCGGGTGGAAGGCTTCAACGCCGAGCTGAGCCGCGAGGTGCGGCAGGCCACCGGCCAGTTGGCCGAGACCCTGCGGCAGCAGCATGCGCTGGAACTGGCGCACAGCCGCGCCGGTGAACGGCTGCAGCTGGTGCGCGACCTGCACGACGGTTTCGGCGGCACCCTGGTCGGCGCGATCGCGCGGGTCGAGCAGGCGCCGGACGACATGCCGCGGCGGGAGATCGCCGGACTGCTGAAGGAAATGCGCGACGACCTGCGCCTGGTGATCGACAGCACGGCGCGCGAGCATGCGGACCTGGCCGAACTGCTCGTGCCGCTGCGGCACCGCTCCAGCCAGCTGCTCGATGCCGCCGGCATCGACGCCCATTGGCACCTGGAGGGCGTGGGCGGCGTCGAACTGGGCGCGGCCCGCAGCCTGGACCTGCTGCGCCTGCTGCAGGAAGCGCTGACCAACGTGTTCAAGCACAGCCGCGCGCAGCGCGTGGACATCCATGTACGCCGGCATGGCGACCGTCTGCGCCTGCAGGTGGACGACGACGGCGTGGGCCCGCCTGCCGCGGGTACCGCATCGACCGGGGGCGGTGGTGCCGGCTTCGCCAGCATGCGCATGCGCGCGCAGCGGCTGGGGGGCGAACTGAGCGTGTCCGCACGCAGCGACCCGCAAGGTACCCGGGTGGCGCTGGAGTTGCCGCTGGCTGCCTGAGCGGGAGCCGTTACCTGATTTCGTGGATGTGGCCTGCTTGTGCGCCGGCTAATGTGCTCCGGCAGGCATGGCCGGGGCCGGTGACTGCGGGCGCATCGCGATGATGCGCCCCGCGTCGGGCATGCCCGGCTGGTCGCCGGTACCGACTACGGGATGCACGGGGGATGTCATGGGGACGCGTCCAGCAGGGCGGGAACAGGACGGCGCGGTTGCCGGACGCGGGGGGGTCCGGCTCCTGAGCGCGTGCGCGGCCATGCCGCCGCAACTCATCTACAGGAAGGGCTGGGCGCTGCTGGGCTACCTGGCCGCCGAGCCGGAGCGCCGCCATTCGCGGCTGACGCTGGCCATGCTGCTGTGGCCGCAGCTGGGCGAAACGCAGGCGATGACCAATCTGCGCCAGGTGCTGTGCAACCTGAAGCACTATTGCCGTGCGGAACTGGGGCCGGGCGTGCTGTGGGTGGAGCGCGACGGCGTGGCGGTACGGCGTGTCGGGAGGGCGCTCTTCGACATCGACCGGCTGGCCGAGGAACCGGCGGAAGCGCTGGCGATACTGGAAGGGCAGCACGTTTTCCTTGCCGGCATGGACGATGTCGCCGGCGTGGATTTCCGCGCGTGGCTGGAAAGCACGCGCCTTGCACTGGAGGCCGAACTGGTAGGCGTCGCCGAGCGGCATTGCGACCGGATGCTGGCGGCCGGGCGATGGGACGCCGCGCTGCACATCGCGCGCGTGCTGCTGCAGAGCGACGCATGGAACGAGTCGCATGCCCGGCGCATGATGCGCGCCTATGCCGGGAATGGCATGCATGCCGAGGCGGTCAATGCCTACGCGCGCATAGAACAGGCGCTGCGCCGCGACCTCGGGGTCGATACCCAGGACGAGACCCGCAGGCTGCTGGCATGGATATGCGAGGGCATCGATTTCGCACCGATGGAGGCGGACCTCCCGTACGCACCGGGTTGGCCGGATCTGCGGTGGGCAGTGGCGGTGTGACCCTGTTGGCGGACCGCCGCGCTCAGTACAGGTCCATCGGGTCCACGTCCAGCGACCAGCGCACGCGCCGTGCCTGCGGCAGCGGGTAGACCTGCGGCATCAGCGTGTCGAGCAGGCCGTGCAGCGCACGCCGCTGCGTCGCCGACAGCAGCAGCTGGGCGCGCTGGAAACCGGCGCGGCGCGGCATCGGCGCAGGCATCGGGCCGTAGCATTCGACCGGGCTGGCGGCGGGAATGGCCTGTTTCACCGTGGCCAGGAACGCGTTGGCGTGCTCCACCTGCCTGGCCTCGGCGCGCATCAGCGCCAGATGCGCGAACGGCGGGAAGCCGGCGGCCTCGCGCTGCGCCAGTTCGGCGTCGGCGAAGGCGTGGTAGCCGCCGTTGACCAGCGTGTGCAGCAGTGCGTTGTCCGGGTGGTGGGTCTGCAGCCAGACCTCGCCGGGGCGGTCGGCGCGGCCGGCGCGGCCGGCAACCTGGATCAACTGCTGGGCCAGCTTCTCGCTGGCACGGAAGTCGGCCGAGAACAGGCCCTCGTCGATTCCCACCACCACCACCAGGGTCAGCCGCGGCAGGTCGTGGCCCTTGGCCAGGATCTGGGTGCCGACCAGGATGCCGGGTTGCTCGCCGAGCGTGGCCAGAGTCTGTTCCAGCGCATCGCGGCGGGCGGTGGTGCCACGGTCGATGCGCAGCACCGGGAAATCCGGGAACAGCTGCAGCAGCCGTTCCTCCAGCCGCTCGGTGCCGATGCCCTGCGGCTGCAGCGCCAGGCTGGCGCAGTCCGGGCAGGCCAGCGGTACCGGCGCGCGCGCGCCGCAGTGGTGGCACTGCAGGCGGCGCCCGGCGCCATGCACGGTCATCGGGGTGGTGTGCAACGGCGTGCTGCAGCGGCTGCACGGCGCGGTCCAGCCGCAGTCGTGGCACAACAGTACGGGTGCGTAACCACGCCGGTTCTTGAACACCAGCACCTGGTTGCCGGCACGCAGGTGCTGTTCGATGCCGGCCAGCACTTCCGGCGACAGGCCGTCCTGCAGTGGCCGCTTGCGCACGTCGAACACCCGCACCGCCGGCGGTCGCGCGTCGCCGGCGCGCTGCTGCAGGCGCAGGTGGGTGTAGCGGCCGGCGCGCGCGTTGTGCAGCGACTCCAGCGACGGCGTGGCGCTGCCCAGCACCACCGGCACGTCCAGCGCCTTGCCACGCACCAGGGCGAAGTCGCGGGCGTGGTAGCGGATGCCATCCTGCTGCTTGTAGCTGCCGTCGTGTTCCTCGTCGACGATCAGCAACCCGGCCTCCGGCAGCGGCGTGAACACCGCCGAACGGGTGCCGACGATCACCCGCGCCTGCCCGCGCGCGGCCGCCGCCCACACCCGCGCGCGCTCGTTGTCGTTCAGGCCCGAATGCAGCGCATGCACCGCGATGCCCAGGCGGCTGCGGAAGCGGGCCAGCATCTGTGGGGTCAGGCCGATCTCCGGTACCAGCACCAGCGCCTGCCGGCCCTGTTCCAGGCAACGGGCGATGGCCTGCAGGTAGACCTCGGTCTTGCCGCTGCCGGTGACCCCGTCCAGCAGGAAGGGTTGGAAACCGTCGGCTGCGGTTATCGCCTCGATCGCTGCCTGTTGCTGGACGTTGGGCACCAGACCGGGCTGCGGCCGGGCAGCCGGCGCCGATTCGGCCAGCGCCACGCGCCGCGCGAAGCCGCGCTTGAGCAGGCTGCGGCCGGCCTCGCGCCAACCGTCCATGCGTACGGCCAGCACCTCCTCGCCCAGCGCACCGTCGCCCAATAGTTCGGCCAGGCGGCGTGGGCGGCTGCCGCCGCGCAGCCGCGCCGCGCCCTCGCGTCCCGCCGCGGTCAGCTCCCAGCCCCAGGCGTGGGTATCGGGCAGCGGTTCGCCACGCCGCAGCGGTGCCGGCAGCGCGGTGGCGACCACCTCGCCCAGCGGCGCATGGGTATAGCGGGCCAGCCAGCGCAGCGAGGCATGCAGCTCGCCGCCGAGCAGCGGTGGGCCATCCAGCCATTGCAGCGCCTCCCGCAGGGTCGCCGGGTCCTGCACCGCGCCGATGCCCTCGACCATGCCGACCAGCTCGCGGTTGCCGAACGGAACCCGCACCCGGCGCCCGCTGTCGCCGGCATCCGGCACCGGACTGCCGGGCGGAGGCAGGTAGTCGAAGGTCTGCGGCAACGGAACCGGCAGGGCGATGCGCAGGGTGGGGCAGGTGGGCATGGGCGGCAGTGTAGGCGGCGGCCGGTGCCCGGCACACCCCCGGGCCAGGCGGCGCCGGGCTGATCGCGCCCACCCCGGCGGGCGCGTTCACTTGCGGGCGCTTGTGCAGCGCCGGAAGCATAAACACCGCGTAAACGCAGGCCCCGATTGGAGATTTGGGCTTATCCACACAAGGTGTGGATAACTCTGTGCATCAGCGTTGTGCTCCACGCGTCCAGGGCGGTGGTTGAAGCCTTTCACTCAAATTGGTCAAAAAATAGCCACGGCATCAATGCGTTTAAAATCAACAACTTGTTCGTGAAACAAAAGCGAAATGCAGGTGTCGGGGCGGAATTCCGAGGAATCGGGGCCGGACTATTGACGCTGTGCACAAGTTGCGGCAAGGGCCGCTGCCAAAGGCGTGAAGGCGGTGTGCAGGCCGCCGCCAGCGGCCGCTGCAGGGCGGGATGGGCTGGGTATCATGCCCGGCGATGAAGGAGTCCACCTGATGGCTGCACCCGTCTCCCCCACGCCGGCCGCAGCCAGCGCCCTGTCCGCCTTCCTGAAAGGTGTCGAACGCCGCGCCCTGGCCGTTGCCAGCCTGCAGACCGGCGACGAGGCCGCCGCCGGCCGCGCCGTGGCGGCCGCCATGCGTGCCTTTGCCGGCCCCGCCACGGACATGCCCATGGCCGATTGGCCGGCGCGCTTCTGGGCGTTGCTGTGCGGCAACCCGCAATTGCGGGCGGCGTCCGCGGACGGGCACTGGCCACCTGCGCTGACCCACCTGCAGGGGCTGCCGGCGGCCGCGCGGCTGGCGCTGCTGCTGCGCGTCGGTGGTGGCCTGGACGAAGACGCCGCGTCCGCCGTGCTGGGGCTCACGCCCGATGCATACCGGCGTGCGCTGGCTGCTGCCTGCCCGCTGGATGCGCAGGGCCATCCGGATGCGCTGGCCTGGCGCGGCCTGGCCGAGCAGGTGCAGGCACAGGTGCGCGACCTGCCGGCCGCTCGCCTGCAACAGCTGGAACAGCTGCGCGCGGCGACCGTACCCGCTGCCGCACCGGCACCCACGACAACGCCGGTGCCCCGGGCAGAGGCCGATGCGCGTACCCCGCGCGCGCCGCGCCGTACCCGGGCGCGCTGGAGCCGGCGGACCTGGCTGTTGCTGTGCCTGCCGCTGCTGCTGCTGGCGCTGGTCGCGGCCTGGTGGTGGACGCGACATGGCCCGGCGCTGCCCGGCGCGGCCGCACCGGCGGCCGAGGGCGCGGTGGCGGACAACGGCCCGGTACAGGTGGAAGCCCTGCCGGATGACAGCACCGCCGCCGGGCCTGCGGCCCCCGGCAGCCGTGCCGCGGACGATGCCGCGATGCTGGCCGACCCGGAACTGGCACTGGCGCAGGATGCCGACTTCCATGCCTGGTATGCCGCCGGCGGCCCGGTGCCGGTGGACGAATCGCAGGCGCAGCCCGGCCGCGCCGAACCTGCCGGTAGCGCACTGGAGACGGTCGATGCCGAGGATTGAGCGATTGCTGCCGCTACTGCTTGCGCTGCTGCCGGCCGCGCCGTCGCTGGCGACGCCGGCGGCGCTGCCTGCGGTACCTGTCGCGCAAACAGACACCGCCACCCCCGGGCCCGATCCACGGGCGCACTGGCCGGCACTGGCCCCGGCCCGGCAGCGCGAACTGCGCGCGCGCTACGCGGCATGGCGCGCGCTGCCCGAATCCGAGCGCCAGCGCGTGCGCCGGGCCGCGGCCGACATGGCGGCGTTGCCTCCCGCCGAGCGCGAGGCCCTGCGCAACCGCTTCGTGGCGCTGGATCGGCTGCATCGCGATGGCTGGCGGCTGGGGCCGCAACTGGGCGCGCACTATCCGAAGCTGCAACCGTTGCTGGGCTACCTGCCCGAACACCAGCGCGCGCCGATGCTGGCCCTGCTGTACCAGCTCGATGCCACGCAGCTGGCGCAACTGGGCGTGCTGTCGCAACGCACCCCGCCGCAGGAACGCGATGCGCTGCGCGAGCGGCTGCTGGCGTTGCCTCCGGCCCAGCGTGCGGACTGGCTGCGGCAAAGCACCGAATCGCGCTGAGGTGCGCGCGCCGGCAGGCGTGGTGCGGCCGTCTTTCACCCGGCTTCATCCATTGCCATTACAATGCGCTGCTTCCGCGACCCGGCAACAGCGCGTCCCGCGCCGGCCGCAGTCCGCGTCATTCCCCGCATGTCCATCACCGCCACGCCGCGCTTCCGCCAGGAAGTGCGCGCCACCGGGTTGCTCGCCCTGCCGCTTGTACTGGGCCATGTTTCGACTGGCCTGATCGCCTTCGTCGACAACACCATCGCCGGCCACCACGGTACCGATACGTTCGCCGCTGTCAGCATCGGCACCGCGCTGCTGTGGCTGCCGATGCTGGTGCCGATCGGCACCCTGATCTCGCTGACCGCCTCGGTGTCGCAGCTGCACGGCGCCGGCCGCGAGCGCGACATCGGCCCGCTGTTCCGCCAGGCGCTGTGGCTGGGCGTGGGCCTGAGCGCGCTGATGTTCGCTTTCCTCAGCGTGGTGCCGGCGTTCCTGCCGGCCTTCGGCATCGCCCCGGAGATCGTGCCCGGCGCCACCGGCTTCCTGCATGCGATCCGCTGGGGCGTGCCGGCGCTGACGCTTTATTTCTGCATGCGCTACCTGAGCGAGGGCATGCACTGGACGCTGCCGACCATGCTGCTCGGGTTCGGCGGGCTGCTGGTGCTGGGGCCGCTGGGCTATGCGCTGTGCAACGGCCGCTTCGGCTTTCCCGAAATGGGCGCCGAAGGCCTGGGCATCGCCTCGTCGGTGACGATGTGGCTGCAGGCGCTGTGTTTCGCCGGCTACCTGTGGAAGACCCGGCGTTTCGCCCACCTGCAGCTGTTCGGGCATTTCGAGCCGCCGCGCTGGCGCGCGATCTGGGACCTGCTGCGTACCGGCCTGCCGATCGGCATCACCGTGCTCATGGAAGGCGGTCTGTTCATCATCACCGCGCTGCTGATCGGCCGTATCGGCGCGGTCGAGGCCAGCGCCCACCAGATCGCGATCAATGTCGCCCAGCTGTGCTTCATGATCCCGATGGGCGTGGCCGAGGCCACCACCGTGCGCGTCGGCCATGCAGTGGGCAGCAACGATCCGCTGGGCGTGCGCCGCGCCACCTGGGCCGGCTACGCGATCGTGCTGGTCACGCAGATGCTGTCGATCACCGTGCTGCTGCTGGGCCACGACGCGGTGGTGCGCCTGTACACCGATGACCTGGCGGTGGCCGCGCTGGCTTCCACCCTGCTGCTGTACGCGGCTACCTTCCAGTTCCCCGATGGCATCCAGGTGCTGTCGGCCGGCGCGCTGCGCGGGCTCAAGGACACGCGCGTGCCGATGTTCATCGCCATGTTCGCGTACTGGGGCGTGGGCATGCCGCTCGGCGCCGGCCTCGGCCTGGGCCTTGGCTGGGGGCCGCAGGGCATGTGGATCGGCCTGATCATGGGCCTGACCGCGGCCGCCGTGCTGATGGGCTGGCGCCTGCGGATCAGCAGCCAGCGCCTGTTCCTCCAGCCGGCACCCTGACTTGAAGCCCATGCCCGGCTCGCCGGTTATGGGTATCCTGCTTTGCAACAAGCCCCTTCCGGAGCGTCCATGAATCCTCCACCGCTGCCCCGCCGCAACCCCATCGCCAGCTTCTTCGTCGGGCTGTGGGACGTGATGAACTTCACCCGGCGGCTGATCCTCAACCTGGTGTTCTTCGGCCTGCTGTTCCTGGTGCTGATCGTGATGATGGTGGCGATGGGCAAGGGCGCGTCGTCGGCCAAGATCCTGCAGGACCGCACCACCCTGGTGATCGCGCCGGAAGGCCGGCTGGTCGAGCAGTACAGCACCGACCCGGTCAGCCGTGCGCTGGCCAAGGCGGTGGGCGACAGCAACGCCGAGGAAATCCAGCTGCGCGACCTGATCCGCGCCATCGAGGCCGCGCGCGACGACAAGAAGATCGAGCGCGTGGTGCTGGAACTGGACAAGCTGCAGCCCTCGGGCTTCGCGTCGATGCGCGAGGTCGCCGCCGCGCTGCAGGACCTGCGCGCCTCCGGCAAGCAGCTGGTCGCCTTCAGCGAGAACATGGGCCAGTCGCAGTACCTGCTGGCCGCGCAGGCCGACGAGGTCTACCTGGACCCGATGGGCAGCCTGCTGCTCGAAGGCCTGGGGCGCTACCGCCAGTACTTCCGCAGTGGCCTGCAGGACAAGCTGGGCGTGGACGTGCACCTGTTCAAGGTGGGTGAGTACAAGTCGGCCGCCGAGCCCTACGTGCTCGACGCCGCCTCGCCGCAGGCCAAGGAAGCCGACCTGTTCTGGATGAACGACGTGTGGCAGCGCTACCTGGGCGACATCGCCAGGGCGCGCAAGCTCGACGCCGCGCAGCTGGCCGCCGGCATCGACACGCTGCCCGAGGGCATCGCCGCCGCCGGTGGCGACCTGGCGCGCTTCGCCCTGCAGCAGAAGCTGGTGGACGGGCTCAAGACCCGCGAGGAAGTGGAAGCGCTGCTCACCGACCGTGGCGTGGCCGACAGCGACGCCGATGGCGGCTTCCGCCAGATCGCGCTGGGCGACTACCTGACCCAGGTGGACGCGCGCCGTTCGCCGATCGACCACCGCCCGCAGGTGGCGGTGGTGGTGGCCGAGGGCGAAATCGCCGGGGGCGACCTGCCGGCCGGCCGCGTCGGCGGCGTCTCCACCTCGGCGCTGCTGCGTGCCGCGCGCGACGACGACGACGTCAAGGCGGTGGTGCTGCGCGTGGATTCCCCGGGCGGCGAAGTGTTCGCCTCCGAGCAGATCCGTCGCGAGGTCGACGCGCTCAAGGCCGCCGGCAAGCCGGTGGTGGTGTCGATGGGCGACTTGGCCGCGTCCGGCGGTTACTGGATCAGCATGAACGCCGACCGCATCTACGCCGACGAATCGACCATCACCGGCTCGATCGGCATCTTCGGCATGATCCCCAACTTCGCGCGCAGCCTGGACAAGATCGGTGTGCATACCGATGGCGTGGGCACCACCCGTTTCGCCGGTGCGTTCGACGTCACCCGGCCGATGGATCCTGCGGTGGGCCGGGTAGTGCAGTCGGTCATCGACAAGGGCTATGCCGACTTCACCGGCAAGGTGGCGCAGGCGCGCGGCCGCGACGTGGACGCCATCGACGAGGTCGCCCGCGGCCGCGTGTGGAGCGGTGCCCAGGCCAAGGAGCGCGGGCTGGTGGACGCGTTCGGTGGCCTCAAGGCCGCGATCGCCGACGCCGCCGGGCGCGCCAAGCTCGGCGACCCGGACAAGTACCGGGTGAACTACATCGAGAAGGCGGCCACGCCGTTCGCGCAGTTCATGACCGGCTTCGCCGGCAGCCGCGCCGGCGCCTGGATGCTGTCCGATTCCAGCATGGCGCGGTTGATGCTGGCGCGCACGATGCCGGAAATGGATGCGCAGCTGCGCTTCGTCGAGGATGCGGTGAAGGATCGCAACGGCGCGCCGGTCAAGGCGCTGGCCTACTGCTTCTGCGGCTTGTGAGCGCCGCCACCGCGTGACCTGGCAACGCCGCCTCCGGGCGGCGTTGTCGTTTCAGCGGGCGCCGCCGCCTGCGGATCGGGCCGGCGCTCGGTCTCCGGCGGCCGCGGGCTGCCGCAACCGGCAAGCAGGGCCAGGGCCATCGGCAACAGGCAATGACGGATATCCATCGGCGTGCTCCTGTGCAGGCTGGCCTCATCCTGACACAACGCCGCGGCGGCAACCTGACCCGCGGCCGATGCGGCGGTATCCTTCACCCATGAACACGAACCGCTGGCGGCTGGACGGACAGACCGCACTGATCACCGGCGCCAGCGCCGGCATCGGCCTGGCGATCGCGCGCGAACTGCTCGGTTTCGGGGCCGACCTGTTGCTGGTGGCGCGCGATGCCGACGCGCTGGCGCAGGCGCGCGACGACCTGGCCGACGAGTTCCCCGGCCGCGCCATCCATGGGCTGTCGGCCGACGTCGCCGACGACGAGGACCGCCAGGCGATCCTGGACTGGGTCGAGGACCATGGCGGGCTGAACCTGCTGGTCAACAACGCCGGCGGCAACATCACCAGGCCGGCCAACGACTACAGCGAGGACGAGTGGCGCGGCATCTTCGAGACCAACCTGTTCTCGGCATTCGAGCTGTCCCGCTACGCCTACCCGCTGCTCACCCGCCACGCCGCCTCGGCCATCGTCAACGTCGGCAGCGTTTCCGGCATCACCCATGTGCGCAGCGGCGTGGTCTACGGCATGACCAAGGCGGCGCTGCAGCAGATGACCCGCAACCTCGCCTGCGAATGGGCCGAGGACGGCATCCGGGTGAACTCGGTGGCGCCGTGGTACATCCGCACCCGGCGCACCTCCGGGCCGCTGTCCGACGCCGACTACTACGACGAAGTGATCGCGCGCACGCCGATGCGCCGCATTGGCGAGCCGGAGGAAGTGGCCGCGGCGGTCGGCTTCCTGTGCCTGCCGGCTGCAAGCTACGTCACCGGCGAGTGCATCGCGGTGGACGGCGGCTTCCTGCGCTACGGATTCTGAGCCGCCGCGCCGGGATGCATGGACTGATCCTGGTTCTACATCGCCGCTGCAACGTGGCCGCATACCGAACATGGGCGCGGCCCGGGAGTGGAACATGCGGCGTTGGATCAAGCGGTTGCTGCTGGGCGGGCTGGTTGCGGCGCTGGTGCTGGCGGCAGGCGCGGGCCTTTACCTGTACAGCCTGGACCTGGGCAGCCAGCCTCCGGCCGATCCGCGCAGTCGCGTGGCCGACCTGGCGTTCCTGCGCGATGCACCGCCACCGGCGCGTGGCCGGATCCTGGCCGTGGTCAGCAGCGCCGGGGTGTTCCCGGGTACCGAAAAGCGCGCCGGCTTCGAGCTGACCGAGCTGGCGCGCGCCTATTACACCTTCATCGCCAACGGCTACGAGGTGGACATCGCCAGTCCGCTCGGCGGCCCGCCGCCGATGCGCGTGGACGACGAGGACATGGGCGTGGCTGACCATGCCTTCCTCAACGACGCGCAGGCGCGGGCCAGGCTCGCGGCCAGCCTGCCGCTGGAGCAGGTGGATGCCACGCGCTACGCCGCGGTGTACTTCGTCGGCGGCAAGGGCGCGATGTTCGATTTTCCCGGCAATGCCGCGATCGCCCGGCTCGTGCGCCATGTGCATGGTGCCGGCGGCGTGATCGGCGCGGTATGCCATGGCCCGGCGGCGTTGCTCGAGGTGACCCTGGACGACGGCACGCCACTGCTGCGCGGGCGCCGCGTCACCGGCTTCAGCAATGCCGAGGAGCTGTTCCTGATGAAGGATGCGCGCCAGCGCTTCGACACGCTGCTGCAGGACGCGCTGGCGCAGCGCGGCGCGCGCTTCGTCGAAGGTGGCCTCTACCTGGACAACACCGTGGTCGACGGCCGCCTGGTGACCGGCCAGAACCCCTGGTCGACGTGGTCGGTCGCCGAGGCGATGGTCAGGACCCTGGGCCATGTGCCGGCGCCGCGCGAAGCCACCGGCGAAGAGCAGGCGGTGCGGGTGATGGAGGCCTATCGCCGGGGCGGCATCGCCGCCGCACGGGAGGTCCGCCGCTCGCTGCCCGGCGCCGACAAGCGGCTGCTGCTGATGCATGCGCTGGTGGCCGCGATGCAGCAGCGCTGGCGCGATGCCTGGCACTTGCAACGCCTGGCGCATGGATGACTACACTCGCGCGCCCCGAACGGAAAAGGCGATGAAGCTGCGCGCACCGTCATTGCGGCTGCTGCTGGTGGAGGACGATGTCGACATCGCCGCCGGTATCGGCGACTACCTGGACAGCCACGGCGTGGAGGTGGATTTCGCCTACAACGCGTCGCAGGCACGGCTGCGCCTGCAGGCGCAGGCATTCGACCTGCTGGTGCTGGACGTGAACCTGCCGGGGCAGGACGGGCTGGCGCTGTGCCGGGAGCTCAAGCGTGACGCCGGCCTGCGCCCGCCGGTGCTGTTCCTCACCGCGCGTGGCGCGCTGGACGACAAGCTGGCGGCGTTCGAGGCGGGAGCGGTGGATTACATGGTCAAGCCATTCGCGCCCGCCGAACTGCTGGCCCGCGCCCGCGCGATCACCGCGCATGCTGCCTGCAGCGGTGGACTGTCGCTGCGCGCCGGCGATTTCGTGCTGGATACGCGGCACCATCTTCTGCAGCGCGCCGGGCAATCGCTGCCACTGCATGCCGCCGGTTTCGTGCTGATGCGCGAGCTGATGCGCGCCAGCCCGGGCGTCGTGTCGCGGCAGGCACTGTGCGAGCTGCTGTGGCAGGGCGAGCCGCCGGACAGCGATCCGTTGCGCATGCATGTCTACCAGTTGCGCCGGCATTGCCTGCGCGTGTTCGGCATGCCGCTGGTCGCCACCGTGCGCGGCGTCGGCTATCGCTTCAGCGCGGAGCGCGGCGATGCGCCGGCGTAGCCTGCGCCACGCGCTGGTCCGGCGCTGGATGCTGTTTGCCGCGCTGCTGTCGCTGCTGTTCGCGGGCGCCACCCTGTTGTTGCTGTTCGTGCTGGAAGACAGCTTCATCGACCGGCGCCTGCGCACGGTCGCGGCGACCCTGCCGGCGGACATGCGCACGCCGGCGCTGCCCGAGCATTTCCAGTGGGTCGCGTTCGACCGCCTTCCGGCGCCGGAACGGCAGCGGCTGGGTGACCGCGGCGCCGGGACGATCACCGAGTTCAGGCGCGATGACGGGCGTTACGTGCACGCGCTGCTGCTGTCCGCGGCGGACGGTACACGCGCGGTGCTGCTGTACGACGTCACCGGCGAGCTCACGGTGACCGCCGGCCTGCGCGCCGGCATGGGCCCTGCCGCGGCGGTGTTCGGCTCGACCCTGCTGTGCGCCTGGCTGCTGGCCAATGCCTTCGTCGGCCGTGCGCAGCGGCATGCGCGGCGCCTGCTGTCGCAGGTGCGGTCGGCGCCGGACCCGGCCAGCCTTGACGCCCTGGCCGGCGCGGAACCGGTGCACGAGTTCGCCGAGATCCTGCGCCTGCATGCCGATGTCTGGCGCGGCCGCCACCAGGCGGTCGAACGCGAGCGGCAGACGCTCGCCTTCCTCGCCCATGAGCTGCGCACGCCGCTGCAGTCGGCACGCACCAGCCTGGCGCTGCTGGAAGAAGCCACGGCGGCGACTCCATCGTCTCCGGCGTTGTCGCGGCTGCGGCGCGCGCTGTCGCGGCTGGAGCGGGCGGGCAACGCGATCCTGTGGCTGTCCGCCGATACGGTGCTGTGCGGTGGGCAACCCACCCCGGCGCGGCCGGCGCTGGACGAACTGGTCGACGAGCTGCAACCGCTGGCGGTCGCCCGCGCACAGGCGTTCGACGTCCGCGTCGCCCCGGGGCTGTACTGGGACGTGCCCCGGGAGGTGGTGGAAACGCTGCTGGCCAACCTGCTGCTCAACGCGATCCAGCACGGTGACGCCGGCGTCATCGGCGTGGAGGCCGATGGCGGGCGGTTGGCGATATGCAACCGGCAGGCGGCGGCCGACGTGCCGGGTTTCGGCCTCGGCCTGGAGATCGCCCGGCGCCTGGCCGCGCGTGTCGGTTGGCGGCTGGAAATGCAGGTGGCGGCCGGCATGGCCCGTTGCGAGCTGCGCTGGCCGGCAGCCACCAGCGGTACCGGTACGGGTCAGTAACCGCCGCAGTCGCGGCCCAGCCGCGCCTCGATGCCGCGCTGTTCGCGGGTGAGAGCCTGGCGTTCGCTCTGCAGCGCGCTGTTGTAGCGCCGCACCAGTTCCCAGCGGCGGTCGTGCAGGCGCGCGCACACTTCCTGCTGCGGCAGCGGGTGGCAGGCGTCGCGGACCCAGGTGCCGGTGGCGACCGCGGCCCCGCCGGGATGGGGATGGCCGTGGCCGGGCCGTCCGCCCTGGAGTCCGCCGCCAGCGGAGCCCGGGGCGGGGCTGCCCATGGGCCCTGGCGGGTAATAGCCGCCGACCCACAACGGCACCCAGCGTGGATTGCCGACGCCGTCATCGCTGGTGTAACGCTCGCCGTCCGGCGCGATGCACTCGTACAGGGGTTGCGGCGGCTGTACGGTCACGATGCGTACTTCGCGCTCGGGCGGCGGTGGTGCAGGGGGCGTCGTGGGTGCTGCCACCGGTCGCGGCGGCGGGTCCTGGGGGCGCTGCATGTCCAGCACCTGCTGGCGGTGCGCGCCGTTGCAGGGGGCGTCCTGCAGCGTGACCGCACCATTGCCGGCGACGCAGCGGTAGATGCGCACGCTGCCCGCGGGCGGCGGCTCGGTGGCCATCGCCATGGCGGGCAGCAGGCCCAGGAACCCGGGCAGGAGCAGGCGGATGCGCATGCGGCCATGGTGCCGCATATGGCGCACGGCGGGTAGGCGGGCGTCTCCGGTGCGCTGCCGGGCGCCTGCCGCCCCCGGAGCGGGTCCCACGCCGGGCGGCTTATTCGCGCAGCACCTGCCCGGTGGCGGCGACGCGGATGCGGGTGGGCTGCGCCAGCCCGCCGGTGGCGCCGTCGAGCAGGCCGTCGAGCTGCGCCAGCAGGGCCGGGTCGAGCTGGTCGCGGGCGCGTGCCGGCGGCTGCCCGGCGAGGTTGGCGCTGGTCGAGACCAGCGGGCCGCCCCAGGCCTGGCACAGGGCGCGTACCTGCGGATGCGCGCTGACCCGCACCGCGATGCCGCTGTGCTCGCCGGTGATCCAGCGCGGGGCGAGCGGCCCGGCTGGCACGATCCAGGTATTGGCCCCGGGCCAGCTGTCCAGCACCGCCTGGCGGCGGTCCGCGGCCAGTGCGTCCAGTCGCACCCAGCCCTGCAGCTGCGCCACGTCGGCGGCGATCAGGATCATGCCCTTCTCGACCGGCCGCTGTTTGAGCGCCAACAGCTTCATCACGGCTGTTTCGTTGGCCGGGTCGCAGCCCAGGCCCCAGACCGCCTCGGTCGGGTAGGCGATGACGCTTCCGGCGCGCAGCGCCGGGACCACATTCTGCAGATCGAGTTCAATCATCGGGGGTACCGTTGGCTGCCGCGGCGACGGCCGCGGGAACGCAGGGAGGCCAAACGCACCAGACCGCCCGTGGGCGGCCTGGAGCAGGTACACCGATTATCCCCCTGCCGGGGCGGCAGCGGGAGGCCACGCTCAGAACGGCGGCGTGTCGTCGTCCACCGGTGCCTTCACGGCCTTCACGACGGCTTTCTTGACGGCCTTCTTCACCGGGGTCTTGGTGGTCGTGGCCTTCTTGGCCGCCGCTTTCCTGGCCGGGGCCTTTTTGGCGGCCGGCTTCTTCGGCGCGGCGTCCTTCTTCACCGCGGTCTTCTTCGCCGCGGCCTTCTTGGTGGCGGCCTTCTTCGCGCCGAAGCCCTTGCGCGCCGGCTTGCCGGTCTCGGCCATCAGCTGCTGGACCTCGGCCAGGGTCAGCGAGGCCGGCTCGCGGTCCTTGGGAATCTTGCCATTGAGGGTGCCGTCGCTGATGTAGGGACCGAACCGGCCGTTGAGCACCTGGATGTCCGAACCCTCGAACTCCTTGATGATGCGGTTGCGGGCGATCTCTTCCTTTTCCTCGATCAGGAACAGCGCGCGGGCCAGGTCGATCTTGTACGGATCGTCCTCCTTCTTCAGCGAGGCGTAGGTGCTGCCGCGCTTGGCGAACGGGCCGAAGCGGCCGATGCCCACGCTCACTTCCTCGCCATTGGCGTCGGCGCCGAGCCTGCGCGGCATGTCGAACAGCTTCAGCGCGTCTTCCAGCGAGATGGAATAGATGCTCTGGCCGGGCTGCAGCGAGGCGAACTTCGGCTTTTCCTCGTCCTCGACGGTGCCGATCTGCACCATCGGCCCGAAGCGGCCGATGCGCGCGCTCACTTCCTTGCCGCTGCCCGGGTCGGTGCCGAGCACGCGCGCGCTGCCGGCGTCGGTGCGGTCCAGCGATTCGCTCTTGTCGCTGACCAGTTCCTTGAACGGGCCCCAGAAGCGCTCCATCAGCGGCACCCATTCCTCCTCGCCGCGCGACACCGCGTCCAGCTCGTCCTCGAGCTTGGCGGTGAAGTCGTAGTCGACGTAGCGGGTGAAGTGGCTGGACAGGAACTTGCTGACCGCGCGGCCGACGTCGGTGGGCTTGAAGCTGCGGCCTTCCATCTCGGTGTACTTGCGGAACAGCAGGGTCTGGATGATCGAGGCGTAGGTCGAGGGACGGCCGATGCCGTATTCCTCGAGCGCCTTCACCAGCGCCGCTTCGGTGTAGCGCGGCGGCGGCTGGGTGAAATGCTGTTCGGCGCCGATCCGCTCCAGCGGCACGTTGTCGCCGGGCTTCATCGCCGGCAGCTTGCGGCCCTCGTCCTCGTCCTCGGCGTTCTTGCTGTCCTTGCCTTCCTCGTACACGGCCAGGAAGCCGGGTACCACCACGGTGGTGCCGCTGGCGCGGAACACGTGCTCGCTGCCGGCGGACAGGTCGACACTGACGGTATTGAGCGTGGCCGGGATCATCTGGCAGGCCACGGCGCGCTTCCAGATCAGCTCGTACAGCCGGCGCTCGTCGTCGGTCAGGAACCTGGCCACCTGCGCCGGCGTGCGCAGCGCCGAGGTCGGGCGCACCGCTTCGTGTGCCTCCTGGGCGTTCTTGCTCTTGGTGGTGTAGGTGTTGGGCTTGTCCGGCAGTGAGGCGGTGCCGTAGTCGCGGGCGATCACATCGCGGATCTCGACCAGCGCGTCCTGCGACAGGTTCACCGAGTCGGTACGCATGTAGGAGATCAGGCCGACGGTGCCTTCCTCGCCGATCGCCACGCCTTCGTACAGCTTCTGCGCGACCTGCATGGTCTTGCGCGTGGTGAAGCCGAGCTTGCGCGAGGCTTCCTGCTGCAGGGTGGAGGTGGTGAACGGCGGCGCCGGGCGGCGCTTGCGCTCCTTGCTGGCGACGTCGGTGACGTGCAGGCGGCCCTGCGCGGCCTGCTGGATGCGCAGGCGCGCGGCCTCGGCGGTGTCGCCGTCGGTGATGGTGAACTGCTCGAACTTCTGCCCGTCCAGCCTGATCAGCTTGGCCGAGAAATGCTGGGTCGGATGCGCGCAGTCGGCCTGGATCGACCAGTACTCGCGCGCCTTGAACGCCTCGATCTCCTCCTCGCGCTCGACGATCATGCGCAGCGCCGGGCTCTGCACGCGGCCGGCGGACAGGCCGCGCTGCACCTTGCGCCACAGCACCGGGGAGAGGTTGAAGCCGACCAGGTAATCCAGCGCGCGCCGCGCCTGCTGGGCGTCGACCAGGTTGTCGGCGATGGCGCGCGGCTGCGCCATCGCTTCCTTGATCGCGCGCGGGGTGATCTCGGTGAAGACCACGCGCTGCATCGACTTGTCCTTCAGCAGCCCGCGTTCCTTCAGGATCTCGGCGATGTGCCAGCTGATCGCCTCGCCCTCGCGGTCCGGGTCGGTCGCCAGGAAGATGTCGTCGGCGCCCTTGGCGGCCTTGGCGATGGCCTCGACGTGCTTTTCGTTCTTCTCGATCAGGTCGTAGCGCATGGCGAAACCGTGGTCCGGATCGACCGCGCCTTCCTTCGGGACCAGGTCGCGCACGTGCCCATACGAGGCCAGGACGGTGAAGTCCTTGCCGAGGTATTTGTTGATCGTCTTGGCCTTGGCGGGCGATTCGACGATGAGCAGGTGCTTGGGCATGTCAGTGGGTTCTTGCGGGGAGGGCGGGGGCCCGGTGGGGGGCGCTAGGGTGGCGCAAACGCGCCCGATAGTGAAGCCGCGGGGGCCGATACGGAGATGCGCAACGCCCGGGCAGGGCCCGGGCGTTCAGCTTTCCTTGTCCAGAGAAATCACGGAGAGGCCGCCGTTGTCAAGCGGCGGCATGTGACTCAGCTGAAGCTGGAGGCGGCAATGCCGATGATCGCCAGCAGCGCGACGAGGCCCACCAGCACCATTACGCCGAACAGCGAGAGGATCACGATGGTCACCGTGCCCAGCCCGCGCTGCTGCCATTCCGGGTGGTCGGTGAAGGCCCATTTGTCCACCACCAGGGTGTCGCAGATCATGTCGTGCAGGCTCTGCTTGCGCTCGGTGAAGGCGGCCATCAGGTAACCGATGCACAGGATCAGGCCGCTGAGCATGGCCGCGAAGTAGCGGCCGATGCCGCGCGCGATGGTGATCCGCTCGCCGTTGCTGCGCACCACCTTGATGCCCACCGCCATCTTGCCCAGGGTGGCCTTGCCGGACGAGGCATGGAAGCCGGCGTAGTAGGCGGCGGCCAGGCCGATGGAGACGAGGTTGGTCAGCAGCTGGATCGCGATGAACCCAGCGCCCATGGCATCGCTGCCGCCGCCGACGCCGGCCATGCCGATGCCCAGCACCATGCCGATGACCATCGCCACCACGCCACCGACGATGCCGACGATCAGGCTGTCGATGAAATAGGCCGCCACCCGCTTCCAGAAGCCGGCGTAGACGATCTCGCCGCCGTTGACCACCGCTTCGCCGGTGGTGGCGCTGGCGGGCGCCGCATACGGCGATGGCGCCGCCGCGCTGGCCTTGGCGACGGCGGTGCCGTCCTCGATGGCCTGGTAGTCCGCGCGCAGGTCGATGCCGGCCGCGGTGGCCGCCGGCACCAGCAGCTGCAGCTCCTCGGCCATCGCCGAGAGCGGTTGCCACTGCGACATGCCCTCGCGCCAGACCAGGCTGCCCAGGTCCAGCTCGTTCCTGCGGAACTTGTCGCGCAGGACATCGGCTTCGACCGGCCCATGCCGCTCGCGCTGCGCATCGGCGTAATACCACTGACTCATCAATATTCCCCTGTAAGGTGGTGTTCGTCCCGGCTCAGCCGCGGCACTGGGCTGGCAGATGTTCGTCCGCCACGTCGGAGCTGCATGTCCAGGTGGCGGTCTGCGTATCGTAGTCGAGCCAGAGGTGCTTGCCGTCAAGCGCCTGTTTGCCGGGTACCCGGAAACGCGCCTCCACGCCGCAGTGGCCGTTCTCGAAACGGCCGACGCGCGCGCTCGCGACATCGCCGGCGGCGTAGCTTTCCGGGCTTTCGAAGCCGCTGTCGCCGTTGACCGGGCAGTGGCCGGCGGCGCTGGCGAACCGGGCGACGTCCTGTGTGAGCGGCTGCAGCTGCGCCCACGCCGCGGTTATCTTCGCGCGCATCAGGTAGCTGTTGTAGGCGGGTATCGCGATGGCGGCGAGAATGCCGCCGATCGCCAGCAGCACCACGCCCACTACCGCGGCGACCACGCCGGCCACGGCGCACCCGGACAGTCCGGGCCGCGGCGGCGCCGGCTCGACGGTATGCGCGTGCTGCACCGGGGGCGGCAACGGCGGCGCAACGGGCTGGCCTGGCGGCATGTCCAGGCCGAGTTCGTCGGCGAACTCGCTCAGCGGCCGCCAGTCGGTGGCACCTTCGCGCCACAGCAGGGTGTCGCCGGCAATGCGCCGGGAATGGAACAGCTCGACGATGCTCGCTGCGGGCAGCGGACCGCGGCGTTCGCGGTTGCCCTCGGCATAGAACCACTCGCTCACGGGGACTCCTTGTGGCTGTCCAGGCAAGGGCACGCCTGGGCGTGCAGGGGCGTGCTGCTTCGGCCGGTACCCAGCCCGGTGGAAATGCCGGGCCATGCGCCCCGGTCCAGGTCGGCGCGGGGGCCGATGCGTCCATTCGCGCCGCACGCCGATTCCGGGGCGCGATGCAACGCGCCACGGGTACTCAGTGCAGCGGCTCCGGTTCGTCGACGAACATCTGCGTTTCCATCCAGGCATAGGCGGCTTCGGCGCCGGGCTGGTTGAACAGCACCATCAGCACCACCCATTTGAGGTCGTCCAGGTCCAGTTCGTCCTGGTCCAGCGCCATCGCCCGGTCCAGCACCAGTTCGCGCTGGTCGGCATCGAGGATGCCGTGCTGCTCCAGGAACAGCAGGAAGCCGCGGCTCTCCACGTCCAGCTTGTCCAGTTCCGGGCCATGGAAGATGCGTACCGGCCCGTCCACCCGGGCCTGGCCCACGGCCGGGCGCTGCTCGGCCAGGGCGTCGAGCCAGTCGAAGGCCTTGCTGATCTCGGTGGGGCTGAAACCGGCCTGGATCAGGCCGTTCTGCAGGGAGTCGCGGTCTCGGATGAGATCGGCGTCCTCGCTGAAATAGTGTTCGAACAGATACAGCAGGACGTCCAGGATGCTCTCTTTCATTGCCTCGGCCTGCGCCATGCGGCGCTGTGGAGGTGAAGGAACCTCAGGTGCGGGTGTAGCAGCCGTATGCGGACGACACCTTCCCTTCCAGTTCCATGACCAGCAGCATGGATGACAGCCTGCTGGCCGTCAATCCAGTGCGCCTGATCAACGAATCCATACCGGTTGGGTCGTGGCCCAGCGCATTCCACAAGCGCTGGTAGTCCGGGTCCGGTGGGGTGGGGGCCGGGCAAGCACTGCCCGGGGCCTCTGGAATGGGGGTCAGCAACCGGTTTTGCAAGGCGCCTGCCAGTTCGCCGGCCAGATTGGCCACGCCTTCAAGAATGTCGGCCGGTTGTGTCACCAGGATTGCACCGTCGCGTATCAGGCGGTGGCAGCCACGCGCCATGGCATTGCGGATCGATCCGGGCACCGCGAACACCTCGCGCCCGGCTTCGGCCGCCAGCCGGGCGGTGATCAGCGCCCCGGAACGCGCGGCGGCCTCGATCACCACCGTACCCAGGCACAGTGCTGCCAGCACCCGGTTGCGGGCCGGAAACTGGCCGTTGCGCGGCGGTGTGCCGGGCGGATACTCGCTGACCACCGCGCCGCGGGCGGCGACCAGCGTCTGGAGAGGGGCATGGCGGCGCGGGTAGGCCAGGTCCGGACCGGTGCCGATCACCGCGAACGTGGCGCCACCGGCGTCCAGCGCGGCGCGATGGGCGGCCGCGTCGATCCCCGCGGCCAGGCCGCTGCCGATCGCCAGCCCGCTTGCCGACAGTGCGCGGGCGAACTCGTAGGCGTTCTCGCACCCTGCCGCACTGGGATTGCGGCTGCCGACGACGGCGATGGCGGGCTGCCACAGGCATGCCGGGTCGCCGTCGATGAACAGGGCCAGCGGTGGATTCTGGCAACTGCGCAGGAGCGATGGGTAGTCGTCGTCGCCCCAGCCGAGCAGGTGGTGGCGAGGGTGCTCCAGCCAGCGGCGGGCCTGTTCGCTGGCCGCCGGCGCCGCGGTGCCCAGTGCCTGCACCTGTTGCCGGTCCAGGCCGGCGGCCTGCCAGGCCCGGGGCCCGGCGGCCAGCGCATGGCTGGCGCTGCCGAAGTGGTCGAGCAGGTCGCGCAGTGGCCGGGTACGGCCGCCGGCCAGCACCAGTGCCAACAGCGCCCGGGTTTCATCTGCGCGCTCGCCGGTGGGGTCGGGAAGGGCTGGCATGCGCGCATGCTGGCCCGGAAACGACGACGGCGCCCTCGGGCGCCGTCTTGTTGCTGCGTGGGATTACGCCGCGTCGCTTACTG
Source organism: Stenotrophomonas sp. 17(2023) (assembly GCF_030345315.1). Taxonomy (NCBI): domain Bacteria; kingdom Pseudomonadati; phylum Pseudomonadota; class Gammaproteobacteria; order Lysobacterales; family Lysobacteraceae; genus Stenotrophomonas; species Stenotrophomonas sp. 17(2023). The sequence continues at coordinate 371,499 of NZ_CP128405.1, forward strand.
GGCGTCCGGGTGCTTGAGCTCGTACCCGACGCGCGCCGGCTTGGTGCCTTCCATCACCAGCGCATAGCTGACCCTGTCGAAGGTACGGAACACCATGGCGTGCGCGGCATATTCGGCCGGCAGCGACACGCGGCCGGCGCCGGGCTTGAGCGCATCATCGGTACGCGAGGTGGCCATGCCGGTCACCCGGTCGGTGACATGGCGGCCGCTGCGCCAGACCGAGAACACGGTGCCGTTGTCGATGCCGTCACGGGCGCCGCCGGAAATGGCGATGACATCGCGCGGGCCGCCCGAGGTCAGGGTATCGGCCACGGCCAGGACGCGCAGGTGGCCGTCGGCCACCGCTGCGGTGGGCGCGTGCGGCACGAACTGCAGGTCGTAGGGGTTGGCCTGGACCGGGACCAGGCGGTCGCCGGCGCGCACTTCGCGGCCGCTGGCCTGCAGCAGCAGGGTGCTGGTTTCGCGCTCGCCGCTGCCGACGCGGGTGATCGTGCCGGTCGCGACCTGGGCCAGTTCGTAACCCAGCAGTTCGTGGCGGTCGCTGCTGGCCACGTAGCTCTTCCACAGGTCGCCGGTGAACGGCGTCACGTTGCCGCGCTCGTCCAGATCGTCGCTGGGCTTGGGCTGCCCATAACGCACCGTGGGCCGCAGCACGGCATAGCGCTGGCCGGGCTGTGCGCCCTGCAGGCCGCGGACATAGGCCTGCTGCCCGGCACTGGCGCGCATGCGGTTGTCTTCCAGGCCGACCACGTAGGGCAGTTCCTTGAAGCTGTCCATGACGGTCAGGTTCTTCAGGAACGGTTCAACCTGGGCCAGCGGGATCGCGTTGATCGGCGCTTCGTCGCGCTTGCCCGGCTGGACGGTGCCCTGCGGCGTCACCCGGTCCAGGTAGGCCAGGCTCAGGACGTCGCCCGGGTAGATCAGGTGCGGATTCTTGACCTGCGGGTTGGCCTGCCAGATCTCCGGCCAAAGCCACGGCTTCTTCAGGAAACGGGCGGCGATGTCCCACAGCGTGTCGCCCTTGCGCACCACGTAGGTGTCCGGATGGCTGGCGCCCGTCTCGACCGCCACCGCATAGGTCGTCACGGTCAGCAACGCGACGGCGGCGACCGTACGTATTTGTTTCAGCATGGCTGCGATCTGCCTGATTCCCCAACAGGTTCGCGCACTATAGTGCAGAACCCGGGGCGCGGGGCAAGCGCAGGCGCTAGAATTGGGACGTCCTGCCGAATTGTGCGGCATCTCCCATCCGGTGCACCCCATGGCCCTCCTGCCCATTCTCGAATTCCCCGACCCGCGGCTGCGCACCAAGGCGGTCCCGGTCGACCCTGCCGAAGTGACCACCCCGGCGTTCCAGCAGCTGCTCGACGACATGTTCCAGACCATGTACGACGCCCCCGGCATCGGCCTGGCCGCCAGCCAGGTGGACGTGCACAAGCGCTTCATGGTGATCGACGTCAGCGAGGAGCACGACGCGCCGCAGGTCTTCATCAACCCGCAGATCGCCAGCGCCAGCGAAGGCGGCCGGGTCTACCAGGAAGGCTGCCTGTCGGTGCCCGGCATCTATGCCGACGTGACCCGTGCCGACAGCATCGTGGTGCGCTTCCTCGACCGCGAGGGCCGCGCACGGGAGCTGGAGGCCGAAGGCCTGCTGGCCACCTGCATCCAGCACGAGATGGACCATCTGGACGGCAAGCTGTTCATCGATTACCTCTCGCCGCTCAAGCGCGAGATGGTGCGCAAGAAGCTGGCCAAGCAGCGCAAGCACGTCGCCTGAGCCGCGCCCCCGGCCTGGCCGGGCGTGCACCAGCGCATCGCACGGCGCCGTCCCCGGCGCCGTCGTTCTTTCCGGGAGTTGGATTGCCATGAGAATCGTTTTTGCCGGTACGCCGGAATTCGCCGTCGCCTCGCTCGGTGCGGCCGCGCGCCACCACGAGGTGGTCGCGGTGTACACCCAGCCCGACCGTCCGGCCGGCCGCGGCCGTGGGCTGATGCCGTCGCCGGTCAAGCTCGATGCCATCGCCCGCGGGATCCCGGTGTTCCAGCCCGAGAGCCTGAAGGGCGCCGAGGCCCAGCAGCAACTGCGCGACCTGCGGCCGGACCTGATGGTCGTGGTCGCCTACGGCCTGATCCTGCCCAGGGCGGTGCTCGCCATTCCCACCCACGGCTGCTGGAACGTGCATGCCTCGCTGCTGCCGCGCTGGCGCGGCGCGGCCCCGATCCAGCGCGCGATCGAGGCCGGTGACGGCGAGACCGGGGTGTGCCTGATGCAGATGGAGGCCGGGCTGGATACCGGGCCGGTGCTGTTGAGCCAGCGCACGGCCATCGCCGACACCGATACAGGCGGCCTGCTCCACGACCGCCTGGCCGAGATGGGCGCGCAGGTGTTGTCCGACGGCCTGGGCCTGCTGCGCGCCGGCCTCAAGCCGGTCGCGCAGCCGCAGCCCGAGGCCGGCGTCACCTATGCACACAAGCTCGACAAGGCCGAGGCGCGGCTGGACTGGAGCCAGGACGCCGCGGCGCTGGCGCGGCGGGTGCGCGCCTTCAACCCGTGGCCGGTGGCCGAGGCCATGCTGGCCGGCGAGCGCGTGCGCATCCATGGTGCGGTGGCCATCGACGACAACCGCGGCAAGGCACCGGGCACGGTGATCGGCGCATCCCGCGAGGGCATCGACATCGCCTGCGGGCAGGGCGCACTGCGCCTGCGCGTGGTGCAGCGCGAGGGCGGCAAGGCGATCACCGCCGCCGACTACCTCAATGCCCGCCGCGACCTGCCGGTGGAGGGCTGAGCGGATGGTGGTCTCGGCATCCGGGCCGTGGAAGGGCGGCGCCGCACAACAGCCGGGCGTGCAGACGCGCCTGCTGGCGGCCAAGGTGTTGGCGGCAGTGGCCGGCCGCGGCCGTTCGTTGAAGGCCGAGCTGGCGGCGGTGCTGCCGAAGCTGGACGATGGCCGTGACCGCGCCCTGCTGGAAGCGATCTGCTTCGCCGCGCTGCGCCGCCACGCGGTCTACGAGCAGGCGTTGCGGCAATGGCTGCAGAAACCGCTGGGGGCGCGCGAGGCCGACCTGAAGGGGCTGCTGCTGGCCGGCTTCGCCCAGCTCGATGCGCTGCAGCTGCCGGCCCATGCCGCGCTGTCGGCCACGGTCGATGCGGCACGTGCGCTGGGGCGCGAGCGCCAGGCCGGGCTGGTCAACGCGGTGCTGCGCCGGGCGCAGCGTGAAGGTTTCCCCGACGCCCGTGCCGAGGACGCATGGCCGGTCTGGTTGCAGGAGCATGTGCGCCGGGACTGGCCGGCGCAGGCCGGGGCGGTGTTCGCCGCCAGCCTGCAGCCGGCGCCGCTGTGGCTGCGGGTCAACCGCCAGCGCTACCCGCGCGATGCCTATCTCTCGCTGCTGCACGAGGCGGGCATCGAGGCCGAGGGCTCGGCCCTGGCCGCCGACGCGATCCGCCTGCCGGTCGCGGTGCCGGTCGCCAGCCTGCCGGGCTTCGGCGAGGGCGCGGTGTCGGTACAGGACCTGTCGGCGCAGCAGGTGGCCGACGCACTGGCGCCGGCGCCCGGTGCGCGGGTGCTCGATGCCTGCGCCGCCCCTGGCGGCAAGGCGGCGCACCTGCTGGAACGCGATCCCGGCCTGCGGCTGCTGGCGCTGGACGTGGATGCGCGGCGCCTGCAGCGCATCCGCGAGACCTTCAACCGCACCGGTGTGGGCGCCTCGGCGCAGGTGCGGGCGGCTGACGCGGCCGATTGCGCCGCGTGGTGGGACGGCGAGCCCTTCGACGCGGTGCTGCTGGATGCGCCGTGTTCGGCCACCGGCGTGATCCGTCGCCAGCCTGACGTGCTGCTGCACCGGCGTCCCGGCGACATCGATGCGCTGGTTGCCCAGCAGGCGCGGCTGCTCGATGCCCTGTGGCAGGTGCTCGCGCCGGGCGGCGTGCTGGTGTACGCCACCTGTTCGATCCTGCGTCGCGAGAACCAGCAGCAGATCGCCGCCTTCCTGGCGCGGACGGAGGATGCGGGCATCGACCGGCTGCCGGAGGGCTTCGGCCACGACGATGCCGGGACGCGCCAGCGCCTGCCGGGCGAGCACGACGGTGATGGCTTCTTCCATGCGCGGCTGGTGAAAAGCCGGTAGTCGAAACCGGCCATGATGCCCGGGATAATGTGTTCGCCAGCACGAAACGCCCATTCACATAACTTTTCCGATGTCCGTGTAATTCTTGTGAAAACGGCGGCGGGGCATGTGCGGCCGCCCGGGCGCGTCTTTTCCGGGCCAAGGCCCGGCCCGCCTGCCGGCAGGGCGTCCCGCCTTCATCGTCGTCGTTTCCCTGAAACCAGAAGTGTCTGTCATGCCTCGGTCAACGAGCGAACTGCCGATCTACGTCATCAACCTGCCCGCATCGGCTGACCGGCGGGTGTCGATGGAGCGCCAGGCGGCCGCGCTGGGGCTGCGCTTCCGGTTCTTCGAAGCGGTGAACGGGCGCCAGCCGCATCCACTTTTCGGCCACGTCGCCGAGAAGAAGCGGCTGCTGCGCAAGGGCAGGCCGTTCCGTCCGGGGGAGGTGGGCTGCTGGGCCAGCCACTACCTGCTCTGGCAGCGCTGCGTGGAAAGTGGCCAGCCGATGCTGGTGCTGGAAGACGACATCGCGATCGACCCGCGCCTGCCGGGGTTGCTGGCCGATCTGCCGCAGTTGCCCGAGGAGGTGGGGTATTTCCGCCTGCATGCCGCCGACAGGCCCAGCGAACCGTGGTGCCGTTTCGGTGAGTTCGTCCTGCACCGCTACTGGCGCAGCCCGCTGTGCACGTTCGGCTATTACCTGGCGCCGGCGGCGGCGGAGCGGTTCCTGCGGCATGCGGACGAATGGGTCGTGGCGGTCGACGACTACATGGACCTGGCCTGGCTGCACGGCGTGGAATGCCTGGGCCTGAAGCCGGGCCTGGTCAGCAGCGACGAGAGCTTCGAGTCGATCATCCAGGCCCGCACCGGGGAGAAGGAACCGGTCGGGGCGTGGCGCTGGCTGGCCCGGGAGGGCTATCGCCTCAAGCTTGACGTGCGCTGGTTCCTGCACAACCTGCCCGGGCGTTTCCGCACCCGGGCAGTGTCCTGTCGCTGACCGCCGGCACGCGCTGGCGCGCTGGAGGCCCGGCTTTCAGCGGCCGCGCCTGTGCCCGAACAGGATGCTGGCCGCGCGCTCGTAGCGCTTCCACCACGGCGCATCGCCGCGCAGGGCCAGCGACGCATAGCGTTTGCGCTCCTTGCGCGTCGGTGCGGGCTTGGTGCGGTACTCGTTCTTGCTGAGCACGCAGCAGTTGTCGTCCAGCCCGCTGCGCCATGCGTAGTGGCGGACGATCCCGTAGTTGCGCAGGCCGTTGAGGTGCAGCGAGGCCGGCTCCTGGCGGGTCGCCCACCAGCCGTTGCTGCCGTGGGTCCGGTATTCGACGCAGCCTGTCGGCAGGTAGAACTTGCGCGCGCCCAGGATGCTGGCGCCGTGGACCAGGCAGGCATCGGCGCACAGCTTCCACTGCTTGCGGAAACTGGGCGGCAGGTCCAGCACGGTGTCCGCCCAGCGCCGGCGCAGGGAAAGCGCCGAGGTCGGTGCGCCGTACCAGGTGACGAAGAAGTAGGTGCTGATCGCGGTGTAGCCCAGGTCGATCGGCGCCTTGCTGTCCTCGTACAGGATGTCCTGGTTGTCGATGCCGAAGGTGCGCAGGTCGCTGAACACGAAATCGACATCGCGCCGTGCGTCGTAGACCGCGCCGATCTTCTCCAGGTACTGCGGTTTCCAGCGGTCGTCGGCATCCAGGAAGCAGACCACGTCGCCGCTGGCGGCGGCCGTGCCGCGCTGGAACGCGGCCAGTTGCCCCTCGTTCTCGCCGAACAGCAGGGTCACGCGCGGATCGGCGCCGTAGCGCTGTTGCAGCATGGCCGGCGAGCCATCGCTGGAGCCATCGTCGACGACGATGACCTGCGCGGCCGGCCGGGTCTGGGCAAGCGCGCTCTCCACCGCCTCCACGACGAACTGCAGGTAGTTGTAGCTGGTGATGACGACCGAGAACGTGGTGGCCGAGATGCTCATGCCGCCAGCACCTGGCGGAAATAGGCGATGGTCTCCCTCAGGCCGTCATCCAGCGCCACTTTCGGCTCCCAGTCCAGGGCCGAGCGGGCCAGCGCGATGTCCGGCTGGCGCTGCTTCGGGTCGTCCTGCGGCAGGGGCTGGAACACCAGCCTGGAGCTGCCGCCAACCAGCGAGATCACCTTCTCGGCCAGTTCCAGCATGGTGAACTCGCTGGGATTACCGATGTTGACCGGCCCGGTGAAGCCGCGCTCGCTGTCCATCATGCGGACCATGGCATCGACCAGGTCGTCCACGTAGCAGAAGCTGCGGGTCTGGCTGCCGTCACCGTAGATGGTGATGTCCTCGCCCTTGAGCGCCTGCACGATGAAGTTGCTGACCACCCGCCCATCGCTGGGGTGCATGCGCGGGCCGTAGGTGTTGAAGATGCGCACCACCTTGATGTCCAGCGCGTGCTGGCGGAAATAATCGAAGAACAGCGTTTCCGCGCAGCGCTTGCCCTCGTCGTAGCAGCTGCGCAGGCCGATCGGATTGACCCGGCCCCAGTAGCCCTCCTGCTGCGGGTGCACTTCGGGGTCGCCATACACCTCGCTGGTGGACGCCTGCAGGATGCGCGCATCCAGGCGCTTGGCCAGGCCCAGCATGTTGATCGCCCCATGCACGCTGGTCTTGGTGGTCTGGACCGGGTCGTGCTGGTAATGAATGGGCGAAGCCGGGCAGGCGAGGTTGAAGATGCGGTCCACCTCGACGTAGAGCGGGAACGTCACGTCGTGGCGCATCAGCTCGAAGCCGGGGTTGCCCAGCAGGTGCGCGACGTTGCGCTTGCTGCCGGTGAAGAAATTGTCGACACAGAGCACATCGTGGCCGCTGCCGACCAGGCGATCGCACAGGTGCGAACCGAGAAAGCCGGCGCCGCCGGTGACCAGGATGCGTTTCATTGAGGAGATATCGCCGGGAGGAAGCCGCCTGTTAAGGACAATCATACAGGCGTGGTATTGTCCCCCGGTTGTCTAGGCCGGGGTGGTATCCACGACCGCAAGGGCCATGGACGCCGGTCGTGGCGTGTCTGGTAGGGAATGATTCATGGCGTTGGTCCCAGAGTTGCAAGGATGGCACGCAATCTGACGTATACCGCGACCACTGGTCTTGAGCGGAAAGACGCATTGGGCATGCTGGCATCGGCAGGGCTGTTCCTGTTGCCGGCGGCGATGGTGAGCACGCCCTTCAACGTGCTGCCGTTTGCCCTGGTACTGCTGCTGACCAGTGCGCGGGGGTTTTCCGACCTGTGGCGCGTGCGTGCCGGCGTCATCGGCTACCTGCTGTTGGCCCTGACCGTGGCGGCGCTGGCCTCGTCGCTGGTGTCGTCGTGGCAGTCCGCCGAGGCGTTCAGGGATGAAGGCTACCGCACCCGGTTCCTGGCCATGCCCTGGGTGCTGCTGTGGGTATGCGCGTTCCGGCCCCGTCAGGAAATGCTGTGGTGGGGCGCGCTGTTCGGCCTGTTCGCGACCCTGGCCATCGCCGCTTACCAGGTGGTCCAGGGCTGGCCGCGTGCGGAGGCGTGGACCAATTCCATCGTGTTGGCCGATGTCACCCTGGTGCTCATGATCCTGCTGGTGTTCTGTCGTCCCCCGGGGCGCTGGGGCTGGATCGCGCTGGGCATGGCGGCTGGTGGCACGGTGATCCTGCTCAGTGGCAGCCGCGGCGTATGGCCGGCGCTGCTGGCACTGCTGGTGGCGATGACGCTGTCGATACGCCGCGGCAGCGGACGCCTGCGCCTGGCGTCGCTGGCCGGGCTGCTGCTGGTTGCGGCGACGCTGGTGCTGGCGGTCCCGCAACTGCGCGAGCTTACCCGCCTGACCGAACTGCACAGCGACGTGCAGCGCATCGAGGCCGGAGACGTGGACTCGTCGGCCGGCGCACGCCTGGAACGGCTGCAGGTGGCCTGGGACACGTTCCGCGAGCATCCATGGACGGGCGTGGGCATCGGCAAGTTCGACATCGCCATGCAGCGCCTGCCGGACTGCCGGCTGCCGCAGGCGGTGGAGGCGCGCTGCCACCTGGGGCACGCGCACAACGACATCGCCGAGTGGGGCGCCACCCAGGGCATCCCCGGCCTGCTGCTGCTGCTGTGCATCTACGGCCTGCCGCTGTGGCTCTTCATCCACCTGCATCGCCATAGCGGCGTGGACGGATTCCGCGGCCCGGCAGCGGCCGGGGTGATGGTGGTGGTGGCCTACATCCTGTGCGGCGCGACCCAGTCGATGTTCGCCCACCAGATAACCGTCAGCACCTATGCCACCCTGGTGGGCGTGCTTACGGGCCTGTCGCTGGTGGCGGCCTCCGAGCGCTACCGCCGGCAGAACGAGCAGCGGCAGCCAGGGCAGCGGACCGCCGAACAGCGGCAGCCGGTCCGCGGCTGAGGCAGCCGGATCAGGGCTGATCGCGCGGCTGATCGGCCACGTTCCGGCCGTTCTGCAGCAGCCACAGCATGATGGTCTTCTGCCGCACGTAGTTGGCGCGCACGTAGGCATACACCAGGCCGTGCCAGCCGTCGCGGAAGCCGCCGCGCAGCAGCCAGCCGCGCCAGAAGCGCCAGGCCGGCGCCAGTACCAGTTTGCCCAGGGTGGCGCGCTTGCCGCGGGCGAACTCGTGCTCGGCCATCATCCGCGCGTAGCGCTGGGTCTTGGCCAGCTGCTGTTCGAATGAACGATAGGGGTAGTGGACCAGGTCGCCGCGCAGCGTGCGCACCGGGCCATCGACGCTGGCGGCCTCGTGGATCTCGCGCGCTCCGCGCCAACCGCCACGACGGCGGTCGAACAGGCGCAGCACGCGGTCCGGGTAGGCGTTGCCGTGGCGCAGGAACCGGCCGAAGTACTCGGACAGGCGGGCGAACCGGTAGCCGGCCGCACCGTCGAACCCGGTGTCGCGGGCCTGTTCGATGGCGTGCCGGAGTTCGGTACCCACACGCTCGTCGGCGTCCAGGCACAGCACCCAGTCGTGGCGGGCCTGCTCCACGCAGTACGCCTTCTGGCTGCGGAATCCGTCGAACGCGCGCTGCAGCACCCGCGCGCCGGCTGCTTCGGCGATGGCCACGGTGGCGTCGCTGGAGTACGAATCCACCACCACGATCTCGTCGCAGAACGCCAGCGAGGCCAGGCAGTCGCCGATGCGTGCGGCTTCGTTGAACGCGATAATGCAGGCCGTGATGCGAGGCCGTTCGGTGGGAGCGGTCGAAGAGGACATGGTGATGGCCGGATACCTGCTGTTTGCGACGGAGCGCTATGCGCTGCCTATTCTCGCGCCTCTGGCGCAGGCGTTGCACGCGGACGGCCACGCGGTCGCGGCCTGGTTCGAGGGCGGCGCGGTCGGGGCGACCCTGGCAGGCGTGCCGGCCATCGGCCTGCAGCAGGCGCTGGCGATGCGGCCACGCGCGGTGCTCAGCGCCGCCAACTGGGTGCCGCCGTTCGTGGCCGGGGCCAAGGTGCAGCTGTTCCATGGCTTCAACGTGCAGAAGCGCGAGGACGCCCGCGGCCATTTCCGGGTGCGCGGCCTGTTCGACCTGTACTGCACGCAGGGGCCGGCGACGACGCGGCCGTTCCAGGAACTGGCCGCGCGCGAGCGGCATTTCGTGGTGAAGGAAACCGGCTGGCCGAAACTCGACCCGCTGTTCCGCGATGACGGCGGGCAGGCCGCCAGCCTGCGCGCGGCGGCCGGCGGACGCGCGGTGGTGCTGTTCGGTTCCACCTTCACCGAGCGCCTCAGTGCGGCGCCGCACCTGTACGACAGCATCGCCGCCGACATCGCCGCCGGCGAACGCTACTGGCTGCTGACCCTGCACCCCAAGTGCGCGCCGGAGCTTTTCGAGCGCTACCGTGCGCTGGCCGGCGCCAATGCGTGCTTCATCGAACCGGAACAGCTGATGGCCGCGCAGCGCGCCGCCGATGTGCTGGTGTCGGACACTTCGTCGATCGTCTCGGAGTTCATCGTCCAGCACAAACCGGTGGTGACCTTCCGCAACCGCGTGCCACAGCCGCACATGCTCGATTTCGACGACCCGCGGCGCCTGCCCGACATGCTGGCGCGCGCGCTGTCGCCCGAGCCGGCGCTGCTGGCGGAAATCACCCGCTATGCCGATTCGATCCATCCGTATCGCGACGGGCGTTCGTCCGAGCGGGTGATCGCCGCCACCGAGGATTTCATCGCCGGCCGCCTGGGGAAGCCCGGGCGCAAGCCGCTGGGCGCGATCTGGCGCGGCCTGCAGATCCGCCGCGAGCTGGGCTACTGGGGGCCTTCGCGGGCATAGGCCGCCGGGCGCGCAGGTCGCACCGGGCGGGGGCCGGGCCCTGCCCACGCGGGTGCCGCTACCAGCGCAGACGGCGTCGAGCCATCTCCCGCCCCAGATGCTCCATCAGTTCGCGGGCGCGCGCGGCCTCGAGGAAATGCAGGCGCAGCGGCGGCGAGCCGAGAGCGCCGGCGGTATCCAGGGTGAGCGTGGCGGTGCCGAAGCAGTGGTCCAGCGGCGAGCGGTCCAGGCGCAGCGCCTGCAGCTTGTCCAGCTCGGCCACGCGCCACCAGCGGCTCCACCATCCGCCGCGTATCGCGACCCGCTGCGGGTCGATGCTGTAGCCCATGCGTGCGACCTGGCGATGCGCATTGAGCGCCGACCAGGGCAGCCACAGCAGGGGCAGAAGGCCCCAGGCGCCGAACTGGCGGCAGCCCAGTGCCGTGGCCGCCGCGACGATGATCAGCGCCGGCAGGCACAGCCGCCACCAGCCGCGCATCGACACCGCCTGCCATTGCGCGGGCGGCCACTGCACGCCGGGCAGCAGATGCTGCAGCAGTGCGTCGCAGGCGGCGGGCGCGGCCACCGGTGCCAGCTCCTTCAGGGCCCGGCCCTCCTGCTCCTGGCCACCGCCGCTGGCGATGTCCACGCGCAGCTGGCGACGCCGGAACAGGCGGTGCATCACGCCTTCGCGCAGGGTCCAGGCCTGGATGCGGCGGTGCGCGACGCTGCTGCGCAGCCGGGTCAGCAGGCCGCGCTCGACGGTCAGCCGGCGCTCGGCCTCGCTCAGGCGGAAGCCGTGGTATTGCACGATCGCCAGGGCGATGGACATCGCCGCCATCAGCAGCAGCCCGAGCAACAGGACGACGGCGACGGTGCCGGCCAGCGGCACGCTGTCCAGCTGCAGCTGGCTGGCATAGCCCATTGCCTGCCGGCCCTGGTCGCGGACGAAATCCTCCGCGACCTCGCGCGGGAACATCTGCCAGACGGCGCCGATGGCGGCGGCGGCCACCACCAGCGCGCGGTTGGAGATCAGCCCCAGCCGCACCAGTTCCGGCAGCGGCAGTTCGAGCAGCGTACCGGGAGCGGCCTGGGTACTGTCCGCGGCCAGCGGCACGCGGGTGCCGCCCTGGCGGATCAGCCGTTCCAGTTCCAGCGCCTGTTCCAGCCGCAGCACCCGCATCTGCGCTTCGGGCTTGTTGCCGGCGGCCGACTCCAGCCGCAGTTCGGCCACGCCGAACAGGCGGTGCAGCAGGTTCTGGTGCACGACCACGTTGTGGATGCGCGCGAACGGGATCTCGCGGCGGGTGCGCTCGAGGATGCCGCTGCGTACGGTCAGTGCGTCATCGCCGATCCGGTAGCGGTAGGTCAGGTATTGCAGCAGCGCGCTGCCGGCCATGGCCAGCAGCACTGCCAGGGTGACCAGGTGGAACGGCCACTCGCCATCCTGGCGACGGCTGCCGAAGAACAGCAGCGCCACCAGCGGCAGCAGGAACTGCTGCAGGTGCTGCTGCAGCTCGAACAGCCACGACCAGGGATGCAGGCGCTGCTCCCGGGTCTCGTCCGGCGTGTCGTGCAGGCTCACAGTGCGTCGTCGTGGTCGAGCTGGCGGGCGAGCCGGTCGCGCAGGCGCTCGGCGTCTTCCTGCGCCAGCCCGGCGATGGCGACGGTGTTCATCCGGGTGCCCGCGGTATGCACGACCAGGGTCGCCAGGTCGGCGGCGCGCTGCAGCGGGCCGCGGCGCAGGTCCAGGTGCTGCACGCGCGACACCGGCACGTGGCTTTCGCTCTGCCACAGGTGGCCGCGGCGCACGCCCAGCGCCTGCGGGTCCAGCCGCCAGAACGTGCGGCGATGGCGGCGCCAGCCGATCCAGGCCCCGCCCAGCAGGCCGACGCCAGCGGCGGCCAGCATGCTCGGCAGCCACCAGGGATTGCGCAGTACCAGCGACAGCACGCCGCTGGCCAGCAGCAGCACGGCCATCGATGCCAGCCCCGCGCCGATCGCGGCGAAGGGCGCGCCGCGGGCCGGCAGCGGCTGCCAGTCGTCCGTGGCGGAAGGCAGGGGGGGGAGGCTTGGCGGTTCGATCATGGCGCGACCATACAGGGACGCCGGGAGGTCCGTCATCCGCGCGGCACGGCCGCGGTCACTGCGCGGACATGATCAGCGCGTCGACATCCAGGTGGTGGCCGGCCCGCGCGGCCTTGGTGCGCAGGTACTGCTCGTTCTCGGGGGTGATCTGGCCGGTGACCGGGATGCAGCCCAGCACTTCGATGCCGGCGTTGCGCAGGTGCTGCACCTTGGTGGGGTTGTTGGTCAGCAGCTGGATGCGCTGTACGCCCAGGCCCCGCAGCATGGCGATCGCGCTGCCGTAGCGGCGCTCGTCCGCGCCGAAGCCCAGCTGCGCGTCGGCGTCGATGGTGTCCAGGCCCTCGTGCTGGTAGCCGTAGGCGCGCATCTTGGCGGCGATGCCGGTGCCGCGGCCCTCCTGGTCCAGGTACAGCAGGATGCCGCCGCCCAGTTCCTTGAGCGTACGCAGGGCGCGCCGCAGCTGGTCGCCGCAATCGCACTTGAGCGAACCGAACAGGTCGCCGGTCAGGCACGAGGAGTGCACGCGTACCGGCACCACCCCCTGCAGGTCGGGGCTGCCGACGATGACCGCGACCTGGTCGCGTTGGGCCACCCCGCCGCGGAACACCGCGAACTCGGTCATGCCGACATCGCGCAGCGGCACCGGCGAGCGCGTCACCAGCTCGTAGTCCTGGCCGGCCTGGGCGGCGCCGCAGCGCAGGTCGTCCAGGGCCAGGTGCAGGCAGCCGTCGAATGCACTGTCGCCGGCATGCAGGGTGGTCGAGACCAGTGCCGGCAGCAGCAGGCCCAGGCGCGCCACTTCGACGGCGGCGGCATCCAGGGCGTCGCCTTCGCTGGGAAGGCCGCCGGGTGAGGGCGTGTCGCGCAGGTAGGCCAGCGCCGCCAGGGTGTCGAAGTCCTGGCCTGCCAGTGCGATGCGGATGCCGTGGGCGCTGTCGATGCCCAGCGTCCGCGCCCGCGGGCTGGTCAGGAACAGGTAATGGCGGTCGTCCGCGGCCCGGGCGAACGCGGCGAAGCCGGCCGGCGAGGCGCTGTCCAGCGCCATCGTGGCCAGGCGGCGGTCGCCCTCGGCGATCACCAGCGGCCGTCCTGCACGCAGTTCGGCGGCGGCGCGTTCGCAACGGATCGCCGCGGTCTCGCCGAAGCAGGGAAGGGCGGCAGCGGGGGAGGGGGATGTGGCGTTCATCGGCAACCTAATGGGGTCGGCACCCGGCGATTCAATCGATCGCGGGGGTGACGCAGTGTTGCAGGGGCATCATGCATGCGCATTCAATGCGGGTGGCGCTCGGTGGCGTACGGGTCGCTTTCGCCGCTGCCGGGCGGGCGCAGTGTGTAGCGCTTGTAGGTCCACTGGTATTGCGCCGGATCGCGCCGGGCGATGGCTTCGATGCCCGCGCTCAGCGTACCGGCTGCGACCTGCAGGTCGGGGTCGGCGATCGAAGCCGGCGCCGGTTCCACGTGCAGGGCGAACTCGATGTCCGGGCCGATCCGTTCGCACCAGGCATAGAGCACGGTGGCGCCGGTGCGTTCGGCCAGGCGGTTGACCAGGGTCATGGTCAGCGCCTGCACGCCGAAGAACGGAACGAACACGCCGTCGCCGTTCTTCGGCTGCTGGTCGGGCAGGATGGCGACCGTGCCGCCGTCCTTGAGCACCTTGAACAGCTGCCGCACCGCCGGGCCTTCGGCGCGCACCTGGCGCACGTTGTCGCCGCCACGGGCCAGTTGCAGGAAGGCGTTGCCGGCCGGGCTTTCGGGCGGGGCGTAGACGAAGGCGAACGGCCCGCGCGAAGCCAGCCACTGGTTCAGCAGCTCCCAGTTGCCGTAGTGCGGGGCGACCACGATCACCCCCTTGCCGGAGGCTCGCGCCGCGTCGTACAGCGCCTGTCCGTGGCGTTCGCGCAGGTGCCGGGCCAGGTTGGCGGCGGGATCGTGGGTCCACAGGTACAGGGTCTCCAGCGCCTGGCGGGCGGTGGTCCTGAGGATGTCGCGGTGCAGGCGCGCGCGCTGCGGCGCCGACAGCTCCGGGTAGGCCAGCTCGAGATTGCGCCGCGTCACCCGGCTTTCGCGCGCATCCAGCCGCCGCCACAGCCAGGCCAGGCTGTCGGCCAGGGCGCGTTGCCAGCGCCAGGGCAGCGCGGTCAGTCCGGTGGCGAGGCGGTAGTACAGCGAGGCGGTGCGTTCCGGTTTCATCCGTGCAAGTTTAGCCCGCCGGGGGGGCGGACCTGGCCGCCCCGCCGCCCCGCCTGCCCGCAGCCGGCGCCGGGCGGTATATCGTGCGCGCTCCCCCTTGCCAGGAGCCCGCATGCTTTCCCTCATCCAGCGCGTCACCCAGGCGTCGGTCACGGTCGGGGAGGAAGTGGTCGGGCAGATCGGCCCGGGGTTGCTGGCGCTGGTCGGCGTGGAACCGGGCGACGACGAGGCGGCATTGGCGCGGATGGCCGAGCGCCTGCTGGGATACCGGGTTTTCGCCGACGATGCAGGCAGGATGAACCGTTCCCTGCGCGATACCGGGGGCGGCCTGCTGCTGGTCAGCCAGTTCACCCTGGCCGCCGACACCCGTTCGGGCATGCGCCCGGGCTTCAGCACCGCCGCGGCGCCGGCCGAGGCTGAACGGCTATTCAACCGATTGGTGGCGATCTGCCGTGAAAAACACGCCGGCGGGGTGGAAACCGGCCGCTTCGGGGCCCATATGGTGGTCAGCCTGGTCAACGATGGACCGGTGACCTTCCTGCTCAGACCCTGACGCGCCGTGAAACCACCGCCCGGCAAGCGTTATGCTGCGCTGGTATAATAGTAGGTTCTCTATCTTTCCCCAGCCGGTGGCGCGAGCACTACATGGCCAACGAACGTCCTGCCCAGCAGTCCGATATCAAACAACTGATCAGCAAGGGCCTGGAACAGGGCTACCTGACCTACGCCGAAGTCAACGATCACCTGCCCGACGACATGGTCGATCCGGAGCAGATCGAGGACATCATCGGCCTGATCACCGGCATGGGCATCGATGTCCATGAAGTGGCGCCCGATGCCGACACGCTGATCCTGAGCGATGGCAACACCGGCAACCGCGAGGTGGATGATACCGCCGCGGAGGAAGCCGCTGCCGCACTTACCGCACTCGACACCGAAGGTGGCCGCACCACCGACCCGGTGCGCATGTACATGCGCGAGATGGGCACGGTCGAGCTGCTGACCCGCGAAGGCGAAATCGCCATCGCCAAGCGCATCGAGGAAGGCCTGGGCCAGGTGCAGGCGGCGCTGGGCACCTTCCCGCCCGCGGTCGAGGCGGTGCTGGCCGACTACGAGCTGCACAAGGAAGGCAAGAAGCGCCTGGCCGAGATCATCGTCGGCTTCAACGACCTGGTTGAGGAAGAGCCGGCGCCGGCCGCCACCGACAGCGACGACGCGTCCGACGACAGCGATGCCGAGGCCGACGAGGACGAGGACGATGTCGGCGGCGACGAGGATACCGGCCCGACCGGTCCGGACCCGGTGGAAGTGGCCAACCGCATGGAGCAGCTGGCCAGCGACCTGGCCAAGTTCAAGAAGGCCCACGCCAAGGGCGACCTCAAGACGCAGGCCAAGCTGCGCGAGGAACTGTCGGCCACCTTCGTCACCCTGAAGCTGCCGCTGCCGCTGACCGACGTGCTGGTGCGCCTGCTGCGCGACACCATGGGCCGGATCAAGGCCCAGGAACGCCGCGTGCTGCACCTGGCCACGGTCACCGCGCGCATGCCGCGCAAGGACTTCATCCGCTCCTGGGAAGGCAACCAGACCAACCTGGAATGGGTCGAGGACGCGATCAAGCGCAAGCAGAAGTGGTCCTCGGCACTGCGTGACGTCAAGGACCAGATCGTCGCCGAGCAGCAGGCCACGCTCGACGTGGAGAAGGAATCGCACCTGAGCCTGGACGAGCTGAAGGAAATCAGCCGGGTCATGGCCTATGGCGAGGCCAAGGCGCGCAAGGCCAAGAAGGAAATGGTCGAGGCCAACCTGCGCCTGGTGATCTCCATCGCCAAGAAGTACACCAACCGCGGCCTGCAGTTCCTGGACCTGATCCAGGAGGGCAACATCGGCCTGATGAAGGCGGTCGACAAGTTCGAATACCGCCGCGGCTACAAGTTCTCGACCTATGCCACCTGGTGGATCCGCCAGGCGATCACCCGCTCGATCGCCGACCAGGCGCGCACCATCCGCATCCCGGTGCACATGATCGAGACGATCAACAAGCTCAACCGCATTTCCCGCCAGATGCTCCAGCAGTACGGCCGCGAGGCCACGCCGGAGGAGCTGGCCAAGGAAATGGACATGCCGGAAGACAAGATCCGCAAGGTGATGAAGATCGCCAAGGAGCCGATCTCGATGGAAACCCCGATCGGCGACGACGAGGATTCGCATCTGGGCGACTTCATCGAGGACACCAACGTGGAGTCCCCGATCGACAACACCACCAACATCAACCTGTCTGAAACCGTGCGCGACGTGCTGGCCGGCCTCACCCCGAGGGAAGCCAAGGTGCTGCGCATGCGCTTCGGCATCGACATGAACACCGACCACACCCTGGAAGAGGTCGGCAAGCAGTTCGACGTCACCCGCGAGCGCATCCGCCAGATCGAGGCCAAGGCGCTGCGCAAGCTGCGCCACCCCAGCCGTTCCGAGCAGCTGCGCAGCTTCCTCGACATCGACTGACCGGCCTGCGGCCCCGCCGCGGCACCGAAGAGAAGGCCCCGCATCGCGGGGCCTTTTCGTTTTGTGGCGCCGCGCCGTTACCGCGATGGCGACGGATGTTATCTTCGATGGGAATTGGATCGATCCAAGGGGACGGGCAATGGCAGTCGGACAGGCGAAGTGGATGGTCGCGCTGGTGCTGCTGGCAGGCACGGCGATGGCCGGCGAGAGTGCCGGCGAGCGCGCACTGGCGGCGGTCGACCCGTTCATCGGCACTGGTGGCGAGGGCCACACCTATCCGGGCGCGACGGTGCCGCACGGCATGGTCCAGCTCAGCCCCGACACGCAGATCCGGTCGCGCAGGGACGGCTATGGCTGGGCCGCCGGCTACCGGCATGACGACACCACCATCGTCGGCTTCTCGCATACCCACTTCTCCGGCACCGGCCACTCCGACCTGGGCGACGTGCTGCTGATGCCGCTCAGCGGCGAGGTGAAGTACGAGCGTGGCGACGTCGCCCGGCCGGGCAGCGGCTACACCTCGCGCTTCGACCACCGCAGCGAGCGCGCCGAGCCGGGCTACTACGCCGTCACCCTGGACGACTCCGGGGTGCGCGCCGAACTCACCGCCAGCGCGCGCGTGGGCATGCACCGCTATACCTTCCCCGCGGAGCGGCCGGCGCATGTGCTGGTCGACCTGCGCACCAGCATGTACGACTACCCGGGCAAGATCCTGTGGTCGCGCCTGCGGCTGCGTGCGGATGGCACCGTGACCGGTTACCGCCAGACCCGCGGCTGGGCGCCGGGACGGGAGCTGTACTTCGCCATGCGCTTCTCGCGGCCGCTGCGCGGTCACGCTTTCCACGACACCGAAAGCGATGTCGTCTACCGTGGCTTCCCGCCGCCGGCGGACAAGGACCCGGGCGCGCGTGCGCAGATCGAGGGCCGGCAACTGGTCGGCAGTTTCGACTTCGGCCCCGGCGGCCGCGAGCCACTGCTGGTCAAGGTGTCGATCTCGCCGGTCAGCGAGGACAGCGCGATCGCCAACCTCGATGCCGAAGCGCCCGGGTGGGATTTCGACGGCATCCGCGCCGCCGCGCGTGCGCAGTGGGCGCAGGCGCTGGCGGCGGTGGAGGTGGACGCACCGCCGGCGCAGCGCACCGCGTTCTACACCGCGCTGTACCACAGCATGCTCGGCCCGACCCTGTTCATGGACAGCGATGGCCGCTACCGCGGCCCCGACAACGCCGTGCACCAGGCGCAGGGCTGGACCCACTATTCGACCTTCTCGCTGTGGGACACCTATCGCGCGCTGCACCCGCTGATGACCCTGCTGCAGCCGCCGCGGCGCAGCAGCGACATGGTCAACTCGCTGCTGGCCGCGCGCCGCGAAAGCCCCTACGGGATCCTGCCGGTATGGTCGTTCCACGGCCTGGAGACGTGGTGCATGATCGGCTACCACGCGGTGCCGGTGATCGCCGATGCCTACATGAAGGGCATCCGTGGTTTCGACGCCGACGAGGCGCTGCAGGCGATGGTCGCCAGTGCCGACTACGGCCCCTATGACGGCATCGCCCAGTACCGCGAACTGGGTTGGGTGCCGATCGACGAGGAAGGCGAGGCGGCGAGCAAGACCCTGGAGTACGCCTACGACGACTGGAGCATCGCGCGCATGGCCAGGGCCATGGGGCGGGACGATATCGCCGCGGAATTCACCAAGCGCGCCGGCAACTGGAAACACGCCTTCGATCCGTCCACCGGCTTCATGCGCGCGCGCAGGCGCGACGGCAGCTTCCGCGAGCCGTTCGATCCGGCCGCCAGCGGCTACGGCAGCGACTACACCGAAGGCAATGCGTGGCAGTACTCGTGGTACGTGCCACAGGACGTGGCCGGGCTGGCCGCCGCGCACGGCGGTGCGGACAGGCTGCTGCAACGGCTCGACGAGGTGTTCGATGCGAAGGTGGACCCGGCGGTGTTCGAGCACATGGAAGACATCACCGGCCTGATCGGCTGGTACGCGCACGGCAACGAGCCCAGCCACCACGTCGCCTACCTGTATGCCTACGCCGGCCAGCCGTGGCGCACCCAGGCCCGGCTGAAGCGGATCATGGACACCCAGTACGCGCCGCGCCCGGACGGCCTGGCCGGCAACGACGACCTCGGGCAGATGTCGGCGTGGTACGTGTTCACCGCACTGGGCTTCTACCCGGTCACGCCGGGGAGCAACGAGTACATCATCGGCCGCCCGTTCCTGCCGCGTGCGCGCCTGAACCTGCCCAACGGCAAGCACTTCACCCTCATCGCCGAGAACCTGGACGATGCCCATCCCTACATCGGCAGCGCCACCCTCGACGGCAAGCCGCTGGACCGTGCGTTCCTGCGCCACGAAGAGATCATGGCCGGCGGCGAGCTGCGCTTCACCATGCAGGCCACGCCCAACCGCGACTGGGGCACCCGGCCCGACGCCCGCCCGTACTCGCAGTCCACGCACTGAGCCGCGCATGCCGGAGCCGCCGGCGGTGGCCGCCTGCCGCGGCCTCCACTACACTTGCGCACCGGCAGCGGGCCTATAGCTCAACGGTTAGAGCAGAGGACTCATAATCCTTTGGTTCCAGGTTCGAATCCTGGTGGGCCCACCACAAAGCAGTCCAAAGTTGTCCGAGTTGGTCCGACGGTTCCCGATAAACCCCGATAATTGTTGGGGTTTTGTGTGGCACGGTCCAAGCTGATCCACTTGAATCCGGAATGGAAGTGAGTCAGGCTGTGAGTCAGAGGGTATGATCTATGCTCGATGACTCACAATCGCCTGACTCACATGCTGACTGACACCAAGCTGCGCTCCCTGAAGCCACGCGAAGATGCTTACCGTGTCGCCGACACGAATGGCCTGTGCATCGAGGTGCGGCCGTCCGGGGCGAAGGTGTGGCGCTATCGCTATCGCCACTCGGGCAAAGCAAGCATGATCACGCTGGCCGAGTACCCGATCATGTCGCTCGGCGAGGCGCGAGCCGAGCGGGACCGGCTACGGGCATTGGTCAAGGGCGGTGCTAACCCCGCCCAGGTAGCTCGTATCGAGCGGGCTACGCAGGCCGAGCGAGCCGAATCCACCTTCAGTGTGGTCGCCGTTGAACTGCTGGAGAAGCGAACCAAGGAGGGGCTGACTCCCGGATCGGTAAAGCGCGAGCGCCGCCTGATCGAAAAGGACCTGGCGAGCATCGGCGATATCCCGATCACGGACGTAACGGCGCCGTTGCTACTGGCAGCGTTGCGTAAGATGGAGAAGCGCGGTGTTGCCGAGACAGCACATAGGACGCGCTCGCTTGCTAGCCGTGTGTTTCGTTATGCGATTGCCACTGGACGGGCGACATCAAACCCAGCCGAAAGCTTGATCGGAGCGCTGGAGCAACCCCAGACCAAGCACTTCGCGAGCATGACCGACCCAGTTCAGATCAGCGATCTGTTGCGGGCAATGTATTCCTATCAGGGGTCGCCCGTGACCTTGGCGGCACTGAAGCTGGGACCGATGCTCTTCGTGCGGCCTGGGGAATTGCGAAAGGCTCGCTGGGAGGATGTTGATCTTGAGAAGGCGGAGTGGCGCTTTGTTGCCAGCAAGACAGGAACACCCCACATCGTGCCCCTTTCGTCCCAGGCGAGAGAAGTCTTCGAGGACCTGAGGCCTCTCACTCGTCGGAGCGAATTTGTCTTCCCGGGGGTAAGAAGTTCGAAGCGCCCGATGAGTGAGAACACGATCAACGCCGCGTTGCGGAATCTTGGCTTCGATGGCGACACCATTACGGGCCACGGCTTTAGGGCCATGGCGAGAACAGTTCTGGATGAGGTTCTGGGTTTCCGCCCGGACTACATCGAACATCAATTGGCGCATGCGGTCCGCGATCCGCTTGGGCGTGCCTACAACCGCACTGCACACTTGGCCGAGCGAAAGAAGATGATGCAGGCGTGGGCCAATTACCTTGATCAGCTCCGAGAAAGCACGGGAAAGGTCGTTTCGATCAGGCAAAAGGCTGGATAACGCAGGGCGAAACTCTGACCCAAGGCAGCTCATTCTTGGCCAGACATGCGGTAGGCTGATTCCGTAACCAGCGTGCGCCTTTAGGGGGAAGGGGACGTCTATGCCGACAAAACGGCCGGAAGAACGTTACGACATAGATCCGGTCGACGGCGGTCGGCGTGAAGTCGTCGGTAGTTGGGCGCAGGAGAAGCACCTGCGCCTGCGTCATTACGTGGATATCAGTCGAGCCGCCAGGCGCAAGTTTGACCGCAATTCGACTTTCATCGACCTGTACTGCGGGCCGGGTCGGGCCGTCGTCAAGGACACGGGGGAGGTGATCCCCGGCAGTGCGATCGCAGCCGGTGTCGAGGCAGCGCGGTACGCCTCATTTGGAGCGATTCATATCGCCGACCTTGACGCCGTCAATGTCACCACCTGCCTGGACCGACTAAACCGCGAAGGACTAGGGCCGACTTCCACTTACACCGGCAAGGCAGAGGAGACAGCGCGACAGGTTGTCTCAAAGCTATCGCCTTCAGGCCTGCACTTTGCGTTTTTGGATCCCTACAGTGTCCAGGCATTACCATTCGAGGTCATTCGGATCTTGGCAGAGTTGCCAAAAATTGATCTTTTGATTCATTTCAGTGCGATGGACATGCAGCGTAACGTCAAGCAACTAATGTCGAATGGCAAGCTGGACGTGTTCGCCCCCGGCTGGCGTGATCACGTGAATCCTGCTGTGCGGAACGACGTTGCCGTGCTGGCTGTCTTTCGGCATTGGTGCGGACTGATCAAGAGGCTGGGTTATCAGGACGTGAGCGACAATGTCGAGCTCGTATCCGGCTCCAAAAATCAGCCGCTGTACTGGCTCGTGCTGGCATCGAAAAGCACCTTGGGTCAAGCCTTCTGGGGAAAGGTCAGCAATGTGACTGCGCAACATCGCTTTGATTTCTAGATCTGTTTTCGTCAGTTCGGGGTGCGGATTGCAGTCGTTGTTGCTCCCGCCGTTAAGGTGTGCTGGTCGGTGCCGGTCCCCGTTGTACCCAAGCCGCTAGTACTATTCTCCAACCGGAGAGTCCAGCTATGACTACGTCTTCCCGCATCGAATGGACCGAGCAAACATGGAACCCCATTGTGGGCTGCACGAAGATATCCGCGGGGTGCAAGCACTGCTATGCCGAGCTAATGGCCCGTCGCCTCCAAGCCATGGGCACCCCGGGCTATGAGAACGGCTTCGCCCTGCGGCTGATTCCAGAGCGCCTCAGCGACCCGCTCAAGCGCAAGAAGCCGACAATCTACTTCGTCAACTCGATGTCCGACCTCTTTCACGAAAAGGTCCCCGTGGACTACATCGATCAGGTGATGGACGTGATTGCGCGCACCACTTGGCACAGCTATCAGATCCTAACCAAGCGTGCGGCCCGCATGGCCAGATACTTCAAGGCCCGCTCGGTGCCCGAGAACGTGTGGCTCGGGGTATCGGTGGAGAACCGTCGCCATGGCGTTCCGCGCATTGACCACCTTCGTTCGGTCGACGCGCGGATCCGATTCCTGTCAGTGGAGCCCTTGCTGGAGGATGTCGGTGTACTGGATTTGAACGATATCCATTGGGTCATTGTGGGTGGCGAATCAGGCCCTAAGGCACGCCCAATGAAACCAGAGTGGGCCGATGCGGTTCGCATCCAATGCGAGGAGCAGGGGGTGGCCTTCTTCTTCAAGCAGTGGGGCGGCTGGGGAGCCGATGGCAAACGCCGAGCCAAGGCCAAGAACGGAAGGCTGCTCAACGGCCGCACCTGGGACGAGATGCCAGCGCACGCTCCAATGTAGGGAGGAACAATGGCAATTTCTCAGTATCACTGGGATGAAGGGAAGCCTGCCACGATCCGGCAACACAGTATCGCCAAGCATGAGGTGCTGCGAGAGTACCTGATCGCTTACCTTCAGACCCTTGTCGTCTCACCTGCCCAAGATATTCTGACGGTCACACTGGTTGATGGCTTCGCAGGCGGTGGAATTTACATCCACGAAGACACTCGTGAACTCGTCCTGGGATCACCCTTCGTATTTCTCGAAGCTGCGAAGGAAGCCCAGGCACTGATCGCTCTGGGCCGGAACAAGCCCCTCCATTGGAATTTGGATTGCTTCTTCGTCGAAAAGAACCGTAATGCCCATAAGCTCTTGACGTCCGAATTGACCGGGCGTGGCTATGGTGACCGTGTCGGCAAGGATATCCATCTCATCCGCGGTGCGTTCGAGAACAACGTCGAACAGATCATGTGCTTCGTCAGGCAGAAGAGTCCGCGAAAGGGACGCTCCATCTTTCTGCTCGATCAGTATGGCTATGCGCAGGTTCCAGCCTCGCAGATTCGATCGATCTTTCAGGCGCTACCCACCGCCGAAGTAATCATGACCTTTGCCGTGGACGCCTTCATCAACTTTGCCAGCGATTCCCAGGCGACGCAGCGACAGCTTGAGAAGCTTGACCTTCCCGACGTCCTCAAGGGGCGAACTTTCGACGACATCAAACAGAATGAGAGGGATTTCAGGCTCTACATTCAAAGTTGCCTCTATCAAGGCCTGGTCGAACGTTGTGGTGCGAAGTTCTTTACGGTCTTCTTCATTCGCACCAGTGGACATGGGGACTATTGGTTGGTTCATCTGTCGCAGCATCCGCGCGCCCGTGACGTCATGACCACCGTTCACTGGAATAAGAACAACCACTTCATCCACTACGGCGGTGCAGGGCTGGACATGTTCCGCGCCCTGGGATACAGCACCAGGGACGATCGGTCCTTCACGGGTCAGAACGAGCTGGGCTTTTGCTTTGATGATGCCGCCGGCGATGCCAGCATCAATGCCCTGGTCAATCAGATATCGCCCTTGGTCCATACACGTCCCGAAGGAATTTCCTTCGGGGAATTGTTTTCCAGCCACTGCAATAGCTCTCCAGCCGACAGCGCAAAGTACCGAATGGCACTGGAGCAACTGGTATCGCACAAGGAAATTGTCATCACTTCCTCAACAGGGGCGCGAAGACTTCGCGCCAGCACGATTGGTTATCGTGATGTCCTGACCACGGCCCATCAGAGGTTCTTCAGCTTCTAGGCTACGGTGTAATGACCCAGCGGCTTCTGCACAGGTCAGGCCGCCAAAACGTATGCCTCAGCGGGGGGCTTCACACACAGCGCCAGATGTGGGCGCGGGTGGTTGTAGAACTGGATCCAGTCGCCGATCACGCGCATCGCATGCTGTTGGCTTTCGAAGCGGTGCCGGTGTGCGCATTGCTCCTTCAGTGTCCGGATGACGCGTTCGACCATGCCGTTCTGCTGTGGACAGTGCGGGGTGATGAATTCCTGCCGCAATCCGTAGCTGCGCACCAGGCGCGTGTAGTGGCGGCTGGTGAAGACCAGTCCGTTATCCGAGCGCAGCAGGAACGGTTCGGGAACGCGGCCGAGCGTACCGAAGCGCGTGATCAACGCCTGCTCCAAAGCCGCTGCCGCCGTCGTCGCACGGCCGGTTCGCGACAGATGCCATCCCAGCAGTTGGCGGGTGTGGCAGTCGATCACCAGCGCCAATGTGAGCCAACCATCACGGCCGCCCCAGATCCGGCACAGATCGGTCGCCCAACGCTGGTTCGGCGCCGAGGCCACCGAGGGCAGTGCTTGGATGCGGGGACGCATACCCACAGCGCGTTTGCGTACCTGCCAGCCCATCAACTGGAAGATCCGTTGCACCGTGTTCTTGTTCATGCCCAGCAATCCGGCGACCGTGCGATAGCCAAACGAAGGTTCGGCCTCGATCAGTTGCTTGATCGGGCCGGCCAGCTCCAGCCGCACCGCCGGTGCAGTTCTCACTGGCCCGTAGTAAACCGTCCGACGCGGCACGTCGAACCAGCGGCACAACTGCGACATCGAGACCGCCACGCCGTCATTGCGCAGTCCCTGCTGGATCGTGACCATCAGGTCTCGTCCTTGCCCAGCAGGGACGCCAATTTTTTTCGTGCACGTAGCTCCAGCATCGCCTCGCCATACGCCTCCTGCAGATCCTTGAGCTGCCGCTCATACTGCTCGCGCACGTCCTCCGGCTTGGCACGCAGCGCGTTCTCCATCCCGCGCTTCCCGTCATCGACCCAGCTCTCGATCTCTGATGGCGGCAAGTCGAACTGGCGACTCGCCTCCGACACAGTGGTCTTGCCCTGGATGATCTCCAACACCAGCGCCGACTTCCGCCGTGCTGTCCAACGTTTGATCTCTTCTTCCATTACTGCGCTCATCGGTGTCTCCTTGAAAAGGTTACACCTGAGCAGGAAATCACTGGGTCATTACAGGAGCACCCTGTACTCCCGAGAATCCGCCTGAGACGAAGGTAGGATGCGGTACTCCATGCCGCTGGCGACTGCCATCTGGCTGGCGAAGTCCTTCTTGGCTTGCACGACCGCATCTTCGATCTGGTTGTCGGCCTTCACTTCGACGATGACGTACTTGAGTGATCCATCCGGCTCCTCCCTCTGGAGAACGAAGTCGGGGTAGTAGCTACGTACCGTGCGGGACTCAGGATCGATGTACTGGACGAAGAACTCGGATTGGCCGTGCGTAAGCATGCCGGTGAAGTAGAGCTTTCTGACCTTCTTCTCCCGAAGAAGATCCCAGAACAACTGGCGCTCGGAGCCCGAGTCGAAGCAATAGGCATCAAGGTGGAAGCTCTTGGTTCTTTCCTCATCGGACAAGGACGCGTCATCGCGCCTTGCGATCTTGTCCTTCGCAGCACTGACTTCGTAGTAGCCCTTGTCGGGAATCTTGATGAGCTCAACCTCGTGCTCTTCTTTCTCTTCGGACGGATCCAGCTCGTACAGCAGGCGAAACAGGCGGGGAATGATCTCGTCGTATAGAAGCTCGTTGAACTCGTTGGTCATGGCGACGAGTTCATCCGTGCCTTCCTGCGTAGAGTCCAAGATTTCCTCGATCTCCAAGGGGCTTCGATTCAGGTAGCGAGATACTTCGGCGACCAAAGTCAGGCGCGAGAACGCACGCTTCACGCGTCTGTCAGTCAGGTCGAATGTGCGGCTGTCTTTTACGCGAGCTGCGTCATCAGCCGTCAGGCCTTCCTGCTGGGTTTCGATCAGACGGTACTTCTCGATCAGGGAACCCCATGCGTCCTTATCGGATCGGTCCAGGCCCAGCGGTTGGCCCGGTTTAACCTCCAACTCCCGGATGCTGTGCAGCTTACGCACGCGAACAAGCTTGATCTTGACCGGAGGAGGCACAACGTGCACCTGAATCGCCTCCTTGTCCTTGCCCTTCTTCTGCAATTCTTCTGCCGTAATGCGGAAGTTCTGCTGAAGCTCGTCGTTCAAGATTTTCAGGTTGTCATCGGACAGATAGACGTGACCAGTGTGCTGCGCTTCCCCAATGGCGCGCAAGCAGCGCATGGAGGCCTGCAGGATAAAAATCTTTGACCTTGGTTCACGGAAAAGGCCAACAGAGAATAGGGACCGGCAATTCCAGCCCTCCCGACCCTTGTTGACCAGGAGAATGAACTGCTTCTCCGAGTCGGTCGTATCGAGTCGGTTGAACTCGCGGATGTCGTCGTTCAAGGTGACCTTGTCGTCACCCACATTGACTAGGATTCTAGACGCTGGGATGCCATATCTGCGTAAGGAATCCTCAACGGCAGGGCGGAGTTCCTGTGTCAATTCGTCAACCGTCGCCGCAAAGAACGCGATTTTCGGGAGCATCCCTTCCGGCCTGAGACCCCGGGTCTCGGTCAGGAAGCTCTCAATGGCGATGTCGACAAACTCGCTCGTACGTGTGTTGGTGTAGCCGTGCAGAACGACCTTCTTCAGGAAACCCTTCTCTATGGATTCGGATAGGCCATAGGCATAGACAACTTCCGGAAGCACGTCGCGACCCACGTAAGGTGTGCCCGTGTAGTTGAAGCAAGCGACGACATGAGTGCCGGCATCCTTCAGGCTCTTGGCCAGCACGTCGATGGTGGTGCGCAGGCTGGTGTCGTTCTCCTTTTGACCGATACCCATGTCCTTTGCCAGCGTCTTGCCGAAGGCGTGGTGTGCCTCGTCCACGTAGATGCCCAATTGCTCCAGCCGGCGCAGCTTCTCGAAACGCTGGTTGGTGGTCAGGTCGGCCTCATCCTCGGGCTGGTCGAAGCCATAGAGGTCGGCATTCTCGTCGTACACGCTCGAAGGCGTGAGGACTTCCGCCGTGGCCCCGAACAGCTTGTCGGTGGCGTTCTTGTCCTTGTGTTGGCGCTTGAGAATGATCTTCTGTGTGTTGGAGACGATGACGTTGAACTTGGACCTATCCATCGTGTCCAGCGAGGTGCCGGATTCTTCCAGGTAGTGGAAGTGCAGGTTGGTCGCCATCCATGCGACGTACTCCGGCGGGACGACCAATGCGAGGTCGAAGCCTTCGATTTCTTTCAGTGATTGCAGTACCGTCTTGTCCGGCGCGAACACCAGGGCGTTGTGGCAGAACTCGGCCGCCTTCGGGAATTTGTTGGCGAGCAGGAACTCGTAGAAGATGCACGTCGCCATCAGGATGGTTTTGCCGGTGCCCATCGTCAGCGCGAAGATGTAGTTGGGGTACATTCGACTGTTCCTGCGCATCCGGTCGAACAGGGCCTTGTACGAGGTCAGCTCCAGCTCGTCGGAGTCGCCGAACTGGAACATCTCCTGCCCGGCGGTGCCTCGGAACGAGCCGAACTGCCGCCCCTCGAACTTGCCGCTGCGCTCGTACCACGCCTTGAAGACTTCTTCGACCTTGGCGTTGCCAAGAAACTCCTTCAGGAAGACATACGTTTCCAGGGCCTCGAACTGCGGCTGGCGCAGGAAGGCCTTGGGGTTTCTCTCCGGGTCATTGAAGTCCAGGAACTTGCGGGTAAGCTCGCGGTAGCTCTGGCGAACCTTGCCCTTGTTCGACTGGTAGAACTGCCACAGGAAGCGGAAGAAGGCGAAGTCGAGCGAGGCGGTTACGCTCGTCGTGGTTTCCTTGGCCTTGCGCGTGCCTTTAGCCATTGTCGATGCTTCCTTCCCAAGATTCGGACAGCACGTCGACGATCTTCACGCGAATGGTGCCCGCGTCGGCAGGCACTTTGTACTTGCCGGCCACCAGCTCGTTCTTGTCCGGGATGTCCACCGAAGCCGGTTGCAGCACTGCGCCATCGTAGTTCCAGTCGATCAGCACCGACTCGACCAACTCGCGCCAGTCGCCCGCTGATTCCTTCTGCAAGGATAGCTTCTGCAGCAGGTTCATCGGGTAGAAGCGTTCGATGACCAGTTCTCCCTTCTTGATGACGACCTGGGCCTCGGAATCGCGTTTGAACTCCAGGTTGGACTTGTCGCGCAGGATGTCCACCACCAGCACGTCGATCAGGTAGGGCTTGGCGGCTAGCACCAACTGGGCAGCCAAATCGGGCTCGTGACCCATGCAGACCAGCGTAACCTTTTCGACCGGACGCGTAGGCGCTTCGGCCTTGCGGCGTTCCCAGGCCTTGTAGTCAAAGCCGGCGATCAGTTCATTGAGGTCGGCACGGGTGGCAATGCGGTTGACGGGCATGATCTTGACCATGCGGCCGTCCTTCTCGCCGTCGAACACGGTGCTGAATTCGAGCTTCTGGATCTCCAGTGCTTCGATCAGCAGTTCCTTGGCCTGCAACGGATTGCGGAACACGTCGTAGTGGTTGACGTTGTAGAGCTCGAATCCGGTGTAGTGCTTCTCGTCACCGCTCAACACGGACCGACGCAGTTCATCGGTGACACCAAGCAGGCGCTTTGTCGTCGTCTGGATTGCGCCGAGGTTGATGTCCGCACCAATGAACCGGCGTCCAAGTTTCATTGCGACAGCCTGAGTTGTTCCTGACCCCATAAAGAAATCAAGAATCAAGTCACCAGGCTTTGAGGAGGATTCAATGACCCTCTCGAGAAGTGCCTCCGGCTTTTGTGTCGGATAGTCCAGTCGTTCAGTTCTGTCGGCAGGCATCAGGTATGGAAGACGCCAAACGTCATCCAGAGTGCGATGAGTCTCATCGTAATAGACAAGCTCACCATTTTCGTCGCGCGCTTGCTTCAAAGATTGCGTTTCTTTATCCCAGACTCGCTTTTGCTGACGCTTTGGTTGATCTCTAAGTTCACGAATGGGTGTGAAGTTGAACTTTCCCGGCATCTTGTACGAAATCAATACATCATGGTTTGCGGCAAAACGGCCCACATTACCTTGCATCTTGTTGTAGTAATGCCAGACAATCTCATTGACGAATCCATCTTTGCCGAAAATCTCGTCAAGGATCAGCCGCAGATAGGCATTTGCATGCCAATCGCAATGCAGATAAACAATGCCATTGTCTGCAAGCAACTCACGCGCAATGACCAGTCGTTCGTACATAAACTGGAGATACTCATCGTTCGTCCAGATGTCGCCGTACTGCTTCTCCTCGAATGCAGTTTGTTCAGCTTGGATCGACTTTCCTCGAAGCGCAATCGTCTTCTTGTATGTCGCCTTAGAATCAAAAGGAGGGTCGATGTAGATGAGATTTACCTTTCCACGGTGGCTCTTCAATAGGTGACTTAGAACCTGAAGGTTGTCGCCCCAAAAAATCTTGTTGCGCCAGCCATCTATTTCCTCTCCGTGGACTTCTTTCAACTGCGCCGGATAGAACTGCGTTGCCGTGAACGGGCGCTTGCCACGCCAGTTCAACATCGGATAACCCTTGATCGGCTCAAACTCATATTTCTCGACGTTGGTGGTGCCGTTGTCGGGCGTGGGCAGTGGCAGGCCGTTCTGCACGGGTTTTGTGTTACTCATCGGAGTTCTCGCGTAAGGCGGGTTGACTGTTCTTGCTTGGCTATTTTGCAGTGGCTTTGGCATTGTGGGTGGTGCGGGGTTAGTCGCGTCCAAAAGCCTGTCTATCAAGGCTCTTTTTCTCCCCTTGGATTCAACTCCGACTGTCTCGCAGAGTTGCTTGACCTCGCTCTCGCCGAGGTAGCTAAGTAGTTCCTCCGGCGTACAGCGCCGCGCAGATGAGATCGCGTCGGCCAATGCCTTACGCTTTCGCTTGTCCTCAACACTCAATTCGTAATCGTCAACGACCTGTCGAAGCGTTGAGGTGCTGGCGACCGCGATAATACTTGGCTTGAGTCTCATCAGTCCTTCCTAAACTTCCAATTCTTGTTGTCGCAATAGGCCCGCATATCGCACTCGACGCACAGCTTGGCCGGCCGCGCCGCCATCTGATAGTCCTGCCGCTCGATGCGGGCCACGATGTCATCAAACCGCGCGATAGTCTTGCCGATCGCGCGGTCGTCCTTGGGGAA
The DNA here is from genome assembly GCF_030345315.1 of Stenotrophomonas sp. 17(2023). Classification (NCBI taxonomy): domain Bacteria; kingdom Pseudomonadati; phylum Pseudomonadota; class Gammaproteobacteria; order Lysobacterales; family Lysobacteraceae; genus Stenotrophomonas; species Stenotrophomonas sp. 17(2023). Next base: position 401,941 of record NZ_CP128405.1, read on the forward strand.
GGAGACGTAAGGGTTTCCGCCTTCCTCGCCGGTGTAATACAGGTGCATCCGGCTGACCTTCTGCCCGGTGCGCTCTTCGACCAGATGGGCGTACACCTCCAACTGGCTCTGGTACTGCTTCAGCCGTTCCTTGTCCTTCTCCATGTCTGGCTTCTTTTCCGACTTGAAGTCGATGATCTCGACCGTGTCGTTCTCGCCCCGGATCAAGTCCACGCTGCCCTTGAGAATGTAGCTGTCCTTGACCAGCGAAATCTCGACCTCGGCCTCCTTGATCCTGTCCCAATGCCCCTTCTCACGCTCGTAGTAGCGCAGGATGTGGTTCATTGCCGCCCGCTGCGAGCCGGGCGCCAAGTACACGCGCTCCTTCTTCGAGAGCGTGGCGTAGTTGGCCGAGAACCAGCCCTCGATCGTGCCCACATTGAGCGTGCTTTCCTCGCCGCGCAACACTGTCTTGTGGATATCCTCAATGGTTTGGTGCACCAGCGTACCGAACAGGATCTGGCTCTCGCGGATAGGCGCGAAGTCCAGCTCCTTGAAGAAGCGGTATTGCTCGGCACAGTTCTCGAACACGGTGATGTGCGAGGTGAAGGAATACTCGCGCTTGAGGTTGATCTCCTTCACCGGCTCGTACTTGAGCGCCCCCAGGTCCACGCTGCGCCACGGCGGTAGCTCATCGAACATGCGCTCGAAATACTTGGACGGCGCTCGGCGCTGGCCTTTGCCCTCGCGCTGCTGTGCGGCAAGCACCAGCAGGTTCTGCGGCCGGGAGAATGCGGTATAGAACAGTCGCCAGAAGTCGAAGGTCTTGATGTGCGCTAGGGGCTCGAAGGTGGCCTTGGACAGGTAGCCGCCTTCCTCCAGCAGCACATCCATGTCCTTGTGCTGCTTGCGAGGCACGGAGTCCATCGATCCGCACACCACCACCGGAAACTCCAGACCCTTGGCCTGGTGGATGGTCAGGAAGCTCACGCAGCCCTTGGGCGCGTAATCCGCTACGTCCTCGTATTCGCCAATGCCACCGTCCTTCAAAAAGCGCACGTACTGATTGAAGAGGGCGACCAGATTCCGATCCAGCCACTCCGGGTTCAACACGTTGACGTGGTGTAGGTACTCGAACTTGGTCAGCAGGCTGGATAACGTGGCGAGGTTGCGCGCTGCACGGCCCTTGTCCACGCCCTGGGTGGCTTCCTCATGGAGATAGCGGGAGAACAGCGGGAACTGCAGCAGCTGGTAGAACAGGCTGGAGAACGCATAGTCCGTACTCTGGGCCAGCACGACGTGGTGCTTCGCCAAGGGGCGCGCCCAGTCCAGAAGGGCCTTGTTCTCCGGCTTGCGCAGCTCGTCGGCGAAAGGCTTGAAGCACTGTTGGTCGTAGTAGTCCCAGATCGGCAGAGTCGCACCCTCCGCCCATACTCGCACCTTGGAGAACTGCGGAAACAGGAAGATCAGCGCGCCGATCATCAGCCGCACTTCTTCCCGCTCGAAGAACAGGTTGGAGCGGGGTGAGTAAACCGGCACGCCGGCCCCTTCCAGGAAGCGAGCCAAGTCTTGGACGCGGTTGCTCTTCACCGACTGGTACAGAAAGGCGACCTGGTTCCAGTCGGTCAGCTTGCCGGAGTCCTTCAGGGTGTTGAGGAAGCTCAACACCTCGGCGTGCCAGTTGGCGCTTTCGTCAGTGGGATCGACGGCCCGGAGCTTGAGGACGGCCGGAACGTCCGGAAACTCTGCTTCGCGCGCCTGGATCTGCTTGTCGTAGCGGAAGCTGCGCTCCCCGTCATCCCACGCCTGTTCGCGCATCCACGCGTTGTAGAAGCGAATGATGTCCGGGTGCGAGCGGTAGTTGACCGCCAGCCTGACCTGCTTGCACTGGCCATCGGCGAAGAGCTTGGGGAATTCGAGGATGTTGCGGATGGTCGCGCCACGGAAGCGGTACAAGCCCTGATCGTCGTCGCCGACCACGCACAGGTTCTGTTTCTCGTCGGCCAGCAGCAGGAGCAGGCGTTCCTGGATAGTGTTGGTGTCCTGGTACTCGTCCACCATCAGGTAGGACAGCCTGGCGCGTATCGCCTCCAGCACCTGAGGGTGCTGTTCCAGAAGCTTCAGCGCCTCGAACTGGATGCCGGAGAAGTCCAGCGCATTGTGCTCGGCTAGGAGTTCCTGATAGCGCAAGAACAACAGCCCAAGCGCCTTCACCTCGATCTCCGGGGCGTGCGCCAGCACGTTCGCGTCCAGTGCCTCCTCGCTGACCTTGTTGAGCCAACGCAGCAGGTTCTCGGACTGGTTCCAGCGACCGATGGAGTCATCGCCCATGACCAGATTGGCGTCCGCGATGGCGCGGAACTCTTTGATTCGCTGATACAGGAAATACTGCTGATCGAATTGATCGAACAGGGTGAAGCTGCGCTTGAGCCGCGTGTATTCTTGGTGGTCTTCCAACAGCCGCAGGCAAATGGAGTGGAAGGTGCCGAGGTACATCTCGTTCAAGTTGAACTTGATGTCCAGGTCGGCCAGCCGGTTGGAGATGCGGGTGGTCAGCTCGCGCGCCGCCTTGTCGGTGAAGGTGACGACCAGCAGCGACTCCGGCGCAACACCCTTTTGGGTGATGAGATAGACGATGCGCTCGACGAGGGTGAAGGACTTTCCCGAGCCTGGACCGGCGATGATGAGTACGGGCCCCTCCGTGGCTAGAATGGCTTCGCGCTGCTGTGGATTGGCCGTGCTAAGTAGTGTCTCTTCGTTCCACGACATCAAAGCCCCCGTTTGGCTTTCAAAGTCAAGCCCGGCGGCGGCTCCGCCGCCATCCATAGGGGCGTCGCCCTCGGTGGGCAAATAGGCCTCAATAGTCGCATGAAGTGGTGAGAATTTGCACCGCTCCGTTACCCTTGCGAACATCGGAACGGGGAATGGTCTTTTAGGAAGATATGGTGGCGTCGAACTACGAGGAAATTTGCCGGCAGAATCGCGAGGACTACGGCAAGAAGGGGGCGAGAAAGTCAGGCGACCTTGCCGCCGGTCTCTATGACGCCGAAACCCACTTTATCTATGAACTGCTCCAGAACGCAGAAGATGCGCTCAAGCGCCGTGGCGAGTCCTGGGAAGGATCCCGGCAGGTCAGCTTCACCCTGAGCGATGCCCGGCTGGAAGTATCCCACCACGGCCACCCGTTCACCGAGAGTGATGTACGAAGCGTCTGCGACATCTCCGAGAGCACCAAGGACGAGAACTCGATTGGTCGCTTCGGACTGGGCTTCAAGTCGGTGTACAAGGTATCAGATTTGCCGGAGATCCATTCTGGCGACGAAGACTTCGTCATAGAAGACTATGTCTTCCCCAGAACTGCAGACAAAGTGCGGCGTAACGGCGATGAAACCCAGATCTTCTTGCCGCTGAAGACTGGTGGGGGCGCGCTCAAGAGCCGCATCAGTGCGGGCCTCAAAGCGTTAGGTGCGAGCTCCCTGCTCTTCCTCCGCCACATTCGGGAAGTTTCCTGGAGTATCGAAGGCGGCGAATCCGGTTTGTACCTGCGCGATGACCCGGAAGCTTTGGGTGACAACGTCAGCCGGATCAAGGTCATTGGTCAGGGCTCAGGGTCGGTGGATGTCGACCAGGATTGGCTAGTGTTCCAGCGCGACGTGGGCAAGGGACGCGTTGAATTAGCCTTCTCTGTCGTCACGGAGAAAGGCAACAAAGGCAAGTGGTCAGTGCAGCCGCTCCCGTCGTCGCCTCTAGTGGTGTTCTTCCCAACGGCCCATGCCACCAATCTTGGGTTCTATTTGCAAGGCCCATTCCAGAGCACCCCCAGCCGCGACAATATCCGGAGTGACGAGCCCTGGAACCATCACCTGGTCGCCGAAGCCGCCTCGTTGTTGGTCGAGGCCATAACCTGGCTGCGCGACAATAAGCGGCTGGACATAAACGCCTTGCGTTGCCTTCCCCTGGACAGAGCCAAGTTCTCCGAAGGTGGCATGTTCACGCCGTTGTTTGAGGCGACACTGAAAGCGTTCAAGGATCAGCGCTTCCTGCCTGACAACGATGGCGGCTACCTGCTTTCCGAAGAATCGAAGTTGGGTCGCACATCCGGGCTGCACGAGCTGTTCAACAGTGATCAGCTTTCGACACTGTACGGTGTAAAAAACACCCATTGGCTTACTGGCGAAATCACGCAGGATCGTGCCAATGACATCCGACAGTTCATCACCAAGGAGCTGGAGATCAAGGAAGTCCATCCTCGTGACATCTTTCCGATGTTGACCAAGAGCTTCCTTGAATCGCAAACCGACGAGTGGATTGAAAGCGTGTACGAGTTCCTGAAGGATCAGAGCGCAATCAAGCCGCTGCTGGCGAACACGCCGCTTGTTCGCCTGCTCGACGGAACACATGTTGCGGCCAAGACGGATGGCCAACTCAATGCCTTCCTGCCGACAGGCGAGGAAACCGGATTTCCGACTGTAAAGCCTTCGGCTTGCACCTCCGAGGCGGCAATCGAATTCCTGACATCACTAGGGCTGCATACGCCTGATCCGGTTGATGCGGTCATTCGGAAAGTACTGCCGAAGTACCAGGAAGACGGTGAAATTGACGTTTCCAACTACGAGGAAGACATTGCCAGAATCCTTTCGGCGTTCAAGACGGATTCTGCGTCAAAGCGTTTCCTCTTAACTGAAGAACTAAAAAAATCCTGCTTTGTCATGGCAATTTCCACCAGTAATGGTGACGACTATCTTGAGCGGCCTGGAAGGATTTACATCGCCACTGATCGGCTGGTCAAGTTGTTCGATGGCGTGGAAGACGTGTCCATTGTGGATAACAGCTATGACTGCCTAAGAGGCGAGGATGTTCGCGAACTTTTGGAGGCGTGCGGAGCATTACGGTACCCGCGGCCCGTGAGAACGTCTCGTGAGCACTGGTGGAGTGATCGACTCAAGGCGCTTCGTGTCCTTTCAGGCTATCCGGAAACCTCGGGGCAGAACGATCATGTCGAAGACTGGATGCTTTACGGCTTCGCAAAGTTGATAGAACACCTGCCGAACCTTTCAGTAGAACAACGTATCGACCGTGCTCGCTTGATCTGGGAGAGCCTCGGTGACTTGGAGGAGCGTCGAGGGCGGGGTGTTTTTGAGGGGACGTACACTTGGACGCATCGCGGCAAGCGAAATTCCCCTCCCTATCCCGCTTCGTTCGTGCGGGATCTCAATGAAGCATCATGGGTTCCTGATGCGAGTGGCGACCTAGTTCCACCCCAGCTTGTCGTGTTTGAGAGCCTTGGCTGGAAGGCGAATCCATTCCTTCAATCCAAGATCATCTTCAAGCCAAATGCCTTCGATCAGTTAGCAAAGGAAGCAGACGTTGACCCCGCCGCTCTTGACTTGCTGCGAAAGTTTAAGCTGACAGAATCTGATCTAGCTGCACTGGTAGCCGAGAAGTTCGGTGTCGCGCGGCCTTTCGATGAGGTAGATGCTGCACCCAAGGTTCAAGTACCAGAAGCACCGGCCGGCATAGATGCAGGGGGCAATCCCACGCCTGTAGGCTCCGTCTACGACGAGAACAAGGACTTGTACGGCGATGATATGCCTGACATCCCGGAGGGCTCGCATGATCTGCAGGATTCCGAAGCTAGCGGCTTCGGTCGTGGTGCTAGTGCACAATCAGGAAACAGATCGTCGGTGAATGGCCGAGTTGGTGGTGCTGGAGGTGGAGGAAGCTGGACCAGCGCCTCTGGTAGCAGCTCATTTCCGGCAGCGGCTGGATACGGAAAACGCACGCCAGGCAGCGTGGGCGGTCGCCCATTCATTTCCTATGTTGGGGCTCATCCAGACGAGGAAGAGGCGGATCCAGATGGCCTCACTCAGACACAGCGTATGCACATTGAAGCGGAGGCTATAAAGCACATCCTTGAAGCAGAACCGTACCTGTATGCGACTGAAGCCGGTAACGCAGGCTTCGACTTGCTGGAGAAGGATACGGGTAACCAGCCCGTACGCTGGATCGAAGTCAAGGCCATGACTGGCGCTCTGGAGCATCGTCCTGTGACGCTGTCGCATACCCAGTTCCGCCACGCTCTACAGAAGCACGAGGCTTATTGGCTGTATGTCGTAGAGTTTGCCACTATCCCCCAGCAGCGCCGCATCTTGCGCATCCGGAACCCGGCGGGTACTGCTAAATCGTTTACCTTTGACGAGGGCTGGAAAGCAATCGCGTCGTCCAGTCCGCCGGAATGACGTTCGCAACTACCTTACCCGAAGTTGGCCCGGCCTGGCCGGCAGTCGTACCACTTGGCGACGATGCTGCGGATTCAATTCCTTCAGTACGAGGGATCCTTGGATGGAAGAGGTGCTGGTCGAAACGCTGGTGATACGTCGGTTCGCGAAGTTGGGTGGTATGGATGACATCCCGGATGGGGCGACAATCTTGAGCTTCTGCCACCTGCTGGAGATGCACGGCCGGGCCAAGAAGATCTTCAAGCAGGTCAACATGCACTTGCAGCGCAAGAGCCAGGGCCAGCGGTTGGGGACGATCGTCGACGCGTCGAGCTCTACGAATAGCGCGGATGGCGAGCGCGACCCGGAGATGCATCAGGTGAGGAAGGAGAACCAGTTGCTCTTCGGTATGAAGGCGCACTCGGGGTCGACGATGTATCGGGGCTGGTGCGCCGCGTGGAATGCACAGCGACAAATATGTTGGACGTGTCGAAGGCGCACAGGCTTCTGCACGCAGGAGAGGATGTGGGGTCCGGAGATGGTGGCTACTAAGGCATCGCCAAGTGCGATGAGTTGAGCAATGCGAGCGCGGCCTGATCGCGGAGAAGCCGTCTGTGATCAAAGCGATGAAGAGCCTGTGCGAGCAGAAGCAAGTGCACAGGCTGGAGTGGTTGAATTCCAGCGTTCGCGCGGAAGTGGAACACCCGTTCCGGGTAATCAGGCGGCAGTTTAGCTACGCGAAGGTTTGCCATCGCGGCATCGCGAAGATCGCGGCGCAAGTGCTGACGCTGTTCGCACTATCGAATCTGTGGCTGTCGCGCCGGTGATTGATGCCGGCGGCAAGATGAGTGTGTTCGCTGAATGGCGAAATCGGTCGAGTGGTGACGAATAGAGCCGAATCTCGCTGCGATCCTCGCGTCCCCCTATTTCGAGTCGAGAAGCTCGAAACCAAGGCGGTTCGGTAGGTTGTTCAGACCTTCCCTAATACGGGGCAAGCAGGTCGGCCTTCGGCTCCGGAAGATCAGTCATATGCAGGCAAAGTCTTACGCTATGCCATCCTTTTGGGGGCGACTACACCTCGGACAGAGGGTGGACGTTTCCCGCGTGACCGTCACTTTCATAGCCGGTGGCAGTGACGATTGAACGAAATCTCAGACCTATAACACCTCCTTGAAGCCGGTGGAGCCTGGTTTCGCGTCCAGGCACTCCGCACTGATGTGCCTGCCAGAGGTGAATTGATGTGAGCAAAGGCAAGGTCGAAACGATCTACTGTGTCCTTATGGTTGCGGCGGCGATGCTGGTCGGCGTCGCCAAATGCTCGACCTGCAAAGGTCCCCGGATCCCCTGATTCCATCCACTCAAAGCGTCCCGCACAAGGCCCGACATCGTCCGGGCCTTGTGCATTTATGACGCACATCTACTAAGGAAACTACAATGCATTTGGTCGAGACAATGGCCTATGTCGGGCGGACTCCCTGGCATGGTCTGGGTAGCCGACTCGCGCCGCAGCAGCCCATAGAGGTCTGGAAGCAGCAGTCCGGCATGGACTGGGAGATTGAGGAAGCAGAGGTGCGCTACGTGGCTGGCAACAATTCCGTCGGCGTCATCCATGCCTTCCCCGAGCAGAAGGTGCTGTACCGCTCCGACACTCGCAAGCCGCTGTCGGTGGTGTCCAAGCGTTTCCAGGTCGTGCAGCCTGGCCAGATCCTGGAGTTCTATCGGGACCTGACCGTTAGCAATGGCTTCGAGCTGGAAACCGCCGGCGTGCTGCGCGAGGGTCGTAAGTTCTGGGCGCTGGCCCGGACCGGACAGAGCACCACGCTCAAGGGCCGGGACAAGGTGGACGGCTACCTGCTGCTGGCCACCGCCTGCGATGGCACGCTGGCTACCACCGCGCAGTTCACCTCGGTCCGGGTGGTCTGCAACAACACCCTGTCCATCGCATTGGGCAACGCCACCGGGGCGATCAAGGTGCCGCACCGCAGCCAGTTCGACCCGGATGTGGTGAAGCGGCAGCTGGGTATCACGGTGTCTTCCTGGGATGAGTTCGTGGCCCGGATGAAGGTGCTGGTGGAACGGCCGGTAGATCCGGATTCGGTGGAAGGACTGCTGCGCCGGGTACTCACCTACGCCGCACCGGACGGTAAAGCCATAGTGGTCAACGAGCAGGCCATGGCCAATGTGCGCTCGCTGTACGAGGGCGGTGGACGGGGTGCTCTGATGGCCTCCAGCCGCGGTACGGCGTGGGGCCTGCTCAACAGCGTGACCGAGTACGTCGACCACCATCGCCGCGCACGCAGCGACGATCATCGACGGGATGCAGCTTGGTTCGGGGCCGGTGCCCAGATCAAGCAGCGGGCCTGGGGTGAAGTGATGAAGCTGGTGGCCTGATGCAGGCCCGGTCACGTGTGCGTGCGCCGACCGCGGCCCGAGCGGTCTCCTCAATCGGGGCCCGGGCGCTGGAGGACCGGGCCATCGTCCGCGCGCTGCGGCTACTGGAGCGGAGGATCCTGGACCAAGGCGCCTGCCTGAGTGATGTGGCCACCTGCAGCACCTTTTTCCGCATGCGGTTGGGAGGTGAGGCGCGGGAGCACTTCGAGGTCGCCTTCCTCGATACACGGCATTGTCTGCTCGCGGTGGAGCGGCTGTTCTCCGGCTCCATCGATAGGGCTGAGGTGCATCCGCGCATCGTGGTCCAGCGAGCGTTGGCTTTGAACGCCGCTGCAGTCCTGCTGGCCCACAACCATCCCAGCGGTCAAGCCGAGCCTTCCGAGGCCGATCGTGTCCTGACGACCCGGCTGAAGGCGGCTTTGGGGCTGGTTGATATCCGGCTGCTGGATCACTTCGTGGTGACGGCGCGGGAGGCGATCTCGATGGCGACCCGAGGATTTATATAGGCCTGCAATCCGGTATGGCACAGCGCCCGGCCTGCGGGCCGGGCACTTCTTGGAAGAGAAAGATGGTGGAGGTGGCCGATACGATCGATCTGGCCTATGTGGCCATAGGAGTCAAGCAGGCGCTCGTCGACTATGGAGTCATCGATAGCTCCCGCTTCGAGGGCGAGCTGGGGTTCATCCAGGCATGCATCGATCGGATCGAGTACCTGGATCAGGCCTGGGAGCCACAGAAGGGGGTAGTTCCCGTGCGTGTGGTGCTACGAGGTAGCCGAGCCGTTCCGAAATACCTACGGCACCCATCTGCTGCGGGGTGGTGAGTCGGCGGAAGCTTGGCGAATCCCACGCGGAATTGTGGATGCCGCGATTGAACGGGGGCTGACTCGCCGTCAGTCCTTGTTGGTCAACTCGCTCAGTGCTTTGGCCTGATCCCGCTTCGACAGTTGCAGCAGCTTGGCCAGCTTGGGCAACAGGGCTGGATCTTGAAGCAGTGCTGGGATCAATGTGGCCAGGACATCGCGCTGGCCTTCATCGGCCTGGGCCAACGCCAGGATGGCATCGGCCATGGCGGCATCGTCGGCTAGCAGGTAGGCCACGGGCACTTCTAATAACTGGGCCAGCAGTCCCAGGTTGTCGAAGCCGATCGCTGTGACCTGGTGCTCGTAACGGTTGATCCGCGAGGAGCCCTTGTCCTTACCCAAGCCCATGCGATCGCCCAGTGCACGTTGGCTTAGGCCACGCAGCTGCCGCGCCTGGATTAGGCGAGCGGCGAACAGGGAGCGGGGCGAGGAATCGGGCACCGAGCGCAGGTGGTATGGGTACGCTCTGGATCATGACGAAGCCTCTATTGGTGTGGCAGACTCTATTTTCTAGATAGAGGCCTCGGGTCGTGTCAAGCTAGTAGGTCCGCATGGCTGTAGCCATGTGGGCGATGAGAAACAGGGAGGAAGAAAGTCAGCATGGATCCTTACGAAATTCTGGGCGTCCGTCCGAACGCCGGACGCGATGAGATCGAGTTGGCCTACAAGGGCCGTCGCAGTCAGTACCACCCGGACCGCTACGCCCAGTCCGACGCTGAAACCCAAGCGTGGGCGACCGGGAAGATGCAGGAGGTCAACCAGGCCTACCGGGTGCTCAACGAGCCGCAGGCGCGTGCGCAGTTCGATCAAAGAAAGGCCTCATCCCATTCTGGGAGTCGATCGCCTCCGCCCCCCGAGGCACAGCCCTCTGCCGAGGCCGCTGCCCCCGATGTGGCACCCATCCTGTTGAAGCCAGAGTGGGAGTGGTTCCACGACAACGTCTATGCGCGACCCAAGATTCCGCTCAAGAAGCTGGAAGGGGCGATTTCCTCGTATGCGCTGAGCGTCGCGCCACGCGATGTTCTTGTCCTGCTGGACGACACCGTGTTCGGCGGGGCCAAGGAAGGCCTGTTGGTCACCGGCGATGCAATCTACTGCAAGCAAAAGTTCGAAACGCCGCGTCGGATGCTGTTTCGGGACATCCGACTGGTGGATTCGGGGCCGGACAGCCGGGTAATGATCAACGGTAGTGAGTTCTTTAAGGCTGTCGTGATCGACCAAGTGGCGATTCAGCTCTTCGCCTCGCGCCTGGCGACCGCACTCAAATCGGCGTCGTCGCAACCGGTGGATAGCACAACCGGCACAACGAATTCCTGTCATGCCGGTTCTGGCGCGGAGCGTCTGTTGGGTATCCACCGTCGAGCTCTGTTGGCCCTACAGTGCGGGCTCGGGGAAGAGGCGCTTCTCATCGACGAGCTGATCGATCGCCAGATGCCTTACGTTGTCGAGCATTTCTCGGAAATTAAAGGCTTCGCCAAGAGTTTCCCGAAGCAAGGGCACGGATCGATTGATGCGCAGGTCGTCGAAGTTTCACTTACGCTCTTCCTGATGCTGCACTACTACGGACTTTCAGGACTTCCGGAGTCTTTCAAGGAAGCGTTTGGCGGAAATTTCACCCAGTTCCATGAGGTCAGCGAGGTTTACAAGGACGAGTTCCTGAGGGCGTTCTCCCAAGTATTTGGACGGGAGTGCGAGATGGGGGAAGAAGATGTCCGGATGATGTCGTTTGTGTTCTTTCACCGTGATGGCGCAGTGGGTGGGTTCGATCTGAAGGTGCCCCGCAAGGACGCGCTGCTTATGGTGCTGTCCAAAATGGGATTGTCGCAGACGAGTAGCCAGGGGCTCATCGAGAAGTTTGAGGGCCTTACCGAGGAGTGGCTTGAAGCGCTTTGCGTCGCGGAGATGGACCCGCAAGAAAGAGCCCATTACGAGCGCGTAAAGGCACGGCAGTCCGCTCGTCCTGAGCCGCCCCCGCGTCCACAGTCGCCGCCGCGATCGATGCTCCGGGAAGCGCTGCAAGGGCTGCGGTTCAACGCAGAACCGTTCGAACGAGTGTTCGTGGCTCCGAACATTCCGTTGAAGAAGCTCAACGGCGCTTTAGACAGCTACGGTGGAGGACTGCATCCGAAAGAGGTAGTCGCGCTGATCGACAACACCGTGTTCGGTGGGGCGGCCGATGGCGTGCTGATCACTGAGATGGAGATCCGGTACAGGGCGGCGTTCGAGGCGCCCGATGCGCGCCTTTGGAAAGATGTACCGGAGATCGCGGCCGAAGGTAAGTACGTCTACATCGAGGGCCGGCGCTTCGCCGAGTTGAACATGCCCGACGAGCGTGACGTCAGACAACTGTTTCGGGCCGTGAACCGGTATCTGCAAGACAGGAACTGATCGCGAGTGATCCGGCATGGTGCTAGATCAGGCATGTTCGTTCAATCAAACATAAACAGGGGAGATGTGATGCGTGGTTTGGTGATCGGCTTATATGTGTTGATGATCTTCGTGTTCGCCATCTATGGAAACTGGTGGGGCGATCAAGCTTACAGGGGCTTCATGTACAACCTGGGGGGCGCCATATTCTGGCCGATCATCCTCTTCCCAGGACTCGGAAAGGTCATTGGTGGCCTGCTGATGCTGGGGGTCCTCGGATTCATTGTCACGAGGAGGAGCTGATCATGGTCAACAAATGGTCAAGTGGCCTGTTGCTCATCATGGCCTGCATCGTACTGGCGTCCTGTGATGGAAAGATCAGAAGTGAAATAGTTGCGGCATGTGTGAACGGGGGAGGAGCGAAGAAGAGTTGCACGTGCTACTACGGGAAGATGAAGGACAAGTATGGAGTAGATGCCTTGGAGGCGATGCGGGACAACAAATTAATTCCTCCAGATATCGGTGAGGCAACGATTCTCGCCGCGGCCCAGTGCAGCGGTCTTGATCCGGCTACGATGAAAGGATTGGGTATCGAAGATCCTGGGAGCGTGGCGACGATGAGTGCGGCGGTTGATTCGCCTGCGCCGAATCCACAAGCCGAAGCTCCAGTGCCGATGATGGAACAGGTGCCCGCTAATGCTGTCAGTGCATCCGATGGTGCTGTAATAGAGGGTGCCATTGCGGTCACATCGAGTACGGTAATGGGTGATGAGTTCAAGGAGGCCCGCCAGGTGGTAGTTGGGGACATCAATGGTGACAAGGTCGATGATGCGGCAGTCCTGTTCTCAATTGAGATCCCTTCGGAGAACAGGTCGACACAATATCTGGCTGTGTTTTTACGGGAAGCCGATGGGTCGCTGAAGTTTGCCAACGCCTTGCCCGTGGGCGGCTCTGGGAGCTCCAACAGCGATATCGTTATCGAGAATGAGGTGATTAAGCTGACGTCCCTGACGCTCGGACCGGATGATCCGCATTGCTGTCCCACGTTGGAGCAGAAGAGCGAGTACCTGCTGCACAACGGCAAGCTCAAGCTGCTCCATTAAATCGGGGGCGCCACCTCCTGATCTGAGCGAATGGTGCCTTTCGATTGTCTGAGTTCAATCCACAAGGCAATTTTGTGCAGTCTTTGCTTCTCTTTAGAAGCTCTCCATGGCCCGGATCTGTGTTGCAGCCCGGGCCAGTGGTGGCTTAGACGTTGGTGGCGGTCAGTGGATCGATGTGGATGACGTTGTGGAGCCTATGACCAGGCAGCACTGGACGAAGCCGCCCGCCAAGGTTTTGCCAACGGAGCTTTCGGGGAACTAGAAAAGGATGTGCTGGGTTTACACATCTAGCGGTTGAGGACAGCGGATCACCGACTAAGATGCGGTCGTCCAGGCTCGAGGACAGGTTAGAAGCCAAGGTTGCTCGCATGGTCAAAGACCTTGGATGACCCATGAGGGAGCACACCGTGTTGTGAGGGGGGCTTCGGCCCCCCCCTCCTGGAGCTGGTTTCTTTTTCCTTTTTAGTGATTGAGCGCGGTAGCCCGTCGTATCTCATACGTTCCATCAGGCAGTCAATGGAGCGCTAAAGACGCGTTTCAGCTTGGGAAACGAGGGCATGCAGGCGTTGTTTGGTCAGCGTGGGTTTCCAAGATCGCTAGGTCGATAACGCCATGCCCCTCACGCCGCGGCCGAATTTGACGTTGGCCTGGGCAATCAGCTTCATGAGCGTTTGCGAGCGTGGTTTGACCCACAGTGAGGGATCGAGGCTTGGGTGGGCCAAAGGCGTCATTGTCTACTAGATCCAGCAAGATCTCGGCCACGTCCAGGGCGGCGCGGCCCCATTCGTCGTCATCGCCATCGAACGGTTGATCGCCCGGCTCTTCCTTGCCGCCGTGAAATAGGTTGTTGCGCACGCGCCGGGCGGCCTTGATCAGGGCAGTGGCATCCGACCGATCGCCGCCGGCCAGATCCAGGGCGGCCGCTCGCGGAAACGTGCCCGCTGCAGGCCGTCTACCTCTACGACCATCTGGACCTTGGGTCTGTCGCGCGCCAGCAAGGATATTTTCCCGAGCGTCGTCCTCCATCCACCTCACGAATGCGTTGGGCGGTAAGACGGACTTCATGCCGTATACCCACTCCTAACGAGATATGGGAGGGGGGGAGCCCGTCATGGGCGGGCCAGAACCAGGGAGAGGGTTGCAGAAAACCCAAAAAATTTTCCACTGACCCGATTGGAGCGAGTGCATACCGTAGGCATCGGTCGCTGAAGACCGACACTTACAAGGAGATGACCATGCTCGCCCACAAAGAATCGAAAACGAAGATGCCGATGTGTCCCCGGGAACGGAACATCGGCGAAAGGAACCTGCAGCGTACTAGGACGAACACCGACGAGCAGATCGGGGTGTCGGCTGGTCTCGTGCTGCGATTCCCTGACCTCCTGGAGCTCACGAGAGTAGGCAGGAGCAAGGCCTACGCAATGATGAACCCGAAAGATCCGGGGTTCGACCCGACCTTCCCGGTTGGCTTTCCTCTGTATGACACCCCCCGCTCACCCAAAGGCTACTGGAGGCACGAGGCCGTTGCCTGGCTTGAGGGACGCAGCGCCCAGTTCATGGACAAGATCAAAGGTAAGAACTGATGAGTATCGAGAATGTACCTGCGCCTGCCAATGATAGCGCGCTCAAGAGGCTCCAGCTTGCGCTAGAAAATGAACCTGCGGGCGGCAGACAGAGGAAGGTTGACGACTTTGTCCAGGCATATCCGAATATCGAGAAGCACCTAGCCCGCAAAGTACCGCTGCGTCGTGTGATCGAGCTGTTTGCAGAGGCTTATGGATACGCGGTCCACGCGCCGCGCTTCCGCAAGCTACTGATCGCAGAGCGCAAGCGTCGCGCTGAATCGGGCGAAGTGGCGGTCTGTGCCTCGTGCTATCGCCCCTTGGACTCCGCCGTGTATGTGGCGGAGGTAGTGGATGAAAAGCAGGAGGGTGAATAATGAACGGCATGTTCTCCGATCCGCGAGCGCTTCCGCCGTACCCAATGGATGCATTCCCGGTGATTGTCCGTGAAGCTGGCTTCGAGCTGATTCAGAACGTGCAGGCACCGGACGCGCTAATCGGCATGGGGCTGATCAGCGCTATTTCACTGGCCTGCCAAAGTTTGATCGACGTGAAGTTGCCGAACGGACAAGTGCGACCGGTGTCGCAGAACCTGTTGATCGTGGCCGAATCCGGCGAGCGTAAGTCAACGGTGTATTCGCTGCTGCACAGGCCGTTCAGCGAATGGGACACGAACGCCCAGCGCGCGTTCGTGACGAAGATGGAACGGTATCAGGGGGAGCTTGATGCGTGGCGCGCGAAGAACAAGGGTCTCAGTCGCGCCATCAGCAAGGCCGCCAGCAAGAGCGAATCCACCGTTGAACTGAATGAGCAGCTGTTGGCGCACGCTGAGGTGAAGCCGAAAATGCCGCGCCTGCGCTGCTTCCTACGCCAGGACATCACGGCGAAGGCGATTATGGAGGCCTTGCAGGGTGATGGCGAGTCGATTGCCATCACCACCGACGAGGGCCATTTGTTGTTCCAGAGCGCGGCGATGTCCCACCTAGGGTTGCTCAACCGCTTGTGGGATTCGCCGGAGGTGTTGCCACTGGATCGCGCCGGTGGCGATCAGATCTTGGCGATGAATCCGCGCGTTTCTGTGAGTATCATGACCCAATCGGCGCCGCTTAGGGCATACATGGAGAAGCGTGGTTCGGTTGCCAAGGGAAGCGGCCACTGGGCGCGCTACCTGGTCGGCTGGCCGGCAACGAAGCAGGGCTCGCGCTGGGTGAATCAGAACGAACTGGTCTGGGAGCACCTGCCGAAGTTCCATGAACGCGTCGGCGAATTGCTTGAGCAGTACCGGACCATGATCGAACCAGGGAAGGTCACGCGCGAGATCATCGAGTTCTCGGACGATGCGAAATCGCGGTGGTTCGATCTGGCGATTCAGACCGAGCAGATGTTGCGCCAGGGCGAGTACCTGAGTGACATCACTGATTTCGCCTCGAAGCTGATGGAGATACTGGGCCGCCTCGCGGCGGCATTGCACTACTTCAATGGCGAGGTCGGAAAGATCACGCTTGATACGTTGGAGCGCGCTTTTGCTCTGGTACGGTGGCACGTCGACCAGTTCAAGCGCCTGTTTTCGCGCCAGTTCGTCATGCCTCAGGATCAGGTGGATGCTCAAGCTGTCGTGGCTTACCTGCGCACTCGGTTATGGCTCGGTCCGAATTCGGACACAGTTATCCCCAAGAACCACGTGCTGCGCAATGGCCCAGTTCGTGATCGCACCCGACTCAACGCCGCGCTGGCATTGATCGAAATATGGGGCGCTATCCAAGTGGGCGTGGCGCCGAAGGACAAGAAGTCCTATGTCCGATTGTTCAACGCCTACTTCGGCAACATTGTCATCTGATCGGCCGATCGCAGCACGCCCCGAGGCCCCGACCGCAAGTCGGGGCCTTTTATAGTACTGCAATCGTGAAATCCTTAGCGATTCTGCGACAAGATCGCAGAATCAACTTACTTCGGAGCATCTGGACACAAGGTGGTGCCCTGGTCATGGCTCACCGTTGCGGTGGACGGCGTAGACGGCCTTCTCATCTGTGGACATGCCCCGGATGCGAGCGGGGCCCAGATGGCGCTCAGGGCAGCGCTCACGACCCTGCTCTCGCAGACTGCGGTGATCGACGCGGGCTTCGTGGCCGCCATCGGCCAAGGCCTTGTTCTGTAGGTCAGCGATGGTTTTGCGCATGTGGATGACGTTGGCTCGGAGTTCCAGAGGAGATAGTCCGCCGCTATCCTTTCGACAGCCTCCCAGTTCTGGGTTCTTCGGGTTGTAGCGCGAGAACATCCGCTCCGGTTCGCGCTGGATTCCATCGGGCATCCGATCCGAGTACATCAGATGCACGTGTGGGTTCGGGATTGCCCCTAACGAACCGTCAGGCGCGTGGATCGCGTATTGGTACGGTTTGTTCCCGACCAGTTCGCGCACTATCCTTTCTGTCAGCGCGACCAGCTGTCCGATACCCAGTTCGTTGGGTAACGCAATCTCGTGCTCTCGATAGGCCGCGCCATTTGCGCGTTCGTGTCTGTCGGCCATGCGCCAGAACAGGGCTGGATTACTTGCGGCCCATGCAGGCATGTTGCCGTAAGCCGAATGGATCAGATCCTCGCCACGATTCTCGTAGCGGCCGTGCCGCTCGATGTAGGCAGCGTGTTCGCGTGCGTTTCCCTTCTTGCCGCTCTTGATGCAGTGGTGGAAGCTGGCCATAAACGTGTACCCTTTCTCCTTGTTTAATGAAAAGCCGACGGCGTTGCTTCCGTCGGCTGCGTGGAGATGGGTCTCGATTAGTCTTATCGTGCTTTGGGAAGAAACGGTAAGTGCGCGTCTCGTATTCCCCCGCCCTATGCTGTTCGTTAAGTGATCAGCTTTGCTAGGTGTGAGTCTGCCCATCTCCATAAATATTGGGAGACTGTAAAAAAATACATAGTGCAGTTGATCGACTAGTAGCGAACTAAGGGCACGTAGCTGAACTGATCGTCTCCATGGGCGCGTACGAAGTCATTGGCAGCATGCAGCATCCACTCACGGTATGCGTCGATGTATTGGGATATCACTGCGGGCGATAGCGACATGAAAATCTCTCTCATCAACTCGGTTTGTGCGAGCAGATACGACCTATGGGATTCAGCTTTGTCCCTCCGACCAAGTAAGACCCAGAGGTACCACTTCATCCTCGCCATGTAGAGGTGCTGGGTTGTATACGGAATGTATCTGGTCTCTCCTTTGACGTACTGATCCAACTGCCTTTGAGGGTCAGAGAATCTGGGGCCGTACTTGACCGACTTCTTGACCAAGGCGACCTTGTGATTTCGCTGGTGCAAGACTGATGCGAAGGCTGCAGCGAGATGTGCAATCCCGATTGGACGATTGAATGACTGTAATGGGACCTTGGCTTCCAGAAGGTAGATGCAGAGAAGTAGTCGTGCGCGACGGATATCCTGCCTTAATGCACGATTATCGTAGTCGCTCCTCACGACACTGGATACGAGTTCCGCGAGTTGGCTGACGTGCCGCTCGCAAAAGTCACCTACTTCGTCTATGGCGAGGAAGTTTGTGCCCGCCTGGATGTCACGTTCGTATTGTTCTGAGGCGGATGCACAGATGTCCTCCATCCCGACGCCAATGTCAGATATAGGGTGGTCATTCGGTATCGAAAGCTGCGTGACTAGCTCGAAGTGAAGCCAGTGGATGTACTCGATCAGATGAAGATAGACGCAGGTGGCGACCTGTGCTCGAGGTTCACGTTCAACTGGCTGTATCGCGGCCAAGAATTGGCGTGTCTGATTCGCCAGATATTCGTCGGCATCCTTCAATAGTTCATCGTCGACGTGGATGCTTTCCCAGAGCACCTCATCCACGCGTTCATTTGTTTCGCTTCGGTACTGACCCCGTCCCCAAGCGGGATCGGCGATCAATCGGATCAAGGCCGCCTCTGTTGAGTCAACACCTCTCTCAAGGTCCGTGATGACATCTCGTATCTTGCGCTTCACATCCTCTCCCTCTGGAGAAGATGGCATCGTCAGGAAGTCCAAGGTTCCATGTGAGTCGCCCTTCGGAAACTCAATCAGTTTGATGAGGTGGGCATCTATGTGCCGAGACGCCCGATGCAGAAGCTTGATTGTCCTCAGCGTCGAAAGCGGATGCTCTTCTGTTTTTCGCCGGTATTGCCTGCCGGTGATCGAAGAAACAAAGCGGAGCACCGTGCTCAGGTTCTTGATGTCGTAATGAGAGCCGCTGTTATCGGTTTTCTCACGTTCATGGTTGAGCTCAGCCAGTAGTTCTTTGATTGTTGAAGTTTGGTCTTCCGCTGAGGCAACTCCGATCCCGAAGTCGAAGCGAGGTTCGTGGGCTAGGGGCCCTGAGGCAGTCCTTGGGGATGAGACGGCAGCACGCTGTACATCGCCATGGGCATCGATTGAGTTCACGGGCCGGGTTCGCCTATTTTCGTTCATGTTCAATCAGTTACATAGCGGAGAGCTGGCAATGCAGACAAGCAAGGCCGGAAGAAGCCATCGAAGTCCAACGTCAGTTGCCCCAGTCAACCGCGAGCGTGGTGCGTTCGAGTCTCGGAGCCCGCCAAGGGGGGCTCATTGCTGGGAACTAGTCGTGCCTTGGAGCTGCTCCTGTCGTTTCTAGTACACCAGTAGGCGCCAAGGCTGGCAAATCCCAAACGTGGTTCTGACCGGATCCTGGCATTCAAAGGTGTCTCAATAGAATCGGAGCGCAGCAGGATCGCCCTAAACGGATCGAAAAGCTGTGCATGTAACTGGAGGCGGTTGAGCCGCGAGGGTGCAACTTGGTCCTCGCAGCGTAGTCCGATCCTCTGCTCGACCTGGCGGCAGCTTGGTGTCGGGTACTGTCAGATGCTCCGAGGATGTTCAAGTATGTCCGTTGCAAGTCGACTCAGAAGTGAGTCGAAGTGTGAGTCGATTTGATAGGTCAGAACAAAGATGGCATTTGAAATCAAGATGATATGTCGGGATTGCGAGTGCTGGTGGGCACCAGATGAAACAAGGGCTTGCAGCGATGCAGGCCCTTTTCTGTTCTCCTCGAAGGCGGCCCGGTGCGGTGCCTACATGGTGCGTAGTGCGGACATTGCCGCCGGCAAGCCGGAAGTGAAACAGCTCACCAGCCAGGTGCAGGTAGAACAGGGCGCCCGCGCGCTGGAACAGGCCAAGGACCAAGAACTGGCCAGGATCGGAGCGACACAGGGAGAAGACTGGGAGGCAGCCGAGGCAGTCCCTGTTGCTGTTGTTGCTGACGTGCATGCTGGCGATGTCCGGTTGCGCCGGCAGTGGGCAGCGTGTGAAGCCAACCGCGTGTCCGAATCCGCAGCCAGCGCCGCCGAATGTGATGCGCTCGCCGAGCTACGAGCAACGGATCGGGGCGATCGCGTTCGAGTCGGACGGGACGCCGACGACCAGATCCGCGCATGCCAGGCCGTGATCGGCGTGTGCCGATCGTGGCCGGCGAGGCCTGCCCACTGGGCGCGGGCAGGCCAATGTTGAGGTGTTATGGCGCCGGACAGGCTTCGGCACGGCAGTTTGCATAGATCTGGTAGCACTGCGCTTCACTCATCACGCCGTTTGTCAGGCAGCGATGGAGACTCACGTCGCACATGGAGCATGGAGTGAGCTGCGCGGAGGCGATGCCAGATGCAGCAACGAACAAGAACAGCACGGTCTTCAAGGTCTTCTTGATCATCACGTCAGTCCTTTGTCTGCCCGGAACAGGGCGCGTCTGACGCTACATGTGGAATCGCCACCGTTCAATCTGCGGTGCCGCATGAGGTGAGCGCAGCGATATCGTGTGATCTTCAGGAGAGGAATCGGTGGTCCCACGCTGCAGGAGCCGGGGACATCTGAACCTGGGCAGGCTCGAGGGCGGCGTAATGAACAAGACCGAGGCGGTGTATGCGGAACGGATGCGCGCGCTGCAGCGCGCAGGGGAATCCCGTGGCATTGGTTCCAGGGCATCACGCTGCGGCTCGCCGACAGCACGCTCTGTATCCAGGACTTCGCGGTGCTGGCCGCCGACGGGATAATGGAGCCGCACGAGGCGAAAGGGTTGCCGGTGTGCTTTCGCACACCGGCTGCGGGCCTATGGATGGAGCCAGGGGAGAAGCCACATTACGCATCGCTCGCCTCCTGCGGGCTGCCCGGCCGCTTGATGAAAGTGATCCAGTGGGTGCAGGCGCGCTCGCCGGAGGGGGCACTTTCTGTGCGGAGGGAGTGCCAAATCAACGGCCGCGGAAATGACGCCAGTCCCCTCGGCGGTGCGCCCGGTCACACAGGCTGAAGCCCGGACAGGCGTGTCCATGCGGACGCGAGCGCGCCGGGCCATGCGGGCGTCATGGACATGCCGAGCCGAAAGGCCTGCCGATCAGGTTGCGCTGGACGTGCTCGCGGTACTGGCGCCTGGTCACCACCTGCCGTCCGCAATCAAGGGTGAGGCGGTACCGGCCCGAGCCCAGGGTGATGACTTCGATGACGGCGGCGATCCGGATCACGCACGAACGATGCACGCGCAGGAAGGTGTCCGCGTCGAGTTCCCGGATGAACTCGCCAAGGGTGCAGCGGAAGGTGAACGTCCCCCGCTTCGTCTCGACGTCCACGTAGTTGCCGCGTGCACGGATGACCTGGATGTCGGCCTCGTCCACCATCATGGTGCGGCGGCCCAGCTGCAGCGGCAGCCTGCGGCGATGGGCATCGGGCGGGGTTGCGGCCGCGATGGGGTCGGCCGGCAGCAGGCGCGATATGGTTTCGCGCAGGCGTTCGGCGGACACCGGCTTGAGCAGGTAGTCGACCGCGCGGTCTTCGAAGGCGCGCACGCCGTGCTGGTCGTAGGCGCTCACGAATACGACGCTCGGCGGCGGTCCGTTCCAGCGCCGCAGCGCGGTGAAGCCGTCGCCGCCGGGCAGCTCGATGTCCAGGAACAGGACGTCGACCCGGGTGCGCCGGGCCAGGCGCATCAGTTCGTCGACGTCGGTGCATTCGGCGACGACCTGCACGCCGGCACCGGCGACCTTGCCCAGCAGCCGCCGCAGGCGCTGCCGCGCCAGCGGCTCATCGTCGAGGATGACGGCATTCAACGGCATGCGCCCGGGCCTTGAGCAAGTGCTGCAGGCGGGACCGCGGTGCCGGGCAGCGGCACCTGCAGGCGCACGCGGTAGATGTCGGGCTCGGCATCGAACGTTTCCAGCCGGGCACGGTCTGCGTACAGCAGGTGCAGGCGCTCCCTGACCGATCGCTGACCCATGCCATTGCCGTCCCTGCGTGCCCCTTCCGCGGCGCGTGAGTTCTCGATCGACAGGTGCAGGTGCTGGCCCTGCGTCCAGGCGCGGATGGCGAGCCACCCGGGTACGCGCGATCGCGCGATGGCGTGGACGACCGCGTTCTCGACCAGCGGCTGCAGTGAAAGGGTGGGCACGGGGATGTCCATGCAGGCTTCGTCGACGCGGACGTCGGAACTCATCCGCCGGCCCAGCCGGATCCGTTCGATCATCAGGTAGTTGGTGACGTGCCTGAGCTCGTCGCGCAGCGGCCGTTCCTGCAGCTGGTCGGCGCGCAGGCCGTCGCGGAGCATGTCGCAGATGGCGATCAGCATGCGGTCGGCCTGTTCCACGTCCACCTGCATGAGCTCGGCCACGGAGTTGAGCGCGTTGAACAGGAAGTGCGGATTCAGCCGTGCCTTCACCGCTTCCAGCCGTGCCATCGCCAGGTTCTTCTCCAGCGCATCCAGTTGCTGCTCGCGCTGCTCCACGTGTTCGAAGTAGACGATGCCGTGGAGCATCGCCATGACGGTGATGCCCAGGATCAGATTGTTGCCGATGCTGGTGACCAGGACCTCTTCCAGTGGCGGCAGCACCGGATACCAGTCGAAGACCGGGTTGGTCGCCAGCGCGTAGACGGCCTTGAAGACGATGAAACCGGCGACCAGGGCCAGGTGGATGGCCGTGTGCCGCCAGAAATGCGCGCGCCCCACCGGGAAGCGTGACACGACCAGGTAGGCCAGCAGCGTCATCGGCACCCACGGTGCGGTGCTGCCGGTGGCATGGAGCAGGGCGCGCCGCCAGGTGAACACTTCGCCGTCGGCCGAGCGCATGTCCACCAGCTGGCCTGCCAGCATCAGGCCATACAGCAGCCACCAGGCCGCGATGGCCATCACCAGCAGTGCCATGCGCCGGTGCCGCCACCGTGGTTGGCCTGGCGGGTTGGATCGGTAGGTCGCAGCGCGGTCCTGCATCGGGTGCTTCGGCTCCCCGTTCACCGGTCAGAGCCGCATTGTTGCGTGGCTGGGCCGCGCATGCGCGCGGGGTGTTTCGTTGCCGCCGGCGCGTTGCCCGCCTCGGTGGCGGACCCGCAGGCCGTCACCGGTGCGCGGGGGGAGCGCGTTCCCGGTATCCGTGGCGTCCGGTGTGCTGCTTCAACGCGCGTTGCAGACCGGCGGGTTGGTCATCCCGAAGGAGAGCAGGTTGCCGCCATTGACGGTGCAGGCGTACGTCTTGCCGCTCTTGGCCTTGAGTGTCACGTAGGTGTTCACACCCTCGGTGCGACGCTCAAGCAGCGTCAGGTCGGACGGCGACATCCCCAGCACGCCGCTGGTCTCCGAGAGAATGCGTTCGTCGGACAGGGTGTTGGTCTTGCTGGCCACGGCCGAACAACCCGCGAGCATGAAGGGGACGAGCAGCGACGCAGCCAGCAGGGCGGGCTTGAACTTCATGGGAACTCCTTGAAGAGGTGGAAAACTCCGGATGCGCCCCGCCGGGCGGAAGCATCGATCGAACGGCGGGGCACGCCCGATCTTCGGATCGGGCGTCGTCACCGCTCAAGGCAATTGGGATGGACCGCACCGATGCGGTGACCAACGACATGGGTGCGGATGGCAGCGAGCGGGACCCATGCGTTCCGTGGGCATCGGCCGGTCGGTGCCGGCATGCGGCGCGAGGGCACGGGCGCGATGGCGCGCCCTGCTGGATCGCCGATGCAGCAGGTACGGCCTGAGCGGTCCATCGGCTAGCGGGGACGCGGTGTGCCAGCCGATTGCACGATGGCGCGTGACAGGTGCTGGCAGCGCGTGATCGGGTACCCGGTCGCCGGCTGCCGATGTCCCGGGCCGTGGTCGCGCCCGCATGCGGCATCACCGGTCATAGACGACCGGCATTCTTCTCCGCCACCGGCGCCACGCCTGCTCATCGGACGCGAGGGAGCAGATGAAGCGGGCCACGTTGACGCGACTCACCTTCCCTGGATTGAAGAACGCACTGCGGACCGGAGATGCATGAACGGAATATTCGGCAGCACTGTCGCCATCGTGCAGGCTGTCGGGCCTGACCACGGCCCATTCGATCCCGGCTTCGTTCTTCGATGCTTCATTGCGCAGGTAGGACGCCGCCGTGACGTTGTCCAGGTAAGGCGGAAGCAGCAGACGCAGCGCACCGGCCAGGCCGCGCTCCATGAGCGTATGCGCCTCCCCTTCGACGGGGTCGAGAGTCCCCGCCGAGTTCATCAGGATCAATCGGGTGTGCTGGCCCTGTCCGCTCTGCCCGATCGCCGCGCACAGTCGTGCCGTTGCCGTGGTGACCAGTCTGCGGGGCTGTCCGAAGATGCCGGCGAAGGTGGGCGTATGGCCCAGGCAGGAGACCACCGCGTCGCAGTCCCGCACGTATCCGGCGAGCTGCGACGGACCGAGGTCGAGCAGGCTCGCGTACTCCACGGTGAGCCGGGGATGGAACTGCTCCGGCGGCGGAGTCGCGCCCGGCCTCAGCATCGCGATGACGTGATGTCCGTGCCTGAGCATCAGCCGCACCACGCGACGCCCGGTGGCACCACTGGCACCGACCACCAGCAGCCTCACCACGCGACCCCCGGGCCGGTTGCCAGGCAGGCCGATTCGGTTCTTCGACAGGGCATGGGTGCAACGGGCTGGCCGCCGTGTCCGCGATGCCGCGATGATTTATCCCTCATCCCAGCGTGTTCAAGCCGGCGGTGACGAAGCGCACCGGAAAGGGGGTGAGCGTCGTTCCGGGGCGCATTGGTTCATTCTCACCGTCCGCGCGTATACCGACAGGTCTCGCGCGGGTGCCGGTCGCAGCCTGCACCGCCCGCGGCGCGGGCCTGCGGATGCCGCAGGCCCGGCCGCACACGGCCTTACCTGGGCATCAACACGCTGTCGATCACGTGCACCACGCCGTTGGACTGCATGACGTCGGCGGTGGTGACCGCGGACTTACCGCCCTTGGCGTCGACCACCCACACCTTGCCGTCCTTCAGCTCGACGGTCAGTTCCTCGCCCTGGACCGTCTTCAGGGTGCTGTGGCCGCCATGGCTGTGCGCGGCCGCGACCAGCTGGCTGGACGGGTGGGTGCCGGGGACCACGTGATAGGTCAGGATGCCGGTCAGGGTGGCCTTGTTCTCCGGCTTGAGCAGGGTTTCCACCGTGCCCTTCGGCAGTTTTGCGAACGCCTGGTTGGTGGGGGCGAACACGGTGAACGGGCCCTTCCCGGCAAGCGTGTCCACCAGCCCCGCGGCCTTCAGCGCGGCCACCAGGGTGCTCAGGTCGCTGGCGTTGGCAGCGTTCTCGACGATGGTCTTGTTCGCATCCATCGCAGGTGCGCCCATCGCGGGGTTGCCGGCGGCGAAAGCGGAAGTGGCGGCGGCACTGGCAAGCGCGAGGCCGGCGGCGATGGCAAGACGCTGGATCTGGGTACGCATGGTCATGTCCTCATGGATGTTGCCTCCGGGCGGAGGCCAGGGTGAACGCAGGGTTGGCTGCGGTTTTCGGCGACCGGTCGCGCCACGTCCGTGCCACCGTGTCGGCATGGGCGTGGCGGCCGTGCAGATGCGGTGCTGCTCAGAAGTCCCAGCGGGCGGCGATGCTCATCGGCACCGAGATGCGCTTGGCATCGTTGTTGATGCCGCCCAGGCCGAGCCCGCCGATATCGGCGTCGTCGCCGCTGAGCTTGTCCACGTAGCGCACGCCGGCCTGTGCGGTGAAACTGAAGCTCTCGCCGACCGGGATGATCACGCCCACGTCCACGCCGCCGGATGCCGACCAGGCTTTTTTGGTGAAGCGCGCATCGGGAATGGAAATGGCCGCGTCAGGGATGTCGAACGAGGCGGTGATGGCATCGGTCCGGGTGGCGCCGATGCGCGCGGCGACGAACGGACGCACCGCGCCCGGCTGCATGAAGAAGTAGCGGTAGCCGAACTCCGCGCCGTAGCTCTTGTAGGCGCTGAAGCGGCCATACACCGGCAGCTCCGTGTCCAGTGCCGGCACGAAGGCGCCGCCGACCTGCACGCGACCGGGCGAGGCATGGCTGTAACGCACCTGCCCGAACAGTTCGGCACGGTCGCTCAGGCCATAGCCCATTTCCAGGCCATAGGTATCGGCCAGGCCGTAGATGCGGTCATGGCTGCGTGACTGGATGCGCAGCTCGGCATTCACACCGGCCAGCGCGGGGTTGAGCGGGCCGAGGTCGGGCACGGGGGCGATGGCACCGCCGTGCACGTCGCCGCTGGTCGGCATGTCGACGCCACCGAAGGCGGAGAAACTCCATTTGCCGGCTTCGACGCCGGATGCGTGGACGGTGGTGGTTGCAGCCAGACCGGCAGCGAGAACGACAAGGGCAGCAGACTTCATTGGGGCTCTCCAGGCTGAGTGGGAAACGCACGGGGTCATGCGTTTTCCGATACGCAGAACGCCTGCGCCTGGATGCACGCAGATCGCGTTTTTGTCTGGAAAATCCGATGAAAATAGAGGATGGCGTTGACGCGGCGTACACATGCGATGACTGCGCGCAGGTGGCAATGGCAACGAACGCTTCGCGCGATGCGGAATGTACAGGCGCATGCCCCGTCACGGGTGCTGTCGCCAGGCGCCGTGCGGCATGGTTCGGCCGCTACAGGCGGGTGGCCACGCCGCTTTGCGGAATGGCGGCCTGCGGGTGCGCATCGGTCGCGCGTGGCCGCCGTATGTGAGCGGATGGCGCCGGTCTTCGCGGCGTCATCCGCGTGCACTGCTCAGCGCCGTTCGAACAGGTAGTGCGACACCATCCACTGTTGCCCGCCGGCGTAACCGAACAGTTCGGCGCAGGCCATCCAGAACATGCGCCAGCGCTGGAACCAGAGTGCGGCCGCGTCGCCATGGGCCTGGCGCAGGATCGCCATCACCGCGTCGCGCTGTTCGTCCTGGCGCTGCAGCCAGTGGTTGGCGGTGCGCTGGTAGTGGGTGCCATCCACCAGCCACTGCTGCACGATCGACAGCGGGCCCTGGAAGTGCAGCAGGGTGTCGGCGGCCGGCATCAGCCCGCCGGTGAAGAAGTGCCGGCCCATCCAGTTGTCCGCACCCTCGGTCTCGAACGGGTACAGCAGGCTGCGGTGCACGAAGATGTGCACGAACAGCCGGCCACCCGGGCGCAGCCAGCTGCCGATGCGTGCGAGCAGGCTGTCGTAGTTGCGCATGTGCTCGAACATCTCGATCGAGACGCAGCGGTCGTAAGCCGCCGCGGGCAGCGCCAGGGTGTTCACGTCGCGGGTGAGTACGCGCACGTTGTGCAGGCCACGCTCCCGGCACCGGGCCTCGATGAAGGCGCGCTGGCCGTTGGAGTTGGACACGGCGGTGATCCGCGCGTTGGGATAGCGCCCGGCCATCCACAGGGTCAGCGAACCCCAGCCGCAGCCCAGTTCCAGGATGTCCTGGCCATCGGCCAGCCCGGCGCGTTCGCCGTACAGCGCCAGCATCGTTTCTTCGGCCTGTTCCAGGGTCTCGTCGCCATTGGGGTAATAGCAGGAGGAGTACTTCAGCCGCGGCCCGAGGCAGTGGCCGAAGAATGCCGGTGGCAGTTCGTAGTGCTGGCGGTTGGCGGCATCGGTCTCGATCGCCAGTGGGCTATGGCGCAGCTGCGCCAGGCGCTCGCGCTGACGCTGCGACTGCGCCTCCACGCCGCCGGCCAGCTCGTCGCGCAGGCGCTGCGCGCACAGGCGGCGGATGCCGGCACGCAGGATGGTGTCCGGCACCCAGCCGCGTTCGGCCAGGCCGAGCAGGCCGGGGGCGGGCTGGTCGTGCGGCAGTTCGTTGCGATCCAGGGCGGTGGTGGTCATGGCGTGGTCCTCGGCAATGCGGTCAGGATCTGGGGAACCAGGGAAAGAACATCGACGTGCGCCGCTGGTACGCGCGGTAGTCGTCGCCCCGCGTGCGCAGGGCCTGTTGCTCGGTGAACGGAATGCCGCTGATGAAACGCAGGAACAGGTACATCAGCACCGGCCCGAGCAGGCCCAGCCAGGCCTGCGGGGCGCCGACCGCGGCGATCGCCCAGGCGCACCAGTGCAGCCACTCGAAGAAGTAGTTGGGATGGCGCGAATAGCGCCACAGGCCGCGGTCACAGGTGCGGCCGCGATTGCCGGGGTCGGCGCGGAACCGTGCCAGCTGCGCGTCGGCCAGCGATTCGCCCAATACCGACACCGCCCATACCAGCGCCGCGGCGCCGAGCTGCAGCGGCGCAGGCTGCGGATGCGCGGCCACCGCCGCCAGCGGCAGCGAGAACAGCACCACCAGCAGGGCCTGGAACAGGAAGAAAGCCAGGAACCTGCGCTGGTCGCCGTCCCAGTGCCGGCGCAGCGCCCGGTAGCGGCCGTCCTCGGCCTCGCTGCGTACGCGCCGCCACAGGTGCAGTGCCAGGCGCAGGGCCCAGGCCGCGCCGAGCACGCCGACCAGCACGCGTGCCGACATGGCGCCGCTGCCGGTGAATGCCAGCCACAACGCCGCGCCCGCCAGGCCCGCGGCCCACAACACGTCGACGATGCCGGCGTTGTCGTGGCGGCGCTGCCAGTGCCAGCCACACACCATCAGCACGCCGGCGAATGCGCCGATCACCAGCAGTTGGCTGCCAAGGTTCATGAGCGGTGTACTCCCGGTAGGTGGCCGTGCAGACCGCGCGAAGCCAGCGTGGCCAGCGCCGGCATCGCCAGTGCCCAGCCGGCGCCCAGCGCCAGCAGCCCGTGCCAGCGCGGCTGCGCGAAGTGCACCGCGTTCCAGCCGCCGGCCGCGCCCAGGTACGCCAGCGGCCCGCCGATCGCGCCGAATGCGGCGGCCAGCCACGGGCGCCGGTGCAGGTAACCCAGCAGCGGCACCACCACCAGCGCGAACGCGCACCACAGCGCCAGGATCCATGCCGGCGCACCGGCCCACGGCCAGGCCGCGGCATAGCCGAGCAGGCCGCTGCCCACCCACAGGGATTCGAGCAGCAGGCCGATACCCAGCGCCGCCAGCAGCAGGCGCAGCTCCAGTGCGCGGCAGGGCGAGACCGCCAGCCGCCACAGCGCGAACAGCGTGGCCGCCAGCACGCCGGGCCACCACAGCCCGCGTCCGGCGCCGATCACCGCTGCGAACCAGGTCGCCTGGTAGGCCAGCGCGATCGCCAGCGCGTTCATGCCGGCACCGCATCGGCCGGGCGCCAGCCGGGCTTGGCCAACAGCAGGTGGGCCACGCCGATCGAGCGTTCGCGGAAGCCGCCTTCGCAGTAGGCCAGGTAGAACTCCCACAGGCGGATGAAGCGCTCATCGAAGCCCTGCGCGCGCACCGCCGGCAGCTGCGCCAGGAAGCGTTCGCGCCACGCCTGCAGGGTGCGTGCGTAGGACAGCCCGAAGTCCTCCAGCGCGATCAGCGCCAGGTCGCTGCTGCGGGTCTTGGAAGCCAGCATCGCGCTGATCGACGGGATGAAGCAGCCGGGGAACACGTGGCGCTTGATGAAATCGACCGACTTCAGCGCCTGCGCGTAGCGGTGGTCCTCGATGGTGATCGCCTGTACCAGGGCCAGCCCGTCGGGCTTGAGCAGGCGTCCGATCTGGCCGAAGTAGCTGTCCTGGAAATCGGCGCCCACCGCTTCGATCATCTCGATCGAAACCAGCTTGTCGTACTGCCCGTGCAGGTCGCGGTAGTCCGACTGCAGCAGGGTGATGCGATCGCCGAGCCCGGCTTCGGCGATGCGCGCGGCGGCCAGGTCGTGCTGCTCGCGGGAGATGGTGGTGGTGGTGATACGGCAGCCATGGTGGCGTGCCGCATGCAGCGCGAAGCCGCCCCAGCCGGTGCCGATTTCCAGCACGTGGTCGTCCGGGCCGAGCGCGAGCTTGCGGCAGATCAGCTCCAGCTTGCGGGTCGATGCCGCTTCCAGGGTGTCGTCGGCCCCGCTCCAGCACGCCGAGGAGTACATCAGGTCCGGTGACAGGAACAGGCCGAAGAACGCGTTGCCCAGGTCGTAGTGGGCGGCGATGTTGCGGCGGCTGCCCTCGCGCGTATTGCGGCGCAATGCGTGCAGCGCCTTCATCGCCAGCCCGCCCAGGCGCGCGCTGCCGGTCTCCATGCCGTCGAGCAGGTCGCGGTTGCGCGCCAGCAGGCGGATCAGCCCGACCAGGTCGCTGCATTGCCACAGCCCGTCCATGTAGGCCTGGCCGGCACCGACGCTGCCATGGGTGGCCAGTGCGCGGTAGAAGCCCGGATCGAGGACCCGCAGGGTGACGGCCGGGCCGCTGCCGGCCTGGCCGATCCGCAGCGTGCCCAGCGGGTCTTCGACAACCAGCTGGCCGTGGCCGAAGCCGGCCAGCTGCTGGTGCATGCGCTGGCGCAGGAAGCGGTCGAGGGCGCCGAAGCCGGGTGCGGTAGCGGTCTGCACGATGCTGTTCAAGGGGGATCTCCGGAAACGCTGGGGTGGGGGTGGAAGGGCGTGCGCTTGAGCCACAGGCGCAGCGCCTGCCAATAGATCGCGCCGAGTACCTGCGCGGTCATCAGCGGGTAGCGCCACAGCACGCGGGCCAATGAGCGGCCGTCCAGTGGCAGGCGGCGCAGCGACAGGTGGGCGTCGAACTCGCGGCGGGTGCCGTCGGACACGTCCATCCGCACCAGCAGCCGCGCCTCGGGCAGGCTGAAACGCCAGTCGTAGTTCCGCTGCATGCCCATGAACGGGGACACGTGGAAGGTCTTGTCGAACGTCCATGCCGCCAGCCGTCCGGATTGCCGTGCCTGCGCCAGCGGCAGCACATGGGCATGGCGCTCGCGCCACGGGGTGTTGGTGATCTCGGCCACGATGCTGTGCAGGGTCAGGCCGTCGGCCTGGAAGCAGTAGTAGAAGCTGACCGGATTGAAGCTCAGACCGGCATAGCGCAGGTGGGTGAGCAGCCGTACCGGCCCGTCCGGGCGCTGCCCGGTGGCCGCTTCGACCCGGTCCTTGACCGCCTCCTTGAGCGGCCGCGCGGGCGGGCCGAGGAAGTCGCCGCGGTGGAACGCGGCCAGGTTGCGGCGGCCCACCGACCACAGCCAGCGCCCGGCGAAGACCTGGTCCAGCTCGTCCAGGTCCAGGTACAGCTGGGCGATGGCGTAGCTGAAGGCATGCGTGCGCGGATGATGGCGGCGGTGGTGCACCATGCCCTCGTAGACCGCGCTGTGCAGGGACGGTTTCATGACGGCCAGCCCACGCCCAGGCCGGCGGCCACGTCCACCGCGCTGCGCATGCCGTCCTCATGGAACCCCCAGCCCCAGTAGGCGCCGGCGAACCAGGTCCGGTTCTGCCCCTGGATGACGGCACGGCGCTGCTGCGCGGCTACCGATTGCGGGGTGTACACCGGGTGCTGGTAGACGAGCCGGCGCAGCACCCGGGCCGGGTCGATCGCCTCGCTGCGGTTGAGCGTCACCACCAGCGGCTCGGGAGCGTCGAGGCCCTGCAGCAGGTTCATGCAGTAGCTGACGGTGCACGGCGCGTCGCCGTCGCCGGGGACGAACGCGTTCCAGGCCGCCCACGCCTTGCGCCGGCGTGGCAGCACGGACGCGTCGGTATGCAGCACCACCTCGTTGGGCTGGTAGCCGATCGCACCGAGGATCGCCTGCTCGTTGTCGCTGGCGTCGGCCAGCAGCGCCAGCGCCTGGTCGCTGTGGCAGGCCAGCACCACCTGGTCGAACGCCTCGCTGCCGGCAGCGCTGTCCACGCTTACCCGGTCGCCGTGGCGGCGTACCGCAAGCACCGGGCACGACAGGCGCTCGTGTACCGTCCAGCGCGCACGCAGTGCATCGACATACCGCGCCGAGCCGCCGCGTACCACCCGCCACTGCGGGCGTCCGCTGACCTGCAGCATCTGGTGGTTGGCCATGAACTGGACCAGATAGCGCGCCGGGAACTGCAGGATCTGCCGCGGTGGCGAGGACCATAGCGCCGAGGCCATTGGCACCAGGTGTTCGTCGCGGAAGGCCGCGCCGTAGCCGTTGGCCTGCAGCCAATCGCCCAGCCCGGGGCCGGGGCCCTCGCCGTCGAGCAGCGCCGGCGCCTGGCGGTAGAAGCGGAACAGGTCGCGCACCATGCCCAGGAAACGCGGCGAGAGCAGGTTGCGGCGCTGGCAGAACAGCGCGTCCAGCGAAGTGGCGTTGTACTCCAGCCCGTTGCGCCCGTTGTGCACCGAAAAACTCATGGTGGTGGGCTGGGTGGGTACGTCCAGCGCCTGCAACAGCCGGGTCAGCAGCGGATAGTGGTCCGGGTTGTGGACGATGAAGCCGGTATCCACCGCGTACTGGCGGCCGCCCACGCTGACGTCGTGGGTGTGCGTGTGCCCGCCCAGGTAGTCGGCGGCCTCGAACAGCACCACCTCGTGCGCCTGCGACAGCAGCCAGGCGCTGGCCAGGCCGGCGATGCCGGAACCGACGACGGCGATGCGCATGTCAGTGCTCCCGCTGTTCCAGCACCCACGCGGGTACCGGCTTGAGGTCGCGCACCAGGCCCAGCAGCGCAAGCAGGCGCAGCCCGTACCAGGTCAGGTCCACCTCCCACCAGCGGAACCCCTGGCGGGCGCTGCTGGAATAGAAGTGGTGATTGTTGTGCCAGCCTTCGCCGAAGGTGAGCAGCGCCAGCAGGAAGTTGTTGCGGCTGTCGTCGGCGGTCTCGAAGCGGCGGCTGCCGAAGCGGTGCGACAGCGAGTTGATGGTCACCGTGGCATGGAACAGCACGACGGTGGAAATGAAGAATCCCCACACCAGCAGCTGCGCGCCGCTGGTGTCCAGCGCCGGCCACAGGTGCTGCAGCAGCGCGCCGGTCGCGTACAGCGCGATGGCCATGGCCAGCGGGACCGCCACGTCGTAGCGGTCCAGCCAGCGCAGCTCCGGATAGCGCGCCAGGTCCTGCACCCGGCTCAGGTCGGTGGCGAATGCGCGCGGAGTCATGAACCAGCCCATGTGGCTGCGCCAGAAGCCATGCCGCGGCGAGTGCGGGTCCTGCGCCTGGTCGGCGTACCGGTGGTGGTGGCGGTGGTGGGCGGCCCACCACAACGGGCCGCGCTGCACGCTGGCCGCGCCGATCAGCGCGAACACGAACTGCAGCCCGCGCGAGGTGCGGAAGCTGCGGTGCGAGAAATAGCGGTGGTAGAAGCCGGTGATCGCGAACATCCGCAACGCGTACAGCGCCCCGGCCACCAGCAGCGCCACCGGCGAGACCCCGACCCAGATCACCCCGGCGCAGCCCAGGTGCAGCAGCACGAACGGCAGCACGCGCAGCCAGTCGACGCGGTCGGCATCGGCATCGTTGGCAGGCGCCGCGGCGGCGCTGTCGAACCACAGGCGCAGGCTGCGCAGGACGCGTGCGGGTGCCGGGGGGGCGGGCGGTGCGGGGGGAGGAGCTTGGTGCAGGGGCATTGCCGGGGGTCCGCGGGGTATGGCTTTCTATACGGTATCGCCGGCCCATTGGATGCAGTCGCCGCGGTCACCGGCGTGCATCCAAACCGGGGCCGGCCGCGTACAAGCAGGCAGATGACCGCACCGCCTGCCAACTGCCCTACCATGTGCCCGGACGCCCACCCTGGAGACCTGTCGCCCTTCGAGGCGGCCAGAGTCATGTCGATCGCAGAAACGAGCCTGGGCAACCCCGGTTACTGGTCCGCGCAGATGCAGGCCGTCGCCGTGCAGCGCGACCAGCGCTGCTTCATGCGCATCTACGATCACTTCGCGCCGCGGGTGCGGCTGTACCTGCGCGGTCTGGGGGCGCCGGAGATGGTGGCCGAGGAACTGGCGCAGGAGGCGCTGCTGCGCCTGTGGCAGCGCGCCGACAGCTATGACCCGGCGCGCAGTACCCTGTCGACCTGGCTGTTCCGGGTCGCGCGCAACCTGCATATCGACCGCCTGCGCCGCGAGAACCACTGGACGGCGGTGGAGATCGAGACCGATGACGGCCTGGAGCTGTGCGAGGAAACCGAGGATCCGGGCTTTTCCTCGGCCGAGAGCTATGCGGCCCATGCAGATCTGAACGAACGCATCGAACGCCTGTCCGCCATCCAAGCACGCCTGATCCGCATGTCCTACTTCGAAGCCAAGTCCCACCAGCAGATCTCCGACGAGCTGGGCATGCCGCTGGGAACGGTCAAGTCGTACATCCGGCGCGCCTTCCAGCAACTGCAGTCCAGCGTGCAGGGGGCCGCATGAGCCCGCGCCATCACCTGGACCCGGCGACCCTGGTCAGCCATGCAGCCGGCGCCCTGTCGCCGGCCATGGCGGCGGTGGCGGCCACCCACCTTGAAGCCTGCCCGCACTGCCGGCGGCAACTGGCGCAGGCCGAGCACGTCGGCGGCGCGCTGCTGCAGCAGCAGCAGCCGGCCGTGGCCTCGGCGCGCGAGGCGCAGCTGCGCGGGGACATCCTGGCCCGGCTGCAGCAGCCGCTGCCGGCGGCCGCGCCCGAACCGGCACCGACGCCGCTGCATCGCCCTGCCGAACTGTTGCCGCGGGCGCTGCACCCCTACTTCGGGCGGACCTGGAAAGCGCTGCGCTGGCGCTGGGTCGCCCCCGGCGTGCATCTGGTCCGGGCCGCCGGAAGCAGCGGCGACACCCTGGTCATGCTCAAGATCGCGCCGGGCAAGAGCATTCCCCTGCACAGCCATCACGGCAGCGAGCTGACCCAGATCCTGCAGGGCGCGTACGACGACGAACTGGGTCATTTCGGCCCGGGCGACATGGCCGACCTGGACAGCGACATCGAGCACCGGCCGATCACCTCGCCGGGGGTGCCGTGCATCTGCGTGGCGGCACTCGACGGCCCGCTGCGGTTCCGTGGCTGGCTGGCGCGCAAGATGCAGCCGATGGTCGGCCTGTAACCGGGCAGCCGGGCGGGTGCCGGGCGGCATCCGGCCCGGCATCGCATGCGCCCCGGGCAGCTTCAGCCGCGATGGCGCAGCGAGAGGAACTCGCGACGCAGCGCCGGGTCGTCTAGGAACCTGCCGCGCATCACGCTGTTGGTCATCTTCGAGCCGTCGTCCTTCACTCCGCGCCAGTGCATGCAGTAGTGGTCGGCTTCCATCACCACCGCCAGGCCGTCGGGCTTGAGCCGCTGTTCGAGCAGATGCGCGATCTGGCTCACCGCTTCTTCCTGGATCTGCGGCCGGCTCATGATCCACTCGATCAACCGCGCGTACTTGGACAGGCCGATCAGGTTGGAGCCGGCATCGGGCAGCACGCCGATCCAGACGTGGCCGATGATCGGGCACAGGTGATGCGAACAGGCGCTGCGCACCCGCAGCGGCCCGACGATCATCAGCTCGTTCAGGCGTTCGGCGTTGGGGAACTCGGTCACCGCCGGTGCCGGCTGGTAGCGGCCGGCGAACAGTTCGCGCACGAACATCTTCGCCAGCCGGCGGCCGGTGTCGCGGGTGTTGTGGTCGTTGTCGGTATCGATCACCAGCGCGCGCAGCAGCTCCTGCGCCTTGCCGGCGACTTCGTCCTCGATCGCGGCCAGCTCGCCGTCATGCAGGTAGTCGGCGATGTTGTCGTTGGCATGGAAGCGCTGACCCGCGCGCAGCAGGCGCTGGCGGACGCGCTCGGACGCCGGCAGAGGCAGCAGCGTGTCGAGCAGGGCTGGGGTGTTCGGTTGCTGGGACATGGGGAGCGCTCGGTAACGGGACGGGGGAGGCCCGGTCCGGCAGGCACCGCCGGGGCCGGGGCATGGTCGTGCTTACGCGGGCATCGGCGCTTTGGATGTGCGGATGGTCACAGCGCGTCCAGTCGCGCCCGCAGCTGCCCGGCCTGCTGCGCCAGCGCCTGGCGCTGGCCGGCCGGCATCCGTGCCAGTTGCCGGTAGGGCAGGGCCAGGCGCGGGTTGTGCTGCAGGCGCGGCGCATGCCGGGCAAGGAAATCCCAGTACAGCGCATTGAACGGACACGCGCGGGCGCCGGTGCGCAGATCCCGCCGGTAGCGGCATTGGCCGCAGTGGTCGCTCATCCGGTGCAGGTAGGCGGCCGCCGATACGTACGGCTTGGTGGCCAGCAGCCCGCCGTCGGCGAACTGGCTCATGCCCAGGGTGTTGGGCAGCTCGACCCATTCGAAGGCGTCGATGTAGATGCCCAGGTACCAGCGGTGCAGCGCCTGCGGGTCGAGCCCGGCGAGCAGCGCGAAGTTGCCGATCACCATCAGCCGCTGGATGTGGTGGGCATGGGCGTTGGCCAGCGACTGGCCGATGGCGCCGCGCACGCAGGCCATGTGCGTATCGCCGGTCCAGAACCAGTCCGGCAGCGGCAGGTCGTGGCCGAAGGCATTGCGCTGCGCGTACCCGGGCATCTGCGCCCAGTACACCCCGCGCACGTACTCACGCCAGCCCAGGATCTGGCGGATGAAGCCTTCCACCGCGGGCAGCGGCGCGCGGCCGTCGCGTGCGGCGGCTTCGGCGCCCGCGATTACTTCGGCCGGGTCGAGCATCTTCACGTTCAGCGCGAACGACAGCAGCGAATGGAACAGCCGCGGCGCGTGGGCGCTGATCGCATCCTGATAGTCGCCGAAATGCGCCAGCCCGTGGTCGAGGAAGGCCTGCAGCTGCTGCAGCGCTTCGGCGCGGTCCAGCGGCCAGCGCAGCGCCTGCGCCTGCGGGTCGCCGAAACTGGCGACGCCGGCGGACTGGATGCACTGCCAGAGTGCGCGCAGGTCGTGCCGCGGCCGCGTGTCCGCCGGTTCCGGCGGATCGCCGCGCCAGGGCTTGCGGTTCTCCGCATCGAAGTTCCAGCGTCCGCCCAGGGGCCGGCCGTCGGGTTCCAGCAGTACGTGGTGGCGCCGCCGCATGTGCCGGTAGAACGGCTCCATGGTCCAGCGCTCGCGGCTGCCGAAGAAGCGTGCCGCCTCCTCGCGTCCAGCCAGGAAATGGTCGCTGTCCACGCAGCGCACCGGGATCGACTGCCCGGCCGCGTAGTGGCGCAGCTGCGCATCCAGCCGCCACTCGTCGGGTTGCTGGTACTCCAGCGTGGTGGCCGCGTGCACGGCCAGCAGCCGGTCCAGGTTGCCGGTCAGGGACTGGAGGTTGGCGTCGTCGTCGATGGCCAGGTAACCCACCCGGTGGCCTGCCGCGCGCAGCTGTGCGGCAAAGCGCCGCATCGCCGCGAAGATCGCCAGGATCTTCTGCGCGTGGTGCAGCACGTAGTCGGTTTCCTGGCGGACCTCCATCAGCACGTACAGCACGTCCGCATCGGTGCGGGCGAACCACGGATGCCGCGGGTTGAGCTGGTCGCCCAGCAGCAGCCGCACGCAGGTCACGCCGGGTCCCGTGGCAGTGGCGCGGAGAGTGCGTACTTCAATGCGACGCCGACCAGCAGCACCGCCAGCGCCAGCGCGACCAGCGCCGCCACGGTGGCACCGGCCAGGGGCGACTGGATCTGGCGCACGTACACGCCCATCAGCCCCCACACCGCGGGCAGGGCGTACCATGGATTGCCGCGCAGGGTGGCCAGCATGCCGAGCAGCAGCACCGCGGCCAAGCCGAACAGCGGCAGTGTCCACGGCAGCATGTCCTCGACCGGCAGCAGTTCGAACGCCACGATCACCTGGGCGACGTTGAGGAACACGGCCAGTGAAACCCAGCCCGCATGCAACGACAGCGGCAGCCACTGCCACCATGGCTGGCGGACGTGGCGGCGGGTGTGCGAGGCCAGCCATGCCGCCGCCAGCAGGCAGCCCAGGCTCAGCCAGATGACCGCCAGCGCCAGCCAGAACCATTGCCGCGTGAACACCACCATCCACAGCGAGGTCAGGGCGAAGCCGGCGGCGGTGAACCGGCGGATGAGGCGCAGGCGCCGGCTGTCCTCGGCGCTGACCAGTTGCCCCAGCCCGAACACCACGTCCAGGGCGAAGATCGGGCCCCAGATCGCGAACGCGTAGCCGGCGGCGACGATCAGGGTCGGGTAGCGCGCGGAGATCTCGCCGTTGGTGGGGCCGAACAGGCCGCTGTTGGACAGCCATCCCACCAGCGGCATCGACAGCGCAAGCAGCAGTACCAGCCATCTCATCGGCATTCTCCGTGGAAGGTGTCCTTGTCCTGGCCGGTCTCGGGCCAGCGCTGCGGCACCCGTTCGATCCGCGTGGTGTCGTAGCCCAGTGCCGCCGCGCGCTGCAGCATGGCCTGGTAGTCGGCCTCCGGCACGCTGGGCGTGCGCGCCATGTACCACAGGTAGTCACGCGCATCGCGCACCACCATGACCTGGCTGTAATCGGGCGCCAGCCAGCCGATCAGGTACTGCGCCTTGAACAGCCCGAAGAAACGCACCTTCCACTCGGCATTGCCGGTGCCCGGCTGCACCAGCCCGGTGGATGCCAGCAGCTTCACCGGTGCCTGGAACCCGCCGGGGCGGTAGCGGTACCAGGTGCATACCCGCCCCTTGCTGTCCAGGCGGTAGGTTTCCACCGGGTTGTGGCTGTCGCGCTCCAGGCGCGTGGGAATGATCCCGATCACGTACCAGCGGCCCATGAAGCGTGGCAGGTCCACGGAGGTCACCGGCGTGATCGGGGCGGGCTTGGCCTGGGCGCAGCCGCCGAGCAGGGCGGCCATCAGCAGCGGCAGGACGAAGGGCCGGGCAAGGTGCATGGTGGGCATCGGCGATCGGGGAGATGCCATGGTTTACGCAGCAGCGTCCCCCATGGATGCATCCAGCTGCCGGCCGCCTGCGTACAACACCGTGACTGCCTGGCCGCCTGCAGGGTTGACCGCCATGTCCACGCATCCGCCCGTCGTTGCCCCGGCGGCCGATCCTGCGCCGCCTGGCATCACGGCGCCGTTGCCGGCGAGGGACCGCTGATGCCGCGGATGCGCAGGAAGGCCGACCTGCCGCAGCGCACGTGCGCGACCTGCGGGCGTGCGTTCGCCTGGCGACGCAAGTGGGCGCGCGACTGGGAAAGCGTGCGCTACTGTTCGCGGCGTTGCCGCGGGCGCAACTGAGGAACGAGATCATGGGCAAGCGGATTCTGCTGGTGGGCGCCACCGGCCTGGTCGGCCAGGGCGTGCAGCGCGTGCTGCTGGAGTCGGACCTGGTCGAAGCGGTGAGCGTGCTGGCCAGGCGCCCGCCGGCATCGCCCGATCCCCGCGTGCAGGTGCTGCTGGCCGACGGCTTTTCCACGCAGGCGCTGGCCGCGCTCGACCTGCGCCGGCACGACGCCTGCCTGTACTGCGCCGGCCCGCTGCCCGTGGGCATGTCGGAGGCGGCTTACCGCGAGGCGACCGTGGCCACGCTGCAGCGGGTGCTGGCGGCATACGCCGGCGCCAATCCCGACGGCTTCGTGGCCTACATTTCCGGCAAGGGCGCCGATCCCGGCAGCGCGCTGATGCCGTTGCGGGTCAAGGGCGAGGCCGAGCAGGTGGTGGCCCGCTGTGGGCTGGCTTTCACCTGCCTGCGCCCGGGCATCGTCCGCCCGGTGCTTGGCGAGGTGTCGCCGCATCGGCTGCGGCGTGGGCTGTATGCGCTGGGCGACCCGCTGCTGGCGCTGCTGGGCGGCACCGGCCCGCGGGTATTCACCACCACCGCGGCGATCGGCCATTGCCTGCTGCGCCTGGTTCAGGCCACCGGCCCGCGGCCGGCGGTGATCGACAATGCCGACATCGCTGCGGGTGGCGGCTGACCGGTGCCTGCCGCCGCCGCTGGCCGTGCTTCGCGCGCAGCCGCTATCCTTTTTCCCCGATTCCCGGCGCCAAGAACACACTGCATGAACTCCACCGACAAGCGCGCCGGTTGCGCCCTGTGCATCGACGCCCCGCCGCTGGATTTCGAGTTCAGCTACGCGTTCCAGCCGATCGTGGATGTGCATGCGCGGCGGATATTCGCGCATGAAGGCCTGGTGCGCGGCACCGCGGGCGAACCGGCCGGCTCGGTGTTGTCGCGGATCACCCCGGCCAACCGCTACGCGTTCGACCAGGCCTGCCGCGACAAGGTCATACAGACTGCTTCGCGGCTGCAGATGCCCTCGCACCTGTCGATCAACTTCATGCCCAACGCCATCTACCGGCCCGAGCTGTGCATCCGTTCCACGCTGCGCGCCGCACGCCGCCACGGCTTCCCGGTCGAGCGGATCATCTTCGAGACCGTCGAGGGCGAGCAGGTCAGCGATGGCAACTGGCTGGCCGAGATCCTGAGCGAGTACCGGCGGATCGGCTTCAAGACCGCCATCGACGACTTCGGCGCCGGCTTTGCCGGGCTCAACCTGCTGGCCGATTTCCAGCCGGACATCGTCAAGCTGGACATGGCGCTGATCCGCGCGATCGACCAGAGCCGGCCGCGGCGCGCGATCGTCGCCGGCGTAGTGGCGATGTGCCGGCAACTGGACATCGAGGTGATCGCCGAAGGCATCGAGACCGCGGACGAGGCACGCTGCCTGGCCGATCTGGGCATCGCGCTGATGCAGGGCTACTGGTTCGCACGGCCGCAGTTCGAGCGGATCATGCATGAGGACGAGATCCCATGGGCAGCATGAGCGATGCCGGGCTGACGCTGGACCTGCTGGGTCCCACCCGCCCGGCGGTGCTTGCCCATGCGGTCAGCCAGAGCACCAGCGCGGTGCTCATCACCGATGCCAATGTCGAGGACGGCGGCCCGCTGATCGTCTATGCCAACCCGGCGTTCTGCCGGATGAGCGGTTACCGGCCGGAGCAGCTGGTCGGCCGCAGCCCGCGCCTGCTGCAGGGGCCGCTCACCGACCGCGCGCTGATCGCCTCGCTGCGCGAGCACCTGCGCCAGGGGCTGCCGTTTGCCGGCAGCACGGTCAACTATGCGGCCGATGGCCGCGCCTATACGGTGGAGTGGAGCATCTCGCCGGTGCGCGATGCGGCCGGGGTCATCGAATACTTCGTCTCGGTACAGAGCGACATCACCGCGCGGATCGCCGCCGAGCAGGAGCGCCGGTTGTTGCTGCAGGCGCTGGATGCCGCGATCGACCCGATCCTGATCACCGGGCGCGATACCCGGGTAGTGTTCGTCAACGAGGCCTTTGCCCGGCTTACCGGCTACACCCCGGAGGAAATCCTCGGCCAGTCGGCGCGGATGCTGTACCCGTCGCACCAGGACCCGCTGTTCTACCGCAACCTGCGCGTGTGCCTGCGCGAGGGCAAGCCGTTCCGTGCCACCTTCACCTATCGCCACAAGAGCGGCCGCCCGATCCACGTCGAACAGAGCATCGCGCCGGTGGGCGACGGCCGCGGCCGCATCTCGCATTACATCAGCACCGGCAAGGATGTCAGCGAACGGGTCGAGCGCGAATCCAGGCTGATGGAGATGGCGACCATCGACTCGCTGACCGGCCTGCTCAACCGCCACGCCGGTGCCGAGCAGCTCTACCGGCTGGTCGGGCAGGCGCAGGCATCGGTGCGGCCGCTGAGTGTGATCATGGCCGACATCGATCATTTCAAGGCCATCAACGACGTGCACGGGCACAAGGCCGGGGACGACGCGCTGGTGTGCGTGGGCCGGGTGCTGAAATCCTGCGTGCGCGCCGGCGACCGTGCGATCCGCTGGGGCGGTGAGGAGTTCCTGGTCGTCCTGCCCGGCGTCGCGCTGGCCCAGGCGATGGAGCTTGCCGAGCGCCTGCGCTCGAAGGTCGGCGCGGCACGGGTGAACGAGATGGGCCTGTTCTCGCTTTCGGTTTCGGCAGGCGTTGCCGAAATGGCCGCTGGCGAGAGCGCATCGGAGTTGCTGCGGCGTGCGGACCTGGCGATGTACCGCGCCAAGCGCCAGGGCCGCAACGCGGTCAGGTCCTGAGCCGCGCCGCAGCCGCCGCTCAGCCGGCCGGATGGCCGGGCCCGCCCTGGTCGCGTGCCAGCTGGGTGAGCATGCGCAGGTGCTGCTTGGCCCAACGTGCACCCCAGCGCATGCCGGCGCTGGCCGAACGCACGGCGATGATCGGCAACGGGCGCGATGGCTCGTGCAGGTACACCTCGACGATCCAGCCGAGGTTGCGCCTGCAGATTTCCAGCACCTTGATGCCGCCCAGGCACAGGCGTTTGCGGTCGGGTTCCTCGACCCAGTGGAACGGGGGTGGCAGGCGGCTCGGAACGGCTTTGGTCATGGGCAGGGTCCTGGTGTGGCGTTTGCGGCGGCCCGGCCGGACGGGTACGGCGCCAGGTGCTGGCGTCCGCCGTGCGGGGACGGTGCGCTGCCGCGCGCACCTGGGCTCCGCCACACGGCGTCGTCGCGGGCTTCCGGCGCCATTGCAGGGGCCGGCCGGTTGCCGCCACGGGTCAGGGTACCGATGCCCTTCGTTAGCCGGACGTCGACGGCTGCCAGGGCGATTTCACGCCCGCTGCGGCCTACTTCAGCTGACCACCAGCACCCACGTCGTGTTCGACCCGCTGAACCGGTAGCGCAGGCCCTCATGGTCGATCTGGCGCGCGATGTTGCCCTGGCTGTCCACCAGCACGTGCAGGTCGACCAGCACGCCGGCCCCCGCGTTGGGGGCATGGCACAGCAGCGTATCCAGCGCCACTTTCTCGGTGGCCAGCACGGTGACCGGGCGGCATTCCG
The DNA here is from genome assembly GCF_030345315.1 of Stenotrophomonas sp. 17(2023). Lineage (NCBI taxonomy): Bacteria > Pseudomonadati > Pseudomonadota > Gammaproteobacteria > Lysobacterales > Lysobacteraceae > Stenotrophomonas > Stenotrophomonas sp. 17(2023). The sequence continues at coordinate 444,185 of NZ_CP128405.1, forward strand.
CCCCCGGTCCGAGCAGGAACGTTTTCACTTCTTTCAAGGGCACTCTCCTTGGGGGGCGACGGGCCCCGGGTCTGGGTGGCGATGCAGTGCTCGGCTGTCGCGCGGGCGCGCGGCGACGCTCCCGGATCCCGGCGACGGGAACGGGGCTTGCATCGGTTCTGGTGGGACGTGCCTGCCTTGCGCGGGACCATGCGCTGCAGGTGGACGGCCGTGCGCTGCGGCATGCCGCAGCGGCGGTGGATGTAGGGCCGGTGGCCTGCCTGTGCGGCGGCGCCGGTCGTGGAGAGGGGTGATCCGGCGTCGAGATATACAGGGCCAGGTGTTAAGAGAAAGGGATGGCCCGGCCAGTCGTTGCATCGAGGTGAAGGCCGCGTGCGAGGCGCACAGGCGGGGTTGTGGCCGGCATTGCGCGGCGGCAGTGCCGGTTTCCCCGGCGGACGGCGGCATGCACGATGACGGTCGCGCGCGCGTCGCGGCGCGTAGAATCGCCCGGGTGTTGTTCAGGATGCTGCCGGTGGCGTTGGCGCCCGGCGGTGCGGCGGGAAGGCCGTTCGTGGTGCGCGTTGCCGGGGCCGACAGCTGCCGCCGGCAAACTGGGATTCAGTCCGGACATGGGGCGGGGCATATGGACGACAGCGGGACGTTGACAGTCCACGGCAGGGCGGTGGCCACCGGTGGCCGGCGCTTCGCCCATGCGGTTCCGGGCAGGGGCGCACATGCGCGATGACGCGCCGGCACCGCGTGGCGGCGACATGCCGCGCTACATCTTCGCCACACCGCTGTGGGCGTTGCTGGTGCTGGTCACGGGCCTGGCGCTGACGGCCTGGATGGCGCTTGGCGAGTGGAGGGGCGAGCGCGACCGGGTGCAGGCCCTGCAGCGCTCGCTGGCCGATGCCGCGCCTGCGCGCCTGCGCGAACCGCTGGCCGGTGCCGCGCTGGGCCTGCGGGCGATGCAGACCGTGCTGCTGGCCGGCACCGCGCAGCTGGACCAGCACACCTTCGACAGCTACCAGCGCAACCTGCGTTCGCAGGAGTGGATCCATGGCTACGTGCTGATCGCGTTCGCGCAGCGGGGAGTCGGCGTCGACGGCCAGGTCACCTACCGCTACCAGTACGTCGCGCCGCTGCAGGGCAACGAGGTCCTGGTGGGCTTCGACGTGGCCCGGCAACCGGAGAACATGGAGGCACTGCGGCGCGCGCGCGACGCCGACACGGCGGCCATGTCCGCGCCGTTCCCGCTGCTGCAGTTCCGCGGGCAGCGCCAGGCCGGCGACATGGGCCTCACCGTGCGCCTGCCGGCGTACACGCCGGGTGCCATGCCGACCACGGTCGAGGAACGGCGCGCGCGCGAACTGGGCGCGCTGGCGGTCAGCGTGCGCCTGGAGCCGATGGTCCGCCAGGCCCTGTACGGCCGCATCCTCGACCACATGGACGTGGAGATCCGCGACCTCGGCGCCCTGCCCGCGCATGCGCAGGTGTTCGCCAGCGCGCCGTTGCCGGCCGATCCGGCGGCACTGCAGCTGCGGCGCATGGAATTCGGCGGGCGCACGTGGGAACTGCGGCTGTGGCCGCGTGCGGCGATGGGGGAGTGGGCGCAACTGCGCCTGATCGTGATCGGTGGCAGCTCGATCAGCGTGTTGCTGGCCCTGTTCCTGTGGTCGCAGGCGACCGTGCACCGCCGCGCGCTGGAGCTCGCGCGGCGGATGAGCGCCCGCTTCGGCGAGAGCGAGGCCCGTTTCCAGGCCCTGAACGAAATGCTGCCGGCGCTGGTGCTGGTGGCCGATGCCCGCGACGGACGCATCACCTATGCCAACCGCGCGGCCAGGTCGCAACTGGGCAATGTCGCCGGCACGCCGCTGGAGGACCTGTTCGCCGATGCGGTGCAGGGCCGGGAGGCGGTTGCCGCCACGCTCGGGGTGGGGACATGGAGCAGCCAGGAGGCGTTCGTGGTGCGCGGCGCCGATGCGGCGCTGTGGGTGAACGCTTCGCTCGCGATGCTGGAGATGGACCATGTGCCCCACCTGCTCATGGTGGCCGGCGATACCAGCGCGCAGCGCGAGATGACCGAACGGCTGCGCTACCAGGCCGCGCATGACGAGCTCACCGGGCTGTGCAACCGCCGCGAATTCGAACGCCGCCTGCGCCAGGCGCTGCTCGATCGCGATGCCGCCGGCGTCGCGTCGTTCGCGTTGATGTACATCGACCTGGACCAGTTCAAGCTGATCAACGACCTGTCCGGGCACACCGCCGGCGACCAGCTGCTGGTGCAGCTGTCGCAGGCGATGCGGCGCCACATCCGCGATGGCGACCTGCTGGCGCGCCTGGGGGGCGACGAGTTCGGCCTGCTGGCGTTCGGCGTGGACCAGGCCCAGGCCGACCGGCTGGCCGAGCAGGTGCGCGCCTGCATCGAGCGCTCGACCTTCTGCTGGCTGGGACGCAGCTACACGGTGAGCGCGAGCATCGGCCTGGTGCTGGTCGACCAGCCCGGATGTACCCTCAAGGACCTGCTGGCCTGGGCCGACACCGCCTGTTACCAGGCCAAGGAAGACGGCCGCAACCGCGTGCGGGTGTACCGCGACGATGCCGACGCCACCCGCCGCATGGGCGAGATGGAATGGGCCAGCCAGCTGCGCCGCGCGCTGGAGCAGGACCGCCTGCTGCTGGACTACCAGGAGATCGTGCCGCTGTCGGCCGGCGCCGAGCCGGTCACGCGGGTGGAACTGCTGCTGCGCATGCGCGCCGACGATGGCAGCGTGATCGCGCCGGGCGTGTTCATGGTGGCGGCCGAGCGCTATGGCCTGATGCCGGCGGTGGACCGCTGGGTGATCCGCACCGCACTGGCCAATTTCAACACCCTGCACCCCTGTGGCGGGCGCCTGCAGAGCTGCGCCATCAACCTCTCCGGTGCCAGCCTCGAGGATGAAGGGCTGGCCGATTTCATCCTCGATTCGATCGCCCGCAATGGCGTGCCGCCACAGCGCCTGTGCCTGGAGATCACCGAAACCGTGGCGGTGCGCGACCTGCTGCGCGTGGTGCGGGTGATCGAGCGCCTGCGCGCGGCAGGCTGCCGCATCGCGCTGGACGATTTCGGCGCCGGCATGGCCTCGTTCGGCTACCTGAAGAACCTGCCGGTGGACGTGATCAAGATCGACGGCAGTTTCGTGCGCGACCTGGGCCACGACCCGATGAGCCGGACCATCATCGATGCCGTTACCCGCATCGGCCACCAGCGCGGGGCCAAGGTGGTGGCCGAGTGGGTGGACGACCTGGACACCCTGGACCTGCTGCGCGAGCTGGGCGTGGACAGTGCGCAGGGCTTCGCCCTGCATCGCCCGGAGCGGGTGCTGTTCCAGCGCGACAACACCGGGCAGCCGCCGGCGCGGTGACGGCGCCGTTCAGCTGCGGACCGCGAACACCCCGTCCAGTTCCGGGCGCGCGCGGAAGCCGGCCCTGGCCAGGCGGGTGGCGACCTCGCGCGGCACGTCGCGGCCGCTGGTCAGCCTGTTGGGCATGCCGGTGTAGTGGAACAGCTGGCCACCCCGGCGCAGCACCCGCGCCAGGTGGTCGTAGAACGCCTGCGAATACAGTTCGCCGGCGATGCCGAAGCGCGGCGGATCGTGCAGCACGGCGTCCACCGAGGCATCGGCGATGTCCGCGATGGCCAGCGAGATATCGCCGTGCGTCAGCGTCAGGCGTCCGCCCGCTGCGTCCGACCCGGGATCCGGCGACCAGGGGTTGAGGGTGCGCAGCCACAGCACTTCCGGACTCTTCTCGAACGAACGCACCGCCGTCACCCCGGCCTCCAGGCAGCAGGCGGCGAAGTAGCCCATGCCGCCGCAGGTGTCGAGCACCTGCTTGCCGCGCGGCGCGACCAGGGCGACCTTGCGGCGCGCGTCCTCCATCGGCGACAACTGCGCGCTGACCAGCATCTTGATGCCGTCGATCTCGAAGGTGGGCACGCCCCACTCGGTCGGCACCAGCTTGTACAGGCCATTGCCGAAGCGCGAGGCCGGCGCGAAATCCCCACCGTCCCAGTAGTACACGGTGCGGTCCTTGAGCCGTTCCGGCCAGGGATAACCGTGGCCGCGCCACTGCCAGCGATCGGCCTCCAGCCGCACCTCGTCGGTGCCGCGGCCGAGGTCGAGCGAGCCGTTCCAGACCACGCTGCCGCCGCGCTGCGCCTCGCGCATGGCGTCCAGCAACGGGCGGGTAAGCAGGGGGCCGGAGTAGTGGGGCATGCGCGGAGCGGGCCCGCGAACGAGCGCCGGTGACGGAAGGGGGCGCCATCGTAACCCGGTCCGGTCGCGCGCCGTCGCCGCGCCCGGCCCGGACCACGGAACTCGCCGCGCCGCCACCGGTCTGTTGCTGGCATGGTCGCACCACGGCGGGTCCGCGCGTGGCCCTGCGCAGATACCCGGCGATGGAGAGGCATGCAGGATTCACGTAGTCGAGAACCGTTGTCCCACCGCGTCGGTGCCGGCCTGGCGACCGCGGCGATCCTGTGCCTGTTCGCGCGCGTGCTCTGGCAGGTGCCCGAGCCCGATCCGAAGAGTCGCACGCAGCGGTTGCAGGTGCGCTGGCTGGCGCGTCACGGCGAAGCCCCGCCGTTGCCGCCGGCGGCGGCGGACACACCCGAGGTGCCGGCAGGGCAGGCGCACGCCGCGCTGCCGCCGCCGCACGCATCGGAGCCGCGGCCGGCAGCCGCCGCATCCGCACCGGCCACTGCAGACCCTGCCGCGGACTGGTCGCGGCGGCTGTACGACGGCCAGGGCGGGATCGCCCTGCCCGGCGAACTTGACGGCGACGGCCGCACGCGCGGCACCGACGAGCGGGTGTTCGAGCATCGTGATGAACTGGCGACGGGCGTCGGCGAGCGCGCCACCGCCGGCCTGTTCTCGAAGCGTGCAGCCGGGACCCGGCAGTCACGCAGGGAGAAGTGGGTCTACGGTGAGGACATCCAGCCGGCGCAGGCACGGCGCGCGCCGGACGTGGCGTTCAACCCGTCGCTGCACGCACGCGCCGCCGACCTCGGCAGCGAGGCCACCGGTGATGCCTACAAGGCCGCGCCGATCCGCCATGAGCCGCTGCCCGGCCTGGACGGCGAGGCCAGCCGTCGCATCCGGACCGCCATCGGCGAGCTGGAACGGCGCTACCCGCGCTGCGGCGACGAGGTGCGCCGCCGCTGGTTCGGCAACGCGCTGCAGCACCTGGACGCGCTGGAGCGGCTGGAGTACCGCTACCGGCATGGCGCCGACCCGGTCGAAGCCGAACACACGCTGCCGTCGGCGGCCGACAGCGCCTATGACCTGGCACGTCGCGCGCTGTGGGATGCGGAGCGACGCATGAAGACCTGCGGCTGAGCGGTGGCGCCAGCGGCAGGCAACGCTGCGCGGTGCATGGCGCCGGTGGCGGGCGCGCATTGTCGCGGCCCCCACCGCCACGGCCACCCCGGGACAGCTGCCGGAGACCTGTTCCACACCTGTACCGGCCACCGCCAGGACTTCCCCGGCCATCAGCGGACAACCTGTGCAGGATGATGTTCCTGAAAGGTTTTTCCGTGCCGGGGGCTGCCTAGAATCGGGTTCCACCACCGCATGGGATCGCGATGAAGCCGGTCAGCCTGTTGTCGTATGCCCTCGCCCTTTTCACCACGTTCGGCTGCCAGGCGCAGCCCGGGCAGGCGGCCGCGCCGCGGGTCGGGGTGGCGCCCGGCTACAGCCACCCGCTGCCGCGGCATGCACTGGTCGGCTACCTGCACAACTTCGACAACGGGTCCGGGGTGCTGCCGCTGGGGCAGGTGGACGGGAGCTGGGACGTGATCGTGCTGGCGTTCGCCGACGACATGGGCGAGGGCAGGATCGCGTTCAACCCGGCGCCGGGACTGGAGCGGGCGCGGCTGGTCGCCGACATCGCCGCGCGCCGCGCCGCCGGCGGCATCGTGGTGCTGTCCTTTGGCGGCGAACTGGGGACGGTGACGCTGCGCACCCAGCGCGACGAGGACAACTTCGTGCGCACCACCGCGCAGGCCATCGATGCGTACGGGCTGGACGGCATCGACATCGACCTGGAGAAGATCGCCGGCGTCGTGCACGGCGCGCCGGTCGCCGCGCGCCTGGTCTCGGCGGTCAAGCGCCTGCACGCCATGTATCCGAACCTGTACGTGTCGATGGCGCCTGAGCACCCCTACGTGCAGGGCGGCTGGGTGTCGATGGAGGGTATCTGGGGCGCCTACCTGCCGTTGATCGACGGGCTGCGCGACGAACTGGACCTGCTGCACGTACAGCTCTACAACAACGGCGGGCTGCCTACGCCCTACCACGCGGACCCGCTGCCTGCCGGCAGCGTGGACATGATGGTGGGCTCGGCCAGAATGCTGATCGAAGGCTTCGAGCTGGCCGGCGGCAAGGGCCGCTTCGAGGGGCTGCGACCGGACCAGGTGGCGCTGGCCCTGCCTTCGGGTCCACGCGCGGCCGGCAGCGGCCATGCCCCGCCGGCGGCCATCATCCGCGCCTTCGACTGCCTGACCCGCGCCACCGGCTGCGATGCGCTGAAGCCGGCGCGGCCATACCCGGACTTCCGTGGCGTGATGGCCTGGTCGATCAACTGGGACGTGGCCGACCAGGGCGCGTTCTCGGTGCCCGTCGGCACGCACCTGCGCCAGGCACGCGCAGGGCAATGACCGGGTCGGCGCGCCGCGGCGCCCGGCCTCAGGCCGTCGCGGGCAGCAGCCGCAGCGCCGGCAGGCCGACGTGGTGCAGCAGTTCGCGCACCACCACCAGCGCCGCGGCGAAGCCGGGGTGCGCGGGCAGGCCGAGGCTGTGCGCGGGCACCCCGGCCGCCACCCGCGCCAGGCGGTTGAACACCTCCTCGACGTCGTCGATGGACAGCGTGGCCGCCGTCCCCGGCGCGCGCCCGCTGGCCGCCAGCAGCGGCGCCAGCACCGGGTCCGCGCATTCCAGCCCTGTCGCCCGGGGCTGGCGCAGGGCGGGAATGGCCGGCATCAGCGCGTCCTCGACCCGCTGGATCGCCTGCTCCAGTGCGACCTCGCCCGGTGGAAGGCGCGACAGTCCCGCGGCCAGCAGATCGTCCAGCGACAACGGCAGCAGCACCGCCGCGGCATGGGGTGCCTGCAGGCGGATGGCCGTTTCTTGCAGATGCAGTTGCAGGTTCATGCGCTGCTCCCGGGGTGGCATGGCCGGCAACGGGTGGTTACGCGCGGGCCGGTGAGCGTCTATGGTGCCGGGTCCGAAGCGGGTGGGATATACATGGAACGCAGGCATTGGGTGATGGTCGTGGCGGCACTGACGGGCGGCGCGTTGGCGGCCAGCTACCTGTGGGCGCCCGGCGCGCCGGATGCGCCGGCGCCGGTGCCGGTGCCGACGCCGCTGGGCTGGCGCGCGCAGGTCGACCTGCTGGGGGGCGATGGCGTCGAGGGCGATGCGATGGGCCCGGACCAGCGCACCCGCTTCAGCGATCCCTGGGGCGTGGCCCTGGATACCGGCGGCACGCTGTACGTGGCCGACGCGGGCGCCAACAACCGCATCCTGTATCGCTGGCTGGACGGTGACTTCCACCTGTTGGCCGGTGGCCGCGAGGGCTTCGCCGACGGCCGCGGTGCGGCTGCCGCGTTTCATACGCCTTCCGGGCTGGCGCTGGACCGGCACGGCAACCTGTATGTCGCCGACACCGGCAATCATGCGATCCGCAGGGTCACGCCGCGCGGCGAGGTCAGCACGCTGGCCGGCGACGGCGTGGCCGGCTTCGCCGACGGGGTCGGGCGCCAGGCGCGCTTCGACGGGCCGATGGGGGTGACGGTGGATGCGGCCGGGCGCGTCTACGTGGCCGATACCTGGAACGACCGCATCCGCGTGATCGAGCCCGACGGACGGGTGTGGACGCTGGCCGGCGGCGACCGCCCCGGCTGGACCGACGGCCAGGGCGGCGCGGCGCGGTTCGACACCCCGACCGACGTCCAGCTGGCCGCCGACGGCACGCTGTGGGTGGCGGACCTGTACAACGATGCGCTGCGCACCGTGGATGCCTCGGGCCGGGTCGCCACCCGCATCGGCGGCCCCGATGGCCAGCGCGTGCTGTGGGGGCCGATGACGCTGGTGCTCACCCACGACGGCGTGGCCTACGTCGGCGAGCGCATCACCGGCCGCGTGGTGCAGGTGTCGCCGGCGGGGCATGTGGTGGCGGTGGCCGGCGACGCGCAGCGTTTCGCGCGCCCGGCGGGCATCGCACTGGCGCCCGATGGCAGCCTGCTGCTCGGCGATGCCGATGGCTACCGCATCCACCACCTGCGGCCACCGGTGGCGGGCGCGGCGGTGGCGGACGCGCCGGTCGGGCCGTCCATGGACAACCCGTTGCCGCGCAACCAGGGGCGCTGGCCGCTGGCGCCGCAGCACGGCTGGCACGAAGTCGTGGGCACGCTGGGCGAAGTGCGCGGCAACTTCAGCGGCGAGAGCCGCCACCACCTGCATGGAGGCTTCGACGTGCGCGGCGATGTCGGCCAGACCGTGCTCGCGATCGCCGCGGCCAAGGTCAGCAGTCCGGCCGCGAGCTGGAGCCCGGGCGGGCAGGCCGAGGGCCTGTCGCTGGATACCGTGGACTACATCCACATGAAGGTCGGCCGCGATCCGTCCAACCGCCCGCTGGACCCGGTGCGCTTCCAGCAGGTGCGCGACGACGACGGGCGGCTGGTGCGGGTGCGCGTGCGCCGCGGTACCCGCTTCGATCCCGGTGATGCGCTGGGCAGCATCAACAGCCAGGCGCACGTGCACCTGGTGGTCGGCCCTTCCGGTTACGAGCGCAACGCCGTGCGGCTGGGTTTCGCCAACTACGCCGACCACGTGCCGCCGCGCATCGACGACATCGCCCTGCTCGATGCCGGGGGCCAGCGGCTGCGTGAGCGCCGCGACGGTCGCCTGCTGGTGCCGCGCGACGGCGGCGATCTGCACCTGGTGGTCGAGGCCTGGGACCAGGTGGACGACAACCTGCCGCGCCGCCGCCTCGGCCTGTATGCGCTGGGCTACCAGATCCTGGACGCCGCGGGCCAGCCGCTGCCCGGCCACGAACAGCCGCGCATGAACATCGAGTTCAACCGCATGCCACCGCAGTCCGAGGCGGTGAAGGTCGCCTATGCCGAAGACAGCGGCATCACCGTCCACGGCAGCGCGGTGACGCGGTTCCGCTACGTGCTCACCAACACGGTGCGCGACGGCAGCCTTGCCCGTGGCCGTCTGCAGGTCGGCGACCTGCCCGATGGCGACTACATCGTGCGGATCCTGGCGCGTGACCACAGTGGCAACGAGGCCACGACGGGCAGGGACCTGCACGTGCGCCTCCTTTCCGGCGCAACGGCCGCCGAATAGGCCGGAACGGGCCGGGATGGCCGGGGATGTGGGTCCCGGTCCTGCCCCTGCCTGCGATCTGGCGTGCGGTCTGTCGTCCGGGTGTGGGGCCGGCCCGCGGCAAAAAAAGACCCCGGCCATGCGGCCGGGGTCCAGTGCGTCTCCACGTTGCAGAGCGCTTTTACAACGGCTGCGCCGTCAGAAGTTGTACGACGCCGAGAACATCACATAGCGCGGCGTCTGCCGGGCGATCGGCAGCAGGTAGGTGTTGGACACGGTGTAGGGACCGGTTTCCGAGGTCACGTCCACCTGGGTCGGGTCCTGGCTGTTGAGCACGTTGAACACCTGCAGACTGAGCGCCAGCCGCTTGTCCATGAACTCTGGGCGCCAGGTGACGCTCATGTCCACGTTGCGGGTCCACGGCGTGCGCTGCGAGCCCGGCGTGGCGACCTTGCCGAAGCAGGTGTGGTAAGCCGCCTCGTAGCCGATCGGATCGGCTTCGTCGGAGTTCTCGTCGATCGTGCCATCCGGGTTGTACCATCCCAGGCAGCTGATCGGCGTACCCGACTGCACGCGCATGTTGGCCGCGACCGTCCACTCCGGGGTAAGCGCGTAGCTGCCATACAGCTTCAACGAATGGCGCCGGTCATTGGCGAGGTAGCCATTGGCGAACTCCATCATTTGCCACGCATCCCAATCCTGGGTCTTGGAGATGTTGGTCTGGCCGAACTCGGACTTCACCTGGCCTTCGTTGTTGCCCTGGCTCTTGGAGTAGGTGTAGGTCGCGCGGCCTTCCCAGGTTCCGTCGAACGGATGCTCGATGAACAGGTCGATGGCCTTGTAGGTACGCTTGACACCTTCGCTGAAGCCCCAGTCCTTGCTGGTCATCCTGACGTCGGTACGCTCGCCGGTCGGCAGGCCATTGGCGTCAAGGTATGCCAAGCTGAACGTGTTGCTGCCACCCGGGTTGAACATGTAGCAGTAGTTCACGAACACGCGGCGGCCGTCGGCCAGTTCGGCGTTGTAGCCCGAGCCCTGGCTTTCATAGTCCACCGCACCGATGTGGTCGAGCAGGGTGTACGGGTCGCAGATGTCGTCGATCGACGATTTCAGGTCACGGTAGGTGAACTTGGCACCGGCAAACCAGCGCTCGCTGATCTGCTTTTCGAAGCCCAGGATGTACTCGTCCTGGTACATGTTCTTCAGGTCCTTCGGCGCGAACGCCAGCACATCCACCGGAGTGCCGTATTCGCCGTTGGACGATACGGGACCCGGCGCCGGTCCGCCGTTCACGCCCGGCACGGCGGTCAGGCCGGTAGGCAGACCGTCGCTGTTGATGCCGGTATAGGTGAAGTACTCCCAGGTGTAGGTCGAGGCCGAGGCACCACGGATGGCCACGTTGTTGGGCATCGCCAGGAAGTAGCGGCCGGCGTTGCCGAATACCTTGAGCGTGGAGTCGCCGAACACGTCCCAGCTGAAGCCCAGGCGCGGGGCCCACTGGTTCTTGGCGTCCATGTAGACTTCGCCGACGTCGTTCTTGTTGGTGAACTGGTCGTTGCGCACGCCCAGCGACAGCAGCAGGTTGTCGGTGATCTGCCAGCGGTCCTCGAGGTACCAGGCCTTCTGATCCAGCGACATGCTGGTGTTGTTGAAGTACTTCAGCTGGCGTACGAAGTAACCGTTGCCGCCGGGTGCGCCGACGCCGAGCGCGGCGGACAGGTTGCCGTTGGGATTGCTGGTGCGACCGTATTCCCAGTAATCGGCTACCTGCGCGGTGCCTTCGTTGGAGGCTTCGAACTTGATGTTGTCCAGGCCCAGGCTGAGGGTGTGATCGCCGACCACCCATTCCAGATCGGCGCGCAGGCCATTGGTCTTGTTCTTGCCATCACGGCTCTGGTAGCCACCCTGCCGGTTCGGGATCGGCGTGCCGCCGGTGATCGACGGGTCCTGGTTGGTGGCGCCGGCTACATACGGAATGCCCGGCAGGATGCCCGGATTGATCTGCTGGTTGGTGAACTCGTTGTTGCCGTAGGTGGCGCTGAGGGTCAGGTTGTCGCTCAGGTAGCCGATGTACTTGAAGATGCGGTAATCGTTTTCCTTGACGATGGGCGTAGGCACGATGGCCAGCCTGTTGCCTTCTGTACCGGTATCGATGTCGTACGAGTAATAGCTGCCGCTGTAGTCGTCCTTCTGCTTCAGCCAGGTGGCTTCCAGCATATGGTTGTCATTGATGTTCCAGTCCAGCTTGACGTAGATGTTGTGGTCGTCGCTCTTGCCATGCGTTGATCGCGGCGAACTCAGTGCGTCAGGGTTGGTGAGGGTCTTGCTGTCCTCGACTTCCGCGCCGGCGAAGAAGAACAGGCGGTCACGCACGATCGGGCCACCGGCGTAAGCGCTGTAGGTGGTGGAACTCGACTCCTCGCCCTTGCCGCGGGAGTAGATCGTCCCGGCCATTTCCGGATCCTCGTAGTCGTATCCATCCGGAAGATCGAGATTGGGCAGGTAGAGGTCCTTGCGCTTCTCGCGGAGCCCCTTGGGTGCCCAGCGGATCTCGCCGCCAAACTCCCAGTCGTTGGTGCCGCGCTTGCCGATCTGGCTGATGACGCCGCCGTCCGAGCGACCGTACTTGGCGCTGTAGCCGCCGGTGTAGGTTTCCTGCTGGGCGATCGCGAAGAACGGAAGACCCGAGCCACCGAGGTTGGAGAGCGGCTCGCCGGTGAAGTAACCGTTGATGTAATAGGCGTTTTCCGAAACGCCCGAGCCGCCGAAGGACACCAGGCCGGACAGTGCCGAGAAGCCGCCTGCACCGGCTACCGCGCCGGGCGCGAGCAGGGCGATGGCTTCGGCTGAACGGTTGATCGGCAGGCGCTGCAGCTGTTCGGCGGTGAACACGGTGCGCGTATCGACGGCGGTCAGGTCGATGGCGGAAGCCGCAGTGGCGGTGACGTTGACCGTCTCCAGGGTGGAGGTGGTGCCGCCGGCGCCAGCGAAGGAGGCATCGGTACCGGCACCGACGATGACGGTCACCTCACGGGTGCCGACCACCTGCCCGTCGTGCTGGACGGTGACCTTGTAGTTGCCTACCGGCAGGGCGTTGAAGTTGTAGCGCCCGTTGGCGTCGGCCGTCACCGTGCGGTTGAAGCCGCTGTTGTTGGTGATCTGAACGATCGTGGTTCCCGTCGAAGCCGAGGGAACCGTGCCGTGGATGCTGCCGGTGGTGCTCTGTGCATAGGCGCCGCCGGCAATGCACACACTCAGTGCCGCGCTCAATGCAGCGCGCTGGATCGTCTTGCGTTTGACCATTTCTCTCTCCAGTGGAAGTCCTTGGCGGGAAACCAGAAGATGAACAAGAGCCGAATGCCAAGTGAACTGACAATAACCCTCGGTTGGCCAAAAGTTAACGGTTTGGAAGTCGTTTCGAATGCAAGTAAAAATTTTCCGTTGTTTTTCAATTACTTGGATTTGTATCGATCTTAATTTATGTGACTTTTGTCACTGTTCATTTTTCTCGAAGTCCCGCCCAAAAGGCTTGACAGAAGGTCGGGACGGGACGCCGCCACCAATGCCCGGCATCCCTCGGCGGCGGCCTCTGGCCCCGGCTACCCCAGCCGTACCCGCTCGGCCTGCAGATCCTCCACCTCGCGCACTTCGATGCTGCCGTAGGCCGCCCACGGGAACTGCCGGGCGATGCGCATGGCCTCCCCTGCGTCGGCGGCTTCGATCAGGTTGAAGCCGGCCAGGATCTCGCGGGTCTCGGCGAAGGGGCCGTCGGTGACCCGCGCCTGGCCGCCGCGGGTGCGCAGGGTGCGCGCGCTGGCCGGCGGCTGCAGCTTCTGCGACATCAGCAAGGTGCCCTGCGCCTGCAGGGCGTCGGCGTGCACCAGGCAGTGGCGCATCTGCGCGTCGTACTCCTGTTGCGGCAGCGACTGCAGCAACTCCGGGTCGATGTAGATCAGCAGCAGGAATTTCATGGCAGGGGCCGATTGGAATGAGGACCCATGATGGCGCAGGGCGGTGGCGCGGCAATCATTAACGCGTTCATGAAAAAGGTCGGCGGCGTTGTCGATCCTGTCGGCGCCGGTTCGTCGTACCAGGTGTGAAGCGGATCGTCCGGTCCGCAACCGTGGAAGGCAGTGCGATGAAAGTGATGGTGATCGTGAAGGCGACGGCGGATACCGAGGCCGGGGTGATGCCCACCGAGGCCGAGCTTGCGGCGATGGGCGCCTACAACGAGCGGCTGGTGGAGGCCGGGATCATGCTGGCGGGCGAGGGCCTGCACCCCAGCCGGCGCGGCGCGCGGGTGCGCTTCGACGGCGCGCGGCGCCAGCTCATCGATGGCCCGTTCGCCGAGACCCGGGAACTGATCGCCGGCTTCTGGCTGTGGCAGGTCCGCTCCATGGACGAGGCGGTGGAGTGGCTCGCACGCGCGCCGTTCGATGCCGACGGCACCGCGCCGGTGGAGGTGGAGATCCGCCCGGTCTTCGAGGCCGAGGACTTCGGCGAGGCCTTCACTCCGGAACTGCGCGCGCAGGAGCAACGTCTGCGCGACCGCATCGAACGCAACGACTGATCCGACCCCGAGGACACATGCGATGAAACTGATTCCTTTCCTGGGCTTCAACGGCGACACCCACGAGGCGATGGCGTTCTACGCCAGGGCACTGGGCGGCAAGGTGGTATCGGAGATGAAGTACGCCGACATGCCCCCCGGCCCCGACATGGAGGGCGACGCCTGCGGCGGATACAGCCCGCGGCCGGAGCACGTCGCTCACTGCCAGGTGGAGGCCGGCGGCGCGATCCTGATGGCCGCCGACGGCCCGCCTGCCCAGGGGCCGTGCGCCACCACCATCAACGTCGACGTGGACAGCGTCGAGGAAGCCGAACGCGTGTTCGCCGCGCTGGCCGAAGGAGGCCAGGTGCAGATGCCGTTGGCCGAGACGTTCTGGGCCCGGCGCTGGGGCATGCTGGTGGACCGCTACGGCAAGCCGTGGATGGTCAACTGCATGAAGCCGATGGACGGGGGCCACTGACGATGGCGGCGCCGCAGATGATCTTCGTCAACCTGCCGGTACGCGACCTGGACGCGTCCAAGGCGTTCTTCACCGCGCTCGGCTATGCCTTCAACCCGCGCTTCACCAACCAGGACGCGGCGTGCATGGTCATCAGCGACACCATCTACGTGATGTTGCTGGTGGAGCCGTTCTTCCGCGGCTTCACGCCCAGGCCGCTGTGCGATGCGCGCAGCCACACCGAGGTCATCACCTGCCTGTCGGCACCCAGCCGCGCCGCGGTGGACGCGCTGCTGGACAAGGCGCTGGCCGCCGGCGCGGACGAGCCGATGCCGGCGCGTGACTACGGCTTCATGTACCAGCGTGGCTTCCAGGACCTGGACGGCCACCTGTGGGAAATCGCCCACATGGACGGCGAACCCGGCTGAACCCCCGGCGGCCGCGGGCCCGCGGTCGCCCCGCCCGTTCATTGCATGCAGGAGACAGCGATGCGTTATGTCGATGGTTTCGTGATACCGGTGCCGCAGGAGCGGCTCGCCGAGTACCGGCGCATGGCGCGCCTGGGCAGCAAGGTGTGGAAGGAGCATGGCGCACTGGCCTATCTGGAAGCGGTGGCCGATGACGTCAAGCCGGGCAGGCACACCTCGTTCCCGCAGGCGGTCAAGCTCAAGCCCGGCGAAGTGGTGGTCTTCGCCTACATCGTCTACCGCTCGCGCGCGCACCGCGACCGGGTCAATGCCAGGGCGATGGCCGATCCGCGCCTGGCCGGCATGAACGCCGGCAATGTCCCGTTCGACGGCAAGCGCATGTTCTGGGGTGGGTTCAAGGCCTTCGTCGACGCGTGACCGGCGGTGCGCTTGCGCCCCCGCCGATGCAGTGCTGTGATCGCGGGCGGATGGACACCCGCGAAATCCAGCGCAGGCTCGATACGGTGTGGCGCATGGAGTCGCCGCGCCTGATCGCGCGCCTGGCGCGGATGCTGGGCGACCTGGACAGTGCCGAGGAACTGGCCCAGGACGCGCTGGTCGCCGCGCTCGAGCACTGGCCGCGGCAGGGCGTGCCCGACAACCCCGGCGCGTGGCTGATGACCACCGCCCAGCGCCGGGCGATCGACCTGCTGCGCCAGCGCCGCCTGCACGCCGGGAAGCAGGAGGCGATGGCGCGCGAGCCGGACCACCAGGGGAGCGTCGTGCGCGACCACGAGCGCGAAGTGGAAGACGCCATCGGCGACGACCTGCTGCGGCTGTTGTTCGTCGCCTGCCACCCGGTACTGCCGGCCGACGCGCGGGTGGCGCTGACCCTGCGCCTGCTGTGCGGCCTGAGCACGGCCGAGATCGCGCGTGCGTTCCTGCTGCCGGAACCGACCATCGCCCAGCGCATCGTCCGCGCCAAGCGCACCCTGGCCGAGCGCGGCATCCCGTTCGAGGTGCCGCGGCGACGGGCGCTGCCGCAGCGGCTGCGGTCGGTGCTGGAAGTGGTCTACCTGGTCTTCAACGAAGGCTACGCCGCCAGCCACGGCGAGGACTGGATGCGCCCGGCGCTGTGCGAGGAGGCGCTGCGCCTGGGCCGGGTGCTGGCGGCATTGCTGCCGGCTTCGGCGCCGGTGCTGGGGTTGCTGGCGCTGATGGAACTGCAGGCGTCGCGGATGGGTGCGCGCACCGATGTGCAGGGCGCGGCGGTGCTGTTGATGGAGCAGGACCGCAGCCGCTGGGACTGGCTGCAGATCGGCCGTGGCCAGGCGTTGCTGGAGAAGGCGCTGGCGCTGGGCGGCGGGGACGATGCCTATGTGCTGCAGGCGGCCATCGCCGCCTGCCATGCGCGGGCACGTCGCGCCGACCGGACCGACTGGGCCGGCATCGCGCAGCTGTATGCGCGGCTGGCGCGGGTCATGCCGTCGCCGGTGGTCGAACTCAACCGCGCCGTGGCGGTGGCCCGCGCGCAGGGGCCGCAGGCCGCCTGGCCGCTGCTCGAGGCCCTGCAGCAGGACGGCCGGCTGGATGACTATGCGCCGCTGCAGGCGGTACGTGGCGACCTGCTCGAGCACCTGGGCCGGCGCGACGAGGCGCGCAGCGCATTCGAGCGTGCCGCCGAGCTGAGCGGCAACGCCCGCGAACGCCAGGCGCTGCGCGCCCGCGCGGCAGACCTGTAGCCGCCGTGCGGTGCCGCGCCCGCCGGTGGCCGGCTGTTGTGCCGGAACCGGCCGTTGCCCATGCGTTACGGCACTGCCCGGGTGGCCGTGGCGCTGGCTACACTCCACCGGTTGTTCGACCCACTGGAGATGGATGTGAAGCGAATCGTGATCAGCCTGCTGGCGATGTCGGTATCCACCGCATTGATGGCCGCCCCGCCCAAGTTCGACGGCGCGCGGATTTCCGCCGATGTGAAGGAGCTGGCCTCCGACGCCTATGAGGGCCGTTCGCCGGCCACCGCCGGCGAGGAAAAGACCATCGCCTACCTGAGCCGCCAGTTCGCCGACGCCGGCCTGCAGCCCGGTGGCGACCTGAAGGACGGCAAGCGCCTGTGGACCCAGGCGGTGCCGTTGCTCAAGGGCGACATCGTCGGCACCCCGCAGCTGGCAGTGTCCAGCAAGGGCACACCGCAGGCGCTGACCCAGGGCCAGGAGATCGCCGTGCGCGCGGCCATGAATGGCGACAGCGCGGTGGCGATCAAGGACGCGCCGCTGGTGTTCGTCGGCTATGGCGTGAAGGCCCCGGAGCGCAACTGGGACGACTTCAAGGGCGTGGACCTGAAGGGCAAGATCGCGGTGGTGCTGATCAACGACCCGGACTTCGAGAGCGGCGTCGGCGATTTCGATGGCAAGGGCATGACCTATTACGGCCGCTGGACCTACAAGTACGAGGAAGGCGCGCGCCAGGGTGCGGCGGGCGTGCTGATCGTGCACGAGACCGCGCCGGCCTCCTATGGCTGGGCGACGGTGGCCGGTTCCAATACCAACACCATGTTCGACGTGGTGCGCGACAACCCGGCCGCGGCGCACCCGCCGCTGGAAGGCTGGATCCAGCGCGACCTGGCGGTGGACCTGTTCAAGCGCGCCGGCCTGGACTTCGAGGCGCTGAAGACGCAGGCGCAGTCGCGCGACTTCCGCCCGGTGGAACTGAAGGGCGAGACGTTCTCGGCCGACTACGCGGTCAAGACCGAGGTCATCACCTCGCACAACGTGGTCGCGCGCCTGGAAGGCAGCAGCCACCCCGACGAGACCGTGCTCTATTCGGCGCACTGGGACCATATCGGCGTCGGCGAGCCGGACGCGCGCGGCGACCGCATCTTCAACGGCGCGCTGGACAACGCCAGCGGCACCGCGGCGCTGCTGGAGCTGGCCCGCGGCTTCGCCAAGGCGCCGCGCCCGCAGCGTTCGGTGGTGTTCCTGGCGGTCACCGCCGAGGAAAAGGGCCTGCTGGGCTCCGAGTACTACGCCAGCCACCCGCTGTATCCGCTGGGCAAGACCGTCGCGCTGATCAACATGGACGGCATGGCGCCGTTCGGGCCGTCGCGTGATTTCGGCATCTACGGCTCGGCGCGTTTCGAGCTGCTGGACCAGCTCAAGGACGTGGCCAGGGGCTGGGACATCCGCTACACCCCGGACCCGAAGCCCGAGGCCGGCCTGTTCTTCCGCTCCGACCACTTCCCGTTCGCCAAGCGCGGCGTGCCGGCGCTGTCGTATTCGGCCGGGCAGGACTGGATCGACGGCGGCGTGGCGGCCGGCAAGAAGGCCGCCGACGACTACACCGCCAGGCGCTACCACCAGCAGGGCGACGAATGGCAGCCCGACTGGACCTTCGCCGGCGCCGCGCGCGACCTGGAAGTGGTGTACACGCTCGGCGAACAGCTGGCCAACTCCCGTGCCTGGCCGAACTGGAGCGTGGGCGAGCCGTTCCGCGCCACCCGCGACGCCAGCGCCGACCAGCGTCGCTGAGCATCGCCGGCAGCGCCCTTCGTGCCGGGAACGGCGCGGAGGCTCCGCGGACGCCGCCCGTGATGGGCGGCGTCCGTCGTTTGCGTCGCCCGTTTCCGGCCGCGGCCGGCGGCCTTCGTCGCCCGGATCGCGGGTTTCGTCGCATGCCGCTTGTCTGCCGCGGCCCAGCGCCTATGCTCGCCAGCACTGTCCAGCCGGGAACGCCGCGATGATCGCCAGCCTGTGGTTCTGCCTCCGCATCCTGCTGGCCTGGGTGCTGGCGCTGGTGGCGCTGGCCATCGTCTGGGGGCATCTGTTCGGTGGCCCGGGCACGGTGTTCGCGCTGCTGGTGATCGGCGCGCTGGCGATGGCCGCGGTCAACATCGCCAGCCACCTGCGCCGGGTCAAGCTGGTGGCCGGGCGGCTGGACCACGACAGCCTGTCCAGCCGCCTGCAGCGCCGGATCGAACTGCCGTTCGACGCCGCGCAGGCCTTCGCCCTGGTCGAATCGGTGGTCGCCGGGCTGCCGCGGGTGGTGGACGTGGAAAGCTCGCCCGCCAGCCTGCAGGTACGGGCCCGGATCGCGCGCTCGGACCCGGGCAAGGCGCCGCCGCCGTCGCGCTGGAACCCGCTGGCATGGCTGGCGGTGCGGCACGACCGGGTCTCGGCCACGGTCACCCCGGGGCAGGGCACGAGCAGTGTGACGCTGTTGTTCGAGCCCGATGCCGGTGCCTGGGTGGACCTGCTGCTGGCCGACGAGGGCAGCAACCGCGAGAACGCCGAAGCGGTCAGCCGCGCGATGAGCCAGCGCGTGGCCGAGCAGCGCCGCGACGAGCGCGAATCGGCCGCGCGCGCCGAGGCCGAGAAGGAGCTGAGCGTGGCGCGCCTGAACCTGCTGCACGCGCAGGTCGAGCCCCACTTCCTGTACAACACCCTGGCCAACGCGCAGGTGCTGACCCGCACCGATCCCGAACGTGCCGAGCGCATGCTCGGTCATCTCATCCAGTACCTGCGCAGCTCGCTGCCCGGCATCGACCAGTCGTTGTCGACCCTGGGGCAGGAGCTGGAACGGGTGCAGGCCTACCTGGAGATCCTGCGCATCCGCATGGGCGCGCGGCTGGTGGTGCGGATCGACGTGCCCGATTCCCTGCAGGACGTCGCGCTGCCGTCGATGGCGCTGCAGACCCTGGTGGAAAACGCGATCAAGCACGGGCTGGAGCCCAAGCCCGGCGGCGGCACGATCTGGGTGCTCGCGCGCGAGAGCGATGGCCAGGTCCACCTCACCGTCGCCGACGACGGCCAGGGCGTGGGCGGCAGCAGCGGCGGTACCGGCATCGGCCTGAAGAACCTGCGCGAACGCCTGCGCCTGAGCTGCGGGCCGCAGGCCGGCTTCGCCCTGGTATCCAACTTCCCCAGCGGCGCGGCGGCCACCATCACCCTGCCGCGCAGGCCGCCCGCGGCGCGGGCCGCGCCGGTCGCCGCCACCCACGTGCCGGAGCTGCCCCATGCAACTTGATGCCCTGGTCGCCGAGGACGAACCGCTGCTGCGCCAGGCGCTGGTCGCGCAACTGCAGCGGCTGTGGCCGGAACTGCGGATCGTCGCCGAGTGCGAGGATGGCGCCGCCGCGCTGGAAATGCTGGAAACGCTGCGGCCGGACCTGGCCTTCCTCGACATCCGCATGCCCGGCGTCACCGGTATCGATGTCGCCCGCGCGCTGGAGACGCTCAGTCCGCGCACCCAGGCGGTGTTCATCACCGCCTACGACCAGTACGCGATCGATGCGTTCGAGCGCGGCGCGGTCGATTACCTGCTCAAGCCGGTGGCCGACGAGCGCCTGCTGGCCACCCGCCAGCGGGTGCTCGCGCGGGTGCAGGCCGGGGCACCGGACCGGCAGCTGCTTGACCAGCTGCTGGACCAGCTGGCGCGGCGTCCGGCCGTTGCCGGCGCCGTGCCGCCGCCGGCCTGGATCACCGCCAGCAACGGCCGCGAGACCCGGCTGGTGATGCTGGAGGACGTGCTGTATTTCCGCGCCGACAGCAAGTACACCGCGGTGGTCACCGCCGACGAGGAACTGCTTTTGCGCAGTTCGCTGCGCGAACTGGCGCAGGTGCTGGACCCGCAGTGTTTCCGCCAGGTGCACCGTTCCAGCATCGTCAACATGAAGGCGGTGGCCGCGGTGAGCCGCGACGACAGCGGGCGCGGCGTACTGCGGCTGAAGAACCGCAGCGAGACGCTGGTGGTCAGCCAACCGTTCATGAGCCTGTTCCGCGGCATGTGAGTCCCTGCCTGCGGGCGTACAAGGAGAAGTGCCATGCAGTACCTGACTTTCCTGCTCGGCAGCCTGATGGCGATGCTGGGCTACCGCGAACCGCAGGGGCACACGTCGATCGTGCGTGTCAGCGGCGAACAGGCCGTGCTCAGCCGCACCACGGTGTCCGGCGACCACGCCCGCTTCCAGTGCCTGCAGAGCGAAAGCGGCAACTGCTTCTACCGGCTCTACCGCGAGCACTGCCGTGAACAGCCCGGCGGCGAACTATGCCAGCGCCAGGCGCTTGGCGATTTCAGCCTGGTGGTCGGCGGCGTGCGCGACGTGCAGGGGTTGCCGGCCGGCTTCGGCCAGCAGGTGCGCGCGCGCAATGCGCAACGCCGCGACTGAGCGCGGCGTTGCGGGAGCGATGCGGCGGCAGCGGGATCAGAACGCCGGTTGCAGGCGCAGCCCGTCGTCGCCGATGTGGTTGAGCTTGCCGACCAGTTCCGAATGCTGCCGCATGCGGCCCAGCTCGCGCATGATGCGGATGTCCTCGTGGCGCAGTTCGCGCCGGGACGCCACCGCCTGCTTGTAGTCGAGTACTTCGGGGTAGTGCCGGGCCATCTCCAGCGCTTCGGCCACGGTTTCCACGCTGTCGGCGTCGGAGCTGATCCGTGCGCGGCTGTTGAAGGCCTTCATCCAGCGCTCGAAGCCGGCGGTATGGTCGAACATGTTGGCCATGAACCAGATCACGAACAGGATCGACACCCACGAGCCGAACACGATCACCACGCGGGTGAAGGTGATATGGAAATCGTCGCGCCACAGGTAGTTGGTGATCAGCCCGAGGATCAGCAGCGACGCCGCCTGCCAGAGCACGATGGACGCCATCAGCCACTGGCACTTGGCCTTGGCCAGTACCGCCACCTCGTCGCGTATCTGTTCGTCGCTGAGGTTCTTCCAGTGCGCGACCTGCTTCTCGAACGGACTGCGGTACAGCTCATTGTCCTGCAGCAACAAACCCAAACCCTTGAACAACGCGATCATGTGGAGCTCCTTGCAGATACTGGCTGGAACGAGCGACGGATACGGCGTGGAACGATCTGGCGGTTCCAGTTCTAGCACTTTCATGCGGCTTGGCAATGGGCGCGATGCGACGACGCCTGCGCGGCGGCGTTGCCGGGCGCCTGCATGGCCCCGGCTTTTTGCGGCGCGTCATCGTGCAAGTGGCGGAATCAGAAATCGAAAGCGCATCGGCATGCTGCGGACGCACATGGCGTGGGCGGTGGCCGGCGGCCAACCCGGGGGCGCCGCGCCCGGCTGCGCGCCGCCGCGGCCGCGGCCGGCGTGCGCGGCCGTTCCACTACGATATCCGCATGTCGTTCCTGTCCGCCCCCGTGTCATCGGCCGCCACCGCGCAGATCCGGCGCTGGGTGCTCGATGCCTTCCCGCGCGACCGCAGCGGCATCGATTACGACGCGCCGCCGGGCGACCCGGGCTGGTTCGGCCCCGACAGCGTGACCTGGCGCATCCACTCCGAATTCCCGGGCATGCTCGCCGGCGGCCTGTGCGCGCTGATGCTGCAGTTGCTGCACCCGCGCGCGCTGGCCGGCGTCTACGACCATTCCAACTTCCGCCAGGACCTGGTCGGGCGCCTGCGCCGCACCACCGCGTTCGTGGCCGGCACCAGCTACGCGCCGGCGGCGGAGGTGGAAGCACTGGTCGGGCGGGTGCGGCGGATCCACGTGCGCGTGGCCGGCACCCTGCCCGATGGCCGCGCCTATGCCGCCGACGATCCGGAACTGCTCACCTGGGTGCATGTCACCGAAGCCTACGGCTTCCTCGAGGGCTGCCGCCGCTATTGCCGCGACGTGCCCGAGCCCATCGCCGACCGCTACTACGACGAGTACCGGCGCGTGGCCGAGGCGCTGGGCGCGCGTGCGGTACCGGCGAGCCAGGCACAGGTGCGCGCGTACTTCGCCGCACGGCAGCCGCAACTGCACATGGACGCGCGTTCGCGCGAGGTGCTGGCGGTGCTCGAGGGCGTGCGCCTGCCGGTACCGTTGCCCGGGGCATCGCGCGACCTGTTCCTGGCCGCGGGCGCGGCATTGTTGCCGGACTGGGCACCGCCGCTGCTCGGCCGTGACCGCCGCGGCCAGCGCCTGCGTGCGGCGCTCGCCGCACGCCTGCTGCGCGGGTCGGCGCCCTTGTTCCGCGCCGCGCTGGGCGACGGCATCGCCGCACGCGCCTGCCAGCGCATGGGACGCGACCCGCAGTCACTGCTGCACTGGCCAGCGTGACCGGCCAAGCCCGGGGTCAGGGTCGGATCGCCACCCGCACGACCCGGCTCCGACCCCGTGCTGCGCCTGCCAACCAGCGCCGCGTTACCAGACCTTGACCCGCTTGTCCGGCGCCAGGTACAGGGCCTGGCCTTCCTTGACCCCGAATGCCGGATACCACGCATCGAGATTGCGCACGGTCAGCGTGCGGAACTGGCCCGGCGCATGCACGTTGGTCAGCAGCGAATTGCGCAGTGCCTGCTCGCGCATCTTGCTGCGCCAGGCCTGGGCGAAGCCGAGGAAGAAGCGCTGGTCCGGGGTGAAGCCTTCCAGGTCCTGCGCCGGCTTGCCCTGCTGCGCCATGCGGTAGGCATCATGGGCGGTCGCCAGCCCGGCCACGTCGGCGATGTTCTCGCCCAGGGTCAGGCGGCCATTGACGTGCACGCCCGGGAACGGCGCGTAGCTGCTGAACTGCGCGGCCAGCGCGTCGCCGGCGGCGTTGAACTGCTTCAGGTCTTCGGCCGTCCACCAGTTGTGCAGCCTGCCGGTCTCGTCGAACAGCGCGCCGGCGTTGTCGAAGCCATGGCTGATCTCGTGGCCGATCACCGCGCCGATGGCACCGTAGTTCACCGCATCGTCGGCCGCCGGGTCGAAGAACGGCGGCTGCAGGATCGCGGCCGGGAACACCAGGCGGTTTTCCAGCGGCACGTTCATGGCATTGATGGTCTGCGGCAGCATCGCCCATTCGCCGCGGTCGACCGGCTGGCCGAGCTTGGCGATGTTGCGCCGGTACTCGAACAGCGCCGCGCGCTGCGCGTTGCCCAGCGCGTCGTCGCGCTTCACCTCGAGTGCGCCGTAGTCGCGCCATTTGTCCGGGTAGCCCATGCCGACCTTGAGCCCGGCCACCTTGGCCTGTGCGTGCGCCTTGGTCTGCGGCGACATCCATTCAAGCGCATCGATGCGCTTGGCGAAGGCGGCGATGATGTTCCGGGCCATCTCGTCCGCGCGTGCCTTGGTGGCAGCGTCGAAATGGCGCTCGACGTAAAGCTTGCCGACCGCCTCGCCGATGGCGTTGTTGGTCTCGCTGACCGCGCGCTTCCAGCGTTCGCTCTGCTGCGGGGTACCGCTCATCGCGGTGCCGTGGAAGGCGAAGTGCGCATCGGCGAACGCCTTGGGCAGGTACGGTGCGGCCTCGTCCAGGGCGTGGAACGCCAGGTATTCCTTCCACGTGTCCAGCGGCTCGCTGGCGACCAGCTTCGACAACCCGGCCACCGCCCGGGGCTGCCAGACGATGAAGTCCTGCTGCGCCGACAGCCCGGCCGCATCCAGGAACGCCGCCCAGTCCATGCCCGGCGCCTTCGCCGCCAGATCGGACTGTTTCCAGGCATTGGCGCCCTTCTCCACGTCGTTGGTCTCCTCCTGGGTGGCATGCGCGCGCGCGATCCTGGTTTCCAGCGCGACGATGCGCGCGGCCTTGGCCGCGGCGGCGCTGTCGCCGGACAATTCCAGCAGCCGGGCGACATAGCCCTCGTAGGCCGTGCGCAGTTCGGCCATGCGCCCGCCCTCCAGGTAGAAGTCGCGGTCGGGCATGCCCAGTCCGCCCTGCACCAGGTAGGGCACGTTGCGGTCCGGCTGCAGCAGGTCCACCGACACCCAGACGCCGAACAGGTGCGGGGTGTAGAAGTTGGTGGCATTGAGCAGGTCGACGTCGGCACGCAGGCTGGCGCCCAGGGTCCGTGCCAGCGCCTGCCGGTCGGCGATGGCTGCGATGGCCTGCAGCTGTGGCTGCACCGGTGCCACGCCGCGCGCCTCGATGCCGGCTTCGTCCATGAACGCGGCGTAGTAGTCGCCGATCCTGCGCGCATCGCCGTCGCTGGCGCGGGTGGCTTCCTCCAGGATCGCGCGGGTATCGCCCAGGGTCTTCTCGTAGATGATGTTGAAGCTGCCGAAGCTGGAACGGTCGGCCGGGATCCCGGTGCGCTGCACCCACTGGCCGTTGGCGAAGTCGAAGAAGTTGTCGCCGGCGGCCACGCTGCGGTCCATGCCGGAGACGTCGAAGCCGAAGCTGCCCAGCTGCGCCCTGGCCACGGCAGCCGGCGCGGCGGTGGCTGCCGTGGTCTGTCCGGCGGGAGCGTTGTCGCCGCCGCAGCCGCTCAGCGACAGCGCGGACCCGAGAGCGAGTGCGAGGATCGAACGTTGCAGGGCCATGCTGGCTCCGGATTCTGGGATGGAGTGCGCAGTCTAGTGCCACGCCTGCGATGTCGCCTTGCCGATTCGGGTACTTGTCGCGTGCCAAGTCTTCCCGTCGGGGGCGTTTGTACTGCATGCTGTCGAACGGACATCGATAGCGGCTTCCGTGGGAGGACGGTCGTCGCATTGCGTGCGTGCGGCGCAGCGCCAGTGAAGCGGCTGGCCGCGGGCGGCCGGCGGTTTCCGATGGCACGGCGGACAACGAACGAGACCATGCACGCAGAGCGAATGCTGACGCAGGGAAGATGCCGGTGCCCCGGGGCATGAGCCAGCCCCTGCGCCAGGTCGCCGTGTTCGGCGCCGTGATCGCGCTGCTGCTGGCGGCGACCCTGGCGATCATGTTGTGGAACGACCGCGGCAGCCGCCTGCAGGCCGCGCAGCGCCAGAGCATGGCGCTGGCGACCGGCAGCGACCGCCTGCTGCGGGCGGAACTGACCACCATGGAACGTGCGCTGCGCGGCGCCGCCCGCGACGGCCGCGAGTACTACCGGCAGGTGCCGGAGCGCGCGCCGGCGCTGCTGGCCGCCAGCGTGCGCGGCACGCTCGAACGCAATACCGACCTGGCCGCGATCACCGTGGTCGACGACGCCGGCATGCCGCTGTTCGAAGGCCGCGGCGATCCGACGCTCGCGCAGTGGGTGGTGCCGGAGAACCGCGTACTGGCCGGCGAGCTGTACGTGGGTGGGCTGGAGGCGCTTCCCGGTGGCGGCATGGTGCTGTTGACCGCGGTGCCGGTACAGCCGGGCCAGTGGCTGCTGGCACGGGTGCGCCTGGCGGTGTTCCAGCGGGTGGTCAGTGGCCTGGATACCGGCCGCAGCGGCGTGGTCTCGATCAGCAGCCGCCAGGGCGCGCTGCTGGCGCACAGCCTGGATCCATCGGCGGTGGAGCGGCCGTTGCCGCGCCCGATACGCCCGCTGCCCGGGGCCGACCAGGTGCAGGCGCTGGGGGTGACGACCAGCCAGATGGACGGCGTGCGCCGCGTCGTCGCGGTGAGCGCGCCGCGCGATTACCCGCTGGTCCTGTTCGCCGGCCTGTCCTATGACGAGGTCATGGCACCGTGGCGTACGTATTTCTATGTCGCCTGCGGCATCTACCTGCTGTACCTGTGCGGGTTCGCGTATCTGTACGGCAGCATGCGCCGTGGTGCGCAGCGCCAGGCGCGGCTGGCCGACGAGCTGCGCGCCGGCGCGGCGGAACTGGCGCTGGCGCACCAGGTCGGCAAGGTGGGGACATGGTCGATCGACCGCAAGGACGGCATCCTGCACTGGTCGGCGCTGACCCGGCGGATGTTCGCGTTGCCGGTACGGCATGCGCGGCTGGAAGAGTTCTACGACCACGTGCACGAGGAAGACCGCCCGTGGCTGCGCGAGCAGGTCCGGCAGGCGACGGAGGCCGGGCGTGCGGTGAACGCGCTGTTCCGCCTGGTGCTGCACGACGGCTCGGTGCGCTGGCTGTCGGCGCGGGGCGAGCGCGTACAGGAGCTGGGGCCGCATCCGCGCATGACCGGTGCGGTCACCGACATCACCGAGCGGGTGCGCAGCGAAGCCCGCGTGCAGCGTGCCGAGCACCAGTTCCGCCTGGTGTTCGACCGTAATCCCGCGCCGTTCTGGATCTTCGACCTGGACACGCTGCAGTTCCTGGAAGTGAACCAGGCCGCGATCGATCAGTACGGTTACAGCCGCGAGGAATTCCTCGCCATGAGCATCCTCGACATACGCCCGGAGGAGGCCAGGGAGGAAATCCAGCGCACGCTGGAGGAGTCCCGGGACGGCAGTTCGCCGGCACCGCAGGTGCGCGTGCACCGGCGTCGCGACGGCAGTCGGTTCGAGGTGCTGGCGCACCTGGCGCGGCTGGAGTTCGATGGTCGCCCGGCCTGCCTGGTGCTGGCCGAGGACGTCAGCCAGCGGCTGGCCTACGAGCGCGACCTGGCCTGGCGTGCCAGCCACCACCCCGGCACCGGCCTGCTGACGATCGAAGCGCTGGCCGAGCGGCTGGACGCCGGCGGTGCCGGCTACACCATCCTGCATGCGCAACTGCGCGGGCTGCAGATGGTCACCGACACGCTGGGCCGCGAAGCCGGCGACGAGGTCCTGCAGGCGATGGTTGCCCGGCTCGATACGCTGGGCGCGCGCTACGGCCTGCTTGCGTACCAGCCGGCCGAGGATTTCGTGCTGGCGGTGGCCGACGGACACGATCCGCAACAGGCACTGGAGGCGCTGCGCGAGGCGGTGTCCGAACCGGTGCGCGGCCGCGACTCCTTCCACCAGCTGGAACCGCGCATCGGCGTGGCCGGCAACCCTGGCGATGGCGCGAGTGCCGACCTGGTATTGGGGCGCGCGGCGCAGGCGGCCCATGCCGCCCGCGAGAACGGGGTGGTCGTGCTGCGCTTCGATCACGCGCTGGCACAGCGCCACGCCGACCGCCTGCAACTGGCCGGGCGCATCCACCTGGCCATCGAACGCGACGAGTTCGAACTGTATTTCCAGCCGATCCGGCATGCCGTCGATGGTTCGCCGGCGCTGCTGGAAGCGCTGCTGCGCTGGCCGCAGCCCGATGGCAGCTTCATCCCCCCGTCGGACTTCATCCAGCTGTGCGAGGACACCGGCCAGATCATCGCGCTGGGGCGCTGGGTGATCCGTGCGGCCGCGCGCGCCGGACGCGTGCTGGCCGACAACGGCTGGGCCGGGCTGCCGATCGCGGTCAACGTCTCGGCGGTGCAGCTGTTCAACAGCGACCTGGTCGGCGAGTTCACCCACGCCGCCGCCGAGCACGGGCTGCCGCGGGGCGCGCTGCAGATGGAGCTGACCGAGAGCAGCCTGATGCGCAATCCGGCGCAGGCGATGCAGGTGCTGGAGAGCCTGAGCGCCCATGGCATCGCGGTGGCCCTGGACGACTTCGGTACCGGCTTTTCCAGCATGTCCTACCTGCAGCACCTGGCGCTGGATTCGCTGAAGATCGACCGCGCGTTCGTCGCCGACGTGGAACGCAACCCGCGCAATGCCGCCATCTGCCGCGCGCTGTTGTCGCTGGGGCACAGCATGGGGTTGGTGGTGATCGCCGAGGGCGTGGAGACCGAAGGCCAGCTCGACTGGCTGGTGGCGCACGGCTGCGACCAGGTGCAGGGTTATCTGCTGGGCCGGCCGATGCCGTTGCGCGATCTGCTGGCGCTGCTGGCCCTGGTGCCCGACTCAGCGTGAGCCCGGGCCGGCCGCGTCCGTGCCGAGCCGTTCCACCAGGTAGTCGATGAAGCTGCGTACCTTCGGCGCCAGGTGGCTGCGGCTGGCGTAGAGCGCATGGATGCCGACCGGCGGCAGTTGCCAGTCCGGCAGCACCGTGACCAGGCGGCCATCGGCCAGGGCCTGGCCGACGATGAAATCCGGCTGCGCGATGATGCCCATGCCGGCGATGGCCGCCTCGCGCAGTACCTCGCCGTTGTTGGCGCGCATGCGCGCGGCCACCGGCACGCTCGCTTCGCCCTGCGGCCCCTGCAGGTGCCAGCTGTCGCCCCCGGCCCAGTAGCTGTAGGCCAGGCATGCGTGCCGCGACAGGTCGTCCGGGCGCTCCGGGGTGCCATGCCGCGCCAGGTAGGCCGGTGCGGCGCACAGCACGATCGCTGCTTCGGCCAGGCGCCGGGCGATCAGCGAGGGCGCCGGCTGGCGGGTGATGCGGATCGCCAGGTCGAAGCCTTCCTCGACCATGTCCACCTGCCGGTCGGACAGCGACAGGTCCAGTTCCACCTGCGGGTGGCGCTCGGCATAGCCGGGCAGCAGCGGCGCCAGGCGGGCGATGCCATAGCTGACCGGCGCATTGATCCGCAGCCGGCCCGAAGGCTGCAGCGCCTGCGCACCGACCGAGGCCTCGAGCGCGTCGAACTCGGCCAGCAGCTGCACGCAGCGCTGGTAGTAGGCGGTGCCGATGCTGGTCGGGCTGACCCGCCGCGTGGTGCGGTTGAGCAGGCGCGCGGACAGGCGCCTTTCCAGTGCGGCGACCTGCCGGGTGACGGCGGCGGTGGACAGGTCCAGGGCCTGGGCGGCGGCGCTGAAACCATTGCGCTCGACCACCGCGACGAACACCCGCATGGCATCGATGGTGTCCATTGTTTCCGCTTTGGCAATAAAACGTTGATGCCGAGGTTATTTGTTGCCGGGTGCCACGGCAATAACCTGTATGGCATCGCATCCTCCCCTGGAGTCCCCCATGCCATCGACATCGCTGCCGTCCCTGTACATCTCCCATGGATCGCCGATGACCGCGCTGCAGCCCGGTGCGGTGGGGCCGCGCCTGGCCGAACTGGCTGCCGCGCTGCCGCGCCCGCGGGCCATCGTGATGGCCTCGGCGCACTGGCTGGGCCGCACGCCCACGGTATCGGCGGCGGAGCGGCCGCGGACCATCCACGATTTCGGCGGCTTTCCCGAGGCGCTGTACCAGCTGCAGTACCCGGCGCCGGGTGCGCCGGAACTGGCGCAGGACGTGGCGGCGCGGCTGGCCGCGGCCGGGCTGTCGCCGGTGATCGACCCGCAGCGCGGGCTCGACCACGGCGCCTGGGTGCCCCTGCGCTTCCTTTACCCGCAGGCCGACATCCCGGTGCTGCAGCTGTCGATCCAGCCGGCGCTGGGGCCCGCGCACCAGTGGGCGATGGGCCGTGCGCTGGCGCCGCTGCGCGGCGACGGCGTGCTGCTGGTCGGCTCGGGAAGCATCACCCACAACCTGCACGACTGGCACCACTACGCGCAGGGCGGACAGGCGCCGTACGTCCTTCCGTTCATCCAGTGGGTGGAGCAGAAACTGCACGCCGACGACGTGCCGGCGCTGCTGGACTACCGCCGGCAGGCGCCGTTCGCCGAACAGGCGCACCCCACCGACGAGCACCTGCTGCCGCTGCATTTCGCCATGGGCGCGGCCGGCACCGACCGGCTCGGCGCACGCCGCATCGATGCCGGCATCGACATGGGCTTCCTGGCGATGGACATCTACCGCTTCGACGGCGCGGCATAGGTCCGGACCTTCCTCCACGGATGGCCGCCGCCCCCATCGGCGGCGGCGCGTGCCTGTGATAGTTTTTCCGCGTTGTTCAACCCGTCGCTGCCATGGTGGCGACTTCGTGGAGAGGCATGCACACGATCGAAGTCGTTCTGGCGATGCTGGTGGCGGTGGTCGCCAGCGGCTACCTGGTGAGGATCCTGCCGTTCTCGCTGCCGCTGCCATTGGTGCAGATCGGCCTGGGCGCCCTGATCGCCGGCGTGTTCAAGCGCGGCCATGCGCTCGAGCCGGACATGTTCTTCCTGCTGTTCCTGCCGCCGCTGCTGTTCCTCGACGGCTGGCGCATTCCCAAGCAGGGCCTGTTCCGCGACAAGGGTGCGATCCTGGAGCTGGCATTCGGCCTGGTGGTGTTCACCGTGGTCGGCGCCGGGCTGCTGATCCACTGGCTGATCCCGGCCATGCCGCTGGCGGTGGCATTCGCGCTGGCGGCGATCGTCTCGCCCACCGATCCGGTCGCGGTGGGTGCCATCGCCTCGCGGGTGCCGATTCCCAAGCGGCTGATGCACATCCTGGAAGGCGAGTCGCTGCTCAACGACGCGTCCGGCCTGGTCTGCTTCCGCTTCGCGGTGGCCGCGGTGATGACCGGCAGTTTCTCGCTGGCGCAGGCCTCGCTGACCTTCCTGTGGGTGGCCCTCGCCGGCCTGGGCATCGGCGTGGCGGTGACCCTGGGCGTGTCCACCTTCCAGCGCTGGCTGTGGCGCAGCTTCGGCGAGGAGCCGGGCGCGGCGCTGCTGGTCAACCTGCTGATCCCGTTTGCCGCCTACCTGCTGGCCGAAGAGTTCAACGCCTCCGGCATCCTCGCCGCGGTGGCCGCCGGCATCACCATGAGCTACGTCGAGCTGACCGGCCGCATCAGCGGCAGCATGCGCGTGCAGCGCACGGCGGTGTGGAGCACCGTGCAGTTCAGCTTCAACGGCATCATCTTCGTGCTGCTCGGCGAGCAGCTGCCGGGCATCGTCCAGCGCGCGATGGACACCATCGCGGTCACCGGGCACAGCGACTGGTGGTGGCTGGCGATCTACGTGGTGGCGATCAACGCGATGCTGGTGGTGCTGCGCCTGGTATGGGTATGGCTGTCGCTGCGCTGGAACCTGCTGCGCGCGCGCTGGCGTGGCGAGGAGCGTGCGAACCAGACCTCGTGGCGGGTGGTGCTGGCGATGTCGGTGGCCGGCGTGCGCGGCGCCATCACCCTGGCCGGCGTGCTGACCCTGCCGTTGATGGTGCCCGGCGGCGAGCCGTTCCCGGCACGCGACCTGGTGATCTTCCTGGCCGCGTCGGTGATCCTGGTGTCGCTGCTCGGGGCCAGCCTGCTGCTGCCGCGGCTGCTGCGCGGGCTGGAGCTGCCCAGGGACGACGACAGCCGGCGGGTGGAGGACCTGGCCCGCAAGCTCTCGTCCAAGGCCGCGCTGGCCGCGGTGGAGAAGACCCGCCAGCAGCTGGTGGAAGGCCAGACCACCACCAACGTGCAGCTCTACAACGATGCCGCCGCGCGGGTCAGCCTGCTGTACCAGCGCAACCTGGAGAAGGGGCAGGGCCCGGACGAGGACCCGGAGATGGTGCGGCGCATGGAGCAGGCCTACCGCAGCCTGCGCACGGCCGGACTCACCGCCGAGCGCGAGGAACTGTTCCGCCTGACCCGGCATGGCCAGATACCCGACGAGGTCGCACGCAAGCTGATCCGCAACCTGGACCTGCTGGAAAGCCGGCAGCGGGACTGAGCCGGCGCCGCCGGCAGCGTCCGGCGGCGTACACGGTGGAGGCGCCCGCGCGGGGCGCCGCCGGCGTTACTTGTTCAGTTCGAGGAAATACGGCTCGACCGAGCCGGTGATCTTCAGCGTCATCGGGTTGCCGCGGCGGTCGCGGGCCTTGCCCGCCTGCACGCGGATCCAGCCTTCGCTGACCGAGTACTCCTCCACGTCATCGCGCTCGATGCCGTTGAAGCGCACGCCGACGCCGCGTTCGAGCGCGGCCGGGTCGTGGAACGGGCTGGTGGGGTTGACCGCCAGGCGGTCGGGAGGGGTATCGCTCATGTCTGTGTTCGTTGACGGCCACCGTGGCCCTCTTCATGGGCACAAGGATAACCGCTGCCGCTTCCGCTGCCGTGCGCGTGGCGGCAGAATGCGCGCCATCACGCAGTGGAGAGCCGCCATGCCCGACAACAGTGCCGATTACGAAGATTCCGACGAACTGCTGCCGACCTTCGACGAGGACGACCATCCGGCGCGGGTGTGGAACCTGCTGTGGCTGGTCAATCCCGGCGACGAGGAGGCCGCGCTGCAGCAGTTCGATGCCTGGCGCGAAGCGCGTGCCGGTGCCGAGCACGACAGCGGCGACGAGCAGTGGCTGTGGGACCTGAAGGACGCGATCGACTGGCGCTCTGGCTTCTACGTGGACTGGAAGGACATCGATTCGTTCGTGGCCGCGATCGACGAGCTGGCCGCGCGCTGGAACCTGCGCATCGACTGGGGTGGCGACCTGGACGACGAGGATTTCGCCCAGGATCTCGACGTGCCGGCACTGATGACCACCGCGCACGACCGCCTGCGCGAGCATGGCTATACGGTGTGGAACTGGAACACGGGGGGCGACGGCTACGCCGGCTGGATCGCGCTCAGCCGCGACGACGAGGCGATGCTGGCGCTGTGCTCGCTGCTGGGCGTGGAAGTACGGCCGGGCAGCGATCCGTTCTGAGCCAGGCCGCGGGCGCGGCAGGCGCGGTCACAGCGGTTGGTACTGGGCGCGGGCGTTGGCGATGACCCGCCGCACCAGGGTGCGGTCGGCATGCCGCGAGATCGCCACCGCGCCCAGCGCGATGGCGGTGTCGCGCAGCGCCGCCGGCACGTCGTAGTGCGCGCCGCTGCGGCGGTTCTGGAACGCCCGCCGCGGAATCCCGAGCTGCTGCGCCATGGCGTGCAGCTCGGGCAGGGTGTCGGCCAGCAGATGCGCCCAGCGCTCGCCGCGCCAGGGGTGTACCGCATCGTCGATATAGACCGTCACCGCCGCGCCATCGCTCAGGCCTGCGGCTTGTCGGCGGCGTCGGCCGCAGCGTCGCCGGTGCCGGTGTCCTGCGCGTCATCGCCGCCGGCCACGGCCGCGGCTTCCTCGCCTTCGACGCCCTCGAACTCGGCGACCAGGCCGGCCAGGTAGTCGTCGGCACTCTTGCCTTCGGCCGCGGCGCTGGTGTCGATCAGCTGCTGCAGCTGCTCCGAGTACTCCAGCGCGACCTTGCGGCCTTCCTTCTCCTGCACGTTGGCCAGGTGCTTGAGCATGGCCAGCATCGGCACCGGGTTGTCGGCGTTGCCCATGGTCTGGCCGCCGACGGACAGCAGCCACTGCCGCCCCTGCAGGCCGATGGCGGCGACCACCTGGCCCTCTTCGTTCACCAGCACGGCGTGGTTCTGCACCTGCTGCTGCGCGTCCAGGCGCAGGAACGGGCGGCGGGGCTGCTGCTTCTTGCGCTTGTCGCGCTTGGCTTTGGACTGCTTGGACATGATCGTTCGACAAAAGGAAACGGCCGCCATTGTAGGCGGCCGCTGCTGTGGATGCCGAACCGGCGCCGTGGCGCGGCCGTTCAGTCGACGCCGGGGCCCGGCGCCGCGCCGGCCTCGCCATTGCCGGCAGCGGGCGCGGCGACGGCCGGGGCCGGCAGCGCCGCGATCGCCGACAGTGCGGCGGCCTCGGCTTCCTTGGTCATCACCACGATGCTGATGCGGCGGTTGATCGGGTTCTGCGGGTCGGTCTTGTCGAACAGCACCGACGACGACAGCCCGACCACCCGCGCCACCTTGTCCTCGCCCATGCCGCCTTCCAGCAGGGCGCGGCGCGCGGCGTTGGCACGGTCCGCGCTCAGCTCCCAGTTGCTGTAGCCCAGCTGCGTGGAATAGGCGGTGATGTCGGTGTGGCCGCTGATGCTGATGTGGTTGGGTACCTGGTTGATGAAGTGCGACAGCTCGCGCAGGATCTCGCGCGTGTACGGCATCAGCTTGGCGCTGCCCATGTCGAACATCGGCCGGTTCTGCTTGTCCACGATCTGGATGCGCAGCCCTTCGGAGGTGATGTCCAGCAGCAGCTGGTCCTTGAACGGCTCCAGCGCCTGGCTCTTGCCGATGGCTTCCTCCAGCTCCTGCTTCAGCACCTCGAGCTGCTTCTTCTCGCGCTCGCGTTCCTCCACCGGCGTGGGGATCGACTCGCGCTGGTTCTGGAACGGGTCGTTGCTGTTTCCGCGGGAGATGTCGGTGGCACCGCCGAGCTTGATCATCGACGTGCTGGCACCGCCGGGACCGGCCATGCCCGGTGCCGGGGTGCTGCTGGTGCCGCTCAACGGGCTCGGGTTGCGGAAGTATTCGGAAATGGCCGCGCGTTCGGGCTTGCTGGTGGAGGCGAGCAGCCACATCACCAGGAAGAACGCCATCATCGCGGTGACGAAGTCGGCGTAGGCCACCTTCCACGAACCGCCGTGGTGGCCTCCGCCCTGGATCTTCTTCACGCGCCGCACGATCACCGTGGGCTTGGCATCGTTGCTGGCCATGGCTTACTTGACCGACTTCAGGTGCTGCTCGAACTCGGTGAAGCCCGGGCGCAGTGCCGACGGCACGGTCTTGCGCGCGAACTCCAGCGCGATCTTCGGGTTGTAGCCACGCAGGCAGGCCAGCAGCGCGGTCTTGACCGATTCGTAGATGCGCGAGTCCTGTTCGGCGCGGGCCTCCACCGCGGCCGCGACCGGACCGATGAAGCCATAGCCGAGCAGGATGCCGAGGAAGGTGCCGACCAGGGCGCCGGCCACGTGCGCGCCGACTTCCTTGATGTCGCCGCCGATCGAACCCATGGTGATGACGATGCCCAGCACCGCCGCGACGATGCCGAACCCCGGCAGGCCGTCGGCCACCTTGGTCAGCACGTGCGCCGGTTCCATGGCTTCGTGGTGGTGCTTTTCCAGCTCCAGCTCCAGCAGCGGCTCCAGCTCGTGCGGCTCGATGTTGGAGCCGATCATCAGCCGCAGGCAGTCGGTGATGAAGTCGATCAGGTGGTGATCGGCCTGGATCTTCGGGTAATTGGCGAAGATCGGGCTCTCGGCGGCGTTCTCGACATGCTCCTCGAGCGACATGAAACCCTCGCGGCGCGCCTTGTTGAGCAGTTCGTACAGCAGGCTCAGTACGTCCAGGTAGTCCTGCTGCTTGTAGCGCGGCCCCTTGAACACGCCGACCACGGCCTGCAGGGTCTTCTTGACCGTCTTGGCCGGGGTGCCGACCAGGAAGGCACCCAGCGCAGCGCCGCCGATGATCACCAGCTCGTAGGGCTGCCACAGCGCGCCGAGCTTTCCGTGCGCGCCGACATAGCCGCCGAGCACGCTGATGATGACGACAAGCAGACCGACGATGATGAGCATGGGGCGCGGGACACGGGAGGGGATATCCCGTTGTCGGCCGCGCCGGCCGGATCTGAAGGGGGAAAATGTGAACTCAGTCGGCGGGTGTCGCTTCGGCCCCGCCACGCCGCAACGGGTCCGGCCAGCGCTCGCCGCGGCCGACGAAGGACAGCGAAACCGAGTTCAGGCAGTGCCTTTCGAAGGTCGGCGGCGGGCCGTCCGGGAACACGTGGCCCAGATGGCTGCCGCAGCGGGCGCAGACGATTTCCGTGCGCACCATCCCGTGGCTGGTATCGCGGATGCGGCCGACATGGGCCGGGTCGAACGGGGCGAAGAAGCTCGGCCAGCCGGTGCCGGAGTCGAACTTGGTACTGGAGCGGAACAGTGGCAGGCCGCACAGCCGGCAGCAGTAGGTGCCTTCGCGCTTGTTGTCCAGGAACACGCCGCAGAACGGCGCCTCGGTGCCGTGGTGCAGCAGGACGCGCCGTTCGGCGTCGTCCAGGCCGGCGACCAGGGCGCCGCGCTGGGCGTCGTCTGGGGGAGTCAGGTCGAAAGCGGTCATGGCCGCGCCTCCATGGGGGGGGCTTCATGGTAGGGGGCGGCCGGCGCCGCTCCAACCGCCGCGGTTAACCCGCCTGCAGCGGCCAAGGTGCATCATCACCGGACATGGACCTGTGGGAGTACCCGATGAGACGGATTGCCCTGCTGTCGATTGCGATGCTGGCGGCCACCCCGGCCATGGCCCAGCTCAGGCCCGCGCCGGCACCGACCGAAACCCGGCCGGTGAGCCTGCCGCCGCCCTCGAGGCCGGCCAGCGACGCCTCCGGCCAGGCGGCCGACAACGCGCGCCTGCGCGAGCAGCTGGAACAGTCGAGTCCGGCCAACGCGGCCGCCAGGCCGAAACCGGCGGCCAGGCCGCAGACGGCCGCGGTGCCGGTGTACGACCAGCAGGGGCGACGGCTCAACGGCATGCGTCCGGCCGGTCCCGGGCGGGTGATGGACACCCGTACCGGGCGCTACCACGACACCGTGCCCAGCGGCGACGGCGTGCGCATCGTGCGCTGAGTGCCGGCAGCGCACGATGCGCGGAGCGCATGCGGCAGCCGGAACGGCCGTGCCAGGGCGCCTGCTTGCCCATTGCCGGGAGCCGGGAGCCGACGGGCGTTGCGGGTCGCGGAAATGGCGGGCCTGGCGCGTCGTGTTGCCGTCGCAGGCTCAGTCGACGATGGGCAGGCTGAGCGTTTCCTTTACTTCCTCCATCACGATGTAGCTCTTGGATTCGCGCACGTGCGGCAGGGTCAGCAGGGTGCTGCCGAGCAGCTTGCGGTAGGAGGCCATTTCGTTGATGCGTGCCTTGAGCAGGTAGTCGAAGTCGCCCGAAACCAGATGGCATTCCAGCACGTTGGGCAGCTTCAGCGCGGCACGGCGGAATTCCTCGAAGATGTCGCCCGACTTGTAGGCCAGCGAAATCTCCACGAACACCAGCAGCCCGGCCTTCACGTACTGCGGGTCCAGCCGCGCGTAGTAGCCGGTGATCACGCCCTCGCGCTCGAGCCGGCGCACGCGTTCGGTGCAGGGAGTGGTGGACAATCCCACCCGCTCGCCGAGCTCGGTGAAGGAAATGCGGCCTTCGGCCTGCAGGATGCGCAGGATCCGGCGGTCGATCTTGTCCAGCTCGCGGCTACGGGCGGCCATGGCGCTCTGCTTTGTGTGAAGGAAACGGGAAATTACCCTGTTTTATCCTTCAATACAGGAAAAAACACTGGTATGGGCTGAATATACTGCGCCGTTCATGGCCCCTGCCCGATTCGGCGCAGGGAATTGACAGGGTCAGGGCCTGCCGCCATTCCCGCCGCGCCTGCGCCGGGCGCGTGCAGGTTCCCAGGAGACGACGATGCGGGTTCTGATACTCGGCAGTGGTGTGATCGGCACGACCAGTGCCTGGTACCTGCGACAGGCGGGCCACGAGGTGACGGTGCTGGACCGGCAGCCCGGCCCGGCACTGGAAACCAGCTTTGCCAACGCCGGCCAGCTCTCCTTCGGCTACACCTCGCCGTGGGCCGCCCCCGGGGTGCCGCTGAAGGCGGTCAAGTGGCTGTTCCAGGAACATGCCCCGCTGGCGATCCGCCCCACTGCCGACATCGCCCAGTACCGCTGGCTGTGGCAGATGCTGCGCAACTGCACCGCCGGCCGCTACGCGATCAACAAGGCGCGCATGGTGCGCATGTCCGACTACAGCCGCGACTGCATCAACGAGCTGCGCGCGGCCACCGGCATCGACTACGAGGGCCGCCAGCTCGGCACCACCCAGCTGTTCCGCACCCAGCAGCAGCTGGATGCCGCCGCCCAGGACATCGAAGTGCTGCGCCAGTACGGCGTGCCCTACGAGGTGCTGGACCGCCAGGGCATCGTCCGCGTGGAACCGGCGCTGGCCGGCAAGGCCGATACCCTGGTCGGCGCGTTGCGCCTGCCCGAGGACCAGACCGGCGACTGCCAGCTGTTCACCCGCAAGCTGGCCGCGCTGGCGGCCGCGGCGGGCGTCGAGTTCCGCTTCGACCAGGACGTGGCGGGGCTGCAGCGCGACGGCGACCGCATCACCGGCGTGCGCATCGGCGGCAGGCTCGAGACCGCCGACCATTACGTGGTCGCACTGGGCAGTTATTCGCCGCAGCTGCTTGCGCCGCTGGGCATGCGCCTGCCGGTGTACCCGCTCAAGGGCTATTCGCTGACCCTGCCGATCACCGACGCGGCGATGGCGCCGACCTCGACCATCCTGGACGAGAGCTACAAGGTGGCGGTCACCCGTTTCGAGGACCGCATCCGGGTCGGTGGCATGGCCGAGGTGGCCGGCTTCGACCTGTCGCTGGATCCGCGCCGCCGTGCCACCCTGGAAAAGGTCGTGCGTGACCTCTACCCGCATGGCGGCGACCTGTCGCACGCCGAGTTCTGGACCGGCCTGCGCCCGGCCACGCCCGACGGCACCCCGGTGGTGGGCGCCACGCCGTACCGCAACCTGTTCCTCAATACCGGCCACGGCACGCTGGGCTGGACCATGGCCGCCGGTTCCGGGCGTTACCTGGCCGACCTGATGGACGGCAGGACGCCGCAGATCAGCAGCGAAGGCCTGGATATCTTCCGCTACGGCGGCCAGAGGGCAGGCTGATGCGCCCGGCACAGGCCCTGATCGACCTGGAGGCACTGCGCGGCAATTACCGCCTGGCGCGCCAGCTGGGCGGCGGCAAGGCACTGGCGGTGATCAAGGCCGACGCCTACGGCCACGGCGCGGTCGCCTGCGCGCGCGCGCTGGAGGCCGAGGCCGACGGCTTCGGCGTGGCCTGCATCGAGGAAGCGCTGGAACTGCGCCAGGCCGGCATCCGCAAGCCGGTGGTGTTGCTTGAGGGCTTTTTCGACGCCGCCGAACTGCCGCTGATCGTCGAGCACGACCTGTGGACCGCGGCAGCCTCGCCGTGGCAGGTCGAGGCGCTGGCGGCGTTCAGCACCGATACCAGACTGCAGGTCTGGCTGAAGCTGGACAGCGGCATGCACCGGCTGGGGCTGTCGGTGGATGAATTCCGCGCCGCGCACGCGCGGCTGTCGGCGCTGCCGCACATCGCGCCGATGGTGCTGATGAGCCACATGGCGCGCGCCGACGAGCTGGACAGCCCGCGTACGCTGGAACAGCTGCAGACCTTCAACCGCGCCATCGACGGCCTGCCGGGCGAGACCAGCCTGTGCAACTCGCCGGCGCTGCTGGGCTGGCCGCAGGTGCGCAGCGACTGGGTGCGCCCGGGCCTGATGCTGTACGGCGCCGACCCGCTGTACCCGCAGCCGAGCGCGCATGCGGCGCGGCTGCGCCCGGTGATGACCCTGCAGTCGCGGGTGATCGCGGTGCGCGAGATCGGTGTCGGCGAACCGCTGGGCTATGGCGCGCGCTTCGTCGCGCAACGGCCCACGCGCGTGGGCGTGGTGGCCATGGGCTACGCCGACGGCTATCCGCAGTTCGCGCCCAACGGCACTCCGGTTCAGATCGATGGCGTGCCGGGCCAGTTGATCGGGCGGGTGTCGATGGACATGCTCACCATCGACCTGACCAACCACCCGCAGGCGGGGCTGGGCAGCATCGTGCAGCTGTGGGGAACCTCGCCGACGATTTCCGAGCTGGCGCCGCGCTGCAACACCAGCGCCTACCGGTTGCCCTGCAGCCTCAAGCGCACCCCGCGCATCTACCTGTCGCAGTAGCGGCAACAGGAAAGGGCCGCGTGTGCGGCCCTTTCGGTGATGCGAGGCAGTGCCTGGCGGCGGCGGTCAGAGCCCGGCGGTGGGGCGGTCCTCGCGCAGTTCGCGGCGCAGCCAGTCATCGAGCAGGCGCTTCTCGTAGCGCAGCGGATCGGTGTCGGACAGGCGCGTGGCGCCGTACAGGTAGGCGTTGTCCACCAGCTTGCGCTCGCCCTGGTCGATCACCTGGCCCTGGGCGTCGGTGACGGTGAACTGCAGGTTGATCCGCGGCGGGTAGATGTTGCGCATGATGCGCACGTCGTCCAGGCGCGGGCCCTGCCAGGGCTCGTAATCGCCGGCGCGCTTGATGTCGGTGATGGTGACGGTCATCTGCTGCCCTTCGGGCAACTTGCTGGACGCCTGCTTGCGCAGGTATTCGGCCAGGTCCACTACCCAGTCACCGCGCTCGGCATCCCAGCGGTTGCGGCTCTGGCGCAGTTCGGTGAACCCGGACGGATCGTTCCACTGCACCTGCACCGGGCCTTCCACGGCCAGGGCGCGCGGCGCCTGCGGGTCGGTGACACTGGCGGGCCGGGCATCGGCGGCACCCGCCGCGAGCAGACAGGCCAGCACCAGGGCGGCAACGGTCGGGGTTTTCATGACGAACCTCCGGAAACGGGTCTTCACGCAGTGTGGGGGCGATCACCGCCCCGGGCAATCGCCAGCCGCCCGGCGGTTGGCCGCGGGTTGTGGACGGTTCATCATCACATGCCGTGGATAGTTGCGCGCCCAGACTTTTCCCCGTTGCGGCACGGCCGCGAGGACCTGACCACCCGCCTTGAGCATGCATCCGCCCGAACTGGAACCATTCGTCCCGCCGCCGGCCGCGGTGGGGCTGGACGACGCCTCGCTTTACCAGGACGTGTTCGAGGCCGTCGGCACCGGGTTCTGCGTGATCGAGGTGCTGTTCGACGAAGCCCGCGCGGTGGACTTCCTGCACTGCAAGGTGAATGCGGCATTCGAGCGCATCACCGGCCTGAGCGGGGTGGCCGGGCGCCGCGCCACCGAGGTGCTGCCGGGGCTGGACGAGTACTGGTTCCGGGTGTTCGGCCGGGTGGTCCACGATGGCGTGCCCGCGCAGTTCGAGCGCCACCTGCCGCAACTCGGCCGCTGGTACTCGGTCGAGGCGGTCCGGCTCGGCCCGGCGGGGACCCGGCGCATCGCGGTGCTGTTCGTGGACATCTCGCGGCGCAAGCAGATCGAGACCGAACTGGCCGAAAGCGAGGCGCGCTTCAGCGCGCTGGCCGACGGCCTGCCGATGCCTGTCTGGGTGCTGGACGACCTGGGCCACGTGCGCTTCGTCAACAATGCCTTCGGCACCTTCTTCGGGCTGGAGGCGGACCATCGCTTCGGGCCGCGCTGGTGGGAAGGGCTGCTGCACCCGGAAGACCTGAAGGTCTTCGAATACGCGCTGGAGGACGCCCTGTCCAACGAGCGCGACATGCACCTGAACGCGCGCCTGCGCCGCCATGATGGCCAATGGCGGTGGCTGGAGATGAACGCCGTGCCGCGTTTCTCGGCCGATGGCCGCTTCATCGGCCTGGCCGGCAACAGCCCGGACATCACCGAGCGCCGCGAGGTCGAGATGGCGCGCGAGGAACTGCTGGGGGCCGAGCGCGCCGCGCGCAACGCGGCCGAAGGCATGGCACGGGTGAAGGACGAATTCCTTGCCACCTTGTCGCACGAACTGCGCACCCCGCTCACCACCATCCTGGGCTGGAGCGAGCTGCTGCTGCAGCGCATGGAGGCCGACCACCCCATGCGCCGCGGGGTGGAGGTGATCGCCAGCAGCGCCATGGCGCAGAAGCGGCTGATGTCGGACATGCTCGACCTGAGCAGCATGTTGCTGGGCAAGGTGCAGCTGGAGGTCGAAGTGCTCGACCTGGCAGAGCAGGTGCGCGAAGCGGCGCGCCTGCAGGAGCTGGCTGCACGGGACAAGGCGCAGACCCTGCTGGTCGACGTGCCGCAGGCGCCGTGCCCGGTGCTGGGCGACGCCACGCGGCTGCAGCAGGTGCTGTGGAACCTGTTGGCCAACGCCATCAAGTTCACCCCGGTCGAGGGCCGGATCGAGGTCGTGCTGCGGCAGGAGGACGGGCATTACGCGGTGGACGTGCGCGACAACGGCGACGGCATCGCGCCGGAGTTCCTGGCGCAGTTGTTCAGCCGCTTCAGCCAGGCCGATACCACCACCACCCGCCGCCATGGCGGGTTGGGGCTGGGGCTGGCCATCGCCCGGCAGTTGACCGAACTGCATGGCGGATCGGTGTGCGCGCAGAGCGCGGGCGCCGGCCAGGGGGCCACCTTCAGCGTGCGCCTGCCGGTGTATCGCGTGGAGAATGCCGGACGGCCGCGGCGCACCGTGCAACGGGTCGCGAACGGCGAGCAGGTGGTGGCTGGCCATGCCCTGGCCGGGACCCGCATCCTCGCGGTGGAGGACCAGCCGGAGGTGCTGGCCTATCTGCGGCGGGTGCTGGAGGAGCAGGGCGCCAGCGTGGTGGCCGCGACGTCCGCCGCAGAGGCGCTGGGCCTGCTCGACCTGCGCGGCCATGCCGCCTTCGACGTGCTGGTCAGCGACGTCGGCATGCCCGGCATGGACGGCTACGGACTGGTACGCACGCTGCGCGAGACCATGGGCATTTCCGCGGTGGAACTGCCGGCGGTCGCGGTGACCGCACTGGCGCGCGGCGACGACCGCCGCCGTGCGCTGGCGGCCGGATTCCAGATGCATGTCGCCAAGCCCTACAGCGTGGCGCAGCTGGTCGGCGCGATCCGCGAGGCCTGTACTCGCCGCTGAACCCCCTTCGTGCACGACCGGTCCCAGTGCGGGCGGGCCGCTAGAATGACCAGCTACGTTCCGCTGGATATCCGCGATGGCCGCCGCTCAAGACGCCCCGCTGCAGACCCTGTTCCTCCCGTTCGCCAATGGCGCGTTGCCATGGCCGCAGGGACCGGTGCTGTTCCTGCGCGCGCGCGAGGGCTGGCCACTGCGCGAGCACGCCGCGCCCGGTCAACTGGTGTGCGTGCAGAGTTTCCGCCCGTTTGCGCAGGCGCTGGAGCGTGGCGGCTGGGAGGTGCGCGAAGAAGCCGGGCTGGACGCAGCGGATGCGCGCTACCCGCTGGTGCTGGTGCTGCCGCCGCGCCAGCGCGACGAAGCCCGTGCACTGTTGGCGCGTGCGCTGGAGCGGGTGGCGCCGGGCGGCGTGTTGCTGGCCTGCCAGTCCAACAACGAGGGCGCGCGCTCCGGCGAAAGCGACCTGCAGCTGCTGGCCGGCCTTGGCGGCAAGCTGACCAAGAACCACTGCCGCGTGTACTGGAGCGCGCCGCTCGATGGCCACCACGACGAAGCCCTGCGCGTGCGCTGGGCGGCGCTGGATGCGCCGCGGCCGATCATGGACGGGCGCTTCCTTAGCCGTCCGGGCGTGTTTGCCTGGGACCGCATCGATCCGGCCTCGGCGCTGCTGGTCGAGCAGTTGCCGCCGGATCTGGCCGGGCGGGGCGCCGATCTCGGTGCCGGCTGGGGCTATCTGTCGGCCGAAGTGCTGGCGCGTTGCCCCAAGGTGACCGCGCTGGACCTGTACGAGGCCGAGTCGCGGGCGCTGGCACTGGCCCGCCACAACCTGGCCGGCAGCCGCGCGCAGCTGGATTTCCGCTGGCACGACGTCACCGCCGGCATCGACGGCCGCTACGATTTCATCGTCTCCAACCCGCCGTTCCATACCCCCGCGCGCGAGGACCGGCCGGACATCGGCCAGCGCTTCATCGCCGTGGCCGCGCAGGCGCTGCGCCCGGGCGGGTGCCTGTTCATGGTCGCCAACCGGCACCTGCCCTACGAACAGATCCTCAACGACAGTTTCGGGCAGGTGCACGTGGCAGCCGAGCGCGATGGCTTCAAAGT
Organism: Stenotrophomonas sp. 17(2023); assembly: GCF_030345315.1. Classification (NCBI taxonomy): domain Bacteria; kingdom Pseudomonadati; phylum Pseudomonadota; class Gammaproteobacteria; order Lysobacterales; family Lysobacteraceae; genus Stenotrophomonas; species Stenotrophomonas sp. 17(2023). The sequence continues at coordinate 487,813 of NZ_CP128405.1, forward strand.
CATCGTCGGTACCCGCGGGGGCCGCGCATGAAGCTGGTCAAGCACATCGCCAACCTCGGCTACGGCAGCCGCAAGCAGGTGCAGTGGCTGTTCCGCGAGGGCCGCGTCACCGATGCCGACGGGCAGGTGCTGTACGCCGACGACAAGGTCGGGCACGACGCCATCCGTGTCGATGGCGAGCCGCTGGACCCACCGCCGGGATTGACCCTGGTGCTGCACAAGCCGGCCGGCTACACCTGCTCGACCAAGGACCAGGGGCGGCTGGTCTACGACCTGCTGCCGTCGCGCTTCCGCGACCGCTCGCCGCTGCTGTCCACCGTCGGGCGCCTGGACCGCGACACCAGCGGACTGTTGTTGATGACCGACGACGGCGGCCTGCTGCACCGGATCGTGTCGCCGAAGTCGAAGCTGGACAAGGTCTACGAGGCGCGGCTGGCCCAGGACCTGCGCGGCGACGAGGCGGCATGCTTCGCCAGCGGCACGCTGTTGCTGGAATCGGACGACAAACCGCTGCTGCCAGCCGAACTGGAGGTGCTCGGCCCGCGCCACGCGCGGCTCACCCTGCACGAGGGCCGCTACCACCAGGTGCGGCGCATGTTCGCGGCGGTCGGCAACCACGTCGATGCCCTGCACCGCAGCCGTATCGGCGGGCTGGCGCTCGATGACCTGGCCGAAGGGCAGTGGCGGGTGCTGTCGGCGGACGACCTGCAGGTCCTGTTCGGGGACCGGCCATGACCCTGCTGGTGGAACTGGCGACGCCACCGCAGGCGGTGATCTTCGACATGGACGGGCTGATGCTGGACAGCGAGCGCGCGCTGCTGGGCTGCCTGGCGCAGGCTGGCACCGAGGCCGGGCATGTGCTGCCCGAGGCGTTCCTGCTCTCGCTGATCGGCTCCAGCGACGCGCTCACCCGCCAGCGCATCGCCGAGCAGGTCGGGGCCGACGCGGTCGATGCCCTGCTGCAGGATTCGTACGCGCGCTACGAGCGCCTGGTGGCGGCCGGTGTGCCGCACCGTCCCGGCATCATCGACCTGCTCGACACGCTGGTCGCGCATGGCGTGCCGCGTGCGGTGGCGACGTCCACGCGGCGCCCGCTGGCGCTGCGCAAGCTCGAAAGTGCCGGGCTGCTGCGTTATTTCGAACACGTGGCGACCAGCAGCGACGTCGCCCATCCCAAGCCGGCACCGGACATCTACCTGCTGGCCGCGGCTCGTCTCGGGGTCGAGCCACGCCACTGTCTGGCGCTGGAGGATTCGCCCACCGGGGTGCGCGCCGCGCTGGCTGCCGGCATGACCGTGATCCAGGTGCCGGACCTGCTGCAGCCGGACGCGGACGTGCGCGCGCTGGGCCATGCCATCGCCGGCTCGCTGCACGATGTGCGCGGGTTGCTGCTGCCGCTGCTCGGGGCGCCCGTCGCCGGGCAACACGCGGCCGGGTAGGCGGCGGGGGGCGCGGCTGCGCCGGTCATGCCGGCGCGCTGGGGGCTGGCTGGGGCACCGGCCAGCGGGGCGGCATCACTCCCCGGCCAGCAACCTGTTCCAGCCTTCCACGCCCAGCTTGTCCAGCGTGGCGATGTTGCGCTCGACGATCACGTCCGGGTCCGGGAACGCGGCCACCGCCCGTTCCACGCTGTCCTCGCGCAGCAGGTGCAGGGTGGGCCACGGCGCGCGGTTGGTGTAATTGCTGGCATCGTCCGGCGCGGTACCGGCGAACTGGTACTGCGGGTGGAAGCTCGCTACCTGCAGCACGCCCTGCAGGTCCAGCGCTTCCACCGCCGCGTCGGCATTGTCCAGGAAGTCGTTGTAGTCGAGGAAATCGGTGAGCACCTGCGGGTGCACGATCAGCGTGGTATCGGTCTGCTCGGCCGGCGTATCGCGCAGCAGCAGCAGTTCCTCGGCCAGCTGTTCCAGCAGCGCCTCGGGCGTGGTGGCGTCGCTGAGCACGAAGCGCACCTGCTCCTTGACGTATACCGCCTTGGCGAAGGGGCACAGGTTCAGCCCGATCACGGCCCTCTCCAGCCAGCGGCGGGTGTCGGCGATCGGGTCGTGGGCGGTCTCGTTCATGGCATCGGGCGGCAAACGGGGGGCAGCCATTCTAGGGGGCGTGGCGGGCATCGCGCCGGGCGCGTGGACCGGCGGCGGCACTCAGTCGCGGAAGTTGTCGAACTGCAGCGGCTGCTCGAACTCGCTCTTCTTCAGCAGCGCGATCGTCTCCTGCAGGTCGTCGCGCTTCTTGCCGTTCACGCGCAGCTTGTCGCCGTTGATCTGGGTGTCGACCTTGATCTTGGACTCCTTGATCTTCGCCGCGATCTGCTTGGCCAGCTTCTGCTCGATGCCCTGCTTGACGGTGACCTGCTGGCGCGCGCCACCGAGGTTGGTCTCGATGTCGCCGAACTCCATGCAGCGGAAGTCGATGCTGCGCGCGGCCAGGCGCTGCTTGAGGATGTCGGCCATCTGCTTGAGCTGGAAGTCGCTGGGCGCGGCCAGCTTGATCAGCGTGTCGCCGTCCTGCTCGAACTTCGCGTCCACGCCCTTGAAATCGAAGCGCGTGGACAGCTCGCGGTTGGCCTGGTCGATGGCGTTGGTAAGTTCGTGCTTGTCGACTTCAGACACGACGTCGAAGGAAGGCATGGGGAAGCTCCTGGCGGAAAAACAGCGGCCATTCTAGGCCATCGCCCGGGAGGGCCGTGGTCAGCGCGCCTGCTTCCACTGCGCATGCAGCAGGTTGGCTGCCGCGTAGCAGGCCGGGGCGTCCCTGTTGGACAGCACGATCACCGTTTCGCCGGTATGCGGGTAGGTGCGCACGTCGGTGCAGATGCCGTCGGCGCTGCCGCCGTGGCCCCAGCGGAAATCGCGTTCGGGCACGCCCTCGCCGTAGCCGGTGGCGAAGAAGCCCAGGCCCATGAACTCGCGCTGCGGCGTGGTCGCCTGCCTGAACAGCGGCAGGGGCAGCAGCCGGCCGTCGACCAGTGCCTGCACGAAGCGCAGCAGGTCGCCGGCCGGCGCCACCTGCCCGCCGGCGGCGAAACCGCGCACCGGCAGCGTGGCGCAGTTGCGCACGCGCTTGCCTTCGACTTCTGCATAGCCCACCGCCAGGTCCGGTGCCGGATCGTCGCAGTCGACGAAGCCGGTGCGCGACATCGCAGCCGGTGCCAGCACATGCGTGCGGATGTAGGACTCGAAATCCTGCCCGGACAGCACCTCGACCATGCGCCCCAGCACCACGTAGCCGTAGTTGCCGTATTTCTGCTGCGTACCCGGCGCGAACTCCGGCGCCCGGTTGCCGTGCAGGGCGATGATGTCGGCCGGCGTGCGCAGCCGCGTGCGTTCGGCCGCATGCGTGGCACCGAACAGTTCATCGACGTCGCCCGCGCCGGCGGTATGGGTGAGCAGCTGGCGCACCGTCACGGTGTCGGCGAAGGCACGGTTGGGGTAGTCCGGCAGCACCTCGCCGACGCGACTGTCCAGGGTGAGGCGGCCGGCGGCGACCTGCTGCAGGATCGCCACGCTGGTGAACATCTTGCCGGCCGAGGCCAGGTTCAGGCGGTCGTCGACACGCAGTGGTGCACCGCCATTCTCGTCGCGCGGGCCGTAGGCCTTCTCGAACACCACCTTGCCGTCGTGCGCGACCAGCACCACGCCGGAAAAGCGTCCGGCGGTCTCCAGCCCGAGGACGAAGCCGTCCAGCCGCGCCAGGTCGGTGGCCGAAGGCGCCTGCGCGGCCACCGTCGTGCAGGCCAGGGACAGGGCCAGCGCGGCCAGCGGGCGAAGCGGGATGGAAGTGGCAGGCATGCGTCCGGCTCCGGCGGAAGATGGGGCGAGCATAGCGGCAGCGCAGCGGGTACCGGCACGGCCTGCGATAATCGCGCCATGTCCGTTTCTTCCCCCTCTGTCTCGCGCTCCCCCGCCGCCGCCGTGGCGTGGATGCTGTCGGCCGTCGCCTTCTTCTCGCTGATGGATGCCGGCATGAAGCTGCTGTCGGCCGGCTATCCGACCCTGCAGGTGACCATGCTGCGCGGCGCCGCCTCGCTGCCGTTCGTGCTGGTGTGGGTGCTGGCCACCGCCGGGCCGCGCTCGCTGATCCCGGTGCGCTGGGGCCTGCACCTGCTGCGCGGCGCGCTGGGCATGGCCATGATCGGCTGCTTCGTCTACGCGCTGCGCAGCCTGCCGCTGTCCACCGCCTATTCGATCTATTTCGTCGCACCGCTGCTGGTGGCCGCGCTGTCGGTGCCGCTGCTGGGCGAGCGGGTGGGGCCGCGGCGCTGGGTCGCGATCGGCGTCGGCCTGGTCGGGGTGCTGGTGGTGCTGCGCCCGGGCATGGACGGCTTCATCTCGCTGCCGGGGCTGATGGTGCTGCTGGCGGCCACCGCCTACGCGATCGCGGCGGTGACGGTGAGCCTGTTGACCCGTACCGACACCCCGCAGGCGATGGTGGTGTGGTTCCTGCTGATCATGGCGATCGGCGCCGGGCTGCTGGCCTGGCCGCAGTGGCAGCCGCTGCAGTGGCGGCACGCAGGGCTGATCGCAGGCATGGGCCTGGCCGGCGCGCTGGGCCAGATCGCGCTGACCCGCGCCTTCCAGCTGGGCCAGGCGTCGATGATCGCGCCGCTGGAGTACACCGGCCTGGTCTGGGTGATCGGCTGGGACCTGCTGCTGTGGGGCGTGCTGCCGGACCGGATGACCTGGATCGGTGCGGCGATCATCGTCGCCAGCGGCCTGTACCTGCTGCACCGCGAGCGGGTACAGCATGCGCGGCGGGCCGGGCAGGTGGACCATCCCTGAACGCCGGCCGGTCCGCATAGAACCAAAAGGAATAAGATTCCCGCTGCCCGTGCGGGCGCCGCGGCCGCGGCGCTGCTAGGCTTGCCGCCCTTCCGTCCGTCCACCCGCCCTGGCCGTGATCGAGTTCCAGAACCTGCACAAATCCTATGCCGTGGACGGCCGCGCGATCACCGCGCTGCATCCGCTCGACCTGACCATCGGCGCCGGCGAGGTGTTCGGCATCATCGGCCACTCCGGCGCCGGCAAGTCGACCCTGATCCGCCTGATCAACCGCCTCGAGGAGCCCAGTGGCGGCCGCGTGCTGATCGATGGCCAGGATGCCACCGCGCTCGATGCCGATGGCCTGCGCGCGCTGCGCCGGCGCATCGGCATGATCTTCCAGCACTTCAACCTGCTGTCGGCGCGCACCGTGGCCGGCAACGTCGCGTTTCCGCTGGAGCTGGCCGGCACGCCGAAGGCGCGGATCGACGCGCGCGTGGCCGAGCTGCTGCATACCGTCGGCCTGGAGGCGCACGCGGCCAAGTACCCGGCGCAGCTGTCCGGCGGGCAGAAGCAGCGGGTGGGCATCGCCCGCGCGCTGGCCACCGGGCCGAAGATCCTGCTGTGCGACGAGGCCACCAGCGCGCTCGACCCGCAGACCACCGCCTCGGTGCTGGCGCTGCTGTCCAGGATCAACCGCGAGCTGGGCCTGACCATCGTGCTGATCACCCACGAGATGGACGTGATCCGCCGGGTCTGCGACCGCGTGGCGGTGCTCGATGCCGGCCACCTGGTCGAGAGCGGGCCGGTCAGCGCGGTGTTCCTGCACCCGCAGCACCCCACCACGCGCCGTTTCGTCTCCGAATCCGAGCACGTGGACGAAGGCGAGCTGCACCGCGATTTCGCCGCCGTGGGCGGGCGCATCGTGCGCCTGACCTTCCTCGGCGACGGGACCTACGAACCGCTGCTGGGCCGCATCGCGCGGCAGACCGGGGTGGACTACAACATCCTGTCCGGCCGCATCGACCGGATCAAGGACACGCCCTACGGGCAGCTGACCGTGGCCCTGGTGGGCGGCGACCAGAATGCGGCCCAGGCCGGCTTCGTCGAGGCCGGCGTGCATGTGGAGGAACTGCGTCGATGATCGTCGCCACCGCCGGCGGTTTCTTCCGCCACCTGGATGCCGGCAAATGGGCCGACATCGGCCAGGCCACCATCGATACGCTGCTGATGCTGGCCGGTTCGCTGCCGCTGACCATGGCCATCGGCCTGCCGCTGGGCGTGCTGCTGTTCCTCACCGGCTCGCCGCAGCTGCGCCGCCGCCCGCTGCTGTACGGCGTCACCGCGCTGCTGGTGAACGTGCTGCGCTCGGTGCCCTTCATCATCCTGATGATCGTGCTGATCCCGCTGACGCTGGCGCTGATGGGCACATCGCTGGGCGTGCGTGGCGCGATCCTGCCCCTGGTGGTCGGCGCCGCGCCGTTCTATGCGCGGCTGGTCGAGACCGCGCTGCGCGAAGTGGACCGCGGCGTGATCGAGGCCAGCCAGGCCATGGGCGCCACCACCGCGCAACTGGTGTTCAAGGTGCTGCTGCCCGAAGCGCGGCCGGGCCTGATCGCCGGCGCCACGGTCACCACCATCGCTCTGATCGGCTTCACCGCAATGGGCGGCGCCATCGGCTCGGGCGGACTCGGCGACCTGGCCTTCCGCGACGGCTACCAGCGTTCGCACACCGACGTGGCGCTGGTCACCGTGGTGCTGCTGCTGGTGCTGGTGCAGCTGCTGCAGATGCTGGGCGACCGGCTGGTGCGCCACTACACTCGCCGTTGAGCGGCCCCCTTCCCGCACTGGAATCCCGATGAAGACTTCCCTGTTCCGCCCGTTGCTCGCCGCTGCCGCCGTGTTGGCGCTGGCGGCCTGCGGCAAGCCCGCCACCGACGAGTCCAGGCTGGTGGTGGCCGCCACCGCGGTGCCGCATGCCGAGATCCTGCAAGTGGTCAAGCCGATCCTGGAAAAGCAGGGCGTCACCCTGGACGTGCGCGTGTTCAACGACTACGTGCAGCCCAACGACCAGCTGGTGCAGAAGCAGGTCGACGCCAACTATTTCCAGACCGAGCCGTACCTGGATGCCTACAACCGCGACCGCAAGACCCAGCTGGTGACCGTGGTCGGCGTGCACATCGAGCCGTTCGGTGCGTACTCGCGCCGGGTCAAGTCGCTGGCCGAGCTGCCGGCCGGCGCCGACGTGGTCATCCCCAATGACCCGAGCAACAACAGCCGCGCGCTGATCCTGCTGGACAAGGCCGGCGTCATCAAGCTGAAGGATCCGTCCAACGCGCTGTCCACCCAGCGCGACATCATCGACAACCCGAAGCAGCTCAAGTTCCGCGAGCTGGACTCGGCGATGCTGCCGCGCGTGCTCGACCAGGTCGACCTGGCGCTGATCAACACCAACTACGCGCTCGACGCCGGGCTCGAGCCGACCCGTGACGCGCTGGCGATCGAGAGCAAGGATTCGCCGTACGTGAACTTCCTGGTCGCGCGCCCGGACAACCGCGACGACCCGCGCGTGCAGAAGCTGGCCAAGGCGCTGACCGGTCCGGAAGTGAAGGCCTTCATCCAGAGCAAGTACCAGGGCGCGGTGTTGCCGGCGTTCTGAGGATGGCCGCTGCGCCCGCCCCGGCGCGGGCGCACTGCGCCGGGGCGCCCGATTTGGCGGCATCGCGCCGCTGCCGTTAGGCTCATGCTCCGTTCCAGGGGAGCTTGCCGATGGGGTTGCTGCGTTTCGCCGGGCGTCGCATGGCGCATTTCCTGGCCCAGCCGCGACGGCGCCAGGCGCATCCGCCCACCAGTGGCCCGCAGCTGCTGGCGCGCACCCTGCGCCGTGGCGACGTGCTGCTGGTGGAAGGCAACAGCCGCTTCTCCACCGTCATCAAGTACCTCACCCAGTCCACCTGGTCGCACGCGGCGCTGTATATCGGCGAGGAAGCGCTGGCGCCGGGCGGGCCGCGGCGGCCGATGCTGATCGACGTGGACGTGGACGTGGAAGCGGGTGTGCGGCGGGTGCCGCTGGACGCGTTCAGTGACGTGCATACCCGCATCTGCCGCGCGCACGGACTGCCGCCGCCGGTCATCGACCAGCTGGTCGGCTTCATGCGCGCGCGCATCGGCTACAGCTACGACCTGAAGAACGTGTTCGACCTGGCGCGCTACCTGATCCTGCCGCCGGTGCCCGGGCACATGCGCCGGCGCATGTGCCCGGGCAGCGGCGAGCCGACCAAGGCGATCTGCTCGACCCTGCTGGCGCAGGCGTTCGAGTCGATCCGCTACCCGATCCTGCCCGGGATCGAGACCGTGCTTGGCCATGCCGGCGGCCGCCAGCAGCAGCGCGAGATCCTGCATATCCGCAACTACAGCCTGTACACGCCGCGCGATTTCGACGTGTCGCCGTTCTTCGAGATCGTCAAGCCGCGGCTGCAGTCGGGCTTCGATTACCGCGCCCTGCAGTGGGGCGACGACGGTACCCCATGACCTTGCTGGCGCAGCGCCGGGGGCCATGAACGCGACAGGCACGGACCGCGGACGGTCCGTGCCTGCCGTTGGCGCCGTTTGCGGGCTGGATCAGAAGCGGGCGCCGATGCCGAAGCCCACGGTCCACGGGTCCAGCTTGAGCTTCTCGCCGGTGCCGCTGCCGGCCACGCTCAGTTCCGGGCGCGCATGCATGTAGCGCGCGTCGGCACGGGCGAACCAGGTGGAGTTGATGTTCATGTCCACGCCGACCGTGCCGATGGCGCCCTTGGCGGTGCGCAGGCCCACGTGGTCGCCGCCGGCGGCCAGGCCGTCGATCTTCTCGTTGCTGAAGTTCGACTCGTAGTAGCCCGCGCCCACGAACGGACGGAACACGTTGTCGGCCGCGCCGAAGTGGTACTGCGCGCTCAGCGCCAGCGGCTGCTGCTCGACCGTACCGGCCTTGGCGCCGCCGCTGGTGCGCACGCGGTGGTCGAACTTGTCCGCCGCGCCCCACAGTTCGACCGCGACGTTGTCGTTGAAGTAATAGCTGGCGCTGAGCGTCGGCGCCGGGCCGCCGTCGACCTTGTCGATGCCGGTGGCCGGGCCGCTCTTGGGCTGCAGCAGGGTCACGCCGCCGACGACGGCGAAGCGCTTGCCGGAGGCGGTATCGGCCGGCGCGGCGCCGGCGTCCTGCGCGAACGCGGCGGGCGACAGCGCCAGGGCGCCCAGGACGGCGAAACTCATGATCTTGATGGTACGCATGGGGTGACTCCTCGTAGTGCTCTCGGGATTGCGTTGTTATCGAGGCCCTCGTTCGGGGCGCGCCCATCCTCGCCGCGGCAGGATGAATCGATCCGTACGCGCCAATGCCCTCATGCTGCGTCGTTCAGCGAAAATGGCGCCACGCCCGGAATGGCGGGCGCGGGTGCGGCAGGATCATTCATGGAGTTGGGGCGCGCGTGACGAACGAAACGCTGCTGCTGGGGTTGCCTGCGCAGGTGAACGCGCACTGCCGCGTGCTCGTGCTCGGTTCGATGCCGGGCATGGCTTCGCTGCAGGCGGCGCGCTATTACGCGCATCCGCGCAATCGCTTCTGGCCGCTGATGGGGGCGCTGTGCGGTTTCGACCCGGCACTGGACTATCCATTGCGGCTGGCCCGGCTGCAGCAGGCCGGTGTCGGCCTGTGGGACGTGATCGGCCGGTGCCGGCGGCGTGGCAGCCTGGACGCGGCCATCGTCCGTGGCAGCGAAGTCGCCAACCCGCTGCCGGAACTGCTCCGGCGGCTGCCGCATCTGCGCGCGATCGCCTGCAACGGCGCCGCGGCGGCGCAGGCGTTCGAACGCCATGTGCACCCCGCGTTGCCGGCCGGACATGGAGTGACCGTGCTGGCGCTGCCGTCCACCAGCCCGGCCAACGCCGCCTGGTCGTTCGCGCGGCTGCTGGATGAATGGCGCCGGCTGGCGCCGTGGTTGCCGGTGGCGGAACAGTCCATTTCCGCGGTGCCTGGCCGTGGAGACAGGCCGGGACAGGCACCTGGCCGGTGATGCCCGCGCGGCGGGCGCGCGCAGCCGCGCCCGGCCTGCCATGGCCCGTCCCTGTCCGCGGACATACGTATGCGAATCCACGGGCGGCGGTTGGCGCTGCGGCGCACTGGCGCCACAATAGGAGTTTCCCTCACTGTTGCTGGAGTAGTTTCATGGCCGAAATCAAGGAAGCAGTTGTCCCCGATATCGGTGACTACAGCGACATCCCGGTGATCGAAGTACTGGTCGCCGTCGGTGATACGGTCATGAAGGACCAGGGCCTGGTCACGCTGGAATCGGACAAGGCGACCATGGAAGTGCCGTCGGCCGTGGCCGGCGTGGTCAGGGAAATCAAGGTCAAGGTCGGCGACACCCTGTCCGAGGGCAAGGTCGTGGCGCTGATCGAAGTGGCCGAGGAGAGCGCAAAGCCGGCCGCCGCCGCCGCGCCGGCCGCACCGGCCAAGGTCGAGCCGACCGCCGAGACCGGCGCCAGGGTCGAGCCGGTGGCCGTGGCCCCGGTGGCGGACAAGCTGGCCCAGCGCGAAATCGCGCAGGAAGCCGTGCTGGCCGCCAGCAAGCCGGCCAGCCCGCCGGTGCAGTTCAACGCCGAGGGCGTGCTGCCGTCCAACGTGCCCTACGCCAGCCCGGCGGTGCGCGTGTTCGCCCGCGAGCTGGGCGTGGACCTGGCCCAGGTGGCCGGCACCGAGAAGGGCGGCCGCATCACCAAGGCCGACGTGCAGAAGTTCGTCAAGGGCGCGCTGACCGGCGGCGGTGCTGCCGTGGCCGGCGCCCCGGTGGCCGCTGGCGGTGGCCTGAACCTGCTGCCGTGGCCGAAGGTGGACTTCGCCAAGTTCGGCGAGACCGAAGTGCAGCCGCTGTCGCGGATCAAGAAGATTTCCGGCGCCAACCTGGCGCGCAACTGGGCGATGATTCCGCACGTCACCCAGTTCGACCAGGCCGACATCACCGAGCTGGAAGCCCTGCGCGTGGCGCTGAACAAGGAAAACGAGAAGGCCGGCATCAAGCTGACCATGCTCGCGTTCCTGATCAAGGCCAGTGCCGCGGCGCTGAAGAAGTTCCCCGAGTTCAACGCCTCGCTGGATGCCAGCGGCGAGAACCTGACCCTGAAGAAGTACTTCCACATCGGCTTTGCCGCCGACACGCCGAACGGCCTGGTCGTGCCGGTCATCCGCGACGTGGACAAGAAGGGCGTGGTGCAGATCGCGCAGGAAACCGGCGAGCTGGCCAAGAAGGCGCGCGACGGCAAGCTGGGCCCGGCCGACATGAGCGGCGGCTGCTTCTCGATCAGCTCGCTGGGCGGCATCGGCGGCACCGCGTTCACCCCGATCGTCAACGCCCCGGAAGTGGCCATCCTCGGCGTCTCCAAGTCGTCGATCCAGCCGGTCTGGAACGGCAGGGAATTCGCACCGAAGCTGCTGCTGCCGCTGTCGCTGAGCTACGACCACCGCGTCATCGACGGCGCCCTGGCCGCGCGCTTCACCACGTACCTGTCGCAGGTGCTGGCCGACATGCGCCGCGTGCTGCTCTGATCCCGAGGACTTGAAAGATGGCGAACACGATTGAAGTCAAAGTCCCCGATATCGGCGATTACAGCAACGTGCCGGTGATCGAGATCCTGGTGGCCGTGGGCGACACGGTGGCCAAGGACCAGGGCCTGGTGACGCTGGAGTCGGACAAGGCGACGCTGGAAGTGCCGTCCACCGCCGCCGGCGTGGTCAAGGAGATCAAGGTCAAGCTCGACGACAAGCTGTCCGAGGGCGACGTGGTGGTGGTGCTGGAGGCCGAAGGCGCGGCTGCCGCGCCGGCGCCCGCCGCTGCCCCGGCCGCGACCCCCGCTCCCGCCGCGCAGCCGGCTGCCGCGGCCGCTCCGGCGGCGGTCAGTGCGCCGGCCACCGCGGCCGCAACCGGCCCGGTCGAGGTCAAGGTGCCGGACATCGGCGACTACAGCGGCGTGCCGGTGATCGAGATCCTGGTGGCCGTGGGCGATACGGTGAAGAAGGACCAGGGGCTGGTGACGCTGGAATCGGACAAGGCCACGCTGGAAGTGCCGTCCACCGCCGCCGGCGTGGTCAAGGAGATCAAGGTCAAGCTCGGCGACAAGCTGTCCGAGGGCGACGTGGTGGTGGTGCTGGACGCGCAGGGCGCCACGCCCGCGGCCGGCGTCGGCAACGTGGCGCCGGGCAGCAGGCCGCCGGTGACCCCGTCGCACCGCGCGCCGGACCCGGCCGTGGCCGCCCGTGCGCTGCCGTCGACCGGCCGCGCCGCCGACATCGAATGCCGGATGGTGGTGCTGGGCGCCGGCCCGGGCGGCTATACCGCCGCGTTCCGTTCGGCCGACCTGGGCATGGACACGGTGCTGGTCGAGCGCTACGCCAGCCTCGGCGGCGTCTGCCTCAACGTCGGCTGCATCCCGTCCAAGGCGCTGCTGCATGCGGCCGAGATCATCGACCATGCCGCGCATGCCGATGAGCTGGGCATCGCCTTCGGCAAGCCGAAGATCACCCTGGACAAGCTGCGCGAGTACAAGGAAAAGGTCGTCGGCCAGCTGACCAAGGGCCTGGCCGGCATGGCCAGGCAGCGCAAGGTGCGCACCGTGCAGGGCGTGGCGAAATTCGTTTCGGCCAACGAGCTGGAGATCACCGGCGACGACGGCAAGACCCAGCTGCTGCGCTTCGAGCAGTGCATCATCGCCGCCGGCTCGCAGGCGGTGAAGCTGCCGAACTTCCCGTGGGACGACAAGCGCGTGATGGATTCCACCGACGCGCTGGAACTGGCCGAAGTGCCGAAGTCGCTGCTGGTCGTGGGCGGCGGCATCATCGGCCTGGAAATGGCCACCGTGTACAGCGCGCTGGGCGCCCAGGTCACCGTGGTCGAGTTCATGGACCAGCTGATGCCGGGCGCCGACAAGGACCTGGTCAAGCCGCTGGCCGAGCGCCTGAAGAAGCAGGGCATCGAAGTGCACCTGAAGACCAAGGCCGCGGGCGTGAGCGCCGACAAGAAGGGCATCACCGTGACCTTCGAGGCCGCCACCGAGGGCGAGAAGCCGGCGATGCAGAGCGGTACCTTCGACCGCGTGCTGGTGGCCGTGGGCCGCGCGCCGAACGGCAAGAAGATCGATGCCGACAAGGCCGGCGTGGAAGTGACCGAGCGTGGCTTCATCCCGGTCGACCGGCAGATGCGCACCAACGTCCCGCACATCTTCGCCATCGGCGACATCGTCGGTAACCCGATGCTGGCGCACAAGGCCACGCACGAGGGCAAGCTGGCCGCGGAAGTCGCCTTCGGCGAGAAGAAGGAGTGGGTGGCGCGGGTGATTCCGTCGGTGGCCTACACCAACCCGGAGATCGCCTGGGTCGGCGTCACCGAGACCGAGGCCAAGGCCAAGGGGCTGAAGGTCGGCGTGGCCAAGTTCCCGTGGGCGGCCAGCGGCCGCGCCATCGGCATCGGCCGCACCGAGGGCTTCACCAAGCTGGTGTTCGACGAAGAGACCCATCGTGTGATCGGCGGCGCCATCGTCGGCGTGCATGCCGGCGAACTGCTGGCCGAGATCGGACTGGCCATCGAGATGGGCGCCGAGGCCGAGGACATCGGCCACACCATCCACGCCCACCCGACGCTGAGCGAATCGGTGGCGATGGCTTCGGAGATCTACGACGGCACCATCACCGACCTGTACATCCCGAAGAAGAAGTAAGCGGCATACGCCGTGATCGTCACGACGCCCCTTCGCCGGGGCGTCGTTGTTCCCGGCTCCGGCGGAAAGCGCGCCACCGGTGGTGGCGCGCGCAGGCGGGTCAGAACGACACGCTGATGCCGGCCAGCGGCCCCTTGAACTCCTGCTTCAGGCCGATGAGCCCATCGCTTCCCTTGCGGTCTACGTCGAGCTTGAACCAGTCGTAGCCGGCGAAGATGCCGAAGTTCGGGTTGACGTTGTACTGCACGATGGCGTTGGCGCGGCTCAGGTCGCCTTCGTAGTCATCGAAGTTGCCCCAGCGCGTGTTGAGGTACTGGCCCTGCAGGTTGATCAGCCAGTGCTCGGACGGGGTGAAGGTCAGGCGCGCGCCGACCACCGGGGCGATGCCGTCGGTCTTCTCGTCGAGCACCTGGCCCTGGTACAGCTGGCCGAGATCGGCATAGGCGTTGGCGTCCACCTTGGCGTACTCGGCGCCGAGCTGCAGGCCGAGGTCGAAGCGCTCGCCGTCGACCACCGCGTAGTCATAGACCAGGCTGGCCACCTGGTACTTCAGGTTGCCCTTGACGAAGCTGCCGGCCGGCACCGTGGTGCCGTCGAAGCTGATGCTCTCGCCCAGCGCCTGGCGGCGGTCCTTGTCGTAGCGGAAGTAATCGAAGATCAGCCGCTGCCGCTCGCTGATGCGGAACAGGCCGTCCACGCGCGGCTCCCATTCCTTGCCGCCGAGGTCGAAATCCTCGTCGAAGGCCAGTTCCTGGCCACCGACCGTGCCGCTGCCGCGCAGGGTATTGGAAGAATCGATGTTCATCGCGCCCAGGCGCAGGGTGAAGCGCGGATCGCCGTCCGCGGCGTGGGCGGGCGCGGCCTGCAGCAGGGCCAGGGCAAGCGCGCAGGACGCGCAGATCGTGAGGTGCGGGGGGAGGCGCATCGTTCGGTTCGCTCCGTGTAGGAAATCAGGGAGCGGCTACCGTGGCCGAAGCGATGTGGCACCTGCGTGACCGCGGAGTGCACGCGGTGTGCAAAATGCGGCGAGGTGGCCCTGGGCGGGCCACCTCGCCCTGTGCGTCCGTCGCGCACATCGACGAGGTAATGGCGGCGGACGTGCATGTGTGACCCGCCGCCGCGGCCGAAGTTCCGCATGCTGCGGCGCAAAAACGGGATTTGCCCGTCCTAACCCGGTCCGGCCGAAAAATCCAGTAAATGCCACAACTTGCGATCCGCCGGGGGCGGCTTGTGGCGGTTGTCTCGCAAAATGTCCCGCTGCTATACTTTCGCGGCTCGACGAGGCGCCCCCTGGCGCCGCCCAGATCTCCTTGTTCCATGAAGCAGGACATTCCACGTGCTGAACTCCGTTGATGCGGGTCGGCGGCTGATGCTGCGTGCCGCGGTGTACCCGCTGGTCGCAGTGGTTGTCCTGGCGCTGGCCTTCCTGCTGGTGGGGCCGAAGTACGCCCTCGGTGCGCTGGTTTCAGGCGCGGCGGTGGTGGCGGGGACGGTGCTGGCGGCATGGGTGGGGCTCGGCGGCGGCGTTCAGGCCGCCGGTTCGGCGATGATCCGCATGTTCCTGGGGTTCGCGCTGAAGATCGTGCTGATTGTCGCCGTGCTGGCAATGGCGTTCGTCTGGTGGCGGCTTCCTCCCTTGGCGCTGCTGGCGGCGATTCCAGTGGCGCTGATGTTCCAGGTTCTGGCTCTGGCCAGGCGTTGATCGAATTCATAAAAGGTATCCGGACTCATGGCGGGCGAGGCTCTAACCCCTACCACCTATATCCAGCATCACCTGCAGAACCTGACCGCCAAGGTCGGGGACGGCGGCAGCTTCTGGACCATCCACGTCGATACCGTCGTCACCGCGGTGCTGATGGGCCTGCTGATGGTGTTCGCCTTCTGGATGGCCACCCGCAAGGCCACCGCCGGCGTGCCGGGCAAGTGGCAGGCGTTCGTCGAGATCTGCCTGGAGTTCGTTGACCGCCAGGCCAAGGACACCTACCACGGCAAGAGCAAGCTGGTGACGCCGATCGCGATCACCATCTTCTTCTGGATCCTGTTGATGAACCTCATCAAGATGATCCCGGCCGACTTCATCGCCAAGCCGCTGGAATGGGCGGGCGTCCACTACTGGAAGCCGGTGCCGACCGCCGACGTCAATGCCACCCTGGGCATGTCGATCAGCGTGTTCTTCCTGATGGTCTTCTTCTCGCTCAGTTCCAAGGGTCTGGTCGGCTTCGTCAAGGAGTTCCTGACCGCCCCGTTCGGCAAGTGGATGATGCCGTTCAACCTGATCCTCAACATCGTCGAGTGGCTGAGCAAGCCGATCTCCCTGGCGATGCGACTGTTCGGCAACATGTTCGGCGGCGAGATCGTCTTCCTGCTGATCTGGGTGCTGGGCGGCGCCGGCGTGTTCGGTGCTGTTGCCGGTGGCGTATTCGGCCTGGGCTGGATGCTGTTCCACCTGTTGGTGATTCCGCTGCAGGCCTTCATCTTCATGATGCTGTCGATCGTGTACCTGAGCCTGTCGGAAGACAGCCACTAAGCTACAAGCTTCAACCAGTTCCAACCTTCATCCGTTTCATCACCCTTAGCTACCCATAGTTCTCGGAGAAAACCATGTACTTCGCCGTCCTGACCAATCTCGCCCAAGTTCAGAGCTCCACCGCCCTTGCCGTCGGCATCATGATCGGCCTGGCCGCGCTGGGCGCCGGTCTGGGTCTGGCCATCATGGCTGGTAAGTTCCTGGAATCGGCTGCCCGCCAGCCGGAACTGATCCCGGTCCTGCAGGTCCGCATGTTCATCACCGCCGGCCTGATCGACGCCGCGTTCATCATCTCGGTCGCCGTCGGCCTGCTGCTGGCCTTCGCCAACCCGCTGGCCGCTGCCCTGCTGGCCGAAGCCGCCAAGCTGGCGGGCTGATCCAGCTGAAGTGAGACGGCCGGGTGCCTGATGGCATCCGGCTTCGGATGAAGGTCCGGTTGCGCCGCCGCGGCGGCGCAACCACCCCGACACCAGCGATCGAGCTAACCCATGAATATCAATCTCACCCTCTTTGCACAGGCACTGGCCTTTGCCGCGCTGATCTGGATCATCGCGACCAAGATCTGGCCGCCGCTGATGAAGGCCATCGAAGAGCGCCAGCAGAAGATCGCTGAAGGCCTCGCCGCTGCCGACCGCAGCCAGAAAGACCTGGCCCAGGCGGAAGTGAAGGTCAACGAGGCGCTGAAGGAAGCCCGTGGCAAGGCCAACGAGATCATCGACCAGGCCCACGCCCGCGCCAACCAGATCGTCGAGGCCGCCAAGAACGAAGCCATCGCCGAAGCCAACCGCCAGAAAGACCTGGCCCAGGCTGAAATCGACGCCGCCGCCAACCGCGCCCGCGAAGACCTGCGCAAGCAGGTGTCCGCGCTGGCCGTGACCGGTGCCGAGAAGCTGCTCAAGCGCGAAATCGACGCCAACGCCCACAAGGCGCTGCTCGACGAGCTGGCCGCGGAGATCTGATAGATGAGCCAGGCCCTCACGCTTGCCCGCCCGTATGCCCGCGCCGCGTTCGCGATTGCGCGCGAGGAAGGCAAGTTCGCGCCGTGGTCGGAAGCGCTTGCGTTCTCCGCCCGCGTTGCCGCCGATCCGCGCGTGTCGGCCCTGCTGTCCAATCCGGAGCTGGCCCGCGGCGACGCCGTGGCCCTGTTGGCCCCGGAAGCGGCGGGTGAAACCTACGGCCGCTTCCTGACCCTGCTGGCCGAGTCGCACCGCCTGCAGCAGCTGCCGGAGATCGCCGGCCTGTTCGACCAGCTGCGCGCCGAAGCCGAGAACGTGGTCAAGGCCACCGTCACCTCGGCGGCCGCGCTTTCGGCCGACGAACTGGAAAAGATCAAGCTCGCGCTGCGCAGGCGTTTCGGCCGCGACGTCGAGGTCTCGACCGCGGTGGACGCTTCGCTGATCGGCGGCGCCGTGATCGATGCCGGCGACGTGGTCATCGATGGTTCGCTCAAGGGCAAGCTGTCGCGCCTGCAGACCGCGCTCGCAAACTGAATTCACTTATCGTCCGGCTTGATCGCCGGCACTAGGACTTGACGATGGCTACCACGCTCAACCCCTCCGAAATCAGCGAACTGATCAAGAACCGCATCGAGAAGGTCGCGCTGTCCGCGGAATCGCGCAACGAAGGCACCGTGACCTCGGTGTCCGACGGCATCGTGCGCATCTACGGCCTGGCCGACGTGATGCAGGGCGAAATGATCGAGCTGCCGAACAACACCTACGCGCTGGCGCTGAACCTGGAGCGCGACTCGGTCGGCGCCGTGGTGCTGGGCGACTACGAGCACCTGCGCGAAGGCGACGTGGCCAAGACCACCGGCCGCATCCTGGAAGTGCCGGTGGGTCCGGAAATGCTCGGCCGCGTGGTCAACGCGCTGGGCGAGCCGATCGACGGCAAGGGCCCGCTGGGCACCTCGCTGACCGCACCGGTGGAGCGCGTTGCCCCGGGCGTGATCTGGCGCAAGTCGGTCGACCAGCCGGTGCAGACCGGTTACAAGTCGGTCGACTCGATGATCCCGATCGGCCGCGGCCAGCGCGAGCTGATCATCGGTGACCGCCAGACCGGCAAGACCGCCATGGCGATCGACGCGGTGATCAACCAGAAGGGTACCGGCATCAAGTGCGTGTACGTCGCGATCGGCCAGAAGGCCTCGACCGTGGCCAACATCGTGCGCAAGCTGGAAGAGAACGGCGCGCTGGCCCACACCGTGGTCGTGGCCGCCACCGCTTCCGAGTCGGCCGCGATGCAGTACATCAGCGCCTACTCCGGCTGCACCATGGGCGAGTACTTCATGGATCGCGGCGAAGACGCCCTGATCGTGTACGACGACCTGTCCAAGCAGGCCGTGGCCTACCGCCAGATCTCGCTGCTGCTGAAGCGTCCGCCGGGCCGCGAAGCCTACCCGGGCGACGTGTTCTACCTGCACTCGCGCCTGCTCGAACGCGCTGCCCGCGTGTCCGAGGAGTACGTCGAGAAGTTCACCGAAGGCAAGGTCACCGGCAAGACCGGTTCGCTGACCGCGCTGCCGATCATCGAGACCCAGGCCGGCGACGTGTCCGCGTTCGTCCCGACCAACGTGATCTCGATCACCGACGGCCAGATCTTCCTGGAAACCGACCTGTTCAACGCCGGCATCCGCCCGGCCGTGAACGCCGGTATCTCGGTGTCGCGCGTCGGCGGCTCGGCCCAGACCAAGATCATCAAGAAGCTGTCCGGCGGCATCCGCATCTCGCTGGCGCAGTACCGCGAGCTGGCGGCGTTCGCGCAGTTCGCCTCGGACCTGGACGAAGCCACCCGCAAGCAGCTCGAGCGCGGCCAGCGCGTCACCGAGCTGATGAAGCAGAAGCAGTACGCGCCGATGTCCATCGCCAACCAGGCGCTGTCGATCTACGCCGTCAACGAGGGTTACCTGGACGACGTGCCGGTCAACAAGCTGCTGGCGTTCGAAGAGGGCCTGCATGCCCACTTCGCCAACACCGCCGGCGAACTGACCGCCAAGATCAACGCCAGCGGCGCCTGGAACGACGAGATTGAAGCCGCCTTCAAGAAGGGCATCTCCGAGTTCAAGACCACCGGCAGCTGGTAAGCCGCACGTAGAGCGGGGCCCTGGCCCCGCTTCACTGTGACACAGCGGGGGAAGGCCCCCGCTTCATGGGAATAAGAGATGGCAAGCGGACGCGAAATCAAAACCAAGATCAAGAGCGTGCAGAACACCCGCAAGGTGACGCGCGCGCTCGAGATGGTCTCCGCCTCCAAGATCCGCAAGGCGCAGGATCGGATGAAGACCTCGCGTCCGTACGCGCAGGCGATGAAGCAGGTGATCGGCCACCTGGCCCAGGCCAGCACCGACTTCCAGCATCCGTTCCTGGTCGAGCGCGAAGACGTCAAGCGCGTGGGCTACATCGTGATCTCCTCCGATCGCGGCCTGGCCGGCGGCCTGAACAACAACCTGTTCCGCAAGGCCGTGGCCGAAATGCGCGGCTGGCAGGAAAAGGGCGCCGAGATCGACATGGTGACCGTCGGCCAGAAGGCCAGCGTGTTCTTCCGCCGGGTCAACGTGAACATGGTCGGCAGCGTCACCCACATCGGCGACCAGCCGAAGCTGGAGACGCTGATCGGCGTGATCAAAGTGATGCTCGACGCCTTCACCGAAGGCAAGGTCGACCGCGTGTACCTGGTCTACAACCGCTTCATCAACACGATGACGCAGAAGGCGTCCTTCGACCAGCTGCTGCCGTTGCCGGCCAGCGAGACGCAGGTCGCCTCGCACGACTGGGACTACCTGTACGAACCCGATGCCGCGACCGTGCTCGAGCACGTGATCACGCGCTACATCGAGTCGCTGGTGTACCAGGCCGTGCTGGAGAACGTTGCTTCCGAGCACGCGGCACGCATGGTGGCGATGAAGGCGGCAAGCGACAACGCGAACAAGCTGATCGGAACCCTGCAGCTGGTCTACAACAAGGCCCGCCAGGCAGCGATCACCCAGGAAATCTCCGAAATCGTCGGCGGCGCGGCAGCAGTCTGACGCGCACAGTCAAAGCATTTAATTAGAGGATGCAGCAATGAGTCAGGGCAAGATCGTTCAGATCATCGGCGCCGTCGTCGACGTCGAATTCCCGCGCAGCGACGTGCCGAAGGTGTACGACGCGCTGAAGGTCGACAACACCGACATCACCTTGGAAGTCCAGCAGCAGCTGGGCGACGGCATCGTCCGCGCCATCGCGCTGGGTTCCACCGACGGCCTGAAGCGCGGCCTGATCGCCAACAACACCGGCCGCGCCATCTCGGTGCCGGTCGGTGCCGGCACCCTGGGCCGCATCATGGACGTGCTGGGCCGCCCGATCGACGAGGCCGGCCCGGTCGCCGCGTCCGATTCGTGGGAAATTCACCGCGCCGCGCCGTCGTACGAAGACCAGTCCTCCTCGACCGAGCTGCTGGAAACCGGCATCAAGGTCATCGACCTGATGTGCCCGTTCGCCAAGGGTGGCAAGGTCGGCCTGTTCGGCGGCGCCGGCGTCGGCAAGACCGTCAACATGATGGAACTGATCAACAACATCGCCAAGGCGCACTCGGGTCTGTCCGTGTTCGCCGGCGTGGGCGAGCGTACCCGCGAGGGCAACGACTTCTACCACGAGATGAAGGACTCCAACGTCCTGGACAAGGTGGCGATGGTGTACGGCCAGATGAACGAGCCGCCGGGCAACCGCCTGCGCGTCGCCCTGACCGGCCTGACCATGGCCGAGTACTTCCGCGACGAGAAGGACGCCAACGGCAAGGGCAAGGACGTGCTGCTGTTCGTCGACAACATCTACCGCTACACGCTGGCCGGTACCGAAGTGTCGGCGCTGCTGGGCCGCATGCCGTCGGCGGTGGGCTACCAGCCGACCCTGGCCGAGGAAATGGGCGTCCTGCAGGAGCGCATCACCTCGACCAAGACCGGTTCGATCACCTCGATCCAGGCCGTGTACGTGCCCGCGGACGACCTGACCGACCCGTCGCCGGCCACCACCTTCGCCCACCTGGACTCGACCGTGACCCTGTCGCGTTCGATCGCCTCGCTGGGCATCTACCCGGCGGTCGACCCGCTGGACTCGACCTCGCGCCAGATGGACCCGCAGGTCATCGGCAACGAGCACTACGACACCGCCCAGCGCGTCCAGCAGACCCTGCAGAAGTACAAGGAGCTGAAGGACATCATCGCCATCCTGGGCATGGACGAACTGTCCGAGGAAGACAAGCAGGCCGTGTCGCGCGCGCGCAAGATCGAGCGCTTCTTCAGCCAGCCGTTCCACGTGGCCGAAGTGTTCACCGGCTCGCCGGGCAAGTACGTGCCGCTGAAGGAAACCATCCGCGGCTTCAAGGGCATCGTCGACGGCGAGTACGACCACCTGCCGGAGCAGGCGTTCTACATGGTCGGCGGCATCGAAGAAGCGGTCGAGAAGGCCAAGAAGATGGCCGAAAAGGCCTAATTCCGGCGTGAGGCGGAGTCCGCTCCGCCTCTGCGGCATCCTGCGGTGGGCGCAGGCCCACCCAACCAGGCGAAGAGAGTTCCATGAGCACCATCCGTTGCGACATCGTCAGTGCCGAGCAGCAGATCTTCAGCGGCGAAGCCACCCTGGTCGTGGCCACCGGTGAACTGGGCGAGCTGGGCATCGCGCCCAAGCATGCGCCGCTGATCACCCGCCTGAAGCCGGGCAAGGTCGTGGTCACCACCGCCGCCGGCGAGCACCTGGACTTCGCCATCTCCGGCGGCATCCTGGAAGTGCAGCCGCAGGTCGTGACCGTGCTGGCCGACACCGCCATCCGCGCCACCGACATCGACGAGGCCGCGGTACGCAAGGCCAAGGAAGAAGCCGAGCGCGTGCTGGCCAACCGTGGCGAAGCCATGGAGCTGGCCGAGGCGCAGCAGCGCCTGGCCGAAGTCACCGCCCAGCTGCAGGCGCTGGAACGCCTGCGCCGCAACCTCAAGCACTGAGCGCGCTGCGGTCAAGGTAACGAGGAACGCCGGGCTTGCCCGGCGTTTTTCATTTGCGCGCCCCCTGCACCGGCAGCCGCGGGCACGCGCGACCGGCATGCCGTCGAAGCGCCCGCCTTGCCTGCGTGGGCCGGCTCAGCGGTAGACCACGTGGCGCAGCAGGAAGAAGTTCAGCACCGCCAGCCCGCCTTCCACCAGCGGCTTGGCCAGCCACGCCATCTGCAGCCCCAGCGTATCCGTGGTCCACGCCAGCAGCCCGCTGCTGGCGGCGGTCATCAGCAGCCACAGCGCGAGGAACCGGGCGAAGTGGCTCCACCCGTGGCGGCGTCCGTCGTCGCGCGGGAACGTGTAGCGGCCATTGAGCCAGAACCCCAGCAATGCGCCGCTGCCGCGCCCGAGCAGGTTGCCCGGCACAGGCGGCAGGCCGGCGGCGGTGGCCGCCACGAACACCAGCCAGTCCAGCAGCAGCTGCATCAGGCCGGCGGCGATATAGCGGCCGCCTTGTCGCAACAGGGTCATCAGGGTGAACGCGGACACGGAAAGACGCCCATGCTACCCGCTGGCGACGGCCGCGACGTCGGCAGCGGTTGCCCATCGCGATTGCAACGGCATCCATGCGGCGGGTCTCCCGCCGTGATCGTGCAGTGGCGGCGCAGGTCCGGCGCCTGCCTGCCTGCCACGCACATCCGGGACATGCCGCGCCATCGCGCTCGACGGCCTGACGGCGCATTCTTAGAATCCCAGCATCGATTACCGGAAATCCGCCGATGAGCCAACCGCTGCACGTCATCATCCTCGCCGCCGGCGCCGGCAAGCGCATGAAGTCGGCCCTGCCCAAGGTGCTGCAGCCGGTCGCGGGGCGGCCGATGCTGGCGCATGTGATCGAGACCGCGCGACAGCTGCAGCCTGCCGGCATCCACGTGGTGCATGGCCACGGCGGCGAGGCCGTGCGTGCCGCCTTCGCCGGCCAGGACGACCTGGCCTGGGCCGAGCAGGTGCAGCAGCTGGGCACCGGCCATGCCGTGCTGCAGGCGATGCCGGTCGTGCCGGACACCGCGCAGGTGCTGGTGCTGTACGGCGACGTGCCGCTGATCCGTGCCGATACCCTGCGTGCGCTGCTGCACGACGCGCCGCGGCTCGCGGTGCTGGTGGCCGAACTCGACGACCCCAGTGGCTACGGCCGCATCGTGCGCGATGCCGAAGGCAAGGTCGCGGCCATCGTCGAGCAGAAGGATGCCGACGACGAACACAAGCGCATCCGCACGGTGAACACCGGCATCATCACCGCCGAATCCACCGCGCTGCGGCGCTGGCTGTCCGGCCTGTCCAACGCCAACGCGCAGGGCGAGTACTACCTGACCGATGTGTTCGCCGCGGCTGCGGCCGAGTACACGCCGGCGCTGCTGGTGCACGTGGCCGACCCGCAGGAAGCCGAAGGCGCCAACGATCCCTGGCAGCTGGCCCAGCTCGAACGCGCCTGGCAGCTGCGCGCGGCGCGTGCGCTGTGCGAGCAGGGCGTGCGCCTCCTGGACCCGGCACGCCTGGACCAGCGCGGCACGGTCAAGGCCGGGCGCGACGTGCAGATCGATGCCAACGTGGTGCTGGAGGGTGAGGTCGAGCTGGGCGATGGCGTCACCATCGGCGCCTTCGTGCGGCTGAAGGACGTCCGCCTCGGCGCCGGCACCCAGGTGCGCCCGCACTGCGACCTGGAGGGCGTGGTCAGCGAGGGTGCCGCGCAGATCGGTCCGTTCGCGCGGCTGCGCCCCGGCACGGTGCTGGCCGACGGCGTGCACGTGGGCAACTTCGTGGAGACCAAGAACGCGACGCTGGGCAAGGGCAGCAAGGCCAATCACCTGACCTACCTGGGCGACGCGGTGATCGGCAGCGGCAGCAACATCGGCGCGGGCACCATCACCTGCAACTACGATGGCGTGAACAAGTTCCAGACCCGCATCGGCGACCGCGTGTTCGTCGGTTCCAACAGCGCGCTGATCGCACCGGTGTCGCTGGGCGACGGCGCCACCATCGCCGCCGGTTCGGTGGTCACCCGTGACGCGCCGGCGGACCGGTTGACGGTGGCGCGCAGCCGCCAGCAGACCATCGAAGGCTGGAAGCGTCCGCAGAAGAAGGTCTGATCGCCGCCACCGTGGCAGGGCGGTCGGCGCGCCGCGACCCGTCCCCCGGCATGCGCTGCGTGGCCCGGTGCCGCCGCGGTCGCCCGGCGTACCGGCAGGCGGGAAGCGGGCAGGGCGCCGATGACGGCGGTGGCGGACATCGAACCGCGCGCCCCGGCGTGGCGCCGCGCGCGGCTCAGCCGCTGGTGGGCAGCAGGAGGGTCACGCACAGGCCGCCGTCGTTGCGGTTCTGCAGCGAGATGCGGCCGTCATGCGCCTCGATGATCTCGCGGGTCAGCGCCAGGCCCAGGCCGGTGCCGTTGCGCTTGGTCGAATAGAACGGCATCAGCGCGTTCTGCAGCACCGCTTCGTTCATGCCGGTGCCGCGGTCCAGCACCTCGATGCGCAGCCAATGCGGCAACCGCGCCATCCTGACCTCGACCGTGTCGTCGGTCACGCCGTTGTCGCTGCTGGCCTCGTGCGCGTTCTTGAGCAGGTTGAGCAGCGCCTGCGAGAACTGCGCCGGATCGATGCGGCTGCACAGGTCATCGGGCGGCGGCACCATGCGAAACGGGATCTGCTGCTGCAGCCCGCGCAGGAACGGCGCCCACGCGATGGTCTGGAGTTGCGGCTGCGGCAGCTTGGCGAAGCGCGCGTAGCCACGGATGAAGCCCTCCAGGTGGCGTGCGCGCTCCTCGACCGTGCCGAAGATGTCTTCCAGCCGGTCGATGCGCCCGCGCCGCACCAGTTCGGCGCCGGAATGGGCGAGCGAGGCGATCGGCGCCAGCGAGTTGTTGAGCTCGTGGCTGATGACCCGGATGACCTTCTTCCAGGTCTGTACTTCCTGCCGCCGCAGCTCGGCGGTGAGCAGGCGCAGCAGCAGCAGGTCGTGCGGACGGCCGTTGAGGTGGAAGCTGCGGCGCGACAGGTGGTAGATCTGCTCGTCGTCCTCGTCGCCGTCGGCCTCGCGCACCGCGAACAGGCTGTCGCCGCCGCGGGCGATGGCGTTGCGCAGTTCCACCGGCATGTTCTCCAGCAGCTCGTGCATGCGCTTGCCTTCCAGCTTCCAGCCGCCGTGCAGCAGCTTGCGTGCGGAGATGTTGGAGAACGCCACGCGCTGGACGCCATCGCCGCCGTCGGCCAGCAACAGCATCGCCACCGGCGTGTTCTGCACCATGGTGTCGAGCAGCAGTTCGCGCTGCACCAGCGACTGGCGCTGTTCGCGCAGCACGTCGCCGAGTTCGGCATGCGCCTTCACCAGCTGCGCCAGCTCGTCGTCGCCGCGCCAGTGCACGCCGAAGTTGTATTCGCCGTCCCGGTAGCTGCTGGTGATGCCTGCCAGCGAGCGCAGCAGCGAACGGATCGGCGCGGTGGCGCGGCGCAGTGTCCACCACATCAGCGACAGCAGCAGCACCGTGGAAACCACGGTGACCACCCAGCCGCGGTCCATCCAGTAGGCCAGCAGCCACGGCAGCGCCGCGGCCAGCGCCAGCACCGGCAACAGGCGCAGGAACAGGCGGAAAGTGAAGGAGCGGGTTTTCAGCATGGGCGTGTCATTCGCGCGGAATGCCATGGCGGTCCATGCGCCGGTACAGCGCCTGGCGGCTCAGGCCCAGGTCCGCCGCGGCCTGGGCGATGACCCCGCCGGCACGTTCCAGGGCGCCGATGATGCGCGCGCGGTCCGGCTCGTCGGCCTGCGCGATGGGCCGTTGCGGCGCGCGCGGCAGGTTGAGGTCGGCCACTTCGATCCGCGGCCCCTGCGCGAGCAGGCAGGCGCGCTGGATCACGTTGCGCAGCTCGCGCACGTTGCCGGGCCAGGTGTGCCGCTGCAGCGCCTGTGCGGCCTGCGGCGAAAGCGGCTTGCCCTCGTCGCCGAGGAAGTGGCGGGCCAGCGGCAGGATGTCCTCGCGGCGCTCGGCCAGTGCCGGCAACGCCAGTTCCACCGTATTGAGGCGGTAATAGAGGTCCTCGCGGAAGCTGCCGTCGCGGATCATCGCCGGCAGGTCGGCGTTGGTGGCGCTGACCACGCGCACCTTCACCTGGCGCTCGCGGTTGGAACCCAGGCGCTCGAAGCGGCCGGTCTCGAGCACGCGCAGCAGCTTCATCTGCCCGGCCAGCGACAGGTTGCCGATCTCGTCCAGGAACAGGGTGCCGCCGTCGGCGGCCTCGAACTTGCCCTCGCGCGCCTTGTTGGCGCCGGTGTAGGCGCCGGCCTCGGCGCCGAACAGCTCGGCCTCGATCAGCTCGGCCGGGATCGCGCCGCAGTTGAGCGCGACGAACGCGCCGCCGCGCTTGCCGGAGTTGGCCTGGATGATCTCGGCGATCTTCTCCTTGCCGGCGCCGTTGGGGCCGGTGATCAGCACCGGCAGGTCCGAGCGCGCGACCTGGCAGGCCAGGCTGATCACGCGCTCGCTGGCCGGGTCGGCGAACACCACCCCGGCCAGGTCGTAGCGTTCGTGCAGGCTCTGGCGCTGCTTCAGCTCGCGCTGGCGGCGGCGGCTCAGTTCGCGGCGGGTCTCGGCCAGTTCCAGCAGGTTGTTGACCGTGGTCAGCAGGCGCCCATCGTCCCAGGGCTTGGCCAGGTAGTCGGCGGCACCGGCCTTGACCAGTTCCACCGCGCTGTCCAGGTGGGTCCAGGCGGTAAGCAGGATCACCGGCAGGTCCGGCCAGCTGTCGCGGATCTGCCGGAACAGCACCTGCCCCTCCTCGCCGGAGGTGGTGTCGGCGGTGAAGTTCATGTCCTGGATGACCAGGTCGAACTCCTGTTCGGCGAGCATCGCCAACCCCTGCTCGGGCGAGCACGCGTGGCGCGTCTCGATGTCGTGCAGCGAGAACAGCACGTCCAGCGCGGTGGCCACGGCGGCGTTGTCGTCGATGATCAGTATCTGCGGCATTCGGGGCCTTGCAGGAAAGAAAGGGTTGGGGAAGCGCCGGCCTTACACACTGCGGGCCGCGCTTGCAGGTGGCAGCCCCGCGGCGCGGTGCGCCGGACCGGCGACCGCCAGCTGCCCCAGCGCCAGCAGCAACACCGCCGCCGCCGGCAGGTAGGGTAACGGCAGCCGTGCCAGCTCGTAATGCTGCATCAGCCAGTGGTTGATGCCCAGTGCCAGGAGTAGCCCCAGCGCCAACCCCACACCGACCAGTACCAGGTTCTCAGCCAGGAAATGACGCAGGATCTGCCCGCGGGTGGCTCCCAGCGCGCGGCGTATGCCTATCTGGCGCGTCCGTTGCTGGATCCAGTAGCCACTCAGGCTGGCGATGCCGATCAGCGTGATCGTGGCGACCACCGCATTGACCGTGGACAGCAGCCAGACCGCGGCGCGGCGGGTACGCAGCCCGTCGTCCCGCAGGCGTTCGTAGTCGGCCACGACCGGCTCGATGCCCGGCACCAGTTGCCCGGCAAAGCTCTGTTCAAGCACCTGCGCCACCTGTGCACGCACCGCTTCGCGGTTCTCCGGAGCGGTACGCAGCACATAGCTGGCGATGGGCATGCCGGCAAGGATGCCGGGAATGATGACCGAGTATTCGGCTTTGCCGTCGTCAAGCTCCGACAACTGGTAGCGCATGAGGTGGGCGACGACGCCGACCACGGTGTAGCTGCCGGTGCCGTCGCCCGAGCTCAGCGTCGCACCGACGGGGTCGCCGTCCCCCAGAAGTTCCCGTGCGAGCGCTTCGGTGATGATGATCGGGGTGCGCATGTCGTTGGACATGTTGATGTCGCGGTACTCGGTGTCCAGGAAGTCGCGGCCCCGGGTCAGGCGCAGGCCGAAGGTATCCAGCAGGCGCTCACCGATGTAGCCGGTGGTCGTCAGTGTCGGGCCGCCGGCAGACTTGAGGTCGAACGTCAGGGTCAGGGTCTGGCGCATTGGTACGCCCGACGCGGCGCTGGCGGCGTGTACGCCGGGAATGGATGCAAGTGCATCGCGGCCGGCGCGGACCTGCGCAGGTGTCCAGGGGGCGCCGCGGCTGACCACCTGGTCGACGATCACCAGTTCGTCTCCGGCCAGTCCATCGTCGACCAGCAGCGGGGCCGCTTGCTGGCCGAGCAGGAACAGCGTGTTGCAGAGAATCGCGCAGGCCACCATGACCTGCAGCGCGATCAGGCGTGGCATCAGCGGGTTGCGACGCAGCGCGGACAACAGAGGGAACATGCCGGTCCTCCTTAGAGCGTCTTGACCTGCAGCGCCGGCTCCTGCCGGGCCGCGCGCACCGCAGGCAGCAGTCCCACCAGCAGGCCGGTGAGCAGTGCCAGGGCCAGCAGGACGATGAACAGTGCGGGACTGAAGCGCGCCAGTGGCGCGTACGCCTCTCCTTGTTGGCGCATCAGCCACAGGCCCGCCAGTGTCAGCGGCAGGGCGCATACGCCACCCAGCAGCCCGGCCAGGCCGGCTTCCACCAGGCAGGCGGCGATGATCGAGCGGCGTGGCGCACCGAGTACGCGGCGCACGCCGTGCTCGCCGGCACGCCGCAGGAAGCGCGCAGCCAGCAGCCCGGCGACGTTGACCAGGCACAGCATCAGCAGGCCGGCAGCAAGCCACAGGTTCAGGCGCACGCTATCGGGTACCACGCGATTGAAGCGCAGCCATTCGGCCATTGGCCGCAGATTCGTGTACGCAGCGCGTTCAAAGGCACCGCTGGCACGACGCTGCGCCGCGAATGCCTGCAGGCTGTGGACGTATGCCTCGCGTTGTGCGTCGTCCTGCAGCTCGGCCCACAGCACCAGCCAACGGCAGTTGCCGACGTTGATCTCGTCGAAGCGGAAGCCGTCGAAGCCACCGCCATCGCATTGCCGGGTGCTGGTTATCTCCGCCCCCGCTTCAACCGCGGCCATCGCGGGCACGAAGATCTCGTCGCCGTCCCCCTTCCAGCCGGGATCGTTGCCGGGCAGGAAGTGCGGCCGCGGGCGTGGCGCCCAGCGCTCGCTGATTCCGATCACCCGGAACGTATGGCGGCCAAGTCGAATGGCGGCGCCGGTGCCGTCCTCGCGGCCGAGCAGCCGCAGGCTCAACGCGCGGCTGATCACCACCACCGGCGCGCGCGCCTGTTCCTCGGCCGGGGTCCAGGTACGGCCGTGGCGCAGGGGCACCCCGAACATCTGCAGCATCGGTCCCACTGCCAGTACCGCCGATGCCGTGCGGGTGTTGCTGCCGTCGGCATTGGCCACCGACAGCGGAGCGGTCAGCAGCCCCGCCTGGCGGATATCTGCCCGCTGGCTGCGCATGGCCTGCACGTCGTCCAGTTTCCATAACGGCGGCACGCCTGCGCCAGTGCCGTCGGTGCTGTCGTCCTCGCCGCTGCGGGGCGCCGGTCGCGAATCGGCCCAGGCGATGTGCAGCTTGTGACTGATGCCGGGCAGCGGATCGGCCGACAGCACCGACAACAGGGTCAGCATGGTCATCACCGACGCCAGTCCCAGCGCCAGGGTCAGGATCGCCAGCAGCATTGTCCGCGGATGCCGCAGGCAGCCGCGCATGCCGGTCTCCAGCGTGTAGTTCATGGTTGCGCGGCAGGCGGGTGGGCCGCGCGGTGGCCATAGCTCAGCACGCGGGTGATCGACCACCGGCCATCGTGCAGGTGCCAGAGCATGACGAAGTCGGCCAGCCCCTCGCACGTGCCGCTGGCGGTGTCGCAGAAGCGGTGGCTGCCCTGGGCGATGGCGCCGAAGTCCTTGATCGGGAAAACCTGCAGGCTGCCGTCGATCAGTTCGCGGGTGTAGCGGCCGCAGGCGTGCCTGCGGGTGTTGTCGAGCATGGCCTCGCGGGTCCAGGTGACGCCGCCGGTGTCGTGGTAGAACTCGACCGCCGGGTCGAAGTAACCGGCGTGCCGCTCCAGCTGCGCCGGATCCTGGCAACGGTTGAAGCTGTCGAACACGGCGTGGTCCAGCGCGGCGATGGTGGTGGCCAGGTCGTCGTCCGCCAGCGCCGGAGCGGCGGGCGCCGCCAGCAGCAGGGGCAACAGGTACAGCAGGGGTTTCATGGTGGTTCTCCTGCGCCGGTCAGGCGCTGCGGGTGGCGACGGCGGGCGGGATTGCCGCGGCGCGGCGCGCCGGGCCGAACACGGCGACCTGGCCCAGCAGCCACAGCACCAGCGCGCTGGCCGGGATGTAGGCCAGCGGCAGGCGCGGCAGCTCGTACTGGCGCATCAGGGTGAGGTTCAAGGTGTAGGCCAGCAGCACGCCCAGCAGGATGCCGGTGCTGGTGAGCACGAAGTTCTCGGCCTGGAAGTAGCGCAGGATCTGGGTGCGGGTGGCGCCCAGCGCGCGGCGGATGCCGATCTGGCGGGTGCGCTGCTGTACCCAGAAGCTTGCCAGGCCGACGATGCCGAAGGCGGTGACCGCCAGCAGCGCGACGCACACGCTCACCAGCAGCCAGATCACCGCGCGGTCGCGGCTGTAGAAATCACGGCGCATCTCGCTGACCGTTGTCCGGGTGTCGATGATCCGGTTCGGATCGGCGCGGTCGAGCGCGGCCACCGCGGCCTTCAGCACCTCGTCGCGGCGCGCCGGATCGGTGCGCAGCACATAGCCGCCGTTGGACACCCACAACGGGAAGATCATGGTGTGGAAGCTGTCCTCGAACATGCGCCCGCGCCCGGGCGCGATCAGCCGGTCGACCACGCCGACCACGCGGCTGGGCGCATCGCCCCATACGTAGATGTCCTGGCCGACCGCGCTCCGCCCGGGGAACAGCCGCGCCGCCAGCGCGCGGCTCAGAAGCACGGCGGGCACCTGCGGCGTCTGGCCCGGTACGTCCAGGGCGTCCTGGCCCTGGTACTCGTCCGGGTTGAAGCCGCGGCCCTCGACCACGCGCAGGCCCAGGGTGGGCAGCAGGCGGCCATCGTCCATGTAATTGGAGGCGGTGAGGATGGCGTCGGCCTGGCCCGGGCGCAGGTTGATGCCCGATGCCCAGACATTGTCGCCGTAGGGCAGCTGGTTGACGCTGGTGACCGAGCGGACCCCGGGCACGGCGGACAGGGTGGCGGTGTCCTCGCGCCGCATCGCATCGCGGTTGCGGTCCGGTTGCAGGCTGCTGACGCTGAGGTAGACCAGCTCGTCCTCGACGATGCCGCTGTCGCGGCGCATCTCCCCGGTGCGGTGGCCGATCACGAAGATCGCGTTGCAGATGATCGCGCAGCTCAATGCGATCTCCAGCACGATCAGCGCCGCGGCGGTCTTGTGCCGCATCAGGATCGAGAGGATGGGACGGATTTCCATGGGTCTTGCTCTCCCTATTGGCTCTTGAGCTGCAGCGCCGGCGGCACCTGCATCGCGCGCCACGCCGGCAACAGGCCGGCAAGCAGGCTGGCGCCCAGCGCCAGGGCGACGGTCAGCAGCAACGTGGCGGTGTCCATCTGCGCCAGCCGCGCGTAATCGTCCGGCTGCTGGCGGATCAGCCACAGACCCAGCGCGGCGAAGCCCAGGCCGAGCAGTCCGCCGGCCAGGCCGATGGCGCCGGCCTCGGCCAGGCATTGGCGGAAGATGTCGCCACGCGCGGCGCCGAGTGCCCGGCGCACGCCGATCTCGCCGCTGCGGCGCAGGAACTTGGCCAGCAGCAGGCCGACGGTGTTGAGCAGGCACACCAGCAGGAAGCCGAACGCCAGCCACATCTGCATGCGTACGTCGTTGGGTACCACGCGGTTGTAGTCGAGCCAGCCCATGACGTCGTCCAGGCGCACGTTGGCCGGGCGCTCGAAACGGCCGGCGGCGCGCTGCTGGTCCGAATAGTCGGCCAGGTACTTGCGGTAGTCGGCGGCCTGTCCGGGCGATTCCAGTTCCACCCAGTACTGTATCCAGGCACACGGTGCGTTGAGTCCGCGCGCACCTTCCGCGTCCGTGTTGCTGTTGCCCCAGCAGTTCATGCTGCCCTGGGTCGGCAGGCGCATGTCGCGCGAGGTGGAGAACGGCAGGAACAGCTGCTCGCCGCCACCGAAGCGGCGGTTGCTCAGGTCGTAGAAGCGCGGGTTGAGCGTCCACTCGTCCATCACCCCGATGACGCGCAGCACGCCCTGCGACAGGTGGATCTCGCGTCCGACCGGATCGGCGTCGCCGAACAGCTTCCCGGCCAGTTTGGAGCCGATCACCGCAACCCGCGCGCGGGCACCGTCATCGTCCGCGCTCCACCCGCGGCCGGCGCGCAGCGGCGCGTTGAACATGGTGAAGAAATCGGCCGAGGTGTAGCGCGACGAGGCGCGGAAGGGCTGCGCCGCGGTGCCTTCGGGCAGGATGGTCACCGAGCCGGCGCTCATCATCGCCTGGCGCACGCCGCGCTTCTGCCGCAGCAGTTCCTCGGCGTCGAAGCGGGTCAGCTGGTCCATCGGCTCCGGGTCCAGGCTGACGTCGCGGCCGAGCGTGCGTGGCTCCAGCCGCGGGTAGAACAGGCGCGTGCTCTTTTCCGGTATCGGGTCGCCGGACAGCACCTTGTACAGCGTGAGCGTGGTCATCGCCGCGCCGATGCCGATGCCGATCGTCACCACCATCAGGGTGGTCAGCACCTTGTTGCGGCCAAAGCTCCGCAGCGCGAGCTGCAGGTAGTAACCGAGCATGTAGGCTCCTGTATCGCGGTATTGCCAGGGGGCTGGATGTGCCGGGGCGGGGCGTCCGTCCCCTGCCCGTGCGGGCAGGGACGTCCGTGATCAGGTGCTGCGGGTGGCGACGGCCGGCGGGATCGCCGCGGCGCGGCGCGCCGGGCCGAACACCGCCAGCTGGCCCAGCAGCCACAGCGCGGCGGCACCGACCGGCAGGTACAGCAGCGGCAGGCGCGGCAGTTCGTAGCGCCCCATCAGCCACTGGTTCAGCAGGTAGGCCAGCAGCATGCCGACGATGATGCCGATCGTGGCCAGCAGGAAGTTCTCGGTCTGGAAGTAGCGCAGGATCTGGCCCTTGGTCGCGCCGAGCGCGCGGCGGATGCCGATCTGCTTGGTGCGCTGCTGTACCCAGAAGCTGGCCAGGCCGACGATGCCCAGTGCGGTCACCAGCAGCAGCAGGGCGCTGACGATCAGCAGCAGGCCGATCATGTCGCGGTCGTTGGCGAAGTAGCTGGCGCGGCCCTCTTCGTAGGTCTGCTTGCGCCAGACCAGGCGGTTGGGATCGTTCTTGTCCAGCGCGGCCAGTGCCTGTTCGAGCACTTCGGCGCGGCGTGCCGGGTCGCTGACCCGGATCAGGTAGCGGCCGCCGTTGGAGAAGTTCATGCGGATCGGGAAGATCACCGAGAACGTGCGGTTGCCACCCATCATGTTCGGCCGCAGCAGGGTGTCGACCACGCCGACGATGGTCAGCGGGATGTTGGCCATGTACACGGTTTTCCCGATCGCGTCGCCTTCCGGGAACATCTTGTCGGCGGCGGCCTTGCTCAGGATGATGGCCGAGGACAGGTTGCTGACGTCCTCGATCTTGCTCAGCTCGTCGTTGCTCTTGTATTCGTCGGCGTTGAAGTCGCGGCCGGCGACCAGCTTCAGCCCCATGGACGCCAGCGCGCCTTCGCTGAACATGTACTGGGTGGCACTGAGAGTGGGGACTTCCTGCTCGGCACTGAGCGAGAGCGAGGTGTTCCAGCTGCCGTTCTGGAACGGCAGCTGGTTGGTGATGGCCACGCGTTCGACGCCGGCGATGGCGCGCAGCGACGCCAGGTCCTCGGCGGTACGGGCATCGGCGTCGGTCTGCTGGCCGATGCCGCTCAGGGCGATCTCGACCAGGCGGTCATCGTCCATGCCACTGGCCAGGTTCAGCGTCTCCAGGCGCTGGGTGACGATGAACAGTGCGTTGCAGATGATGGCGCAGCTCAGCGCGATCTCCAGCACGATCAGCGCAGCCGCCATCTTGTGGCGCGCCAGCGTGGAGAGGATGGGGCGGATTTCCATGGGGTTCTCCGGAAGCGGAAGAAAAAAACGAGGGGTGGGAAGCGGGCGGAGAGCCGGTCGGACCTGCTCGCCACCCCTCCAGTCGTTCCAGCCTTACTGGCTCTTGAGCTGCAGCGCCGGGGTCACCTGCATCGCCCGCCATGCCGGCAGGAGGCCGGCGAGCAGGCTGGCGAAGATGGCCATGGCGAAGGTCAGCAGCAGCATCGAGCCGTCCAGGTGCGCCAGCGACGCGTACTCGGCCGGGCGCTGCCGCACCGCCCACAGTCCGGCAAGCGCGAACAGTAGGCCGAGCAGGCCGCCGGCCAGGCCGACGGTGCCGGCTTCGACCAGGCACTGCTTGAAGATTTCGCCGCGGCTGGCGCCGAGCGCCCGGCGCACGCCGATCTCGCCGCTGCGGCGCAGGAACTTGGCCAGCAGCAGGCCCACGGTGTTGACCAGGCACACCAGCAGGAAGCCGAACGCCAGCCACATCTGCAGGCGCACGTCGCCGGGCACCACGCCGCGGTAGTCCATCCACTGCATCACGTTGCGCAGGCGGGTATTGGCCGGGCGCTCGAAGCGGCCGGCGGCGCGCTGCTGGTCGGAGTAGTTGTCCAGGTAGGTCTTGAACGTGCCGGCATCACCGGCCGAATCCAGTTCCACCCAGTACTGGATCCAGGCGCAGGGCACGTTCAGCGCGGTGGCGTCGTTGACGATCTCGCGGCCGAAGCAGTTCATGTTGCCGCTGCGGTCCAGCTTCAGGTCGCGCGAGGTGGAGAACGGCAGCAGCACTTCTTCCTTGCGGTCGTACTTGCCGACGAACACGTCGTAGAACAGCGGCTGCGGCGACCAGGTGTCGAGCACGCCGACGATGCGCAGCGGATGGCCTTCGAACAGCACCTCGCGGCCGACGCTGTTCCCGCCCTTGAACAGCTTCTCGTTGAGGTTGCGACTGATCACCGCCACCCGGGCGTGGCCGCTGTCCTCGGCGCCGCTCCAGCCCTGTCCGTACAGGAACGGCGTGTCAAACATGGGGAAGAAATCGGCGGAAGTGTAACGCGCGCTCACGCTGAACGGCTTGAGCGCATCCACGCGCGGATCGACGATGCCGTCGCCGCCGGTCATCATCGCCTGCCGCGGGGCCTTCTTCTGCCGCAGCAGTTCCTCGGCATCGAAGCGGGTCAGCTGCTGCTCCGGCTCTTCGCCCGGCTTGTAGCCTTCCTTGGTGTAGGGATCGAGCTGCACATAGAACAGGCGCTCGCTCTTGTGCGGGATGGGGTCGCCGGACAGCACCTTGAACACGGTCAGGGTGGTCATCGCCGCGCCGATGCCGAGCGCGATGGCCAGTACCATCAACGCGGTGAGCACCTTGTTGCGACGGAAGCTGCGCAGCGCCAGTTTGAAGTAGTAGGCGAACATGGACGGGTCCTTGCGGGCGGTCACTGACCGCGGGTGGCGACGATGGGCGGAACGGTGGCGGCGCGCAGTGCCGGGCCGATGACGGCTGCCTGGCCGAGCGCGAACAGGGCAATGGCGCCGAGCGGCAGGTACAGCAGCGGCAGCCGCGCGGTCTCGAAGTAGTGCATCAGCACCTGGTTGCCGGCATAGGCCAGCAGCATGCCCAGCACGATGCCGGCGGCGCTCAGCAGCAGGTTTTCGGTCTGGAAGTAGGCCACCACCTGGCGCCGGGTGGCGCCGAGCGCGCGGCGGATGCCGATCTGCTTGGTGCGCTGCTGCACCCAGAAGCTGGCCAGGCCGACGATGCCCAGCGCGGTGACCAGCAGCATCGCCAGGCACACGCCCAGCAGCAGCCGGGTCATGGCGCGGTCCTGGGTGAAATAGCGGTGGCGCAGTTCGGCCAGGGTGGTGCTGTACTCGCGGTTGAGGATGGCTTCGGGCACCAGGGTCGGCGCGGCGGCCACCGCGGTCTGCACGATCCCGGGCAGGTCGCGCGGATCGGCACGCACCACGTAGGTGCCGCTCTGCGCATCGGTGGCCACCGGCACGATCACCGACCACTGCGCCGCGGCGATGCCGCCTTCGCTGCGGCCGGGATTGGGCACCGCGAAGTGGTCGACGATGCCGGCCACGGTCAGGTGGAAGGTGCTCATCCAGAACTCACGGCCGAGCGGATTCTCGCCGGGCCACAGGTGCTCGGCGAAATCGCGGGTGATCCACACCTGCGCGTTGGCCGGCAGGAAGTTCTCGACCGGCTGGTAGTCGGCGGCGGTGAAGGCACGGCCCTGCACCGGCACCAGCCCCAGCGCCCGGATCGCGCCGGGGTCGAAGGTGTAGAAGTGCGGCACGCCGCCGAAGCGCTTGCCTTCCGGGTCCAGGGTGACGCCGGCGGCGCCGGCGCGCTGCGCGAACGGCAGGCTGTTGACCACGCCGGCGGCCTCCACGCCCGGCTGGCGGCGCAGCAGGTCGAGCCAGCGGCCGTTGATATCGGCGGGGTTGCAGCCTTCGCAGTCGTTCAGCGACAGCGTGGCCAGCGACGCTTCGTCCACGCCGCTGTCCAGGCCGATCAGGTCGATGCGCGACACCGCCATGAACAGGGCGTTGCACAGCACCGCGCAGGCCAGGGCGATCTCGAGCGTGATCAGCAGCGCCGAGACGCGGTGCCGGGTCAGGGTCGCCAGGATGGGTTTGATGTCCATGCTCATGCTCACAGCGACTTGACCTGCAGGGCGGGATCGATCCGGCTGGCGCGCAGCGCCGGCAGCACGCCGGCAAGCAGCGTGGCGGCCACGGCCAGGGCGAAGGTGAGGGCCAGCATCGGCAGGTCCAGGTGCACCATGTCGGCGTACTCCAGCGGTTGCTGGCGCACGTTCCACAGCCCCAGCAGGGTCAGGCCCAGCCCGGCCAGGCCACCGGCCAGGCCGATCAGCGCCGCTTCGACCAGGCACTGCATGAACACCATGCTGCGGGTGGCGCCCAGCGCGCGCAGCACGCCGATCTCGCCACTGCGGCGCAGGAACTTGGCCAGCAGCAGGCCGATGGTGTTGAACAGGCAGATGCCGAGGAAGGCCAGCGCCAGCCACGACTGCAGGCGCGCATCGCGCGGCACCGCGCCGTTGTAGTCCAGCCACTGCATCAGGCTCGGCAGGCGCACGTTGTCGGTCTGGCGGATGCGGCCCAGCTCGTGCTGCTGGCGCACGTAGCCGTCCATGAACTGGCGGTAGCCGGCGACCTTGGCGCTATCGTCCAGCTGCACCCACAGCTGCAGCCACACGCAGGGCGAGTTCTCCAGGTGGCCCGGGCGCTCGGGCAGCGCCCAGCAGGTGAACTGGCGGAAGTTGCCGGCGTTGAGCTGCAGGCCGGTGAAGAACGGCACCATCACGTCCTCGGGCTTGGCGTAGTACGACGCGGTGTCGCCCTGGGCGAAGCGGCCGCCGGCCACCGTGTAGAACTGCGGCGACGGCCGCCACGGTGCGAGCACGCCGACGATGCGCACGTCGCTGCCGCGGATGCGCAGCATCTTCCCGGTGCTGTCGGTGCCGCCGAACAGGTGCTGGTTGAGGTCCCAGGAGATCACCGCCACGCGCGCGCGGCGTTCGTCGTCCTCGGCCGACCAGCCGCTGCCCCAGGCCATCGGCACCTGGAACATCGGGAAGAAATCGGCGGTGGTGGAAAGCATGGTCGCCATGCTCGCCGGCTCGCCGCTGTCCGGTGCCTGCAGCTTGACCGGACTGTCCACCACCAGTGCCTGGCGGTCGGCCCTGGCGGCGCGCCACAGGTCCACGGCCGTGGTGTAGTCGAGCATGTCCAGCGGGTTGGGACGCGGTTCCTCGCTGGGCGTCGCATCGATCTGCGGGTAGTAGATGTGCTGGCTGCGCCCGGGCAGCGGATCACCGGAAAGCAGGTGCCGCACGGTCAGGGTCGTCATCGCCGCGCCGATGCCCATGGCGATGGACAGCACCATCAGCCCGGTGAGCACCGGCGTGCGGCGAAGGCTGCGCAGGCCCTGTCCGAGGTAGTAGGGGAGCAGCGACAGCATGTCCGTGCCTCAGTCCTGGATGGCCGTTTCGACCGCGGCCACGGCGCGGCCCAGCGACGGTTCGCGCAGCAGGTCGGTGGCCTGGCCGTCGACGATGTGCACGTTGCGCTGCGCGCGCGCGGCCAGTTCCGGATCGTGGGTCACCATGACGATGGTGGTGCCCTGGCTGTTGATCTCCTCCAGCAGCTCCATGACGCCGCGCGCCATCTGCGTGTCGAGGTTGCCGGTCGGTTCGTCGGCCAGCAGCAGGCGCGGGCTGCCGGCCAGGGCGCGGGCGATGGCGGCGCGCTGCTGCTGGCCGCCGGACAGTTCGGCCGGGTAGTGCTTCATGCGCGAGCCCAGGCCGACGCTGCTCAGCGCCTTCTCGATGCGCTCGCGGCGCTCGGCCGACGGCATGCCGCGGTAGCGCAGCGGCACGTCGACGTTGTCGAACAGGTTCAGGTCGGGGATCAGGTTGAAGCCCTGGAAGATGAAGCCGATCTTCTGGTTGCGCAGGCGCGAGCGGGCGTCGTCGCCCAGGTGGCTGACGTCCTGGCCGTCGAGCAGGTACTTGCCGCTGGTGAAGGTCTCCAGCAGGCCGGCGATGTTGAGGAAGGTGGTCTTGCCCGAGCCGGACGGGCCGGTGACGGCGACGAACTCGCCTTCGCGCACGTGCAGATCGAGCGAGCGCAACGCGTGGGTTTCGACCTGTTCGGTGCGGAAGACCTTGGAGACGGATTGCATCTGGAGCATGGGAAGTTCCTGCGCTGGGAAGGGAATGCGTGAAAGGGCGGGGGAATCAGTTGATGGAAACGCGTTCGGCCTCGCCGAACAGGTCGGTACCGGAAACGACGACCTTCTCGCCCGGCTGCAGGCCGGAGACGATCTCGACCTCGCCCAGGCTGCTGACGCCGAACTGCACCGGGCGGCGGCTGGCGGTGCTGCCGCTGACCACCCAGGCGTAGCGGCCGCCGGACTGCTCGACGAACGGGCCGCGCTCGACCTTGACCACGTTCTTGCGGGTGTCGAGCAGGATGCGCGCGCTCATGCGCTGGCTCTGGCGCAGGCCTTCGGGCTGCTTGTCGGAGAAGCGGATGCGGGCCACGACCTCGCCGTTGACCACTTCCGGCGAGACCGCGGAGATCTCGCCCGGGAACGGCTGGCCGGAGCCGCTGGTGAGCTGGGCCGGCATGCCGATCGCCAGATCGCGGGCGAAGCTCTCGGGCACCTTGATCTCGATCTCGAAGCGCGACAGGTCGACCACGCCCAGGATCGGCGCGTTGGCCGCGACCTGGGTGTGCTGTGTGGCCTGCACCTGGCCGACCTGGCCATCGAACGGCGCGCGCAGGGTGAGTGCGTCGACCTGCCGCTGCACTTCGTCCACCACCGCCTGCTGGCGGTTGGCGAGCAGGCGCTTGTTGCGCGCGTCCAGGTCCGCGCCCTGGCTCTGCAGCGCGGCATCGCTGCGCGCGTGCTGCAGGGTGATCTCGGCCTTCTTCAGGTCGTCCTGCGCCTTGGCCAGGTTGACCTGCGGCACCGCGCCGCCGTCGAAACCGCGCTGGTAGCGCTCCAGGTCGCGGGCGGCGGCCTGGCGGTCGATGGCGGCCTGGTCGGTGACCTTGCTGGCGGTGGCGCGGGCCAGGGTGGCGTCGAGCGCGGCGCGCCCGGCCTCGGCTTCCAGGCCGGCCAGGGTGGCCTGTTCCTGCGCCAGCTTGCTGCGCAGTTCCGGGCTGTCGATCACCGCCAGCTCCTGGCCCTGCTTGACCACGTCGCCGGCCACCACCTTCAGGGTCACGGTGCCGGCGGAGATCGCGTACAGCACCGGGCTGTTGGCGGCGATCACGCGGCCGTCGGCGGCGATGTCGCGTACCAGGTCGCCGCGGCCGACGGTGGCGATGCGCAGGCGCGCGCCATCGAACGAGCGCGAGCCGCCCAGCCAGCCCTTGGCGACGAAGCCGATGCCCGCCAGCACCACGACCGTGGCCACGGCCGGCCACAGCCAGCGGCGCCACTGCGGCTGGGAGCGCTGGGAGATTGTCTGGTCCTGTGCGGAGGTGTCGCGGATCATCGTCGGCTTCGCTGGAAGAGTTGGTATCCGTTAAGCAGGTCCCGTGCCAACACCCATGTGCATGAAAAACAACAATTAATTTCCGTGCGAAGTAGTGTCCGGGTGTCCGCGGACACCGGCGCGGACAGTGTCCGCGGGCGCGTGTCCGGCAGTTGTCCCGTGGATGTCCGAAGCAGCTGACCTAGAATGTCCGCCTGTGATTCCAGGCGGGTGGACTATGTGCGGCATTGTGGGAGCGATCGCGGATCGCGACGTGGTACCGGTACTGATCGAAGGACTGAAGCGGCTGGAGTACCGGGGCTACGATTCGTCCGGCATCGCCGTGCTCGATGACCGTGATATCCACCGCGTGCGCCGGACCGGCCGCGTGGCCGAGATGGAAAGGGCGGCGGCGGCCGAAGGCTTCAGCGCGACGCTGGGCATCGGCCACACCCGCTGGGCCACCCATGGCGGCGTCACCGAATCCAACGCCCACCCGCACATCAGCCACGGCGTGGCGCTGGTGCACAACGGCATCATCGAGAACCACGAGGCCCAGCGCGAGCGCCTGCGTGCGCTGGGCTACACGTTCGAGTCGCAGACCGATACCGAGGTCATCGCGCACCTGATCCACCACCACCTGCAGGCCGACCATGACGACCTGCTGGGTGCCCTGCAACGGGCGGTGAAGGAGTTGACCGGTGCGTATGCGCTGGCGGTGATCAGCCGCAAGGAGCCGGAGCGGATGGTGGTCGCGCGCATGGGCTGCCCGTTGCTGGTGGGCCTGGGCGAGGGCGAGAACTTCGTCGCTTCGGACGTGTCGGCGGTGCTCCAGGCGACCCGCCGGGTGATGTTCCTGGAAGAGGGCGACACCGCCGAGCTGACCCGCGCCGGGGTGCGCGTGTTCGGCCCCGACGACATGCCGGTGCGGCGCGAGGAGCACCTGTCCGACGTGTCGCTGGCATCGCTGGAGCTGGGCCCCTACCGCCACTTCATGCAGAAGGAAATCCACGAGCAGCCGCGCGCGCTGGGCGACACCATCGAGGCCGCCATCGACGCCGGCGGTTTCCCCGCCACGCTGTTCGGCCGCAACGCCGGAACGGTGCTGGCGGGCATCGAGGGCGTTCAGATCCTCGCCTGCGGCACCAGCTATTACGCGGCGCTGACCGCACGCTACTGGATCGAGGCCATCGCCGGGCTGCCGTGCAGCGTGGAGATCGCCAGCGAGTACCGCTACCGCGCCGCCTACGCCAACCCGAAGCACCTGGTGGTGACCATTTCGCAGTCCGGCGAAACCCTGGACACGATGGAGGCGCTGAAGTACGCCAAGTCGCTGGGGCACGTGCACACGCTGTCGATCTGCAACGTGCCCGAGAGCGCGATCCCGCGCGCCAGCGAACTGGTCTGCTATACCCGTGCCGGTGCCGAGATCGGCGTGGCCTCGACCAAGGCCTTCACCACCCAGCTGGCGGCACTGTTCCAGCTGGCGGTGGTGCTGGGCCGGCTGCACGGCCGGGTCGATGCCGCGCAGGAAGCCGACTACCTGGAGCAGCTGCGGCACCTGCCGGGCAGCGTGCAGCACGTGCTGAACCTGGAGCCGCAGATCGTCGCCTGGGCCGAGCGCTTCGCCGGCAAGGCCAACGCGCTGTTCCTCGGCCGCGGCCTGCACTACCCGATCGCGCTGGAAGGCGCGCTCAAGCTCAAGGAAATCTCCTACATCCATGCCGAGGCGTACCCGGCCGGCGAGCTCAAGCACGGGCCGCTGGCACTGGTGGACGCGGAGATGCCGGTGGTGGTGATCGCCCCCAACGACAGCCTGCTGGAGAAAGTGAAATCCAACATGCAGGAAGTGCGCGCGCGTGGCGGCGAGCTGTTCGTGTTCGCCGACCAGGACAGCAACTTCACCGCCTCCGACGGCGTGCACGTGATCCGCACCCCGCGCAACGCCGGCGTGCTCAGTCCGGTGGTGCACACCATCCC
This sequence comes from Stenotrophomonas sp. 17(2023), assembly GCF_030345315.1. Lineage (NCBI taxonomy): Bacteria > Pseudomonadati > Pseudomonadota > Gammaproteobacteria > Lysobacterales > Lysobacteraceae > Stenotrophomonas > Stenotrophomonas sp. 17(2023). Next base: position 529,773 of record NZ_CP128405.1, read on the forward strand.
GGTGCAGCTGCTGGCCTACCACACCGCCCTGGCGCGCGGCACCGACGTGGACAAGCCGCGCAACCTGGCCAAGAGCGTCACCGTGGAATAAGCGCGGCCGGGTGCCCGGCGACGCGGTGGCCGCGGCGGAACCCCGCCTGCGGCCACCAGGCGGTTACAGGCTCAGCATCGCGCCCGCGACGCCGCAGCCGGTCACCACCAGCCACGGCGGCAGTTTCCACAGCGCCAGTGCGGCCAGGGCGGCCAGCGCCAGCGCGATATCCCGCGGCGCATGGATGGCGCTGGTCCACACCGGGTCGTAGAGCGCGGCCAGCAGCAGGCCGACCACCGCCGCGTTGATGCCGCTCAGCGCGGCGCGCATGCGTGCGTTGCCGCGCAGCCGGTTCCAGAACGGCAGCGCGCCTGCTACCAGCAGGAAGGACGGGGCGAAGATCGCCAGCAGGCACAGCACGCCGCCGCTCCAGCCCGACGGTGGCGCCTGCACGGACGCGCCGAGGAAGGCCGCGAACGCGAACAGCGGCCCGGGCATCGCCTGCGCCGCGCCGTAGCCGGCGAGGAAGGCGTCGTTGTCGACCCAGCCCGGTGCTACCACCGCCGCCTGCAGCAGCGGCAGCACCACGTGGCCGCCGCCGAACACCAGTGCGCCGGCGCGGAAGAACGCGCTGGCCTCGGCGACGGCCTGGCCGGGCAGCAGCGCGGCGAGCAGTGGCAACGTCCCCAGCAGGACGAAGAACAGCGCCAGCCACAGCGCACCGGCGCCACGCCCCACGGGAATCGTCCACGCGCCGGATCCGCACGCCCGTGTCGGCCTGAACAGCAGCACCCCGGCCAGCGCGGCGCCGGCGATCAGGCCCGGCTGCACCCAGGCCGAAGGGACGCGCAGGGCGATCGCGGCCGCCGCCAGCACGAGCGCCGCCCATGCACCGCCGGCGTACAGGTTCCGGCCCATGTTCCAGACCGCCTGCGCCACCACCGCGACCGCCACGATCTTGAGCCCGTGCAGTACGCCGGAGGGAATCACCCCCGGATATCCGGCCAGGAACCGCGCGAGGACGATCAGGGCGATGGCCGACGGCAGGGTGAAACCGGCCCAGGCGGCGAACGCACCACGGTACCCGCAACGCGACAGGCCCAGCGCCATGCCCACCTGGCTGCTGGCCGGCCCCGGCAGGAACTGGCACAGCGCCACGAGGTCGGCGTAGCCGCGCGGGTCCAGCCAGCGCCGTCGGGTCACGAACTCGGCGTGGAAGTAACCCAGGTGCGCGACCGGCCCGCCGAATGCGGTCAGGCCCAGGCGCAGGAACACCAGGAACACGCCCCAGGCGCTTTCGCGGGCATCGGCGGCCGGGTTGCCGCCTGGCGTGCTGGCTTCAGGCGCCATGGCGGTTCCGCGGCGACGCCGTTGTGCTGGCGGTGCGGCGCCGATGCGACGGGGGCCGGCAGGTGGCGGCGGCGGGACCGGTGGCGGGCATGGCGGGGCGCGTTGGCAAGGCGGTGCCCGACCTTAGCGCAGGCAGGTGACAGGCGTGTCCGCCGAACTCCCCCGCCCACCGGCCGGTCCGCCCTGCGGCGGTCGCATGCCGCTAGCGTGCGGTCGTGGCCCACGCCTGCAGCGAGGTCCAGCCGACGTCGATGTCGTGCTCCAGCGGCAATGACGCGTACAACCAGCGACCCTCGCCATCGACGCTGCTGGAACCGGCCAGCGTGGCCTGCGCGGCGATCAGGCAGCGCCGCGTGCCGCCCACCGGATGCTTGTCGCCGAGCGGCAGCCAGGCGGTCCTGCAGCCATCGACCGGCCCGCTGTAGTACGGCGTTCCGGCGACGATGCTCCACTCGCGGTAATGGGCCGCGTCCGGGAGACGGCTGTCGTACTGGACGACCGACTGCAGCTGCAGGTCGGCGCACCACAGGCCGGTCCGCGCCGGCCGGGTGAAGCAGACCCGGCGCCCGACCGGGTCATGGCGGGCGACGGCCACGTCGTCCAGCGAAGCGATGCGGCGCCAGTCCGGCAGCGAATAGAGCAGCAGCTGCAGGCGGCCCTTGCCCGCGTCGGTGCCCACCAGCAGGCGGTCGGCGCGGTCGGTGTAGGCAGCGAAGGCCGGCGACGGCGCCGGTACCGGCAGCGGCTTCACCGTGTCGCTGCCGACCTCGACCTCGAACAGGCGGTCGCCGCCGTCACCGCGGCCGATCACCAGCAGCCTGCGGCCGTCGCCGGACCATACCGGCGGATGGCGCGGTACCGGCACCAGGCCCGCGACCGCGCGCAGCGTCTGCGGATGCGCCGGCTGGCCGATCCACAGCTGCGCGTGCAGGCTGCGGTCGGAAACGAAGGCCAGGGTGCTGCCGTCGGCCGAGATGCCGGGGGTGAGGTCCACGCCGCTGGACGCGAACACCGGCTCGCCGCCGCCGCTGCCGTCGGTGCGGAAGCGGAACATGCCGCTGCGCAGGCGGTCGATCTCGAACACCATCGACCAATGCCTGGCGGCGATGTCGGGGTAGGTCGGGTTGCCGCCGGCCAGTACCGGCAACGGCACCGGCGCGCCGCCGGCCAGGTCGACGCGGAACAGCCGGACTTCATCCTTGACCAGGCTGAAGACGAGACCGCTGCTGTCGGGCAGCCAGCTCCAGCCGCGGATGTCGCCGCGCAGGGAGGTGACGCGGCGTGGCGTGCCGCCGGCCGCGGGCATGAGCCACAGGTCGGCCAGCGTGGTGCCGCGGCGGAAGCCGAGCCAGCGGCCATCGGGCGAGTGGCGTGGCAGCGAGTCGATGGCGTCGCGGTCGACGTCGTAGGCCAGCGCGTGCCAGCGTGCGCTGGCCAGGTCGAGCCGGTGCAGGGCGCTGCCGTTGTCCGCGCGCATGCCGCCGGCCACCAGCGCGCTGCCATCGGGCGTCCAGTCGAACGGCTGCGTGTCGCGGCCCGCGCAGGGGCCGGCCACGCGTGCGTTGCCGCCGTCGGCCGCGGCCAGCATGAAGTGGCAGCCGTGGCTGGACCTGCGCACGAACCCGATCTGGCGGCCATCGCGCGACCATGCCGGCAGGCTGTCCTGTTCCCCGCCGGCGGGGAAGGTGAACGGCTGCGCGCTGGCCTGCGACGTGCGCTGGAGGTACAGGCGTTGCCCGCCAGCGGGCGGATCCTGGCGTGCGAACACCAGTTGCGTGCCATCCGGCGACAGGCGCGGCGCGGTTTCCTGCTCGGGCGAGGAAACGATGGCGCGGTACTGCAGCGACGCTTCGCGCGCGGGGCCCGCCGCTGCCGCAGGTACGGCGTTGCGTGCGAACCGTGCAGGCAGCACCAGCGCCGCCGCCAACAGGAGGACTGCCGCGGCCAGCGGCCACCATCGCCGCCATCCGCGCCGGACGACGGCAGCTGCTGCCGGCGCGCGGTCCGCCGCGGCCACAGGGGCATCCACGGTGGCGTCGGGCGTCGGGTCGGCGATCGCGGCCGGAGCCGCCAGCCAGGCATGCGCCGCCAGCAGGCGGTAGCCGCCCCTGGCGATGGTCTCGATGTAGCGCGGGGCGCCGCGATCGTCGCCGAACGCCTTGCGCAGCAGGGCGATGGCCTGGGTCAGCACGTCGTCGGTGGGCAGCGTATCGGGCCATACGCGCGCCAGCAGCGTTTCGCGGCTCACCACCTTGCCGGCTTCATCCACGAGTACGCGCAACACCTGCAGCGATTTGCGGGTCACCCGCCGCGATCCACCGTCGATGCGCGAGACCACGGTGCGTCGGTCCAGATCGATGTCGTGGTCGCCCACACGCAGGATCGCATTCGCGGGCATCCGCGCTCGCGCCGCGTTGCCGGTATCACCTACGCCACTCACTGCCTGCTCTTCCATTCTGCCGGTCTGCCCGTGTGCAGGCTTGGCCAGCATGCCCCGCCCTGATCATGGAGATGGCGCGCAGCGCACATGCGGCAAGCGGCCCGCATCCATCCGATGCGATGCCGCGCCGCGGCGCCGGTTCCATCACGGCCCGAGGATGCTGTCGCCAGCGGCGCAGCGGCATGTGCCTTTGGTCAGGTCGCGCGCATGCGTTCAGCCAGGCGATGTCTTTGCACTGCGCCACGTGCGCCCGTGGCCGCATTGTTTGCATGCCTTGGCGTCATCCCCGGCCCTTGGTCATCGCGACTTAAAGCAGATTCGGCGGCGGTGCGCGCTGTCTAGCCTTGCATCCGTGCCCATGCCGGGCACGGCATGAAGAAGGAAAGCACCATGTACCGATATCTGATGATCGTCCTGGGCCTGGCCGCGTCCGCCGCCATGCTGCCGGCGGACGCGTTGGCGGCTGGCAAGCAGGGTGACGCCGCGCCCCCGTCCTGCGTCACCCTGTCCGGCCAGTACAAGGCCGCGCGTGCGGGCGGCGAGGGCATGGTCATCGCCGATGAAGGCACGTATCTCCGCCTCGACTTCGGTCGCTACTGCGACGCGATGATGAGGAGCTCCAGCATCGTGATCGCCACCGATGGCCGTGAGAACGTGGTCTGCAGCCAGGGCAGCGTGGTCAGCAACCGGACCGGGCGCTGCGCGGTCCAGAAAATGCAAGCCATCGACGAGGCCGAGTACAGGCGCCACGCACGTCGGCGCAACTGATCCCGCACTGCTTGCCGGACGCGCAGGCCCGCACCGTTCTGGTGCGGGCCTGCGCGTTCGTGTGTCCGCCGCGGACGCCGGAAGCGGAATCCATCCAGCACCGGCGCGGGTGTCCGCGGTGTCCGCCTGTCCGCCATGCGGACGCACTGTCTGCCGGCCCGCCAGCGAAACCCCCGGATTTCGGAAAGATTTCGGCCACATTTCCGGCATTTCAGGGCGCGAACGCGCAAACAGATGACCAGTTCCTAGAAAGGAGTGGTCATGCAGGTGCAAGTGCAGGTGATGTGGCTCGACCGCGGTGATACGCGGCAACTGGAGCGTGGAGGCGATGCCGACGTGCCGTTGCTGGCGACGCTCGCGCGCGGCGCCAGCCTCGCGCTCGGCGGTGCCGAGGCGTCGTTCTGGCTGGTGCTCAGGGGTGGCCTGGACATCGTCGCGCGTGTCGGGACATTCCGGCTCGACGCCGGCCAGTGGATCCACTTCGACCGCGGCGCCCACCCGCTGCTGCACGCCGGCGAGCGCACCATCGCCGTCGGGCTGGTGCTGCCGGCCGCCCTGCAGATGCAGTTGCTGCGCTCGCCGCAGCTGGCGCTGTTCCCGGGCCGCGGCACCGTACCGGCGCTGGCGCGGCGGTTGCTGGCGCGTCGCTGGCATGCGGTGCTGGGGCGGCCGGCCCGGGGCATGCAGGCCACGCTTGCCGACCGCTGGCAGGTGGAGCGGCTGCTGCGCGCGCTGGCCGGGCTGCAGCAGGGCCAGCAGGCGCTGATCGCGCGTTGCCCGGGGCGTTCGCTGTCGCACCGGCGCCAGGTCTATGCACGCATGCAGCGCGCGCTGCAGTACATCGAAGGGCATACCCACCGGGTGGTCAGGATCGGCGAGCTGGCCGAACTCAGCAGCATGTCGGTCTGGTACTTCACCAAGACCTTCCGCGCGGTCTACGGCGAATGCCCACAGGCCACGTCGGTGCGGCTGCGGCTGGCCAGCAGCGCGCGCCTGATCCGCGATACGTCGCTGTCCATCACCGAGGTGGGAGCGGCCAGCGGCTTCGAGAACAACTGCAGCTTCTCGCGTGCGTTCCGCACCCGTTTCGGCGTGTCGCCGTCGCTGTACCGCAGTGGCGCTCGGGCGCTGTCGACAGACCCTGCAAACCCAATGGACAGGGCATGCGGCGCAGTGGCGTGAGCGGCTTATTAACGTCGTGTGGCGTTAACGCCTCACTAACATCACCAGGAGAGAAATCCGTGAAACATCGCTGTTCCAAGCCGGCCGTCCGGCTGGCCGTGCTCCCGCTGGGAATCGCCGCCGCACTGGTCCCGTTCGCTTCCCTGGCGCAGTCGCAGCCGGACGTGCGCAGCCTGGACCGGATCGAGGTCACCGGCTCGCGCATCAAGCGCGCCGACGTCGAGGGCGCGGTGCCGGTCACCGTGATCGACCGCGCCGCGATCGACGCCAGTGGCCATGTCTCGGTGGCCGACGTGCTGCGCGACACCACCTTTGCTTCGTTCGGCAACTTCAGCCCGCGCTCGGGCAGCAGTGCCCAGGGCGTGTCCGACGTCAACCTGCGCGGCATCGGCTCCGACCGCACCCTGGTGCTGGTCGACGGTCGCCGCGCGCCATACGCCCCGTCGCTGGGCAGCAATGCCGACCTCAACACCATCCCCATGGCGGCGGTGGAGCGTATCGAGGTGCTGTCCGACGGTGCCTCGGCGCTGTACGGTTCGGACGCCATCGGCGGCGTGGTCAACATCATCCTGCGCAAGGATTTCGATGGTGCCGAACTGCGCATCGGCAGGGGCTCGCCCGACGTGGCCGGCGGCGACACCGAAGAAGGATCGATCCTGTTCGGCACTTCCGGCGAGCGCGGCAACCTGATGTTCGGTGCGTCCTACAACGCGCGCGGCATCGTGTTCACCCGCGACCAGCTCGGCGGCGGCACGCGCGGCAGCTCGCCCTATGGCAACAACTTCTACTTCGAGAGCGCGACCAGCCCGGGCGAGGAGGGCGATGCCGGTGGTGCGCTGCCGGGCTATGCCTGCAAGGATCCGAATTTCTGGATGAACGGCAGGAACTGCGTCTACGACTACAACGCGGTGGCCGCCAACGAGGCCTCGATCAAGAACAAGGCGCTGTTCGCGCGCGGCACGCTGCAGGTCAACGACGCGGTGTCGCTGTACTCCACCGCCAGCTACAGCCACGCCAGCAGCTTCGGCCGCTACGCACCGACGCCCGGGGTGCTCTACGTGGCCGAGGACTCGCCCAACGACCCGGTGCCCGGCGACGGCCTGGGCGCCTTCATCTACCACCGCTATGCGGCGGCCGGAAACCGCGACAATTACATCGACAACACCGTGCTCGACCTGGGTGTCGGCATGGACTGGCAGGTCAACGACCGGCTCAGCATCGATGCCGGCGTGCGCCGCAGTGACGCCCGCCTGCGCGACCAGGGACGCGGCTACATCGTCACCGCCCTGGCCGAGGCGGCCGCGGCCGACGGCCGCTACAACCTGCGCGATCCGTTCGGCAACCCGGACGAGGTCATCAAGGGCTTCACCACCACCACCAGCCGCGAGGGCAAGTTCGTCATCGACGAGCTCTATGCCAACGCCAGCCTGGACCTGTTCGACATGGCCGGCGGGCGCTCGGCGGTGGCGTTCGGCCTGGAGTCGCGCAGCGAGGACTACGCCGACACATACGATTCGCTGTCCGAAGCCGGCGCCGTGGCCGGTTCGTCGGGCAACTCGGCCGCCGGCAGCCGCCGCGTGCAGGCGGCCTTCGCCGAATGGCTGCTGCCGGTGATGGAGGGGTTCGATTTCACCCTGGCCGCCCGCTACGACCGCTACAGCGACTACGGCGGCGACCTGTCGCCCAAGCTTTCGCTGCGCTGGCAGCCGCTGCCCAACCTGACCCTGCGCGGCTCGGCCGGCAAGGGCTTCCGCGCACCCAACCTCAACAGCATCCATGCAAAGCGTTCGTTCTCGGCCGAGCACGTGCAGGACTACCGCAGCTGCCTGGCGGTGGGCTATTCGTCCGCCGAGTGCGGCGGCGATGCGAACAACGACGGCATCGCCGATGGTCCGGTCAGCAAGGACGTCAGCTACCAGGTCGATACCTGGTCCAGCGGCAACCCCGCGCTGGGCTCCGAGCATTCCCGCCAGTACAGCCTGGGCCTGGCCTGGGACCCGCTGGACTGGTTGAACCTGACCTTGGACTACTACCACATCAGGATCGACGACCGCATCCGCCTGATCGAGTACCAGGAGCTGGTCGAATTCGACAACCATGGGCTGCCGCTGCCGGCCGGCACCTCGGTGGAGCGCCGCGCCAACGGCTCCATCCGCGAGATCAACACCGCCTATGCCAACGAGGGCGACCTCAGCACCCGCGGCCTGGACCTGAACCTGCGCGGCCGCTTCGACGGCGGTGGCTGGGGCCGGCTGGAGAGCTGGCTGCAGGTGGCGCGCGTGCTGGAGTTCAAGGTGACCGACGGGGCCACGGTCAAGGACCGGCTGGGCTGGGCGGCCGCCCCGGAGATGCGGGGCAGCCTGCGCAACATCTGGAGCCACGGGGACTGGAGCGTAAACTGGAACGTCAACTACATCGGCGACCAGCGCAACCCCGGGGTCAAGCCGACCTTCGGTTTCCTGGCCGGCGACCCGGGCACGCACGTGGGCAGCTATGTCACCCATGACCTGGCGCTGACCTACAAGGCGCCGTGGAACGCCGGCATCACCCTGGGCGCCAACAACGTGGGCAACCGCTACCCGCAGCTGGTCGAAACCGACGGCCGGCCCTGGAACTTCAACCTGTACAACGCCTACGGCCGCATCCTCTACCTGCGCTACACGCAGAAGTTCTGAGCCGCCGCCCGGGCCGTTTCCCGCGACGGGCGCCCCTGTGGCGCCCGTCGTCGTTGCGGCCCCGGCAAGCCCCCGCCCCGGGGGCCGCCGGCGGCGGCGATATGCCACAATCGCCGCCGCACGGCAGGAAGCTGCAGGACCCCGACGTTTTGACCACCACCACCGCCACGACCACCCCGCCGCTGTTCTCGGTCGTACCCGCCGGCATCTTCGGCCCGCTGGCCTCGGCCAACCGCCAGAACTACTGGTCGCTGCTGTGCCGGATGTTCGACGAGTTCTTCGGCCCGGACGCCCCGGTGCCGCCCAGCCACGGCTTTCCGCGCCGCGAGATCACCGCCGCGATCGAGCGCTACCTGCTCACCGACGACCCGTGGGAAGACGAGGACGGCCAGGCCCCGGACGCGCCGCTGAACATGCGTGCCGGCGCCATCCACGACCGCTTCCGCGCCGCCGGCTGGCTGCGCCAGGAACGCATCGGCGCGCGCGAGATGGTGACCATGCCGCCGATGGTGGCGCAGCTGCTGTCCACCCTGGTGGAGTTCAGCGAGCATGGCCCGACCTTCGTCTCGGCCAAGATGCGTTCGGTGGAGCTGCAGCTGCAGCAGGTCGCCGAAGGCCGCCTGGACGGCGGCATCCTCGACGAGGCCGCCGACCAGGCGCGGCGCCTGCTGGTGTCGCTGGCCTCGATGAGCCTGCAGGTACGCGACCTGATGCCGGAACTGAGCAAGGCCGAGACCACCGCGCAGTTCGCCCGGCAGTGGTTCGAGCGCTACGTCGGCCAGCTGTTCATCGGCGACTACGCCGAGCTGCACCGCGCCGACCACCCGATGGCGCGGCGCAGCTCGATCCTGGCGATGGTGCAGCAGCTCGAGTCCGGCGCGCAGCGCGAAGCGCTGGTGGCCTGGTACGGCGAGCACGTGACCGGCGGCGACGCCGCGCGCGCCCAGCAGCGGCTGTCGCGCAGCCTGGGGCGGCTGCGCGAGCTGGAACGCATCGACGAATACCTGGCCCGCCTGGACGAGGACATCCGCCAGGCCAACCGCCGCGCGCTGGCATTCCTCGACTACCGCCTGCGCGCACCCGACCGGCTCGACGTGCTGCTGCGCCGCGCCTGCCGCGGCGTGCTGTCGGCCCCGGAGGAAGCGCTGCGGCTGCCGGTGGCGCCGGGTCCGCTGATGGACGAGGCGCGCCTGCGCCCGCCGCACCGCAAGCCGGCGCCGATTCCGCGCAGCGCCAATGCCACCACGCCGCCGACCCCCGAGCAGCTGGCGCGGCTGTCGCTGCTGCGGCGGATGAAGCGCGCGCGCCTGGTCAACGCCGAGGACATGGCGCGCTACGTCGGCCGCCACCTGCAGCAGGGCGCGGCGATCGACTCGGCACGGCTGGACATCGCCAGCATCGAGGACCTGCGCGCCTACCAGACCCTGCTCACGCTCGCCCTGCGCGGCAATCGCAGCGGCGGCCTGCGCCGCGAGGATCCGCTCGGCCGGCTGCTGCGCGGCTTCCGCGTCGAGCTGCTCGATGCCGGCGATGGCGACGACAACGATTACCTGCGCGGCCCGCGCTTCCGCATCCTGCGGGTCGGCGCAAAACTCCCGGAAACCGCATGAAACGCAGCTGGAACACCCTGAGCCAGATGTCCAACGGCACCTACGCCGTGCAGGACTTCGAGCGCGCCGCCTACCGCCTGGCCACCGAGCAGGTGCTGTACGCCGCCGACACGCGTTCGCGCGTGGCCTACCACCTGGTGGAAGATCATTACCCCGATTTCGTCGCCGCGCTGGAGCCGCTGGGCATCCGCCTGGAGCGCAACGCCCATTACCGCTACGTGGTGGCGCTGCCGGCGCATGGCGAAGGTACGCCGGTGACGCTGGACGAAACCCTGGCCCTGCTGGTGCTGCGCCAGCGCTACGACGAGGCCATGCGCCAGGGCCTGATCGAGGACCACGGCGAAGTAGTGGTGGAACTGCCGGACCTGCAGGAAAGCTGGCAGGCGCTGACCGGCCGCGCGATGCCGGATGTGGGCGCGCTGCGCGCGCTGGCGCGCACGCTCAGGCGCTGGGGCGTGTGCCGGCTGGTGGAGTCCGAAGGCGACGACCCGCAGCCGTTCCACCTGCGCGTGCGCCCGGCCATCGTCGAGATCGTCGGCGAGCAATGGCTGCAGCGCCTGGACCAGCACAACCGCGACGAGGCGGGCGACGCGGGCCTGGAGGACGACGATGCAGCAGCTTGAACGCATCCACCTGGTCCAGTTCTTCCTGTTCGAGGCGCAGAGCCTGCAGCTGGACGCGACCAGCGCCATCATCGCGCCCAACGGCGCCGGCAAGAGCGCGCTGCTCGACGCCCTGCAGATCGTCCTGCTGGGCGGCGACCGCAGCCGCATCCGCTTCAACGCGCAGGCCGGCGGCAGCCACCGTGCGCGCACCATCCGCGACTACTGCCTGGGCGTGTTCCGCAGTGGCGAGGAAGGGCGCAAGCGGCGCACCGCCACCACCTACATCTCGCTGGTGTTCCGCGACACCGAGACCGGCGTGCCGCTGACTGCCGGCATCGCGCTCGGCGCCTCGGTCGATGAACCCGAACACCGCACGCACGGGCTGTACCTGCTGCCCGGGGTGGCGCTGGAGCTGGACGAACACCTGGAGCAGGTCAAGGGCAAGGAACTGCCGTTGGCCTGGAGTACTTTCCGCGAGCACATCGCCCGCCGCTGCAAGGACGTGGGCGAAACGCCGCAGTTGCATCCCAATGCCGAGCGCTTCCTGCGCGACCTGCTGCTGCGCCTGCGCGCCAGCCCGGCGGCCAACCCCGACCTCAATGCCTACCGCAAGGCCTTCCTCAACGCGCTGAACCTGCAGCGCGTCGAGGACGTGGACCTGTTCGTGCGTACCCTGGTGGCCGAGGACCGGCCCACCGACATCGCCCGCTTCCGCGCGCTGCTGGACAGCTTCCGCCAGATCAAGGAGAAGATCGAGCAGGTCCGCCAGCGCATCGACGCCGCCGAAGGCGCCGAGCGCCAGTACGAGAAGATCGCCGCGCAGGCCACCCGCGCCGCCTCGGCGCGCGCGCTGGCCGCCGAGTACGCCCGCGACCTGTACAGCGAGCAGCTGGACCAGGCCGAAGGCGCGCTGGCCGCCGCTGAGGACACGCTGGCCGACACCCGCCGCCGCCTTGCCGATACCCGCGTCGAACGCGACACCCTGCGCGAGGAACAGGCCCGCGCCAACGCACGCCTGCAGGGCAGTGCCGGCTACGGCGAGCAGGCGCAGCTGGACGAACTGGCCGGCCGCGACCGCGACCGCCTTGCCCAGCTGAAGAAGGACCTGGTGCGCGAAGTCGGCTTCGTGCGCGAGCAGTTCCGCCAGCTCGATGCGCTCGCGCTCGACGACGTCGACAGCACCGCGCTGGCCGCCGCGCGCGAAGCGTGGGATGTCTGGCACGCCGAACTGTCGGCGCTGGCCGCCGAGGACGCGCTGCCCTGGGCTCCGCAAGACCTGTTCGCGCGCGCCCGCCAGGCGCTGCATGCGGCCGCGCCGCTGCGCGAGCGTGTCGACCGCCATGCGCGCCAGCTGCATGCCGCGCACGACAAGGCGCGCGATGCGCTGGAAACCGCGCGCCAGAACCAGAAGCGGCTGGCTGCCGGCCAGGCCGAGCTGAACCCGGATACCGTGCGGTTGATGAGCTACCTGCGCGATGCCGGCATCGACGCGCGCCCGGTGTGCGACCTGGTGCGGGTCACCGACGCGACCTGGCAGCACGCCATCGAGGGGTACCTGCGCAGCAACGTCGAGGCGCTGCTGATCCCGGACAAGGACGAGGAACGCGCGGTCAAGCTGTACCGTGGCCTGTCCGGCGGGCGCTCGGTGTATGGCGTCAAGCTGGCACTGTCCAGCCATGCACGCAGGTCGCGTGGCGCCGACGAGCCGGAGAGCGGCAGCGTCGCCGCGCTTCTGGAAGGCGTCAATGCCGACGCATTGGCATTCCTGCGCCGCCAGCTCGGCGAGCTGCGCTGCGTGGAGACCGAGGCCGAACTGGTGCGCAGCCGCCAGGGCCTGACCCGCGACGGCCTGCTCGCGCGCGGCGGCAGCATCGAACGCCTGCGCCTGCCGGCCGCGGGCGACCTGCGCATCGGCGCGTCCGACAACCGCGCACGGCTGCGGGTGCTGCACGAGGAAATCGAGAAGGCCGAACAGGCGCTGCGCCAGATCGAACCGCGCCTGCGCCGGGCCGACGACTGCCAGCGCGGGCTGGCACGGCTGGCCGATGCCGACGCCGTCGCCCAGGCGCTGCACGAGCGCGTGCTCGAGCATCGCCAGGTGGCCGAGCGTTACCGCAGTGCGCAGGAAAGCCGGCTGGCGGCGCTGGACCCGGACCTGCTGCGCCTGTCCGAACAGCTGCGCGAACTGAATGCCCAGCTCGCCGGCTGCGAGCAGCGCGCCGATGCGCTGGTCGGCCAGGAGGCCGTGGCGGCGGCCAATCTCGAACGCACCCATGGCCTGCTCGAGGGCCTGCGCCAGCAGGAGGAGCTGGTCGCGCGGCGCGCGGTGGAAGCCTTCGCCGATCCGGACGTCGACCCCAACCGGGTCGAGCGCCAGCGTGAGGAACTGGACGAAAAGCACCCGTCGCTGGAAGAGCGCGCACGCCGCTGCGAGGAGCGTGCCAGGGACAGCGACGCGCAGCTGGCGCGGTTGCTGCCGGAGGCCTGGAGCGGACTGGCGCAGTACGCCCGCGACCATGGGCTGGAACTGGATTTCGATGCCAGCGCCTGGCGCCCGGCGCGCATCGTGCTGCAGCGCGAACTCACCCAGCTGCGCGACACCGAGCTGGTGCAGTACGAGGAGGAGGCGCGCCAGGCCTATGCCACCGCGGTGGACACCTTCCGCACCGGCGTGGCGTCCACCCTGTACGACAACTTCACCCGGCTCAGGACCCAGATCGCCACGCTCAACCGCACCCTGCGCGCCAGTCCGGCGTTTTCCAACAACGAGCGCTACCAGTTCCACTACGAGGTGGTGCCGGAGTTCCGCGACCTGCACCGCTTCATCCAGCGCGCCGCCGACATCGGTGGCGAGGACACGCTGTTCGAGAGCGCCGGCCAGGTGCCCGAGGCGTTCCGTGCGCTGGTCGAGGACAAGGCCGCCACCCACGTGGCCAATTCGCCGCTGGACGACTACCGCCGCTTCTTCCGCTTCGAGGTGCAGATCCGCCAGGAGGACCGGGTGATCGGCAGCCTCAGCGAACGCATGCGCTCGGGCTCCGGTGGCGAACACCGCGCGCCGCTGTATGTGATCGCCGGTGCCGCGCTGGCCGCGGCCTACGGCAAGAGCGAGGCGCAGCCAGGCGGGCTGGGGCTGATCCTGCTCGACGAGTTCGGCGACAAGATCGACGCGCAGAACGCGCGCGCCACCACCAACTACCTGCGCTCGCTGGGCCTGCAGCTGGTGCTGGCGGCGCCGGATACCGCCCAGGGCACCTTGTCCGGCGTGCTGGACAGCTACATCGAACTGTTCCGCGACGGCGACCTGCTGCAGGCCGAGCGCATCGAGGTCACCGAGGCCGCACGTACCCTGCTGCTGTCCGACCAGTTCGACCTGCACCCGGAACTGCTGGCGGCGGAGACCGAGCGCATCGAGCGCGAGCAGGCGACGTCATGACCCCGGCACCGGGCCGCGGCTGACGCGCCGGCCCGGCATGCAATGCAACGCAGCAGTCGCCGCGGCCCATGCACCGGCCGCGGCGAACGGCAACCTCAGCGGTTGCCGATGATCTCCACCCAGTAGCCGTCCGGGTCCCTGATGAAGGCCAGGTTCTTCATGCGCCCGTCCTGCAGGCGCTTCTGGAACGGCACGCCCAGCTGTTCGAAGCGCGCGCAGGCCGCTTCGAGCTCCGGCACCGACACGCAGATGTGGCCGAAGCCGCGCGGTTCGCTGTTGCCGTCGTGGTAGACCGGGCCGTCCTGGTGCTCGGTGCCATGGTTGTGGGTCAGCTCCAGCACGCCGGGCATACCGGCCATCCACAGCCGGCGCGCGGCGTCGTCCTCGGGCACCTGCATGCCTTCCGGCACGTACGCCAGGAAGTACAGGCTGAACGCGGCCTCGGGGAAATCGCGCCGGTCGACCAGGCGGAAGCCGAGCACGCGGGTGTAGAAATCCAGCGAAGCGGTGATGTCCTTGACCCGCAGCATGGTGTGGTTGAAGACGAAGCCGGTGGTCTCGGCCGGCGGCTGCGCAGCCATGCCGGGCTGCTGGCGGAGAGCGTTCAGGCTCATGGCGTTGTTCCTGGTGAGGGGGAGGGACGATTCTAGAGCGGCGCGCGGCAACGCACCGGGAACGCGGCGGGCCGCGTTCCCGGATGCCGCCGCCGTTGCGCGCCGGTCAGGGGTGCCGGGCGTAGGGCTGCAGGGTGCCGTCCTTGCCGAGCAGGGTGACCGTGAACGCGTCGCGGCGGCCATCGGGCGACTCCATGCCCGGCGACCCGATGGGCATGCCCGGCAGCACCAGCCCACGCGCGGCCGGCTTCTCGCGCAGCAGGCGCTGCACGTCCGCGGCCGGAACGTGGCCTTCCAGCACGTAGCCGCCGACTTCGGCGGTATGGCACGACGCCTGCGACAGCGGAATGCCCAGGCGCTGCTTCACCGCCGCCATGTCGGCGCTGTCATGGGCCACCACGGTGAAACCGGCCGCGCGCATGTGCTCGATCCAGCCGTTGCAGCAGCCGCAGTTGGCGTCCTTGTGGACGTGCACGACCTGCGCCGTGCGGGCGGCATGCCCGGCTGCCGGCGGCTTGCCCGCCGCCGCTGGCGGTGCGGCATCGCAGGCGGCGACGGCGAAGATGGAGCCGGCAACGATCAGCAGGGCCATCGTCCTGTGCAGCAGTGTGTTCATGTGAATCTCCTTCTGAAGGGGGCGGAATGCCGCGCGGCGTTCCGCCGTGGGAACGGGGTCAGAACCAGAACCGCACGCCGGCGACCCAGCGCGATTCCCGGGTGGCTTCCCCGGCATCGCGATGCAGGTCGGCGCTGCGGCCGAAACGGCGTTCGTGAACGAAGCCGACGTACGGCGCGAAGCGGCGGGTGATCTCGTAGCGCAGGCGCAGGCCGGCGCCGACGTGGCCCAGTCCGCTGCCGACGCCGCGGCGCGGGTCGTCGTCGGCGGCCACGCTGGCCTCCAGCGACGGTTGCAGGATCAGCCTGTTGGTCAGCAGCAGCGAGTACTCCGCCTCCACCGCCAGTTCGGCCCGGCGCGGCCCGCCCAGGTAGGCGGTGGCGGCGAATTCGAACTTGTAGGGCGCCAGCCCCTGCACGCCGATGGCGGCGCGGGTCAGCCCGGGCGCATCGCCGCCATCATGGCGGACGCCGCCGACCAGGTCCCACCACGGTGAGATGGAATGGCCATAGAGCGCGTCCAGCGACCACTCGCCGAGCCGGCCCTCGCTGCGCTGGCCTTCGCTGCGCAGCCACAGGCGGTCGATGTCGCTGCCGACCCAGCCCTTGGCCGCCCACGACTGGCCGCTGCCGCGGGCGTTGTCCCAGGCTTCCAGGTGGTCGAACAGCACCAGCTTGTTGATGCCGGGCGCATGCTGCATCGCATGCGGCGCGAGCGTGGGGAACGCCGCCGCCAGGTCCGCGGCGGTCGGCGTGGCAATGGGCTCGCGCGGCACCTGCATGGCCGCGGCGCCATGGCCGGCGTGATCGCCATGGCCCGCGTGCATGTCCGCGTCCGAAGAGGTGGCAGGCACGGGGCTGGCATGGGCGTCGACCGTAGCAGGCTGCGCATGCTCGCCATGCATGTCGTGCCCGGCATGGGCGTCATGGCCGTCCGCGGATTTTCCGGCGGGCGGCTCCATCGCGTGACCGGCATGCGGGTCCGCGGCCGGCTGTGGCGGCATCGCGTGGGACGCATGATCCATCGGCATGGCGTGGCCTGCATGCATGCCGGCTTGACCGGACATGCTGGCCGGCGTCCCGTGGCCTGCATGCGGGTCGGGCGCCGGTTCGACTGGCTTCGCCGTCGGCATATGCGCGGCATGGCCGGCGTGCGGGTCGCTCCCCGCGGATGCGGCGGGAGCCGCTGATGCATGACCCGCATGCGGATCCGGTTTCGCGGTGGTTCCATGGTCGTGATGGCCCGCATGCGCGTCCTGCGCGGCGGCGCTGCCGGTGGCCGCGGCCAGGGCGATGAACAGCAGGGATCGGGTCGTCGTCTTCATGCCTCGATCCTCACTTCGCGCATCATGCCCGCTTCCATGTGGTACAGCAGGTGGCAGTGGAACGCCCAGCGGCCCAGCGCATCGGCGCGCACGCGGTAGCTGCGCCGGGTGCCGGGCGGCATGTCGATGGTGTGCTTGCGCACCTGGAAGCAGCCGTCGGCATCCTCCAGGTCGCTCCATACGCCATGCAGGTGGATGGGGTGGGTCATCATCGTGTCGTTGACCAGCACGATGCGCATGCGCTCGCCATAGTTCAGGCGCAGCGGCTCGGCACCGGCGAACGGGACGCCGTCGAAGTTCCAGGCGAACTTCTCCATGTGTCCGGTCAGGTGCAGCTCGATCTCGCGGCCGGGTTCGCGCCCGTCCGGGTCCTCGAACAGCGAGCGCAGGTCGGCGTAGGCAAGCACCTTGCGGCCGTTGTCGCGCAGGCCGATGCCGGGGTCGTCCAGCCGCGGCGAACTGGCCGAACTCTGCATGTCCACCAGTGGGTTGCCGCGCTCGCTGGGGGGGTGTTCGGGCGCGCTGCCGCTCATGCCATGCCCGCCGTGGGCGCCATGCCCTGCATGTCCGCCATGGTCGCCCTGGGCCATCGGCATCTGGCCGTGGCCGCCGCCGTGGTCGTGGGCCATGTCGGCCATGGTCAGCAGCGGCCGCGGATCCAGTGCCGGCACCGGCGCCTGCAGGCCGTGGCGCACCGCCAGCGTGCCGCAGGCGTGGCCGGTGCGGCCCATGTCCTGGGCGAAGATCGTGAACGCGTCCTGGCCGCTGGGCTCGACGATCACGTCGAACGTCTCGGCCACCGCGATGCGGAACTCGTCCACGCTCACCGGGTGGATGTACTGGCCATCGGCCGCCACCACGGTCATCTTCAGCCCCGGGATGCGCACGTCGAAGTAGGTCATCGCCGAGCCGTTGATGAAACGCAGCAGTACTTTTTCGCCGCTGCGGAACAGCCCCGTCCAGTTGCCGGCCGGCGCGGTCCCGTTCATCAGGTAGGTATAGGTGTGGGCATTGATGTCGGACAGGTCAGACGGCGTCATCCGCATCCGCCCCCACATGCCACGGTCGGCGAGGGTGGCGCGCAGGCCGTCGCGGCGGGCGTCGCGCATGAAGTCGCCTGCCGTGCGCTGGTAGGTGTTGTCGTGCATCGGCATCTTCTTCATCCGCCGGTACAGCGCGGCCGGGTCCAGGTCGGTCCAGTCCGACAGCAGTACCACGTGCTCGCGGTCGAAGCGGTACGGCGGCGGCTCCAGCGGGTCGATCACCAGCGCGCCATACAGGCCTGCCTGCTCCTGGAACATCGAATGGCTGTGGTACCAGTAGGTGCCGGACTGGCGCAGCTGGAAGCGGTACTGGAAGGTCTCGCCGGGGGCGATGCCGTCGAAGCTCAGCCCCGGCACGCCGTCCATGTTGGACGGCAGCAGGATGCCGTGCCAGTGGATCGAGGTCATCTCGTCGGCGAGCGTGTTGGCCACGCGGATGCTGACCGTATCGCCCTCGCGCCAGCGCAGGATCGGGGCCGGCAGCGAACCGTTGACGGTGACCGCACTGCGCGCGCGGCCGGTGAAATCGACCGTCGAGCGGCCGATGGCCAGGCTCAGGTCGGTGCCGCGCAGCTCGCTGGCGGCCAGCGTGCGGGGAACGGCGGCCAATGCGTCGGATGCGCGCCACAGCCCGCTGCCGGCGACGACGCCGCCCAGGGCCAGGCCCTGCACGAAGCGGCGCCGCGACAGCACCGAGCGCGGGTCGGAAAGGAAATCGTTTTTCATGGGAACTCCATCGGCCGCCCACCGGCGAAGGCGGACGGCAACTGCGGATTGCAGGGAGGCACTGGCGCATGGCGACGATCGAAGTCACCCGCGCAGCGTGCTGCGGGCCTTGGTATGGCGGCTACGCGCGGGCAGGCCGCGCGGCGGCGACAGCCGGATCAGGCGATGGGTGGCCGGTGCAGCTGGCGCGGGCGCACGTCGTAGCGCCCCGGCGTGGGGTCGGTGGGTTCGGCTGAGCGCGCGATGGCACCGGCCGGCGACGCCAGTGGCGTGGGCAGCATGTTGCAGTGCTGGGTGCAGTCGCAGTGCTTGCCGTCGTCGCAGGACGCGGCCGGCGGCTGCGGCTGCCTGTCGGAATCGTGCATGCCGCCGCCGTCGTGGCAGCAGGCGTGGTCCACGCCCCTGTCCATGCCCACGGCCTCGGTGACCGCGGCCGCAGCGGCCGGCATCGCCATCGCCGTGGCCGACCACACCGACCCGATCGCACCGGCGATCAGGGACAGGCACAGCAGCAGGGGCAGCAGGATGCGCGGCACGCGGGGTCCGGATGGAAACCTGCGCGCACCATACCATCGTGCGGCGTGCAGCGCCGCTGCCGGCGGCGGCCGTTCCCGCCCGCAGTAGAATCGGCTTCAGCTTTCATCAGAGTGTGTGATCCATGTCCCAGCGTGCCTGGGTGGCGGCGGCCATCCGCAAGATCGAAGCCGATTACAACCGCTCGGCCGATACCCACCTGATTCCGGTGGGCCTGCCCGGTTTCCCCGGCATCGACGTCTACCTGAAGGACGAGTCCAGCCACCCGACCGGCAGCCTGAAGCATCGCCTCGCGCGTTCGCTGTTCCTGTACGCGCTGGCCAATGGCTGGCTGCGCGAGGGCTGCCCGGTGATCGAGGCGTCCAGTGGCTCGACCGCGGTGTCCGAGGCCTACTTCGCCCGCCTGCTGGGGCTGCCGTTCATCGCCGTGATCCCGGCCAGCACCTCCCCGGAGAAGATCGCCGCCATCGAGTTCCAGGGCGGGCGCTGCCATCTGGTGCAGCGCGCCTGCGACCTGAACTGCGAATCGGAGCGGCTGGCGCGCGAGACCGGCGGCCACTTCATGGACCAGTTCACCTACGCCGAGCGCGCCACCGACTGGCGTGCCAACAACAACATCGCCGAATCGATCTTCAAGCAGATGGCCGAGGAGCCGCACCCGGTGCCGGAGTGGATCGTCTGCAGCCCGGGTACCGGCGGCACGGCGGCCACGCTGGGGCGCTACGTCAGCTACCGCCGCCACGACACCCTGATCATGTGCGCGGACCCGGAGGTATCGGTGTTCTACGACGGCTACTGCGCGGCGCTGGCCGGCGCCGACTGGCGCGACCTGGCCTGCGAGGGGGGCTCGCGCGTGGAGGGCATCGGCCGCCCGCGCGTGGAACGCAGTTTCATCCCCACCTGTGTCGATGCGATGGTCAAGGTGCCCGATGCCCTGAGCCTGGCCGCCATGCGCCATGTCAGCGCCACCCTCGGGCGCCGCGTCGGCGGTTCCACCGGCACCAACTTCATCGGCGTGCTGCTGGCGGCACAGCTGATGCGCGATGCCGGCCGCGACGGTTCCATCGTCACCATCCTGTGCGATGCCGGCGAGCGCTACGCGCACAGCTATTACGACCCGGCCTGGTACGAACGCCAGGGCATCGACGTGGCCGCCGCCGACGCCGCCATCGCCGCGGCGGTGGACGGCCGGGGGCTGCCGGCGCTGCCTTGTGCGTGGCTGGAGCCGTCGCCATATCGGAACTGATGCCGGCCCCGCCGGACCCGTTTCCAGGACCGTCCATGAATTCCAACCCCCTGCTCGACTTCTCCGGCCTGCCGCGTTTCGACCAGATCCGTCCCGGCCACGTCACCCCGGCCATCGACACCCTGCTGGCCGAGGCCGAAGCCGCGGTGAAGACCGCCGAAACCGTGGCGCCGGTGAGCTGGGAGACCTTCGTGACCCCGCTGGACGACGCCACCGAGCGCCTGTACCGCGCATGGGGCCAGGTCGCCCACCTGCAGGCGGTGGCCGACACGCCGGAACTGCGCGAGGCCTATAACGCCAACCTGCCCAGGATCAGCCGTTTCGGCAGCACGATGGCGCAGAACCCGGCGCTGTATGCGCAATACAAGGCTTTGGCGGCATCGCCGGAGGCCGCGGCGTTCGACCCGGCCCGGCGCAAGGTGCTGGACAACGCACTGCGTGATTTCCGCCTGGGGGGCGCCGAGCTCGACGCTGCCGGCAAGGCGCGCTTCGCGCAGATCCAGCAGGAGCTGTCGGCGCTGTCGGCCAGGTTCTCGCAGAACGTGCTCGATGCCACCGACGCGTTCGCCCTGTATGTCGAAGACGAGGCGGAACTGTCCGGGCTGCCGGCCGACGTGCTCGCCAACGCCCGCGCCGCGGCTATCCGGGATGGCCGCCAGGGCTGGAAGCTGACCCTGCACATGCCCTGCTACCTGCCGGTGCAGACCTATGCCGACAACCGCGCGCTGCGCGAGGCGCTCTACCGCGCCCATGCGGTGCGTGCCTCCGAGTTCGGCGACGCCGCCCTCGACAATGGCGGCAACATCGAGCGCATCCTGGCCCTGCGCACCGAACTGGCCGCACTGCTGGGGTTCGACAATTACGCCGGGTACTCCATCGCCACCAAGATGGCGACGGCCCCGGCACAGGTGCTGGATTTCCTGCGCGACCTGGCCGCGCGCGCCAGGCCCCATGCGCAGCGTGACCGCATCGAGCTGGAGGCCTTTGCCGCCGCGGAGCTGGGCATCGACCGGCTGCAGGCCTGGGACCTTGCCTATGCCAGCGAAAAGCTCAGGCAGGCGCGCTACAGCTATTCCGAGCAGGAGGTGAAGCAGTACTTCACCGAGCCCACGGTACTGGCGGGCCTGTTCGCGGTGATCGAGCGCCTGTACGGCCTGCGGGTGCAGCCGGACCAGGCGCCGGTCTGGCACCCGGACGTGCGCTTCTACCGCCTGGTCGATGCCGACGGCGCGCTGGTCGGGCAGTTCTACATGGACCTGTACGCGCGTGAAGGCAAGCGCGGCGGTGCGTGGATGGACGATTGCCGCAACCGCCGCGTCAACGCGTCTGGCGTGCAGACCCCGCTGGTCTACCTGGTCTGCAACTTCGGCCGCGGCAGCGACGGCAGCCCCGCTACCTTCAGCCACGATGAAGTCACCACCGTCTTCCATGAGATGGGCCACGGGCTGCACCAGCTGCTGACCCGCATCGGCGAACTGGCGGTGGCCGGGATCAACGGCGTGGAGTGGGATGCGGTCGAGCTGCCCAGCCAGTTCATGGAGAATTTCTGCTGGGAATGGGAGCAGGTGCAGGCGATGACCGCGCACGTGGGCACCGGTGCGCCATTGCCGCGCACGCTGTTCGAACGGATGCTCGCGGCAAAGAACTACCAGAGCGGCATGTTCACCGTGCGCCAGCTGGAGTTCGGACTGTTCGACATGCTGCTGCACAGCCAGTACCAGCCGGCGCAGGAAAGCGTGCTGCAGCTGCTCGAGCGCGTGCGTGGCGAAGTCGCGGTGAATTTCCCGCCGGAGTGGAACCGTTTCCCGCACCAGTTCAGCCACATCTTCGCCGGCGGCTATGCGGCCGGCTACTACAGCTACAAATGGGCCGAGGTGCTCAGCGCCGATGCCTATGCCGCGTTCGAGGAAGCGCCCGACCAGGTCGCCGCGACCGGCGCGCGCTTCCGCGACGAGGTGCTGTCGCGGGGCGGCAGTCGCAGTGCGGCCGAGAATTTCCTCGCGTTCCGCGGGCGCGAGCCGCGGATCGATGCCTTGCTGCGCCACAGCGGCATGGCGGCATGACGGAAACAGGCATCGCCCCGGCGGGATTCAGCCGCGGTGATGCCTGGTCGCGGTATTGATGCACGATCTTCTCCGCAGGGACCGGCCATGCCCCGTCTCATCCCGCGCCTTGCAGCCGCCGCCGCCATCATCGCGGTGGTCCTGTGGTTCCAGCCCGAGATCGTCGAGCCGCCAGCCAAGGTCAGCAGCAACGGCCTGAACCTGCGCAGCGCGCCGGACACGCGCGCCGACCGGGTCGCGGTCCTGCCGGTGGGGACCACGGTTGAAGTGCAGCGCTGCCTGGACGACCTGAGCTGGTGCAATGTGCGCCACGGTGAGCGCAGTGGCTGGGTGGCTGCGGACTACCTGATCGCCCGTGCCGATGGCCGGCGCGTGAAAGTGGCCGAGGCGGGCAGGGAGCTCGGCGTGGTCATCGAGACCGCCAAGCCCGGTGGCTGAGCCGTCCGCAGGAACGTTCCCGCGGAC